>CAYNZQ010000004.1:0-191878 GCA_964401795.1 uncultured Citromicrobium sp.
GCAGCGCGCCGCCCGAATGCGACAGGTCCCACAGCACCAGCGCGCCCGCATCGTGCGCGGCGCCGGTCAGCGCGGGCATGTCGAACAGTTCGCCGGTCTTGTAATGCGCGTGGGTCAGCATCAGCAGCGCGACATCGCCGTCCAGCGCATCGGCGATGGCGCCGCGCCCGGCCAGCCGCCGCTCGGCCAGGCCCTGCCGCTCCAGCCCGGCGATCATGTAGAGGTCGGTGGGGAAATTGCCCGGTTCGGACAGGATGACCTTGCGACCGGGCCGCATGGCCAGCGCGGCGGCGATCAGCTTGAACAGGTTCACGCTGGTAGAATCGGCCACGATGACCTCGTTCGGGCGCGCGCCGATCAGCGGGGCGATCTTGCCACCCACGCGCTGCGGCATTCCGATCCAGTCGGCGTCGTTCCAGCTGCGGATGAGCCCTTCGCCCCACTCGCCGCGCACGACCTCCTCCAGCCGCGCGGGGGTCGCCTTCGGCAGAGCGCCGAGCGAATTGCCGTCGAGATAGATCACCCCGTCGGGCAGGGTGAAACGGTCGCGGAACGGCGCCAGCGGATCGGCCGCGTCCATTTCGCGCGCGCGGGCCAGGATCTGGTCGGTCACAATGCGGTCCTCACGCTCAGCAGTTCGGGGAAGAAGGCCTGGTCCAGCACCTTGCCCAGATAGGGTACGCCGGGCGTGCCGCCGGTCCCCTTCTTGAAGCCGATGATGCGCTCCACCGTCTTCAGATGGCCGAAGCGCCAGCGCTGGAAATGGTATTCGAGGTCGACCAGCTTCTCCGCCAGCTCGTAGAGATCCCAGTGCCCTTGCGGATCGCGGTAGATCGCCGCCCATGCGGCCTCCACCGCCTCGCTGCGTTCCCAAGGGCTTTCCCGGTTGCGGTCGAACACCTCGTCCGGAATTTCGAAGCCGCGCCGGGCGAGCAGCGCCACGCATTCCTCGTACAGGCTGGGCCGGCCGAGTTCGGCGCGCAGGTCCCGCGCCACGTCGGGCGTGGCCTCGTGCATGGTCACCATGTTGGGATTGCGGCCCCCCAGCAGGAATTCCATCATCCGGTACTGCGCGCTCTGAAACCCGCTCGACCCGCCCAGATGCGGGCGCAGCTGCGAATAATCGTGCGGAGTCATGGTGCTGAGCACGTCCCAGCTCTGGATCAGCTGCCCCTGCGCCCGGGCGACGCGCGCCAGCATCTTGAACGCCGGGCGCAGGTCGTCCGCCACCACGCAGCGCCGCGCGCGCTGCAATTCGTGCAGGCACAGCTTGAGCCACAGCTCGCTCGCCTGGTGGACGATGATGAACAGCATCTCGTCGTCGGCCCCCGATACGGGGTGCTGCGCGGCCAGCACGCGGTCGAGGTCGAGATAGGAGGAATAGGTTACGTCGGTTTTCGCCATGCCTGTCCCTAGCGCGGCCTGGTTGCGGACGAAACCGGTTGGACGCGCAGCGGGGCCGCCACGCGCGTCAGCCGTCGCCCCTCTCAGCCGTCGATGGTGCGCTGGGCCGGGTGATGCTTGTCGAGGTGCTTCTTGATGATCTTCAGGTTCTTGCTGTTGGAGCGGTAGAGGAAGTCGAACGCATCGCCCACCAGCGGCACGGCGCCCAGCGCGGTATCGAAGGCGAGGTGCCCGCCCATGCGCCACAGCTTCCACTTCGGCAGGCCGAGATTGCGCGCTTCCCACACGATGTAGGCGCCCATCGCCGCGGTAATGAAATCGCCCACGACGGGGATCAGCCCGACGATCGAATCGAGCCCGATCGGGTAATTGGTGCCCGGCACGCGCAGGCTGCGTTCCAGCAACTGCTCCATCGCTTCCACCCGGCGGCGGATGGAGGCGGGGTCGTTCCCGGTCGGCAGGTCCAGGCCCATCGGGCGGGTGCGCTCGGCATCGGTCATGGGGTCGCGTTCCTCTCTCACCCTTTACGAGGTGGGGGCGGACGCGATCGGGAACAAGGGATGCCAGCCCCAGCGATTCTCCGCGAACCCGCCCAGCGAGCCGCGCACCATCGACCAGCGGATCGGCATGGCAAGGGGGATGAAGGGTTCGGTCGCGGCCAGCGCGCCCTCGGCCTCCGCGATCAGGTTGGCGCTGCGCGCGCCGTCGGGCTCGGCCACCGCCTGCTCCACCAGCAGGTCGGCGTCCTGCGAACAGATCGCCACCGACAGCGAACAGTTGAACTGGTTGAGGAACCAGCGCGGCGCGGCGTAGCGGGCCAGCCGGTCGGTCAGCGCAAGATCGGCGGGGCCGCCCTTGCCCGCCCGTTCCAGCCGGACGCCGATGGCGGCGAAATCGCTGGCCAGCCCGGCGAACAGCATGTCGCTGCCCTCCCCCGGCGGCAGGCGCAGGCGCAGCGTCGGCTGGCGCGCCTTCTCGCCCCTCTGCTTGCCCGTCTCCTCGCCCGACTGTTGGCTCGCCGCGCCCGCGCTCCAGCCGGCGATGCGGCGCCGCGCCTCGGCCCGGCGCTGCTCCATGCCGAGGTCGGGCCAGCGCTGCCCGTCGACCCCGGCGGGCGATTCGACCGCGTCGGGCACCACGCGCGTCTCGTAGCTGACCCCGCCGATGTTGAACGGGCCGAACAGCGCCTCGCGGTCGATCGCCATCGACAGCGCCTCGCGCCGGGCCGGGTCCGCCAGCAGGCCGTCCGCGTTCAGGAATTCCAGCCCGAACAGGCCGAGCGCGGGGTCGAGCCGCACGGTGCCGCGCGACAGCGGGCCGACGTCGGCGAAGGGCCAGTTGGGCAGTCGCCCGTCGAAGATCGCGGCGAGCTGTCCGTCGCGAAACCGGTCCACCGCGGTCCCGGCAGGCAGGGTGCGCAGCGAGAGCGCGCGGCGCGGGTCGATCCGGTCGGGGTCGGGCGAATCGGGATCGAGCGGGGCCAGCCGCGCCACCGCCCCGTCGCGCGTCAGCCGCATCGGCCCGAGCCCCGCGGCGGAAGGGGGCCGGCGGATGCCGAGTTCCGGCTGGGCGAGGAGGTGGAGGAATTCGGGCATCGGGCTCGACAGCCGGATCTCGATCACGCGCCCCGTCATCACCCGCACGTCGCGCACCCGCCGCAGGTCGAGGCCGAGCGAGGTGCCGGCAAGATCGCGCATCGTCGCGCGCAGCGAGGCACGCACCTCGCGCGCGGTCAGGTCGTCGCCGTCGGGCCAGCGCGCCTGCCGCAGGCGGAAGATGTAGCTGCGCCCCTCGTCGGTGACGATCCAGCTTTCGGCGGCGGCGGGGACGACCTCGCCCGTCTGGTCCAGCGTCACCAGCCCCTGCGCGGTGGCCCCGCGCAATTGCTGCCCCGCATAGGACAGCCGCATCCCGTCGTCGAAGGCGAGCGGGCTGGAATCGATCGTGGCGAGCGCCACGCCGCCTTCGTCCTCCGCCCCGCCGCACGCGGCGGCGAGGAAGGCCAGGAAACTTATGAGGGGAAAGGCGCGACGCATGGTCCCTGCCCGATAGCAGGGTGCGGCGCCCCGGTCAGCGCCCGATCGTTCAGATCTTGCGCGCGGGCCCGCCGGTGAAGCGCGGGTCGCGAACCGCCGGGCGGGCGAAGCGGGGCGGTTCGTAATCGGCGCCTGCCTGCGCGGGGGCGCGCACGCTCTTGGGATCGATTTCCTCGTCGAAGGCGATGCCGAAGCGGTCGTCCTGGGTCCAGGCGACGGTGCCGCCGACCCAGCCGACATTGCGCAGGTTGACCGACAGTTTCGCGCCCCGCTGGGGATGCACGTTGCCTTCGGCCATCATGCCGCCGGACGACAGGTTGCGCACCTTCACGCGCACGGGCGCGCCTTCCGCCACCGACACTTCGGCCAGCAGGAACAGGCTGTCGCGTGAAATACTGCGCGTGTCGACCGCAGACATGGGTGGTGCCGTCTCCGTTGTTCTTGACCCGTGCCGGCAGGTCGGGTGGCCCGCCGCTTCATCCGAAGATATAGGCCCCGCGCGCCTAAGGAAGGTTTAAGGTTGCGGATAACGCCGCGTTAAAACCACGCTTCGCCGCAACCGCGCGGGCAAATGCGGCCGCGCACGCGACGCGGTCAGTCGTCGCGGGAGACCTTCTCGCGGCGCTCGTGCGCTTCCTGCGCTTCCACGCTCATCGTGGCGACGGGCCGGGCGATCAGGCGCCTTAGCCCGATCGGGTCGCCGGTCACCTCGCAATAGCCGTATTCCCCTTCGTCGATACGGCGCAGCGCGGCGTCGATCTTGGCGATCAGCTTGCGCTGGCGATCGCGGGTGCGCAGTTCGATGCTCCAGTCTGTCTCGCTCGACGCGCGATCGGCGATGTCGGGTTCGCGCAAGGGACCGTCCTGCAGGTTCTGCAGCGTCGAGCCCGCATCGGAATGGATGGAACGCTTCCACTCGATCAGCAGCTTGCGAAAATAATGCTGCTGCTGCTCGTTCATGTAGGGCTCGTCCTCGTCCGGCACATAGCCGTCGTCGAGCGCCGCATTCGCCCGCGAGAGGATAGCACTGTCATCGTTCGGCAAAGCGGACATGCAATCCCCTTCAGCTCGTTACGCCGGCCCCGGTTACGAGCGAGTGCGACCCCGCAGCAGCCTCCGCCGATCAGTGAGCGCGCCTATAGGAGGGCGCGCGGGGTCGCACAAGCGCACTTTGTACCGATGGACAGGGACATGCGCACACCGGTGATGCATGCGGGCAACACTCCCCACACGCCCGCGCCGCTCGGCCCCGCGCGCGCCCTCGCGGTTAACGCAATCTTTACCACGATGGCCGAGGCCTTGTGATCGCAAGAGGACCGCCATGCCGGTGGGCCGCATGCGAACGGGGGAATTTGGATATGCAGCTCAAGAGTATCGAGGGCAGTCGCGACGCGCCGCCCGCGCTGGCGCTGGAGATCATCGCCGAATGCCTGGGGGATGCCGGGCGCGGCGATATCGACGCGCTCTACAATCTCGGCATCATGTATTCGACCGGCAGCCACGGCGTGCCGTGCGACATGATCGAGGCGCACAAATGGTTCAATCTCGCCGCGGCGCAGGGGCACGAACCGTCGTCCTGGTGCCGCGCCGACATCGCCGACGAGATGACCGCGCGCGACATCGCCGAGGCACAGCGGCGCGCGCGCGAATGGCTGTCGGCGGGGCGCCGCGCCGCCTGACGGGCCGCCGCCCTATCCGTCCTTTCGATACGGCGTCCGTTCGCCCAGGAACAGCTGGTCGGTCGCCACGCCCTGCCGCTCCCGCTCCAGAAAATCGGCGATGGCGGCGCGAAAGCCGGGGTCCGCGATCCAGTGCGCCGAACGGGTCTGGACCGGTTCGTACCCGCGCACCAGCTTGTGCCCGCCCTGCGCGCCTGCCTCCACCCGGGCCAGCCCGCGCGCGATCGCGGCGTCGATCGCCTGGTAATAGCACAGCTCGAAATGCAGGAAGGGGATGTCGCGCGTAGCGCCCCAGTACCGGCCGTACAGCGCCTCGCCCCCGATCACGTTGAGCGCGCCTGCCACCGGCTCGCCGTCCTGGTAGGCGAAGACCAGCAGGATTTTGTCGGCCATCCGCTGCCCCAGCAGGCTGAACGCCTCGCGCGTCAGATAGGGCCGGCCCCATTTTCGCGCGCCGGTGTCCTGATAGAAGCGCCAGAACGCGTCCCACACATCCTCCGTCAGATCGTCGCCCGTCAGGTGCCGGATTTCGTCCACCGCGGCTTGCGCGCGGTCGCGTTCCTTGCGCAGGGTCTTGCGCTTGCGGCTGGCAAGCGCGCCCAGAAATGCGTCGAAGCTGTCATAGCCGCGATTTTCCCAGTGGAACTGGATGTCGGACCGGATCATCCATCCCGCCGCTTCGAACAGGGGCACCTGCTCGGGACTGAGGAAGGTGGCGTGCGCGCCCGAAATACCGTTCTGTTCGCAGAACATCTCGGCCGCGCGCAGCAGCGGAGCGGCGAGCGTCTGGTCCGCCAGCAGCAGGCGCGGCCCGGTCGCGGGGGTGAACGGCACCGCGATCTGCAGCTTGGGATAATAGGACCCGCCGGCCCGGTCCCACGCATCGGCCCAGGCATGGTCGAACACGTATTCGCCCTGGCTGTGTCCCTTCAGATAAGCGGGCAGCACCGCCAGCGGCACGCCGCCGCCTTCTTCTTCGTCGGTGCCATCCGCGCCGCTTGCCCGCTCGATCGCGAGCGGAACGGGATCCCAGCCGGTTCCGGGGCCGACACTGCCCGAATCCTCCAGCGCGGTCAGGAAGGCGTGCGAGACGAAGGGATGGTCCGGCTCTGCCAGCGCGTCCCATTGCGCGGCATCGAAAGCGGACACGCCGGAGCGGATGCGGGCGACGAGTTCGCTCACGCGCGGGCGACCTCCTCGAACACCGGCGCGTCGCAATAGCGCGTCGCGGTGGCGTGCTGCGCCTCGCTGCGCACGGTCCAGGTCAGCAGTTTGAGCCCGCGCGCGCGCTGGCCTTGCGCAAAAGTGCTGGGCAGGTCGCGAATGTCGTAGGCGAGGAAGGCGGGGCGCGCGTGCCACAGCGCGGCGTGGCGGCGGCACAGCCCCTCGAACCCGCGCGCATCCTCCTCCGTCACGACCAGGCCGTGCGGCATCGCCGGAATCTCGCGCGCGAACCAGCGCGGAATGCGCGGGTCGAAGCTCATGATCGCGAACGGCCCGCCATAACCCTGCAGCGCGTTGCGCACGGCGCGGCAGACCGGCACCACCGGCATGCCGTCGCGCGACTTGATCTCGATCAGCAGCGGGACGCGGCCCGCCACCTCGCGCAGCAGGGTGTCGAGCGTGGGGATGGTGTCGGACCCGCCGGCCAGCGGCAGCGCCGCCAGATCCGCGGCGGAGCGCGCGATCACCGGGCCGCTTTCATCCGTCAGCCGGTCGAGGTCCCAGTCGTGGAACACCATCGCCTGCCCGTCGCGGCTGCGCTGGATGTCGCATTCGATGCCGAGCCCCGCATCGATGGCGGCGCGGAAGGCGGACAGCGAGTTTTCCACCCGCGCCCCGCCATACTGCCCGCCATGCAGGCCGCGGTGGGCATAGCGCCACTCCCCCAGCCAGTCGGCCAGCCCCGGCGGCGGGGCCGGGGCTTGCCAGCGATCAATGGGGGTGAAGAGCGACAATCGCATCGACCTCCACCGCCGCGCCCAGCGGCAGGGCGGATACGCCGACCGCGGCGCGCGCGTGCCGGCCCGATTCGCCGAACACGTCGAACATCAGGTCCGACGCGCCGTTCGCGACCTTGGGCTGGTCGAGAAAATCGGGCGTGGAACTGACAAACGCGCCCAGCTTCACGACCCGCGCCACGCGGTCGAGAGGGATCAGCGCCTTGTGCAGCTGTGCCAGGATCATCAGGCCGCAGGCGCGCGCGGCGGCGACGCCGTCTTCCAGCGCGACGTCCTCTCCCAACCGGCCCTTGACCAGCTCGCCGTCGATGAACGGCAACTGGCCCGAGACGTGGGCGAACCCGCCATTGACCACGACCGGCAGGTAGCTCGCGACAGGCGCCGCCGCCTCGGGCAGTTTCAGACCCAGTTCCTGCAAACGACGTTCGATGCTCATGCGTCCTCCTTCAGATGTTCGAGTATCCACGGCAGGGCCTCGTCCCAGGTGTCGATCCGGGCGTGCGCGTGGCCGGCTTCCTTGCCGCAGGGGATATGGGGCGCCAGCGAGGGTTCGCCGCACAGGTGCAGGCGGATGACCTGCGGCACCTCCTGCGCGGCGGAGCCGTGATGCTGGGCGAGATCGTCGATGAAGATCGTCTTCGTCGGCGCGTGCCGGTCTATGATCGCGGCGATCGCCGGGCCCTTGGGCCCCTGGTTGGTATAGACCTCCACATCCAGCCCGAAGCGGCGCAGCTGCTCCGCCCGGCGGTCGCGCCGCTCGTCCAGCAAATTGGTCAGGATCACCACCTCGGCGTGCTGGGCGATCGTCTCCATCGCCTCCATCGCGCCGGGAATGGGATCCTGCCGGTCCATCTCGCTGTCGAAGAAGGCGTTGAGCAGGCGCCAGATTTCCGCCTGTTCGACCAGCTCGCCGGTATCCTGGCGGCGCATCGCGCGGGCGAAATCGTTGCCCTGCAGGCTGAAGTCGATCGCGTGCTCCTGCGCCAGCCAGTCGCGAAAATGGCTGACCATGTGCAGCAGCACCTCGTCGCAGTCGCAGATGACCAGCGGGCGGCGGTCCCCGGCGCCGCTCATCGCGCCAGCCTTTCGCGCGCGGCGAGGAGGTCGGCCGGGTCCACCCCCAGCGCGTCGGCGGCGAGCAGCAGGTCGGGTTCGTGATTGGCGAGGAAATCGAGCACCGCGGCGAGGACCTGCGGATCGGTCAGCCGGTCGCGCAGCACCTCGGGCGTCAGGCCGGTGAGCGACAGCAGCCGCTCCGCCCGGTCGTCGTCGGTCAGCACCCAGCCCAGCGCGTTGAGAGCCAGCGCATCGGGATCGCCGGGCGAATGTTCGGTCGGTTTGCGGTCGCGAATGATTGTCTTGGGTCCCGTGGCTGGCCTAGAGGTAACCCCCGAAAGGATGGGCACCGCCGTGGCAAAGAGAATACTGGTTGTCGAGGACAACGACCTCAACCGGAAATTGTTCTGCGACGTGCTGCGCGCGAAGGGCCACGAGGTGCTGGGCTGCGCCGACGGGGCCAGCACCCTGCCCGCCGCGCGCGAGTTCCGGCCCGATCTCGCGATCATGGACATCCAGCTGCCCGACATCTCCGGCCTCGACCTCATCGCCCAGATGAAGCGCGAGAGCGCGCTGGCGACGGTGCCGATCCTGGCCGTCACCGCCTATGCCGGCAAGGGCGACGAGGAACGCATCCGCGATGCGGGCGCGGCCGACTACCTGTCCAAGCCGGTCTCCATCGGCCCCTTTTCCGCCTGCGTGGAGCGGCTGCTGGCCGCCGCATGAGCCACGCGCAGACCTTGACAAGTCACCCGCGCCCCCGCTTTGCCGCGAGGGACATCTGATACGAGGACATTTGCCATGGACCGCGCCGAGGTCGACCGGAAGATCCGCACCCTGATTGAACCCTTCAACAAGAAGGGCGAGCCCATCACCGACGCCACGACCTTCCAGGGCGACCTGGAGTTCGACAGCCTGACGGTGATGGATTTCGTCGCCGCGATCGAGGACGAATTCGACATCATCATCTCGATGAACCAGCAGGCCGAGATCGAGACCTACGGCCAGCTGGTCGATGCCGTGACCAAGCTGCAGGCCGACGCATGAGCGAGGCGCTGGCGACGTCGGACAAGCCGCAGACCCGCGCGGGCGGCGATGCGGACCTGTTCAGCAAGTTCGATGCCCTGATCCAGACGCGCGAAACCCTGCTGGCGGGCGGGGCGGAGGATCCGTTCAACCTGGTGATGGAACAGGTGCTCTCCCCCACCCGCGCGATCTGCAACGGGCGCGAGACGATCCTGCTGGGCACCTACAACTACATGGGCATGACCTTCGATCCGCAGGTGATCGAGGCGGGCGAGCAGGCGCTGCGCGATTTCGGGTCGGGCACCACCGGCAGCCGGGTGCTGAACGGCACCTATCAGGGCCATCGCGAGTGCGAGGACGCGCTGAAGGAATTCTACGGGATGGACCACGCGATGGTCTTTTCCACCGGGTACCAGGCCAATCTCGGCATCATTTCCACCATCGCCGGCAAGGGCGATTACATCGTCCTCGACATCGACAGCCACGCGAGCATCTGGGACGGGTGCAAGCTGGGCGATGCCGAGGTCGTGCCGTTCAAGCACAACGACATCGAGGCGATGGAGAAGCGGCTGAAGCGCATTCCCGAAGGCGCGGGCAAGCTGGTGGTCCTGGAAGGCGTCTATTCCATGCTGGGCGACGTCGCCCCGCTGAAGGACATGGTCCGCATTGCGAAGGAAAACGGCGCGATGGTGCTGGTCGACGAGGCGCACTCGATGGGCTTCATCGGCGAGCACGGGCGCGGCGTGGCCGAGGAACAGGGTATTCTCGACGAGGTCGATTTCGTCATCGGCACCTTCTCCAAGAGCGTGGGCACGGTGGGCGGCTTCTGCGTCTCCAACCACCCCAAGTTCGAGATCATGCGGCTGGTCTGCCGTCCCTACGTCTTCACCGCCAGCCTGCCGCCGAGCGTGGTCGCCACCGCCGCGACCAGCATCCGCAAGCTGATGGCGGGTGCCGAGAAGCGCGCGCATCTGTGGGAGAATTCCCAGCGTCTCCATGCCGGGCTGAAAGCCCTCGGCTTCCAGCTCGGCACGGACGAGCCGCAAAGCGCGATCGTCGCCGTCATCATGCCCGATTTGGAGCAGGGCGCGGCGATGTGGCAGGCGCTGCTGACCGAAGGGCTCTACGTCAATCTCGCCCGCCCGCCGGCGACGCCCGCCAACATGACCCTGCTGCGCTGCTCGCTGTGCGCCGAACACAGCGAGGAAGAGGTCGGCACGATCCTCGAGATGTTCGAGGCGGCGGGCAAGGCGGTGGGCATCCTGGCCTAGGGAACGTCGGTGGCCTCTTGCGCGTCTGCCTGACGAAAGGAGACGTGTTTCATGAAGACCACCAATTCCGCCACCGCGACTTACGACGGGCTCGGCAAATCGGGCAAAGGGCACATCAGGACGAAGAGCGGCGCGCTCGACCATCCCTACGGGTTCAACACCCGGTTCGAGGACAAGCCGGGCACCAACCCCGAGGAAATGATTGCCGCCGCGCATGCCAGCTGCTTCACCATGGCGCTGTCGATCCAGCTCGCCGATGCCGGCTACGAGGACGGCAATCTGGAAACGACCGCCAAGGTCACGCTGGAGGACGATCCCGAGGGCGGGTTCAAGGTGTCGAAATCGGCGCTGACGCTGACCGGCAGGATCGCCGAGGCCGATCAGGCGAAGTTCGAGGAGCTGGCCAACAAGGCGAAGGCCGGCTGCCCCATTTCCAAGCTGCTCGATTGCGAGATCACGCTGGAAACGAAGTTCGAGAGCTGAGAACACCCGGCTCGCGCGGTGGACCGGGCCCACGCGGGCTCGGCCACCGCGCACACCGATCGGGCGACGGCGTTCAGGCCAGCCGGTTCGAGAACGGCAGGTTGCGCAGCTTCGCCGCCATCGCCACGACCGCCGGCCCGCGAAGGTCGGGGTGCGCGGGCCAACCCGGCCCGCCGCGGCATCCCGTCAGAGCCCGGTTCCCGCATGGACCTGCGTCGCGTTCGCGCAGCGATCCTTCGCCGCGCCGCCCCCCTCCAGTAGCGTGACCGCCAGCACTCCGCCGATCACCAGCACGATGAAGCCGGCGGTGACAAGGCCGAGATACTTGTCGATGAAGCGCTTTATCGGGGCGCCGAACAGGCGGAACAGCAGCCCCACGATCATGAAGCTGATCGCCCGGCTGATGACGGCGGCGAAGAAGAACGTCACCAGGTTCATCCCGATGAAGCCCGCGGTGATGGTCAGCAGCTTGAACGGGATCGGCGTCGCGCCCTTGGCGACGAAGATCCAGAACCCCGCCTCGCGCAGGTAGCAGGCGGCGACGGGGAAGCTTTCGGTGAGGTGCAGCGCGGCCAGCAATTGTTCGCCGACGATGTCGTAGAGGCCCCAGCCGATGGCATAGCCCAGGAACCCGCCCGCGACCGAGGACAGCGTGGCGACGGCGGCGAAGCGCAGCGCCTTTTTCGGTTCGGCGAGGCACATCAGGCCCAGCAGCGGGTGCGGCGGGATGGGGAAGAAGCTCGCTTCCACGAAGCAGAACAGCGCCAGCCACCACACGGCATGGCGGTGTGCGGCCTTTTCCAGCACCCAGTTGTAGAGACCCCGTACCATCGGCTGCGCGCCCTTACCCGTTCCGCGCGCGACCCGATGCGGCGGTGCGCCCCTCGCCTAGCCGAACCTCCGAAGCGAGGCAATCGCGAGCTAATTAACCTATCTGGCACTTTTTAGTTGACATCGTGACGCTCTTTGGTTAGAGGAAAGGAACATCGCGATAGTGTGATTCGGACGGGCGGCGCTCCTTTGGCAGGAGGGTCGCCCGCACTCGTTTCGCCAGGGTCGCACATCCAGCAGCATCGTTTGTTTCAGTAGGCGTCGATGGCACGTGGCGACGGCGCGCGCATGGCGTGGGAAGAGCCCTTCTTCACCGCCCTTCGCGAAGGAAAGAGCGTGGCGGCCGCGGCGCGGGCCGGCGGGATCGCCCCGAACACCGCCAGAAAGCGGCGCAGGGCCAATGCCGCATTCGCCGCGCGGTGGGAGGAGGCGCTCGCCCGTGCCGCGCGCGACACCGGCCGGGTCCCGGCACGCAGCCCGCACTGGAAGATCGCCTTCCTCGAAACGCTGGCCCAGACCTCCAACGTCTCGGCCAGCGCGGCGGCGGCCAACACGCCGCTCGCCACCGCTTACCGGGTGCGGCGCGACGATCCCGCCTTCGCGCTCAAATGGCGGGGCGCGCTGCACGAGGGCTACGAGCATCTGGAAATGGAGGTGCTGGCGTATCTGCGGGGGACTATGGCCGACCGCAAGATCGACGTCGCGAGCGCCATTCGCCTGCTTGCCGCGCACCGCCAGACCATCGCGGAAATCCGCGCCGGGCAGGACGAACGCTCGGAGGAAGAAATCATCGCCTCGATCAACGACCTCATCGACAGGATGCGGCGGGAGGACGGCGATCTGCCACCGGAGCCGACCGATGGGTGAGCGACCCGATGCGCGCGGCCGCTATCTGGGAAGGATCGAGCGCGGCCGGCGGGCCGACTTCATGCAGGACATGGCCGCCGACGAACGGCAGGTGTTCCGCGCTCACTGGGAATTGCAGGCCCATGCCGGGCAGATCGCCCCGCCGGGCGACTGGTCGACCTGGCTGCTGATGGCGGGGCGCGGCTTCGGCAAGACGCGCGCCGGCGCGGAATGGGCGCGCGCGGTGGCGCAGGCGGACGGCACCGCGCGGATCGCGCTGGTCGGCGCCTCGCTGGCCGAAGCGCGCGCGATCATGGTCGAGGGGCCGAGCGGGCTCCTCGCGATCGCGGGCGCCAGGCAACGGCCGCGTTTCGAGGCATCGCGCAACCTGCTGCGCTGGCCCGGCGGCGCCGAGGCGCGGCTCTATTCCGCCGCCGAGCCCGAATCCCTGCGCGGCCCGCAGCACAGCCATGCGTGGTGCGACGAACTGGGCAAGTGGTCGCAAGCGGGTGGACGCGCCGCGGCGTGCTGGGACAATCTCCAGCTCGGCCTGCGGCTGGGCCGCCATCCGCGCTGCGTCGTCACCACCACCCCGCGCGCGGTACCGCTGGTGCGGCGGCTGGTCGAGGATGCGGGCACCCGCGTCACCGGCGGCACCACGCTGGACAATGCGCGCAACCTTTCGCCCGCCTTCATGGGCGCGATCGAGCGGCTCTATGCCGGCACCAGCTTCGGCCGGCAGGAGCTGAACGGCGAACTCCTCGCCGAAGTGGACGGCGCGCTGTGGAGCCGCGCGCTGCTGGAACGGTGCCGGGACGGCGCTCCCCCTCCCGCCTGCGGGAGGGGGCCGGGGGGTGGGCCGGACGCGCCCCTCTACTCGCGCGTCGTCGTCGGCGTCGATCCGCCCGCCAGCGCCCAGGGCGACGCCTGCGGCATCGTGGTCGCCGCGCTGCTGGCGGACGGCACCGCGCGGGTCCTCGCCGATGCCAGCGTGGAGCAGCCCAGCCCCGAACGCTGGGCCCGCGCGGTGGCCGATGCGGCGCACGCCTGGAACGCCGACCGGGTGATCGCGGAGGCCAACCAGGGCGGCGCGATGGTCGCATCCGTGCTGCGCGCGGCGGAGATCACCCTGCCGGTCAGGCTGGTCCATGCAAGCCGCGGCAAGGCCGCCCGCGCCGAACCGGTCGCCGCGCTCTACGAGGCGGGCCGTGTGCGCCACGCCGCGCTGTTCGCGAAGCTGGAGGACGAGCTGTGCGGCCTGATGGCCGGCGGCAGTTACGAAGGCCCGGGCCGCAGTCCCGACCGCGCCGACGCGCTGGTTTGGGCGCTGACCGAGCTGATGCTGGGGCGCAGCGGGCGAGTGGGGATCAGGCACTTGTGAACGGGTCGGTCCTGGATTCCCGCCTGCGCGGGAATGACGGGAATCCCACCCACTCGTCATTCCCGCGAAGGCGGGAATCCAGTCAGCGCAATGGCTCGAAACCGAACTCCAGTGCCAGGTCGCGCCAGTCCGGGTTAGCCTGTTCGATCAGCCGCAGCTTCCACGCGCGGTTCCATTTCTTGATTCGCTTTTCGCGAATGATGGCGTGCTCCATCGTCGCGTGCGGCTCGAACCAGACGAGGGTTTTGGTGCCGTATTGCTTGCCGGAGCCCTCGAAGGTTCCGGCCCTGTGCTGCACCACGCGCTGCAGCAGGTTGGAGGTGACGCCGACATACATCGTGCCGTTGCGGGCCGAGACCATGAGATAGGTCACCGGGGCGATTTCGCGCGGCATGGCCGCGTGGGTACTGGATTCCCGCCTGCGCGGGAATGACGAAGTGTCTTGTTGCGCTGGATCCCCTCCTGCGCGCGAATGACGATTTTCAAACACAAAGGAGCCGGGGATGTCCTTCCTCACTACCATCGCTTCCGCCTTCAAGGGCGGGGGCGGCGCCCGTGTGCCGATCGCGCGCGGGTTCGTTTCGCCGTGGGCGACCGCTTTTGAGGGCGGGCCCGCGCAGCGGCCGTTCGATTACCCGGGCGCGCTCAGGCAGGCTTTCGTCGAGAACCCGGTCGCGCAGCGCAGCGTGCGGATCGTGGCGGAGGGCGTGGGCAGCGCGCCGCTCTCCGACACCGATCCGGCGCTCGCCCGGCTGATCGGCGCGACGTCGGCGGGGCAATCGCTGCTGGAGACGCTGGCGGCGCACCTGCTGCTGCACGGCAACGCCTATGTCCAGGTACTGAAGGACGGCGCGGGCGTGCCGATGGAGCTGTTCGCGCTCAGACCAGAGCGGGTGGCGATCGTGCCCGGCCCCGACGGCTGGCCCGCCGCCTATGAATACCGGCTCGGCGGGCGCACGGTCGCGATCCCGCTGGAGGACGAGAACGGCTGGCCCGAGATCGTACATCTGAAGTCCATCCACCCCGGCGACGACCATTACGGCGCCGGCTGCCTCGCCGCGGCCGAGCGCGCGGTCGCCGCGCACAACGCCGCGACCGAGTGGAACCGCGCGCTGCTCGCCAATGCCGCCCGGCCATCGGGCGCGCTGGTCCACCAGCCGGGCGACGGCATGGGGCTGACCGGCGAACAGTTCGAACGGCTCAAGGCCGAGCTGGAGCGAGCGTTTTCCGGCGAAGGCAATGCGGGCCGGCCCATGCTGCTCGAAGGCGGGCTCGCCTGGCAATCCATGGCGATGAGCCCGGCGGACATGGATTTCGCCACGCTGAAGGCGGCGGCGGCGCGCGACATCGCGCTCGCTTTCGGCGTGCCGCCGATGCTGCTCGGCCTGCCGGGCGACAACACCTACGCCAATTACCGCGAGGCGAACCGGGCGCTGTGGCGGCTTACGCTGCTGCCGCTGGCGGGCAAGATCCTGTCGGGCGTGGCCGAGGGGCTCAGCCCCTGGTTCCCGGGCACGGCGCCGACGGTCGATCTCGACCGCATCCCCGCGCTGGCGGAGGATCGCGAGAAGCTGTGGGCGCAGGTCAGCGCCGCCGACTTCCTGACGGACGGCGAGAAACGCGCCCTCCTCGGACTGGAGTGACTGACATGCACAGAGTGGACATGCTCGCCCGGCTGATGGCCGAGGCGCAGGCAAAGGGCAGCGACCTGGTGACGCTGCGCGCCATCGTGGAGGAGGCGAGCGATCTCGGCGCGGATCGCGCGCTGGCACGGATGGGCCTTGCCGATGCGAAGGCGCAGGCGGATCTGGGCGAACTGCGCGAGCTGCTGGGCGCGTGGCGCGATGCCAAGAAGAGCGCCAGAAAGGCGGTCTTCGCCTGGGTCCTGCGCGGGCTGACCGCGCTGCTGCTGATCGGGCTGGCAGGCGAACCGTTCCTGGTCCTCGACCCCGCGCAGTGGGCGCGGCTCGCGGCCAGCTATGCCGGCATGCCGCTGTGGGTGTGCCAGGTCGGCAGCTTCGCCGCCGGCCCGGCCCTGCGGCTCGCCATCCTCTGAGCGACACGTCCGCGTTGCCGGAAGGCAACACTTTCCCCGCCCCATCGTACAGGAGTTTCGACCATGCCCGATCCCCTCGTCCCGATCGATCATGCCCCGCGGCATGCCCTCCCGCTGCTCTATCCCGGGCAGGCCCAGAAAGAGGCCTTCCTCAACGAGGCGCTGGCCCGGATCGATGCGCTCCTCTTCCCCGTCGTGGAGGACAGGCGCGCCGCGCCCCCGCCCGACCCGGCGGAAGGGCAGGGCTGGCTCGTCGCGACGAACGCCGAGGGCGCGTGGGCCGGGCAGGCCGAGGCGATCGCGATCCACACGATGGGCGACTGGCTGTTTCTGCAGCCCTGCGACGGGATGCGGGTGTGGGATCGCGCCGCGGCGGGACTGCGCTTCTACGATGTGCAATGGTCCTCTCCGGCGGTGGCCCCGGCGCCCGCCGGGGGCGATACCGTCGACATCGAGGCGCGCGCCGCGATCGCCGCGATCACCGGGCAGTTGAGAAACGCGGGAATTTTTTCTCGCTAAGGCCGGAACCGCGGAACGTGCATCTCGTTTGCGCAGGACAGGAGGGTAGGTCCCAGCCTTTTGACGCATAGTCTTTGCCATTTGCGGCTTTTATGCAACAGGAGCGTGATTTTACTCGCTTGCCTCTGAATAGAGGAAAAGTTAGATGGGAAGCCTCTTGGTGGCTTCAATTCCAATAAGAAGGGGAATTACGTAATGCGGAAACTCGTCATAGGAATGGCGATGGCCTCCACGGCCCTAGCATCGCCTGCCTTGGCGCGCGACAACTCTTGGTATGTCGAGGCCGATGGCGGTGTGATGATCGTCGAAGACACCGATCTGGATATCAACGGCGTTTCTGATGCCGCCAGCTTCGACTCGGATTACGGTTATGATTTCGGTGGCCTCGTCGGCTATGATTTCGGTCCGTTCCGCCTGGAAGCCGAAGGCAGCTACCGTCGCGCGAGCTTCGACGAAGCGATCGTCACCACCGCGGCCGGCTTCCCCGCTGGTCCGGGTGTCGTCGTGGGCACGGGTTCCGGCGACGCGACCGGTCACATCGGTTCGCTGAGCTTCATGGTCAACGGCCTGCTCGACTTCGGCCCCGATGACGGCATTCAGGGCTTCGTCGGCGGCGGCGCGGGTGTTGCCCGGACCAATGTCGAAGCTTCGATCTACAACGTGAACGGCGCCCCCGCCGGTCTCGACGATTCCGACACCGGCTTCGCGTGGCAGGCTCTCGCCGGTATTCGCGCGCCGCTGACCGACAACGTCGACGTTGGCCTGAAGTATCGTTTCTACAACGCGCCGAACGTCGATCTGATCGATCGTGCGGGTCGCGATGTCGAAACCAAGATGCGCAGCCACTCGCTGCTCGGCACGCTGACCTACAACTTCGGCGCCCCGGCCGCGCCGCCGCCGCCGGTGGCTCCGCCGCCGCCGCCGGTGACCCCGCCGCCGCCGCCGCCGGCGCCGACCCCGCCGCCGCCGCCGCCGTGCAACACCGGCCCCTACATCGTGTTCTTCGATTGGGATAAGGCTGAGATCACGCCGGAAGCGGCTTCGGTTCTCAACAACGCGGTTTCGGCTTACGCCAATTGCGGGTCGGCTTCGGTCATGCTCGCGGGCTACACCGACACCTCGGGTACCAAGCAGTACAACCAGGGCCTGTCCGAGCGTCGTAACGACTCGGTCCGCTCCTACCTGTCGAGCCGCGGTATCCCCGATATGCGGATCAGCAGCGAAGGCTTCGGCGAAAACGACCTGCGCGTCCCGACCGCCGACGGCGTTCGCGAGCCGCAGAACCGTCGCGTTCGCATCACTTACGGTCCGGGCTCGGGCATGTAAGTCGATCGAACCGATCGAATTTGGGAAAGGGGCCGGAGCGATCCGGCCCCTTTTTCGTTGGCATCAGGAGAACCCGTAGAGAGAGGACACCGATCGATGCCCGATTCCCAGCCGAACCTTCGCCCGACCCGCCTGCCCTTCGCCACTGCGCTCGGCGCGGCCACGCTAGCCTTGGCCGGGTGCGCGACCGCGACGGTCGGTGATCCGATGACGCAACAACTCGGCAGTGCGATGCTGATGAAGGCCGATGGCTCCCCCGCCGGGACGGCGCGCCTGGTGGGCCACGGCGACACCGTCAGCCTCGCCATCGCGGCGACCGGTCTGACGCCGGGCGAGCACGGTTTTCACCTTCACCAAACGGGCCAGTGCAAGGCCCCCGACTTCAAGTCTGCCGGCGGCCACCTCAACCCCTACAACCGGCAGCATGGGCTTGAATCGCCGCAGGGGCCGCATCTCGGCGATCTGCCCAATCTCGTGGCGAGCGCCTCGGGCACGGCGAGCACCACCGTCGATCTGCGCGGTTCGCAGCGCGACGTGCTGGCCAATATCTTCGACAACGACGGCACCGCGCTGGTCATCCACGCCGGGCCGGACGATTACGTCACCGACCCTGCCGGAGATGCCGGCAGCCGCGTCGCCTGCGGCGTGTTCTCCCGCACCGCGGGCGAGAGCTGACCTGCCCTACGCCGCGCCCTGCGCACGTTCGCGGATCGCCCGCTCCGCCCCGGGAACGAGGCGGATGGCGGCGACCAGCAGGACGAGGCCGATGGGCGCGGCCCACAGGATGCTGAGCATCCCGGTTGCAAGGTCGTCCCCGTGCTTGGCGGAAACAAGCCCGGCAAGGTACGGCCCAAGCGCCAGGCCGACGAGCGTCGTTGCAAGGAAGAAGGTCGCCGTCGCGACGCCGCGCATCCGGGGCAGCACCAGTGCTTGGCTGGTCGCGGCGGCGGCGCCCAGCGCGCTCGCACCGCAAAACTGCGCGGCGAAGGCGAAAATCAGGAAAACGGTCTTGTCCCCCGTGGTGAACATCACCCCGATGAGCGGCAGAGGCGCGAGCAGCCCGAACAGGACGACCCACAGCCGACCGGACGCGAAGCGGGTGTAGAGCGCGTCGGCGATGCGTCCCCCGGAGATGACACCCAGAAATCCCGCCACGGCGCTCGGCGCGCCGAGCAGCAGGCCGATCTCCGCCTTGCCGATGGCGAACACGCGTTCGGCGTAAGGCGCACCCCAGTAGGACGAGGCGTAGGAGATGAACGCAACGATCCCGTAGCCGAGGATGGTGCACAGGAAGGCGGGCGATCCCCAGGTGTGCGCGAAAGTCGCCGCATCGCGCGATTTTAGCGCACTGGCCCAACTGAAGATCGCGTAATAGCCGATGCCGAGGAACAGCCACTGGTCCGACACGGCGGCGACGATCGCCCCCGGACCCGATCCCAGCACGACCGTCAGCGCGTAGGCCGCAGCGGCGAATAGGAAGGCGGCAACGATATTGACGGCCAGCGCGCCGGCACCGCGCCGCGCGGCGCCGATCAGGGTGAGCGGCGGAATGATCTGCACCAGCTCTTCGAAAAACTCGCGGAAGGGCCGCTCGACCGGTTCGCTGGGCATGTTGTCGATAAGGCCGCGCACCGGCTCGCGCAGGGTGAGCACCCAGAGCGCCAGCACGATGCCCGGCAGGCCGACCACGATGAACGCCGCCTGCCAGCCTGCAAGATCGAACGGCCCGCCATCGGGATAGGCCCGCTCCCAATTCTCGACGATCAGCCCGCCGATCAGCAACGACAGGCCACCGCCCAGATAGAGACCGGAGGAATAGACCGCGAGCGCGGTCGCGCGCAGCCGTGCGGGAAACCAGTCCGAGATCAGCGAATAGGCGGACGGACTGGCGGTCGCTTCCCCCACCCCCACGCCGACGCGCGCCGCGGTCAGCACCGGTGTCGTGCGCGCGAAGCCCGAGAGCGTAGTCATCGTCGACCACAGGGCGAGGCCGATCGCCATCAGGCGGACCCGGTGCCAGCTATCGGCTAGCTTGCCCAAGGGAATACCGAACAGCGCGTAGAAGATCGCGAAAGCGGTGCCGTAGAGGAAGCCGAGATAGGCATCGGTGACGCTGAGGTCCGCCTTGATGTCGTTCGCCAGGATCGAGAGGATCTGCCGATCGACGAAGTTGAGGACATAGACCAGCAGCAAGACGCCCAGCGCATACCAGCTGTAGGCGGGTACGGGATCGTCCGCGGTCCGGATCGCCCCGGACGCATCACCCTTCTCGACCATGTATTCTCCCTCCCTTTATCGCTTCAGACCGGCGGTATTCCGTCCGGATAGTGCAGGCCGTCTTCAAGGCCCGCCTCGGCAAATCCCTTGCGGCGCAGCCGACAACTGTCGCACGCGCCGCACGGCAATCCGTCGTCCCGCGGGTCGTAACACGACCAGCTTTGTGCGGTATCGAGCCCGAGACGATCCGCCTCGCGGGCGATATCCGCCTTCGTCATGAATTGCAGCGGCGCGTGGATGGTCAGCGCGCCATCCTCCACCCCCGTGCGCGTGCCCAGCCGCGCGGTCTCGGCGAAACTGGCGATGAAATCCGGGCGGCAATCGGGATAGCCCGAATAGTCGAGAGCGTTCACCCCGATGAAGATATCACGGCTGCCGCCGCTTTCCGCGAACGCGGTGGTGAGCGACAGGAAGACGAGGTTACGCGCGGGCACGTAGGTGGATGGAATGCCGGGTCCGACGCCATCCTTCGGCACCGCCACATCGGCCGTCAGCGAGGAGCCCCCGAACCGGCGCAGATCGAGCGCGAGTTCGACGTGCCGATCAACACCCAGCATGGCGGCGACGTCGCGCGCTGCCTGCAATTCGCGCTGGTGGCGCTGCCCGTAATCGATCGTCAGCGCATGAACGGCAAACCCCTGCTCGCGCGCCAGCCCGCCACAGACCATCGAATCGAGCCCGCCGGACAGAAGAATGCTGGCGATCGGTTGGCTGGTCTCGCTCATCCCACCGGGCTAGCCCAGTTCGCGCGGACCCCCAAGCCCCCTTTTGTCGCGCCTCAGCAGGCGCCGGTGCGCCGCGCCTCGGCCGAGAAGGAGAACGGTCGCCCGTTGCTCATCCCCTCGGACGTCACCTGGACCAGCGTGGAGCTTTCGCGCCGAATGGTGGTCAGGCCATAGCTCGACTTGCGGCAGCTGTACTGCACCGCGATGCGGGACGGGCCGTCTTCCACCAGATAGTTCTTGCAGGCGCCGTCGCTACCGTGCCGCAACCGGATCAGCTCGGTCCCGGACTTCAGGCAGATGCGGCTGCTGCTGCGCGTCTCGCGGTCGCGAATGGTCCACTCGCCGCTTTGCAGCGATTCCAGGCGACCGAGATCGGGCGCCTGGGCGCTGGCGGGGGTGAACAGGGCGAGACACGCGCCACCGGCCGCCACGGCCAGCGTGCGGCGCATTCGCAGGGGCCCGGCGGTGTGGGTGAGATATTCCGTGATCGAACGCATGACCATGATCCTACAATATTCGACCTGTCTACAAGCTGACACGGTTCGTCGCAGCCCTAAAGCGCGATGTCGAAGGTCCGACTGCAGAATGCGCAGTCGACCGGGATGTTTCCGGTTTCGTCGCGCATCTCCTGCAATTCTTCCTCCGGGAAGCGCGACAGCACGGTCCGGTAATGCTCGTCCGAGCAGCGGCAACCGCGGCGGATGGCGGGGCCGCGCGCGGTGCGGACCGCGTCCTCCTCGTGGAACAGGCGCCACAGGATCGCCTCCAGCGAGAGATCGGCGTCGAGCAGTTCCTCGTGCCGGATGCTACCGCCCAGGACCGAGACGTGTTCCCAGTGCGGATGGTCTTCGCGCGCGGACAGGCGGGTGCGCCCCTCCTCCCCATCGGCCATGTGCTGAACCAGCAGCCCGGCGCCCGAGCAGCCATCCGGGCCGGATCGGATCGCGGTCCGGATCAGGGTCGGTACCTGCTCCGACTGGAGGAAATAGCTCTCGCACGCCGCCGCCAGCGTCTCCGCCTCGAGCGGGACGATCCCCTGATAGCGCCCGCCGCCATCCGCCATGTCGAACGTGATGGCGAGATAGCCGCCCGCGAACAGGGCGGGCAGCGGGGGATTTGCGCCCAGGCTCTCCAGACGCTCGGCATCGAAATCGACATAGCCGCGCAGTTCGCCGCCCCGATAATCGCATACCAGCAGGCGCACGACGCCGTCCTGCGTCTGGGCCTGCATGGTCATCTGGCCATCGTCGCGCTTGATCAATCCACCGATCAGCGTCGCGACCACCAGCGCTTCCGCCAGCAGGTGCGTGATCGCGGGCGGGTAGTCGTGCGCCGCGAGAATCCGGTCCATCACGTCGTCGAGCCGCACCAGCCGGCCACGCACGTCGCGCGCGGGAATGGAAAACGTCAGCAGACGATCGGCGAATGTTTCCTCCTGCGGAGGAATTGCGGGGGCAGCGGTCTTATCGGGCATGCGCGGCTATATGGGGGCGCAGGGCCCGCGCGATAACCCCCTCCCCCGCAACTGCGCCGGGCGTCAGAGAAGCCCGAACGCCCAGAGCAGCACTGATTTTTGCGCGTGGATGCGGTTTTCCGCCTCGTCGAAGACGAGCGAAGCGGGGCTCTCGAATACCTCCTGCGTGACCTCCTCGCCGATATGGGCGGGCAGGCAATGCAGGAAGCGCGCATCGGGTTTCGCCCGCGCCATCAGCGCGGCATCGACCTGATACGGCGCCATTGCAGCCAGCTTTTCCTCCGCGTGATCCTGCCCCATCGATATCCAGGTATCGGTGACGACGATATCCGCGCCAGCGACAGCCTTGGCCGCGTCCTGCGTAAAAGCGATGGTCGCCCCGCGTTCCCGCGCGCGCTCGACGAAGGTCATGTCGGGTTCGTAGCCCGGCGGCGTGGCGATGCGTACGTTGAACGCCATCAGGCCCGCGGCCTCGACGATGGAATGCAGCACGTTGTTGCCATCGCCCAGCCACGCAAGCTCCAGCCCCGGCAGGCTTTTCCCGCATTCCACGATGGTCAGCAGGTCGGCGACGATCTGGCACGGGTGGGAGCGGTCGGTGAGCCCGTTGATGACGGGAACCCCGGCGTGCTCCGCCATTCCGACGACCTTGCCGTGATCGTCGGTGCGGATCATGATCGCATCGACCATGCGGCCCAGCACGCGGGCGGTATCGGCGATCGATTCGCCCCGGCCGAGCTGCATGGAGCCCGCCTCCATCACCATCGCGCTGCCGCCCAGCTGCCGCATCGCCATGTCGAAGCTGACCCGTGTGCGGGTGGAGCTTTTCTCGAAGATCATGGCGAGCACCCGGCCCGCCAAAGGCGCGTCGGCATCGGCGCGCCCGCGGGGCCAGTCCGCCCGCGCGCGCTTGCGCTCGATCGCATCGGCCAGCATCGCGGCGATCGCATCCCCGCCGGCATCGGCCAGGTCGAGGAAATGGCGCGGTGCCGTCACCCCGCGGCTGCCGGATCGTAATCGGCAGCGCCCGCCGACAGCTTGTCGAAGAACTCGTCGATCTCCGCATCGCCGATCACCAGCGGCGGCAGAACGCGCAGCGTCTGGTCGCCCGCGGCCACGGTGAGCAGGTGATGGTTGTCGCGCAGGTGCTGGAAGAAGGGACGGCTTTCGACCTTCATGCGCACGCCCAGCATCAGCCCGGCGCCGCGTACGCAATCGAAGAGGTCGGGATAGTTGCCGATGAACTGTTCCAGACGGCTGCGGATACGGTCGCCCTTGGCGCGCACGTCGGCGAGGAAATCGGGGTCGGTCACCACCTCCATCACCGCACTGCCGGCGGCCATGGCCAGCGGATTGCCGCCGTAGGTTGACCCGTGGGTGCCGAAGCCCATGCCGCGCGCCGCCTTTTCCGTGGCGAGGCAGGCGCCGAGCGGGAAGCCGCCGCCGATGCCCTTCGCACTGGCCATCACGTCGGGTTCGACGCCGTACATCTCGTAGGCATAGAGGTGCCCGGTGCGCGCGACGCCGCACTGCACCTCGTCGAACACCAGCATCAGGTCCTGTTCGTCGCAGATGGCGCGCAGGCCCTCGATGAATTCCCGGCTCGCCGGGCGGATGCCGCCCTCGCCCTGGATCGGTTCGACCAGGAAGCCCGCGGTCTTTGGCCCGACCATCGCCCGCGCCGCTTCCAGATCGTCGAATTCGCAATACTGGAAACCGGGCAGCAGCGGCATGAAGCCCTTGTGCATCTTTTCCTGGTTCGACGCGCTGATCGTCGCCATCGTGCGCCCGTGGAAGGCACTGGTGAAGGTGATCAGTTCCGTCCGGTTGGCGTCGCCATCGGGGTGCTGGTGATAGGCGCGCGCGGTCTTGATCGCGCATTCCACCGCCTCGGCGCCCGAATTGGTGAAGAACACCGTGTCGGCGAACGTGTGGTCGACCAGCGTCTGGGCCAGCGCCTCGCCCTGCGGACTGCCGTAGAGGTTGGAGACATGCATCAGCGTTTCCGCCTGCTTCTGGATCGCGCCGATCAGGCCGGGATGCGAGTGGCCGAGCAGGTTCACCGCGATGCCGCTGGCGAAATCGAGATACCGCGTCCCGTCCTCGTCGATCAGGTGGCAGTTGTCGCCGCGCACCGGGCGGACGTCGCAGCGCGGATAGACGGGCATCAGCGGGGAAATGGACATGCGGGAAACCTCGATGGAGCGAAAGCGAAACGACAAATGGCGACCCTTACCGGGCCGCCATCTGCTGTTCTCTATGCCTGCACGCCCGCACGGTCAAACCCGGCGCGGGGGACAGGGGATGTCGTGCAGGGTTCAGTCCTGCACGGGAACGAGATTGACTGCGGAATGCTTGCCCCGACGGTCGACCTCAAGGTCGAATTCGTAGCGTTCGCCCTCGTTGATCTGGCCCAGGCCCGACCGTTCGACCGCGCTGATGTGCACGAAGGCATCGGGCTGCCCGTCGTCGCGCACCAGGAAGCCGAAGCCCTTCATCGAGTTGAAGAACTTGACCGTGCCGGTCGCCTTTTCGCCGGTCAGCTCGCGCCGCGGCGCGCCTGCGCCCGGTCCGTCGCCACGCGGCGCCGGAGCGTCGCGCGATTCGACCGGGATCACGTCGCCGACGACCTGGAGATCCTGCGCGGAGATCTTGCCACCGCGATCGACGAGGTTGAATTCCAGCTCCTGCCCTTCGGCCAGCCCTTCCAGCCCAGCGCGTTCGACCGCGCTGATGTGGACGAAGATATCATCCCCGCCCCCTTCCTGC
This sequence comes from uncultured Citromicrobium sp., assembly GCA_964401795.1. GTDB lineage: Bacteria > Pseudomonadota > Alphaproteobacteria > Sphingomonadales > Sphingomonadaceae > Alteriqipengyuania. The sequence goes on from CAYNZQ010000004.1 coordinate 25,121, forward strand.
TGGATGAAGCCGAAACCCTTCTGGCCGTTGAAGAACTTCACCGCGCCTTTGCCGGTGCCGACGACCTGTGCGGGCATGCGGTTGAAACCGCCGCCACCGCCGCCGCCGCCACGCGGGCCGCCGCCGAAGCCGCCGCGACCACCGCCGCCGCCGCCCTGACGGTCGCCGCCGAAGCCGCCACCACCGCCAAAGCCGCCGCCGCCGCGCCGGTCATCGAAACCGCCGCGATCGCCGAAACGGTCTTCGCCGCCGAAATTGCCGCCGCCGCCGAACGGATCGAAACCCTCTTCGCCGAAGCCTTCGCGCTTGTCGCGCCCGCGCCGACGCCCTCTATCGTAACCCATAATCCTGTAAGTACCCTGGTCTTCTGCAGCCGCCTCTCATACCGGGCCCGGCAAGGCGAGACGGCCCCTTGCCGGACAAACTCGAGAGGGTCGCACACGTGCGAGACTGCACGCCCCCCGACAGTCTTTGCCAATCCATAGCGCGAATCGTTCCCCAGCGCGAACGATTTAAGGGCGGCCGGGGCGAAAGCGCATATAATTGCGCGCGGGAGTACGATCCTTGCCTCCGCTGGGGGGTGTGATGCGCCGCGACATGGCGCTTGCCGCCCGCAGCGCGATTGGCCAAGGATGGCTCCCGCGATGGACATCCTTTCCCTGCTTTCCGACCCGACGGCCTGGGCCGCGCTGCTGACGCTGATCGCGCTGGAAGTGGTGCTGGGGATCGACAATCTGATCTTCATCGCGATCCTTTCGAACAAGCTGCCGGTCGACCAGCAGGAAAAGGCGCGGCGGATCGGCCTGCTGCTGGCGCTGGTCATGCGCATCGGCCTGCTGATGCTGATCGGCTGGCTGGTCACGCTGCAGACGACTCTGTTCGACCTCGGCCTGTCGGGCGGGCCCAACGCCTATGGCGAACCGAGCTACGAGACCGCGTTTTCGGGGCGCGACCTGATTCTGCTGGCGGGGGGCCTGTTCCTGCTGTGGAAGGCGACGCGCGAGATCCATCACAACATGGAACCGCACGAGGCGGACGCGGACATGCGCGAGGCCTCTTCCGCGGCCGGGGCGGCCACGCTCACCTTCGGATCCGCCATCGTCCAGATCATCGCGCTGGACATGGTGTTCTCCATCGATTCGATCCTAACCGCCGTCGGCATGACGGACGATATCCCGATCATGGTCACCGCCGTCGTCATCACGGTCGGGATCATGCTGTTCGCCGCGAATCCGCTCGCCCGCTTCATCGAGAAGAATCCCACACTGGTGATGCTGGCCCTCGCCTTCCTTGTGATGATCGGACTGGTGCTGATCGCCGACGGGTTCGGGTTCCATGTGCCCAAGGGCTACGTCTACGCGGCGATGGGCTTCTCCGTCGCGGTCGAGGCGCTCAACATGGTGCAGCGCCGCCGGCGCACGGCCGCTCGCTGACCCGCACGCCAAGGGCAGGAGCGCTCGGACATGAACGCCATGCTTCTCCAGGCCGGTCTTTCGCTGGCGGCGATCCTGGCCCTGTTCGCGCTGGCCGCCTGGCTCGGCCTGGGACGCGGAGCCCGCATCCGGAACGAGGACCATGCCCGCGATCTCGCGCGCGAGGCGGATAGCGGCTTCGCCCCGCGCGACGCCGTGGTGGGGGAGGACGGCACGGGCGCGCTGGTGCGCGGGGCCGACGGGCGCCTGCTCGCGATCAAGCTGCACGGGGCCCGCTTCGCCGCCCGGCCGGTGGGCCCCGACGCGATCGCCGTGCTGGCGGACGGGACGCTGGCGATCGAATGCGGCGACCGACGCTTCGGCCGCATCGTCCTGCCGTTGCGTCAGCCGCCACCCGCTTGGCTGATGGATGCGCGCGCGGTAGATTGACTGTCCCATGCCCGATTTCAGCCCCGTAACCTACGCGATCCCCGCCTTCGTGCTGCTGGTTCTGGCGGAAATGGTGTGGGCGCACCGCCGCCGGGCTGATGCGTACGAGCCGCGCGACACGCTGACGTCGCTCGGCATCGGGCTCGGCAGCACGGTCATCGGCGCGATCACCGGCGTCGCGGTCCTCGCGCTGTCGCTGTGGCTCTACCAGTTCCGCCTGTTCGATTTCGGGGAGCGCTGGTGGCTGGTATGGTGGGCCTGGCCGATCTGCTTCGTGGCCGACGATTTCGCCTATTACTGGGCGCATCGAACGGGGCACCGGGTGCGCTGGTTTTGGGCCAGCCACGTCAATCACCATTCGAGCCAGCATTACAATCTCAGCACCGCGCTGCGCCAGAGCTGGACCGGGTTTTTCGCCATCGGCTTCGTCTTCACGCTGCCGCTGGTGCTGCTCGGCTTCCACCCGGCGATGATCGCGATTTGCCACGGCTTCAACCTGATCTACCAGTTCTGGATCCATACCGAGGCGATCGACCGCATGCCGCGCTGGTTCGAGGCGGTGATGAACACCCCCAGCCACCACCGGGTCCATCACGCGACCAATCCGCGCTATCTCGACCGCAACTATGCCGGGGTCTTCATCGTCTGGGACAAGGCGTTCGGCACGTTCGAGGCGGAGCGCGACGACGAGACGATCCGCTATGGCATCGTGAAGCAGCTGGGCACGTTCGACCTCGTGTGGAGCGTGTTCCACGAATGGGTCGGCATGGCGCAGGATATCGCCCGTGCGCCGTGGCGGCACAAGCTATCCTACCTGCTGCGCGAACCGGGGTGGAGCCACGACGGCAGCCGCGAAACCTCCGACATGATCCGCGCCCGCTGGCTCGGCGCGGAGCGGCCGCCGCATGCGGACGACAGCGCGCCTCCCCAGCCCCAGGAAATCCGATTGTCGTGACCCGCGCGCCTGCCTAGTCTCCCCACCAGGGAGAGACGACGCATGGATCAGTACGACTATATCGTCATCGGTGGTGGCAGTGCGGGCAGCGCGGTGACCGGGCGCCTGGCGCAGGACGGGACGCGGCAGGTCTGCCTGGTGGAGGCGGGCGGACGCAACGACACTCTAGCGGTGATGACGCCGGGCCTGATGCCCTTCATCGGCGACAAGCAGAACTACCGCTACGAGACCGTACCGCAAAAGGGGCTGAACGGACGGCGCGGCTACCAGCCGCGCGGGCGCGGGCTGGGCGGTTCGTCGGCGATCAACGCGATGCTCTATCTGCGCGGCCATCCGTGGGACTACGACAACTGGGCCGCGACGGGCTGTGCCGGGTGGAGCTGGGACGAGGTACTGCCGTGGTTCCGCACATCGGAGGCGAACGAGCGCGGGCAGAGCGAATGGCACGGCGAAGGCGGGCCGCTGTTCGTATCGGACCAGCACTGCGTCAACCCGGCGAGCGCCGCCTTCGTGGAGGCTGCCGCCTCGCTCCAGCTGCCGCTGAACGCGGATTTCAACGATGGCCGCCAGGAGGGGTTCGGCACGTTCCAGGTGACCCAGCGCAATGGCGAACGGTGGAGCGCGGGGCGCGCCTTCGTGGAGCCGGTGCTGGACCAGCCCAACGTCCACTGGCGCGGCAACACGCTGGTCGAGCGGCTGCAGATCGAGGGCAACCGCGTGACCGGCGTGGTGGTGCGCAAGGGGCGCGGGCACCAGACGCTGACCGCGCGGCGCGGCGTGATCCTGTCGGCGGGCGCCTTCAACTCCCCCCAGATCATGATGCTGTCGGGGATCGGACCCGCCGGCCACCTGCGCGAGCGGGGGATCGAGGTCCTGCACGACCGCCCGGCGGTGGGTGCGAACCTGCATGATCATGTCGATTACGTCTCGTGCTGGAAGACCAGCAGCGACGTGCCGGTCGGCGATTCGCTGGCCGGCGTCCTGCGCACGGCGAAGGCGCTGGTGGAGCACCGGCGGCGGCGCACCGGCCCGATGACCACCCCCTATGCCGAAACCGGCGGCTTCCTGAAGCTGCGCGACAGCTCGCCCGCGCCCGACGTGCAGTGGCATTTCGTGCCCGCCATGCTGGAGGACCACGGCCGCACCCGGGTGAAGGGGCATGGCTTCTCGCTCCACGCCTGCGTGCTGCGCCCGGCGAGCCGGGGGACGGTCCGCCTTGCCTCGGCGGATGCTGGCGACGGGCCCTTGATCGATCCCAATTTCCTGGACGATCCCGCGGACATCGCGCTGCTGCGCGAGGGCGTGCGCCTGTCGCAGCGCATCGGCGAGGCGCCCGCGCTCCAGGCGTTCGGGCCGACCGATCGCTATCCGGTCGACACGCGCGACGACGCCGCGCTCGACGCGCTGATCCGCGAACGGGCCGACACCATCTACCACCCGGTCGGCACCTGCCGCATGGGCGCGGACGAGGACAGCGTGGTCGATCCCACGCTACGGGTGCGCGGGATCGAGCGGCTGTGGATCGCCGATGCCTCCATCATGCCGCAGATCGTGGGCGGCAACACCAACGCGCCGTGCATCATGATCGGCGAGCGGTGTGCCGACTTCGTTACCCGCGCCGAACGCAACTGACCGGGCGGAAGAAGCCTGCATAAAAATGGGCCGGAGCGAGGCCCCGGCCCGTCAAGGTGGCTGTTCGCAGGAGGAACAGGGTTTGGCGAAGGCCGGGCCGGGAGAGGAGAAGAGGCCCCGGCCTTCGCCAATTCGGGTATTCGTATCCGGTCAGTTGTAGGCGCGCTCCCCGTGCTCGCCGATGTCGAGGCCCTCGACTTCGACCTCTTCGGAAACCCGCAGGCCGGTGACCGCCCTCACGATGAAACCGACGATCAGCGTGCCGATCGCGGCCCACGCGATCGCGACGAGGACGGCGACGATCTGCGTCATCACCTGCCCGCCCATCGAATAGTCGGCGGCATCGCCCGGACCGCCCAGCGCGGGCGAGTACACGATGCCGGTGCCGATCGCGCCGACGATGCCGCCCACGCCGTGAATGCCGAACGCGTCGAGCGAATCGTCGTAGCCGAGCGCGGGCTTCAGCTTCGCCACCATGAAATAGCAGACGACCGAAGCGACCAAGCCCAGCACCAGCGCGCCGAACGGCCCGCTATTGCCCGCCGCCGGGGTCACCGCGACCAGCCCCGCGATGAGCCCCGATGCGAAGCCGAGCGCGGAGCCCTTGTGGCCCATCACCCGCTCCATCACCATCCAGGCGAGACCGGCCATCGCGGTCGCGACGAAGGTGTTGATCATGGCGAGCCCGGCGGTACCGTCCGCCTCCAGTTCGGAGCCGGCATTGAAGCCGAACCAGCCGACCCACAGGAGGCCCGCGCCGACCATCGTCAGCGTCAGGCTGTGCGGGGGCATCGGTTCCGCCGGGTAGCCGCGCCGCTTGCCGAGCAGGAAGGCGAGGACGAGGCCCGAAACACCGGCGTTGATGTGCACCACCGTGCCCCCGGCGAAATCCAGCGCGCCCATCCCGGCGAGCAGGCCCGCCGCGCCGGGCGTATCGCTCGCATACCAGACCATGTGGGCGATCGGATAATAGACCAGCGTCGACCACAGCACGACGAACAGCATGGTGGCGGAAAACTTCATCCGCTCGGCCGTGGCGCCCAGCACCAGGGCCGCGGTGATCGCGGCGAAGGTCATCTGGAAACAGATGAAGACGTACTCGCTGATGACCTCGTCGCTGAAGGTCGCCGCGGTGCTGGCGGGCGTGACCCCGGCGAGGAACAGCTTGGAGAAGCTGGAGACGAAGGCGTTGCCGTCGCCCCCGAACGCCATGGTGTAGCCCCACACGATCCAGATCACCATGGCGAGCGCCGCCGCGGCGCCGACCTGCGTGATGGTGGACAGCATGTTCTTGCTGCGGGTGAGGCCGCCGTAGAACAGGGCAAGGCCGGGCAGGATCATCAGCAGGACGAGGATGGTGGATGTCATCATCCACGCGTTATTGCCGGGATCGGGGACCGCGACGGCAGCCTCGACCGTGTCCTGCGCAAAGGCGACGGACGGCGCGAGGGCGGCGATGAGCGCCGCGGCCGAGCCGGCGAGAATATTGCGGATCATGTCGTCATTCCCCCTCATGTCAAAGCGCCGTATCGCCGGTTTCGCCCGTCCGGATGCGCGTCGCACCCGCCAGATCGAGCACGAAGATCTTCCCGTCGCCGATCGCGCCCGTTCCCGCCGCCTGCTGGATCGCCTCCACCACCTCGTCCGCGAGATCGTCCGCGGCGGCGATTTCCAGCTTCACCTTGGGCAGCATGTTGGTGGAGTATTCCGCCCCCCGGTAGATTTCGGTCTGGCCCTTCTGGCGGCCGAACCCCTTCACCTCGCTGACGGTCATCCCGGCGACGCCGATCGCGCCAAGCGCCTCGCGCACCTCGTCCAGCTTGAACGGCTTGATGACGGCGATGATGTATTTCATGCGTCCCCCTGCATAATGCTGACCGGACAGGCTCCGGACCCCGGGGTGACACAGCAAACCGCGTGCCAAGGAGGCGGAAATCCCGCTTTTGCGCGATTGGGGCGCTACCGGTCAGGTGGGGAGCGCGCCAATAGATGGCGCGAAATCAGTCAGTGCCTATTTTTGCGGCAGCTCGAGCGCGGCCCAGACGGGCAGGTGGTCGGACGCGCGGCTCGAAAGCGCGCTGTGGTGCACGCCCTGTTCGGCGATACGCCAGCTGCGCGAAATCACGATCCGGTCGAACCGCGTCGTCGGCCGCGCCGCGGGATAGCTTCGCCCCGGCGACAGGGCGCGCCATTGCGGGCCGAACTCGCCCATCGCCCCCGCCGCGCTGCGCCACTGGTTAAAATCGCCCATCAGCACTTCGGGGCAGGAGGGGCACGCCGCCTCCATGTGCGTCAGCAGGTGGCGCACCTGGCTGCGCCGCCGGATGCCCGACAGGTCGAGATGGGTGCCGACCACGCGAAAGACCTGCCCCTCGTGGCTGAGTTCGGCCAGCGCCGCGCCGCGCGGCTCGATCGTCGGCATGTCGAGCGGTTCGGCGTGATTGATGTGAATCGTGCGCCGCACCAGCAGCGCGTTGCCGTGCCAGCCGATCGATCGCGGTCGCCGCGCGACCGGGGCCGGGCGCCAGGGCGTATCGTCCAGCGCGGCCCGCGGCAGGACGGTCTCGCGCTCGCCCAGCCGGCGGTCCGCCTCCTGCAAGGCGATCACGTCTGCATCGAGCTCGCGCAGCACCGCGATGATCCGCGCCGGATCGCGCCGCCGGTCGCTGCCGACGGCCTTGTGGATGTTATAGCTGGCGAAGACGAGCCGCATCGCGCCCGTGCCTAGCAGCTCACCGTTCCTTGGTCGCGGAAAAGGCGAGGTCGGTGTGCTTTTCGGCCTGGTAGTTCACGTCCCACGGGCTCCGGGCGAGGAAGACCAGGTCGCCGTCGCGGTCGCGGGCGAGATTGGCGCGGTTGAAGCTCTCGAATTCCGCCACCGCCTTCTCCTCGCCCCTGACCCAGCGCGCGGTCGCAAACGGCGCGGGCTCCAGCGCGGCCTCGACCTTGTATTCCGCCTCCAGCCGGCTGACGAGCACTTCCAGCTGCAGCTGGCCGACCACACCGACGATGTGCTGCGCGCCGATTTCCGGATAGAACACCTGGATTACGCCCTCTTCCGACAGGTCGTCCAGCGCCTTGCGCAGCTGCTTGGTCTTGGTCGGATCCTTCAGCTGGACGCGCCGCAGGATTTCCGGCGCGAAGTTGGGCAGCCCGGTGAAGCGCACGTCGTTCTTCTCGCTCAGCGTGTCACCCACGCGCAGCGTGCCGTGATTGGGAATGCCGATGATGTCGCCGGGCAGGGCGGTATCCGCGATCTCCCGGTCCTGCGCGAAGAACAGGATCGGCGAATGCACCGCGATCGGCTTGCCGAGGCCCGACGGCGTCAGCTTCATGCCGCGCTTGAAGGTGCCCGATACCTGCCGCATGAACGCGATCCGGTCGCGGTGGTTGGGATCCATGTTGGCCTGCACCTTGAAGATGAAGCCGGTGACCTCGTCCCGCGTCGGCGCGATCTCTCCCCCGTCGGCGGGCTGGGGGCGCGGATCGGGCGCGTATTTCGCGATCGCATCGATGATCGCGTCGACCCCGAACTGCTTCAGCGCGCTGCCGAAATAGACCGGCGTCAGGTCGCCGTTGCGATAGGCGTCGAAATCGAAATCGGGATAGCCCTCGCGCGCCAGCAACCCTTCCTCGGCCACCCGCGCGACCCCGTCGGCGGACAGGTGCTGTGCCAGTCGCGGGTCCTCTGGGCTGTCGAAGGCCAGGCTCTTGCCGCGATATTCCTTCGCGTCCCCTTCGGGCAGATGGAGCTCGTCGCGCTCGAAATCGTAGACCCCTTCGAACAGGCCGCCCATGCCGACGGGCCAGCTCATCGGCGCGGTGTCGAGCGCGAGCTTCTCGGCGATCTCGTCGAGCAGCTCGAAGGCGTCGCGGCCCTCGCGGTCGATCTTGTTGATGAGCGTGATGATCGGCACCGACCGCAGGCGGCAGACCTCGAACAGCTTGAGCGTCTGCGGCTCGATACCCGCTGCCGCGTCCAGCACCATGATCGCCGAATCGACCGCGGTCAGCGTGCGGTAGGTGTCTTCGGAGAAATCCTCGTGCCCCGGCGTATCGAGCAGGTTGAAGGTGATGCCGTTGCGCTCGAACGTCATCACGCTCGACGTGACCGAAATCCCGCGTTGCTGTTCGATCTTCATCCAGTCGGACCGGGCGCGCCGCGCCGCGCCGCGCGCCTTGACCTCGCCCGCCAGGTGGATCGCGCCGCCTTTCAGCAGCAGCTTTTCGGTCAGCGTCGTCTTACCCGCGTCGGGGTGCGAGATGATGGCGAAGGTACGGCGGGGGTTCTCGGCAGGGGTCGGCATGATGCGCCGCGCCCTACCGGCCCGCGGGCGTACTGCCTAGCCTGAATGCCTATCCCGACAGCCCGTCGCGTAGCAGCGCGTTGGCAATACGCGCGACCTCCTCGACCGGCCGATCCGTCTGGTGCACACCGAAGCGCAGGCCGAGAAAGACGTTCATGCCCATGATCGCCCATGCGTGGACCTCGTCCACCGATGCGCCCACCTCTCCCCGATCGGCGCCGTCCGCCAGCCGCTCCTGGATTCGCTGCGCCGTGCGCTCGTAATGGGTGCGCCAGGCCTCGGGCGCGACGAATTCCGCCTCGTCGATGATACGGTAGATTTCCTGGTGGGTCCGCGCGAACTGGAGGAAGGCGGCAAAGGCCCGGCCCTCGCGCGCGATCGCGTCCTCCGCCTCGCCCAGCACCGGCGCGACCGCATCGCGCACCCGGCCCGACATGTCGCGGACCAGCGCCCGAAACAGCGCGTCCTTCGATTCGAAATAGGTGTAGAAACTGCCCAGCGCCACGCCCGCCCGGGCGGTGATCGAAACGATCGAGCTGTCGTGGAAGCCCTTCTCCCCGAACTCCGCCGCCGCCGCATCCAGGATCGTGCGCTGCGTCTTGCGCCCCCGCGCCGTGCGGGGCGCGCGCCCCGGCGCCCCGGCAATGGCTGGCGACGCTGACTGGTCCGGCGCCTTCCTTTCCTCGTCCTGCACAGCCTGCTTCCCCCACACACAAAATTCAAAGTTGAAACCCGGTTCATGTTTCAGCATAAGAGCAGGACAGACCCGGTCAAGCCGGGCAGTTTTCCAGGGAGAGGATCGATGAACCACCGTTACCCTTCGCGTGCCGGGCTACTCGGCGGGATTGCCGCCTTTGCCTTTCTAGCCGGCGTGCCGGGCATTGCCGCGGCGCAGGACGGTGCCACTTATGCCGATCCACAGAGCGAGGGGGATGCGGGCGACATCGCGACCGCGGATCAGGAGATCGTGGTCGTCGCGCGCAAGCGCGAGGAACGGCTGGTCGACGTGCCGATCGCGATCACCGCGCTGCGCACCGACGAGCTGGAGAAATTCGGCGCGAAGGACCTCTCCTCCGTCCAGGGCGCGGTGCCCAACACCAATATCGTGCAGGGGCGCGGCTCCGCCTCCAGCGCGAACTTCTTCATTCGCGGCATCGGCCAGCCCGACGCGCTGCAAACCTTCGACCCCGCGGTCGGCGTCTATGTCGACGGGGTCTATCTCAGCCGTATTCAGGGCGCGCTGCTGAACCTCTACGATGTCGAGCGGGTCGAGGTGCTGCGCGGGCCGCAGGGCACGCTCTACGGCAAGAACACCATCGGTGGTGCGGTCAACGTCGTCTCGCGCAAGCCCGACCTGTCGAACCTGCGCGGCCAGGCGAGCTTCACTTACGGCTCCTACGACGAGACCACGGCGCAAGGCTACGTATCCGCCCCGATCGCGCCCGGCACCGTCGCCCTGTCGCTGGCCGGGGTGTACGACAACCGCGACGGCATCGTGACCGATCCGTCCACGGGCCGCGAATACAACGACCGCAACACGCTGGCCGGGCGTGCCATCCTGCGCGCCGTGCCGACCGATGCGCTGGAGATCATCGTCGCGGGCGACTACACCCGCCAGCGCAACGAACTGACGCTGGGCTGCGCCACCGCGCCGCTGATCGGGTTCGATTACAACGCGACCTTCACCGCTGCGACCCCCTTCGTCATCCGCCCGGCCAGCGATTGCGAGAACTACGATTACAAGGCCTCGACCAGCTTCGCCGGGGACGAGGGACAGCGGCTCGACCACTGGGGCGTGTCGGGCACGGTCAATCTGGAGCTCGGCGGACCGTTCTCGCTCACCTCGATCACCGCGTACCGGCGGCTGAAGCCCGACTTCTTCATCGACATCGATGCGACCGACGCCGAGGTGGGGGACGTCTTCGTCGGCGTGCGGCAGAAGCAGTTCAGCCAGGAACTGCAGTTGAAGGTCGCGGCGGACCGGCTGGCGGGCGTGTTCGGCCTCTATTATCTGAACGAGAACGTCACCTCGCATCAGGAGGCCTATGCCGACGACTACCTGCGATATGTCGGCGGCCCGCTCGCCTTCACGCGCCTGATCGACGACGACCAGAAGCTCGACAGCTACGCCGCGTTCGGCCAGCTGACCTACGACCTGACCGAGAAATTCTCGGTCACCGCCGGGCTGCGCTACACCAGCGAAACCAAGACCTACCATCGCAGCACGACCTCGCCCTTCGGCGGCTTTGTCTTCCCCGACGACCTCCCCGCCCCGTTCGATACGGTGGACGAGGCGACCTTCGATGCGTGGACGCCTATGGTGTCCGCCAGCTTCAAGCCGACCGAGAACACGCAGATCTACGCCTCCGCCAGTCGCGGCTTCAAGTCGGGCGGGTTCAATGGCCGCGTCAACGGACTGGCCGACGTCACGCAGGTGATCGACGGGCAGCTGGAATATGTGCCCTATTTCGCGCCCGAGACGGTCTGGACCTACGAAGCGGGCGCGAAAGGCGCTTTCCTCGACGGCCGGGTGAACATGTCGCTTGCCGCGTTCACATCCGACTATCGTGATTTCCAGGCCCGCGTCGGGGGCGGCAATACCGGCGTGACCGGCGGCAGCTTCCCCGTCGTCAACGCCGGGCGGCTGCGCATTTCGGGGATCGAGTTCGAGATGAACGTGAAGCCGGCGGCCCCGGTCACGCTGTTCGCCGCGCTCGGCTATCTCGACGCGAAGTACAAGGAATTCAACGACGGACGCCGGGCGCCCGCCTTCAGCTGCAATCCGACCGGCAGCGAGATCACGTGCGAGCCCGCCTTCGCCCCGCCGCTGACCGCGCGCGTGGGCGGCGAATACCGCATGGCCCTGGGCGAGGCGACGCTGGCGCTGGGCGGCGACATGCGCTTCGTCGACAAGCATTACCTGTCGGTCGACAACCGGCCGGGTCTGTTCGAGGACGGATATTTCCTCGGCAACGTCTATGCCCAGCTCGATCTCAACCGCTTCTACCTGCGCGGCACAATCCGCAATGTGGGCGATGCGCTGTACCGGACCGACGGGCAGGAATTCAGCTCGGTCGGCAATATCCAGACGGTCTATTTCGGCGACCCGCGCACCTTCGCGGTGACGGCGGGCGTGCGCTTCTAGCGTCCGACGGCGGTCGAGGGGGCGGAGGGGCGATGCCGCGATGCGTCGCCCTTCCTGTTCGGGTCGGTCAGTCGCGCGCGACGCGGAAGCCGGCGAAATCCTGCTTCACCGGCATCAGTTCGAGCCGGTTGATGTTGAGGTGCGGCGGCAATTCGGCGATCCAGCGGATCGTGTTGGCGATATCCTCGCCCGTCATCGGATCGACCCCGGCGTAGAGCTCGTCCGACGCCTCCTGGCTGCCGGTGCGCACCTTGGTGAACTCGGTTTCGACCATGCCCGGCTCGATCGAGGTGACGCGCACGCCGGTCCCATGCAGGTCGGCGCGCAGTGCCAGCGTGAAGTGGTTCACGAACGCCTTGCTGCCGGCATAGACATTGCCGCCGGGATAGATGTAGCTGCCCGCGACCGAGCCGATCGAGATGATGGCTCCCTTGCGCTCAATCAGACCGGGCAGCAGCTTGCGGGTCAGCGTCACCAGCGCGGTGACGTTGGTGTCGATCATCGTCTGCCAGTCGTCGAGGCTGGATTCCTGCGCGGGCGATAGGCCCTGCGCGAGGCCGGCATTGTTCACCAGCAGGTCGATCGCGGCGAACGGGCCCGGCAGCGCGGCGATCGCGGCGTCCATCGCCTCGGTATCGCGCACGTCGAACACGGCGGCGTGGACCTTGTCCGCGCCCAGTTCCTTGACCAGCGCGTCGAGCCGTTCGCTGCGCCGCCCGGTCGCGACGCAGCGCCAGCCGCCCGCAACCAGCGCGCGCACGGTCGCTTCGCCGATCCCGGCGGTGGCGCCGGTCACGAATGCCGTCTTGGTCATGATCCTATCCTCTCAGTTCCGCGCCCTGCTTCGCCGCGGCGGCAACGATCCGGTCGGAAATCGCCTTGATCTGGTCTTCGGTGAAACTCTTCTCGCCCGGCTGCAGCACGACTTCGATCGCGACCGACTTCATGCCCTCGGCCACGCCCTGCCCCGCGAAGACGTCGAACACGCGCGCGTCCACGATCGCCTGCTTCTCCGCCCCGCGCACCGCGCGCAGCAGGTCGCCTGCCGGAAGCTCCTCCGGCACGAGGAAGGCGAAGTCGCGCGTGATCGCCTGCAGGGCGGGAGGTGTGAAGGCCGTGCGGGCGAAGCTGGGCTCGCCTTTCTTTTGCGGCAGCGCGTCTAGATAGATCTCGACCGCGACCACCGGGCCGTCGATATCGAACGTCTTGAGCGTCTCGGGATGCAACGCGCCGAAGCGGGCGAGCACGTTCTTCGGCCCCAGCCGCAGCGTCGCCGACTGGCCGGGGTGGAACTGCGTACCCGCGCCGTCCATCACCATCAGCTTGTCGACCGGCGCTCCGGCGGCGGCGAGCAGCGCCTCGGCCTCGGCCTTCGCGTCGTAGGCGTCGAAGCCTTGCGCCTTGCCTGTCGCCCAGCCGCGCGCGGTGCGATTGCCGGCAAGCAGCACGCCCAGCGTCGGCCGCTCGTCGCTCATGCCGTTCGTCCCGCGCAGATAGCGCCGCCCGATCTCGAACAGCCGCGTGGCTGCCGCGCCGCGATCGGCATTGCGCTTGGCCGCCGCAATCAGGCCGGGCAGCAGCGAGGGGCGCATCGCCTTCATGTCCTCGCTGATGGGGTTCTCGAGCACCCAGAGTTCGGAGCCTTCGGACGCGAAATGCTCCGCCTCGGGCACCGGCAGGAAGGACCAGGTCACCGCCTCGTTCAACCCGCGACCCGCCGCCGCACGGCGCAGCCGGCGCTCCAGCAATTGCTGCGGGGTGGCGGTTGGCGTGGCGACGCCCCAGTCCTTTCGATTGTTTGGGCGCGGCAACGCAACGCTCTCCACCCGGTCGAGGCCGTGGATGCGCACGACCTCCTCGACCAGGTCGGCGGGGCCTTCGATATCGTGCCGCCGCGCCGGTGCGATAACCGTCCACGTGCGATCGCTCTCGGTCACGTCGAAATCGAGGCTGCGCAGGATTCGCGCCTGCTCGTCGCGCTCGACCGTGACGCCGCCCAGCCGGGTGGTGAGGTCGGGATTGAAATTGAGCACGGTGCCGGCGACCGGCGGCTCGCCCGCGCGCACCACCTCGCTCGCCTCGCCGCCACAGATGCGCAGCACGAGGTCGGTCAGGATCGCGAGCCCGTCGTCGAGGAAGGCGGGGTCCACCCCGCGCTCGAACCGGGTGCGCGCATCGCTGGCGAGGCCCAGCTTGCGCCCCGTCACGCCGATACGCGCGGGATCGAAATAGGCGATCTCCAGCAGAACGTCGGTGGTGGCCTCGGTTACGCCTGAATGTTCGCCGCCCATGATCCCGGCGATGTCGTGGACCTGCGCCTCGTCGGCGATCACCGTCATGGTGTCGTCGAGCGTGTAGGTCTTCTCGTTCAGCGCCTCGACGCTCTCGCCGTCCCGCGCGCGGCGCGCGACCATCGCGCCCGACAGCTTCGCCAGATCGTAGGCGTGGGCGGGCCGCCCGAAAGCGAGCATCAGATAGTTGGTGATGTCGACGATCGCGCTGATCGGGCGCTGGCCCGCAGCGATCAGGCGGCGCTGCATCCATTCGGGGCTGGAGCCGTTCGACACGCCGCGCACGACCCGCCCGTAGAAGGCGGGGCAGCCGTCGGGATCGTCGGTGCGGATTTCGACCGGGCAGGCGCCCTTGGCCGCGATGTCCGGAACCGCGAACGGCTTGAACGTGCCGAGCCCCGCCGCGGCGAGATCGCGCGCGATGCCCATGACGCCCATGCAGTCGGGCCGGTTGGCGGTGATGGCGACGTCGATCACCGGCGAGGCCGCGTGGTAATCGGCGAAGCTCGCCCCGACCGGCGCGTCCTCGGGCAATTCGATGATGCCCTCGTGCGCGTCGCCCAGCTCCAGCTCGCGGACCGAGCACATCATTCCGTTCGACTCGACGCCGCGGATCGCGCTCTTGCGCAATTCCATCCCGTTCGACGGGACCACCGCGCCGGGCAGACCGAGCACGCCCTTCATCCCGGCCCGCGCATTGGGCGCGCCGCACACCACGGTCAGCGGATCGCCGTCACCGGTGGAGACTTCCAGCACCTGCAGCTTGTCGGCGTCGGGATGCGGCTTCGCGGTCAGCACTTCGGCGACGCGGAAGCCGGCGAGCTTCTCGGCCGGATCCTCGACCCCCTCGACCTCGTGCCCGATGCGGTTGAGCGCGTCGGCGACCTCCCCCACCGAGGCATCGGTTTCGAGGAAGTATTTCAGCCATTCGAGCGAGAACTTCATGCCGCTGCTCCCACGCCGCCGGAAAGAGTGGGCTGGTCGACCGCGGCGAAACCGTAATGAGTCAGCCATCGGGCATCGCCGTCGAAGAAGGCGCGCAAATCGTTCATCCCGTATTTGAGCATGGCGAGGCGGTCGATCCCGCAACCGAAGGCGAAGCCCGAGAAACGATCTGGATCGACGCCCGCGAATTCCAGCACGCGGCGATTGACCATGCCGCTGCCGAGCAGTTCCATCCACGCATGGCCCGGCGCGTCGCCGTCGCCGCCGACTACGCGGCGACCGCCTTCGGTGGCATAGCCGACATCGATCTCGACGCTAGGCTCGGTGAAGGGGAAGTAGCTGGGGCGCAGCCGCAGCACGATGTCGTCGCGCTCGAAGAACGCCTTGAGGAAGGTCTCCAGCGTCCATTTGAGGTGGCCGAGATGGATACCCTCGTCGATCACCAGCCCTTCGATCTGGTGGAACATCGGCGTGTGCGTGGCATCGCTGTCCGACCGGTAGGTGCGACCCGGCGCGATGATCCGCAGCGGCGCGCCGTGCTCCTGCATCGAGCGGATCTGTACCGGCGACGTGTGCGTGCGCAGCAGCATCTGGTAGCCATCACTATTCCGGTCGGGGAAATAGAACGTGTCGTGCGCCGCGCGTGCGGGGTGCGTTTCGGCCATGTTGAGTGCGGTGAAATTGTGCCAGTCGGTCTCGATCTCAGGCCCCGTGGCCACCGCGAAGCCGAGATCGGCGAAGATTTCCGCCAGTTCGTCCATAACCTGGCTGACCGGGTGGACCGTGCCGCGCTGCGTCGCGGGCGCGGGCAGCGTCAGGTCGAGCCGCTCGCTCGCCAGCCGTTCCTCCAGCGCCGCCGCCTCCAGCGCGGCCTTGCGGGCCTCCACCGCCTCGGCAACGCGGGCGCGCAGGCCCTGGATGCGCGGGGCCTCGCTCTGCCGTTCTTCCGGGCTCATCTTGCCCAGCGTCTTCATCAGCTGGCTGATCCAGCCCTGCTTGCCCAGCGCCTCGACGCGGATCGCCTCGACGGCATCGACGCCGTCGGCGGCATGCAGCCGTTCCAGCGTTTCGGTGACCTTGGTTTCGTGGATCGTACTCATCGCGGTGCTCGATTAAGGGGGCCAAAGAAAAAGCGCCACCCCCGGCGGACCGGGAATGGCGCTTCGTAAAATCACAGCGTCGTCAGGTCAGGCCGGAAGCGCATCCTTGGCCTGCTTGACGATGGTGCTAAAGGCAGCGCCTTCGTTCATGGCGAGGTCGGCCATAACCTTGCGGTCGAGCTCGATCCCGGCAAGCTTCACGCCGTGCATGAACTGCGAATAGGTCAGGCCTTCGGCGCGAACCGCGGCGTTGATCCGCTGGATCCACAGCGCGCGGAAATTGCGCTTCTTAACCTTGCGGTCGCGATACGCGTACTGGCCGGCCTTCTCGACCGCCTGGCGCGCAACGCGGATGGTGTTCTTGCGACGACCGCGATAGCCCTTGGCCTGATCGAGCAGCCGCTTGTGCTTCTGGCGCGTGGTGACGCCGCGTTTGATGCGAGGCATAGTATATCCCTTCTAGAAGATGGGGTCGGGGATCCGCCCGACCCGCCAGATCAATTCAAACCGTACGGAGCCCACTTTTTCACGTGGCCGACATCGGCGTCCGACAGCACGCTGGTGCCGCGGTTCTGGCGGATATACTTCGCATTGTGGCTCATCAGGCGGTGGCGCTTGCCCGCGACACCATGCTTGACCTTGCCGGTCGCGGTGAACTTGAAGCGCTTCTTCACACCGCTCTTGGTCTTCAGCTTGGGCATTTTCATCTCCTTTGCAGAGACACGTTCGAACCGGCCCTGGCAGCCCTTGTCGCCAGGCAGGCCCCATGAATTCCTGGGAATCACGTGTCAGTGAAGGCGCGCGAGATAGCCAATCGCGCGAAAAATGCAAGCGTCAGAAGTGCGTGAGGTAGCCGCCGTCTATCGCCAGCGTCTGGCCGGTAACATAACTTGCCTCGGCCGAGCACAGGAACGCGACCGCGCCCGCGACCTCGTGCGGTTCCCCCCACCGCCCCAGCGAGGTGCGCCGTGCCAGATGCTCGCCGATGGCCGGATCGCGAACCATCGCGCCATTCGCCTCGGTCGCGAAATAGCCCGGGGCGACCGCGTTGACGGTGATGCGGTCGCCGCCGAGTTCGGCCGCAAGCCCGCGGGTCAGCGCGGCCAGTCCACCCTTGCTGGCGGTGTAGAGGACATCGCCGCGCGCGATCTCCGCCGCGATGGAGGTGATGTTGACGATGCGCCCGCCGCCACGCGCCCGCATCAGGGGGGCGGCCCGCCGCGCCAGATCGAAGGGCGCGACCAGATTGGTGTCGAGCAGGGCCGCCATGTCCGAGCGCCGCAGCGCCGTCAGCGGCCGGCGATCGCGCTGGCCGGCATTGTTGACCAGGATATCGAGCCCGCCCCCAGCCAGCTTTGCAAAGGCCGCCTCGGTCGCCGCATCGTCGGCGATGTCGAAGGGCAGCGGCTGCGCCCCGCCGCCGATTCGCCGCGCCGCGTCCGCCAGGGCTTCGCCATCGCGCCCGTTGAGCCAGACCATCGCCCCGCCCTGCGCCAGCCGGGCCGCGATCTCGTAGCCGAGCCCGCGCGCTGCGCCCGTCACCAGCGCGATCCTGTTGGCAAGCAAGCGTTCCATCTCAGTGCTCGTAGATCATCTTCACCGTCATGCCGCCATCGATATTGATATGCTGCCCGGTCACGAAGCCCGCATCGGCGAGATATTCGATCGCCTCAGCGATGTCCTGCGGGCGACCGACCCGGCCGACCGGATGTTGCGCCTTGTCCTTCGGGCGGTGGTGCGGTTCCTCGCGCTCGCTTTCCTTCTGCCAGTCGCGCGTCTCGATCCAGCCGGGGCGGATCGCGTTGACGCGGATGTCGGGGCCGAGCGATACCGCCATCGCGTGGGTCAGCGCGTCCACCCCGCCCTTGGCCGCCGCATAGGCGAAACTTTCGGGCTCGCTCATCACCGCGCGAGTGCTGGAAATGTTGACGATGCTGGCACCTTCCTCGCGGCGCAATAGCGGCACCGCCGAGCGGCTGCACAGGAAGGCGCCGGTCAGGCTCGCATCGATCCACGCCTGCCATTTCTCGAGCGCGAGGTCTTCGAGCGGTCCTGCATAGGGATCGGCGATCCCGGCATTGTTGACCAGACAGGTCAGCGGATCGTCGCCCAGCCAGTCGATTATCGCGTCGAAAGCATCGGCCACCTCGTCCTCCGCACCGACATCGCAATGCCGCGTCAGGCAGTCGCTCTGCGGTAGCAGGCCCGCCAGTTCGGCCAGCGCCGCCTCGTCTTTGTCGAGCGCGACGACGCGCCAACCGAGACCGTGGAAGTGCAGCGCGGTCGCGCGCCCGATTCCCGCGCCGCCACCGGTGACGACGATCGATTTGCGTTGGGTCATGACCGGCCAACGCGCGACACCCGCGGGCGTGCCGCCGCCGGGTGGAACGCCCGCGCTGCGCCGGGATTGGATCGGCATACCCCCTGCATCGAAAGGACCTGCCCATGCCCCGCTTCACCGACCGCGCCGTTCTCGTTACCGGCGGCACCTCCGGCATAGGCAAGGAAACCGCGCGCCAGCTGATGGCGGAGGGCGCGCGCGTGCTGCTGACCGGGCACAGCCCCGACCATATCGAACAAACACGCGCCGACCTGCCCGACGCCACGGTGATCGCCAACGACGTCACCGCCGAGGGCGCGCTCGACGAGCTGCTCGCGGCGATCGACGATTTCGCGCCCCAGGGGCTCGACGGCGTGTTCCTGAATGCAGGCTACGGCGCGTTCCGGGACATGGCGGATGTCGACGGGGAGCATCTCGACCGGCACTACCAGGTCGATCTGCGCGCACCGCTGCTGCAGGCGCAGGCGCTCGGCGACAGGATCAGGGATGGCGGCAAGATGCTGCTGATCGGATCGGGTACCGTGGGTGGCGGACGGCCCGACACGATGGTCTATTCGGCGATGAAGGCGGGCATCCGCCAGGCCGCGCGGTCGCTCGCGACGCATTATGCGCAGCGCAAGATCAGCGTGAACGTGGTGACGCCCGGCCTCACCAATTCGCATTTCCACGAACGCGGCGGGATGGGCGCGCAGGAGCAGAAGCAATACAAGGACAAGGTCGCAGGGATGGTCCCGCTAGGCCGCGTGGGCGAGCCCGAGGACGTGGCGAAGGCGGCGCTGTTCCTGCTTTCGGACGACGCGAACTACATCACCGGAACCGAACTGCGCGTTGACGGCGGCCTGACGATGAAATGAGGCGGGGCGCGCTACCCCAGCGCCTCGACCACGTCCTCCAGCCGCGCCGCATCGCCCAGCGCGATCACGCGGCCGTCGCTGCCGGCGTGCAGGGGGTGCCCGTCCCAATCGGCCATGACGCCGCCCGCGCCCTCCACCACCGGGACCAGTGCGGCGAAGTCGTGCAGTTTCAGCCCGGCCTCCACCACCATGTCGAGATGGCCGCTCGCCAGCATGGCGTAATTGTAGCAGTCGCCGCCCATCACCATCCGCTTGTGGTCGGTCTCTCCGGCGAGCGCCATGAACCGCTGCCCCTCGCCGGCGGAGAAATAATGCGGCCCGGTGGTGGCGATCACCGCATCCGACAGTCGGGGACACGGCCGCGCGGTGACCGGCCGGTCGTTCAGCGTGGTCGGGCGCCCCGCAACCCCGACCCAGCGTTCACCCAGGATCGGCTGGTCGATGACGCCGATCACGGGAAACCCAT
This sequence comes from uncultured Citromicrobium sp., assembly GCA_964401795.1. Taxonomy (GTDB): domain Bacteria; phylum Pseudomonadota; class Alphaproteobacteria; order Sphingomonadales; family Sphingomonadaceae; genus Alteriqipengyuania. The sequence continues at coordinate 45,019 of CAYNZQ010000004.1, forward strand.
CCGCGAGCAGGGCGATGAGTGTGCCGAAAATGGGCCGACCGGCGAGAAATCCGGTGGTCCCGTCGATCGGATCGAGCACCCATTGCCGGGCGCTCGCTTCGTTCCGCGTGCCGAATTCCTCGCCCACGATCCCGTCCGCGGGCCGCTCCGCCTCCAGGATGGCGCGCATCGCCTCCTCCGCCGCGCGATCGGCCACCGTCACGGGCGAGGCATCGCCCTTCCGTTCGGCCTCCACAGCGCGGAAATGGGGACGGATTTCAGCCCCTGCGGCGTCTGCGAGACGATGGGCAAGAGCGAGTTCGGCGTCGAGATTCATGGTTAATTATTTCCCGGTGAACGAAATTATTGCTTGCGATCGGGCGAATTGGTCATTTTAGATCGGTCCGGTCCGGGGGGACATAACCATTTCAGAGGGCAAGGATAGATCCAGGGCGACGGGGTCGGTGATAGAGCCGATGACCGGCGTGTCCCAGAGCGGAGTGCCGCTCTCCTCCAACCGCGCGCCCGCGGCCGACCTGCGTCCGTGGGTCGGCTGGATGATCTCCGCCAAGATCCGTACCACCCCCGGCAGCGCCATCTCGTGCGGCATGCTGAACGATCTCGTCTATGTGCGGGTGATCTTCGACGGGGCGTGGGAAGCGCACACGGCGGACGGGTGGCAGAGTTTCGAGACCGGTCCGCTGCTGTTCGGACAGCAATCGCGCTTCATGCCCCTGACCTGTCGCGGCCACGTGATGTCGGCCGGGTTCGGCCTGCGCGCCGGGGCGCTGCACGCATTGCTGGGCCGCGATGCGGGCGAACTGCTCGACCGGATAGAGGTCGCCAATCCGTTCGGCCTGTCGCCGGAGGAACTGGACGAGATCCGGTCGCCCGAAAGCACGCCGCAGGGGTGGAGCGACATCATGGAAGGCGCCCTGCGCCGCTTCATCGCGCGCACCGATCCGCCCTTGCCCGATCCGCTCAGCACCGCGTTCGAACTGGCGGCGTTCACCGATCCGCAAATCTCGCCCGCGGCCTTCGCCGAGAACATGGGCGTCAGCCTGCGCACCCTGCAACGCATCGTGCGGCGCGATTTCGGCATGTCGCCCAAGCACGTGCTGCGCCGCGCGCGCCTGCTCGATTTCGCCGCGCAGGTGGCCGGGGTCGCCGACGATACGGAGGCGGAGGAAATGGCGCTGCGCTTCTTCGACCAGTCGCATCTGACGCGCGAGTTCGGGGCGTTTTTCGGGGTGACCCCGCGCGAGTTTCGCGCCGAGCCGCGCCCCTTCATGACGATCACGCTGGAACAGCGGCAGGCCCGGCGGCTGGACGAACTGGCGCGGATCGCACCGGGCGCGGTGCCGCCTTGGCGGCGGTGACGCCGCAGCCGCAACGGGTCAGTCGAACAGGCTGGAAACGCTGCTCTCGTCCGCGATCCGGCGTACCGCCTCGCCGATCAGCGGCGCGATGGTGAGGATGCGGATCTTGTTCGAATCGATCGCGGCGTCGGTCGGGCGGATCGAATCGGTGATGACCAGTTCCTTCAGCGCCGAACCGTCGACGCGCGCGACCGCACCGCCCGACAGCACACCGTGGGTGATATAGGCCGCGACCGAGCTCGCCCCCTGGTCGAGCAGAGCCTGCGCCGCGTTGCACAGCGTGCCGCCCGAATCGACGATGTCGTCGATCAGGATGCAATGGCGCCCTTTCACCTCGCCGATGATGTTCATCACTTCCGATTCGCCGGGCCGGTCGCGGCGCTTGTCGACAATGGCGAGCGGCGCGTTGTCGAGCCGCTTGGCCAACGCGCGGGCGCGCACCACGCCGCCCACGTCGGGGCTGACCACCATCAGGTCCCGGTCGCCGTAGCGGGCCTGGATATCGGCCGCCATGACCGGCGCCGCGTAGAGATTGTCGGTCGGAATATCGAAGAAACCCTGGATCTGCCCCGCATGCAGATCCACCGCCAGGACGCGGTCGGCCCCTGCCTGGGTGACGAGGTTCGCCACCAGCTTGGCCGAGATCGGGGTGCGCGGACCCGGCTTGCGATCCTGCCGGGCATAGCCGAAATAAGGCACCACCGCCGTGATCCGCTTGGCCGAGGCACGCCGCAGCGCGTCGATGCAGATCAGCAGCTCCATCAAATTGTCGTTCGCCGGGAAGCTGGTCGGCTGGACCACGAAGACGTCCTCGCCGCGCACGTTCTCGTGGATTTCGACGAAGATCTCCTCGTCGGCGAAGCGCCGCACGCTGGCATCGGTCAGCGGCATTTCGAGATACCCGGCGATCGCGCGTGCGAGCGGGAGGTTCGAATTGCCGGACATGATCTTCATCGTGGGTTTCCCTGCTTGAGACTGCGCCCCGCCTCTAGGCGGCTGTCACGCGAAAGCAATATTCGAACGGCGAAACGCCCGCCCGATCAATCCTTGCGGTGTTCGCCCCGAATCCAGCGCACCGTCCCGCTGGAGGCGCGCATGACCACGCTTTCGGTCGTCATCAGCCCGCCACGCTTGCGCTTCACGCCCTGGAGCAGCGAACCGTCGGTCACGCCGGTCGCGGCGAAGATGCAATCGCCCTTGGCGAGATCGTCGCGGGTGTAGATCTTGTCCAGATCCTCGATCCCCCACTTCGCCGCGCGCGACCGCTCGTCGTCGTTGCGAAACACGAGGCGACCGTTGAACTGCCCGCCGACGCAGCGCAGCGCCGCTGCCGCCAGCACGCCTTCTGGTGCGCCGCCCTGCCCCATGTACATGTCGATCGTGGTTTCTTCGTCGGTCACCGCGATGACGCCCGCCACGTCGCCGTCCCCGATCAGGACTACGCCGCAGCCCAGCCCGCGCAGTTCGGCGATCAGGTCGGCATGGCGCGGCCGGTCGAGCACGCATACGATGATTTCGTCCGGGCTGACGCCCTTCGCCTCGGCCACCGCGCGCACGTTCTCGGTCGGCGACTTCGCGAGGTCGATGATGCCCTGGGGATAGCCGGGGCCGACCGCCAGCTTGTCCATGTAGACGTCGGGCGCGTTGAGGAGGTTGCCCTCTTCCGCTGCGGCCAGCACCGCGAGCGCGTTGGGCCCGGCCTTCGCGGTGATCGTGGTCCCTTCCAGCGGGTCGAGCGCGATGTCGATGCGGGGGCCCTTGCCCGGCGCGCCGCCGACCTTCTCGCCGATGAAGAGCATCGGCGCCTCGTCGCGCTCGCCCTCGCCGATGACGACGGTGCCGTCCATGTAGAGTTCGTCGAAGGCGCGGCGCATGGCCTCGACCGCGGCCGCATCGGCGGCCTTCTCGTCGCCTCGCCCGATCAGTTTCGATGCGGCGACCGCCGCCGCCTCGGTCACGCGGACCATTTCGAGGACGAGGACCCGGTCGAGGACCGAGCTGGGGACGACGAGCGCATCATTCATAGGGAATTCAGTCCTTGTCGGAGAATTTGTCGCCCGCCTAACGGGGGGACAGGGCATTGTCGAGTTGCTTGGGGGCCTGCATTCGGATCGCGTTGCTGCTGGTATGCTCGCTCTCCCTGATGGGAGGGGGAGATGTTCGGGCACAGGCGCTCGATCCCCTGCCGCCACTGGAGGAAAAGAGCGCGGCGGAACAGGCGCTGGAGCGGGCCCGCGCGCTGTACGGCGCACCCGAACCGGAGCCGGTCGTCCCCATCGAATGCCAGCGGCAGCGCGAGCGCACCCCGGACGAGATCGTGGTCTGCGCGCGGCTGGAGGATGCGGCCCGCTACCGGGTCGGCTCAAGCCTCGACGACGGGGACGATTCGCACCTGCAATGGCTCGGCGACGCGCCCGACGTGGCCGGACCCGGGATTTTCCGGGGCAAGGCGACTGTCGGCGGCATGTGCGGGACCGTCCTCAATCCCTGCCCGCCGCAGGTCTATTATTTCGACGTCACCGCCCTGCCCGAGGCGCCGCCCGGCTCCGACGCGGACAGGATCGCGAAGGGAGAGATGCCGGACCGGTAAACGGCGGTCACTGCGACAGGATCGGCATCACCAGCGGCGCCTCGGCGAGGCTCTGCGATCCTTCCAGCCGCGCCAGGGCGGCGCGCACGCAGCGCACGGGGCCGCGATGCGCCACCATCGACACCAGCACCGTGCCGTTCGCATCCGCCTCGCCTTCCTGGATCAGGCTCTCGATCGAGACCCCGCCGTCGCGCATGGCCGCAGTCAGTTCGGCCAGCACGCCCGGGCGGTCCTGGACGCGGAAGCGGATGTAGGACCGGCCCTCGCGCGCACCCGAATCCGCCTTCTCCAGCGCGCGCAGAGCGGTGGCGGGCAGCGCGAAAGCGGGCGAGGCATCGCCGCGCCCGATCGAAACGAGGTCCGCGACCACGGCACTGGCGGTCGGCCCCTCGCCCGCGCCGGCGCCTTGGAACAGCAAGCGACCGACGAAATTCCCTTCTGCCACGACCGCATTGGTCGGGCCGTCGATCGGTGCGAGCGGGTGGGTCTTGGCGACCAGGCACGGGCGCACGCGCTGCAGCAGGCGCGGCCCGTCCGCCCCGCTTTCCACGTCGGCGACCCCGATCAGGCGCACGACATAGCCCAGCGCGTCGGCCTGCGCGATGTCGGCGGCGCAGACGCGGCGGATGCCCTCCACCTCGACGCTGTCGAAATCGATCCGCGTGCCGAAGGCGAGCGCGGCCAGAATGGCAAGCTTGTGCGCCGCATCCACCCCGTCGATGTCGAAGGCGGGATCGGCCTCGGCAAAGCCCAGCCGCTGCGCATCGGCAAGCGTGGCGTCGAAATCGGCGCCGCTCGCCTCCATCGCGGTCAGGATGTAATTGCTGGTGCCGTTGAGGATGCCGTAGACCCGCTCGATCCGGTTGGCCGCCGCGCCGCCATGCAGCCCCTGGATCACCGGGATACCGCCCGCGACCGCTGCCTCGAAGCGCAGCGGGACACCGGCAGCCTCGGCCCGCTCGGCCAGTTCCTGACCGTGATGCGCGATCATCGCCTTGTTCGCGGTGACGAGACTCTTGCCCGCCGCCAGTGCCGATCGGGCAAGGGCCAGCGCGGGCCCGTCGGACCCGCCGACCAGTTCCACCACCACGTCGACATCGTCGCGCGCCGCCATCGCCGTCATGTCGTCGCACCATGCCGCCTGCGACAGGTCCACGCCGCGCTCGCGTGTGCGGTCGCGCGCGCTGACCGCGGTCACAACGATCGGACGACCGGCGCGGGCGGCGACCAGCGCCCCGTTCTCCTCCAGCAGGCGCATGACGCCCCCGCCGACGGTGCCCAGCCCCGCCAGCGCGATACGCAGCGGCGCGCTCATGTACGGGTTCCGCCTGTCGGGCGGCACGGGCGAGGCAAGGAGCGGACAGGTGCGGGATAAGGCATTACGATCCCGCCCCTAGCGCCAATGAAGGACACCATGGAACGACTTAATCTTGCCCCGCCGACACTGCGGATTGCTTCACGAGGCGGGCGGTGCCGCCCGGGTGCGGGTGCATGGGCCGAGGTCGCTTCGCACCAGCGCGTAATCCTGCGCGGCCCGGGCGCGATCGGCGGGGTCGGTCGAGAGGTTGACCCGATCGGGCAGCGTCGGCGGCAGCGCGCAGGCGAGGCGATACCACGCGAGCGTGTCTGGTGCCGGCGGTTCGGCGGCCTGGTCGACGATTTCGGAAAAGGATACGCCCCAGCGCGGCGCCATGCCGGGCCGGCGCACTACCGTGATGGAGGCGGGATCGCCCGAGCGCGTGGCGAGAAACAGCTGCGTTTCCGATTCGCCCGCCAGCGTCCCCGCAACCGACAGGGCATCGCGCACCCCGGTAACGACCGGCGGCGCGTCGGCGGCGAGCCGTTCGGTCAGAATGTCGCGAACGCGCGCCTCGAGTGCCGGAGTCCAGCGCAGTTGCGAATCGGGCGCCACCAGCTGGATCGCGCCGGGCCGTCCGGGCACGGGCCGCGCGAACAGCAGCACCTGTTCCTTCCTGAACTTGGGCACCTTGCCCTTCGCGTCGAACGGCAGGTCCACGACGTAGCGCAGCGATTCGCCTACCGGCGTGTCGCCCGCAATCAGCGCCTGGGTTTCCGCCTCGACATAGATCCGCGCATGGCCCGGCGCGACGTCGGGCGCACGCTCGGGCGCCACGGTCGCCTGCTTCGTCACCTTCGCTTCCAGCACCAGCGGCGCGGCATCGGCCAGCGCGACCAGATCGGCGTAGGAGAGGCCGCCCGGCTGCGGGCTTTCGGCCCGGTAGTCCTGCGGGAAATCCTGCGCCTGTACCGGCAGATGTGCGAACCCCGCCAGCGCAAGGGCGAGCGTGGGAAGGAAAAGGGGGCGCATAGCTGTCATCGTGTCTCCGACTGGAAAAGCGCGGGGAAGGCGAATTCGATCCCCGGTGAAAATGCGATTCATGGCAAGCGGTGTCAGCGTGAATTGCCCCTTAACCGGAAAAGCGTTTGCGACGTGGGGGCATCCTGTCTAAAGCTCCGCCCTGAATGCCGGCTGGCGGGGGAGAAACTGCCATCGGAAACCAGTCGTCCATGGGGCGGGCAAGATCGTGTCGCGCCTTCGCGTGTCACTGATCGTGGCCGACCCATCGAACGACGGGGACAGGATACAAAGAACCCGTCCGGCATTTGAACGGGTACGAAGCCGGAGACAAATCCGGCGCAAATGGAGTGATGCGACCGCATGGCCTATGCTGACCAACAGATGAGTACCAGTCGCATTGTTGCGATTGTCATCGTTGCCATTGTCCATATCGCGATCGGCTACCTTCTTGTAACGGGCCTTGCCTACGAGGCGGTTAAGAAGGCTGTCGAGAAGGTAACGACCGTCGATATCGAGGAGCCGCCGCCCCCAGAGGAGACGCCTCCCCCACCGCCGCCGCCGGAAGAACAGCCGCCGCAGCAGCAGGTAGCGCCGCCGGTGGTGGTGCCGCCGCCGCCGATGTCGCTATCGACCTTCACGCCGACGAAGACGACGACCGAGATCATCGATCGGCCCACCGTGGTGCGCACGCCGTCGCTGGATCTGCCCCCGGGCAATCCCCCGCCGCCCCCGCCGCCGCCACCGCCCCCGCCGCCCCCGCCGCCGCCGCTCAAGCCGACGAACAATCCGGGCGCGTGGGTCACCCCTTCCGACTACCGGACGAGCTGGATCAACCGCGACTACAAGGGCACCGTGTCCTTCCGCCTGACCATGGGCGATAACGGTCGCGTTTCGAACTGCTCCGTCACCGGCGGGTCGGCCCCTCAGGATCTGAAAGAGGCAGCGTGCAGCCTCATCTCGCGCCGCGCCCGCTTCAACGGTGCAGGCTCCTATGCGGGAACGGTGCGCTGGCAGATTCCCGAGTGATCTCAACGTTTTAGTCTTATACATCCTTTTTTGATTCGAGAGGACCTCGCAATGCTTACCAACCTTCTCATTGCTGCCGGCGAAGCCCCGCAGAACCAGTTCGGTATCGTCGAAGCCATCCAGCAGGGCGGCTGGATCGCGATCATCATTCTTTCCGTGCTCGTCATCATGTCGGTCGGGTCGTTCTACATCCTGATCACGAAGCTGCTCGAGCAGCAGAAGATTCTGGGTCAGTACAAGAACCTGCGCACGCACTTCTGGCGCGCCAACTCGCTGAAGGAAGGCGCCAACAAGCTCGACAAGAACAGCGCGTGGCGCCAGATCGTCGACGATGCGGCCCGGGCCCAGGAAACCCACGGCCACATGACCGACCAGATGGAAGCGCACGACTGGCTGCACGGTTCGCTGGCCCGTTCGGAAGCGACCATCAACTCGCGTCTCGCGGGCGGCCTGCCGTTCCTCGCCACCGTCGGCGCGACCGCGCCGTTCGTCGGCCTGCTCGGCACCGTCATCGGCATCTACCGCGCGCTGATCAGCATCGGCCTCGCCGGTTCGGCCTCGATCGACAAGGTCGCGGGCCCGGTCGGTGAAGCGCTGATCATGACCGCCATCGGTCTGCTCGTCGCGGTTCCCGCGGTGCTCGCCTACAACTGGCTGCAGCAGCGCAACAAGCGCATCGCCGAGCTGCTGACCGGCTTCTCCACCGACCTGCTCGCCTACATCAACTCCAACGGCGCGGTGAAGCCGAAGGTGATGACGGCGACCTCGACCCAGCAGGCCGGCAAGGCTGCGGCCACCGGTGCGGCGGCGAAGCCCGCCACCGCCACCACCACGGTCAAGAAGTAAGTACGGATACGGGCGGCGCCCGGCGCGGCGCCGCCCGTTCACCCTCACGTCAGTACGACTGAAGGATAGGATGTAGACATGGCCATTTCGACAGGAGGAGACGGCGGCGCGACGCCGATGTCCGACATCAACACCACCCCGCTGGTGGACGTGATGCTCGTGCTCCTGATCATCTTCCTGATTGCGGTCCCGGTCGCGATCCAGACGATCGACAAGCTGAACATTCCGATCATGGAATCGTCCGAATCGAAGGACAAGGTCGAGAACCTGCTGCTGACCGTGTCGACCAGCGATGCGCAGGGCCGCAGCGCGGGCGACCCGGGCTTCACGGGCGCAAGCCGCAACGGCGAGTGCCGGGTGTATTTCAACAACGTCACGCCCGTGACCTCGGAAGAGCTCTACGACCAGGCGTTCGAACGGCTCGACGCGATCGTCCAGCGGGCCGGCGGTCCGGAGGAAATCCAGAAGGATCCCGACCTCATCCCGCAGGTGCACATTCGCGGCGACGTGAACGCCCCGTGGCGCTGTGTCGCCGGCGCGATCTTCAACGTCCAGGCGGCGGGCTATCCCACCGTGGGCTTCATTTCCAACCCCGTCGATCCCAACGGTTGATCGGCGCGGACGACAGGCAGGAGTAAGCAACCATGGCAATGTCAGGCGGCACGGACGACGGCAGCCCCATGATGGAGATGAACACGACGCCGTTGATCGACGTCATGCTCGTTCTCCTCATCATGTTCATCATCACGATCCCGGTGGCGACGCACGCGGTCAATATCGACCTGCCGCAGCCCAATGAGAACCCGCCGCCGCCGGATCAGATCGAGCCGGACAAGAACAAGATCGTTCTGACCAACGAGGATCAGATCCTGTGGAACGGCGACGAGATCGACCAGAGCGAACTGACCCGCAACCTGCTCATCACGCGCGACATCGTGCCCGAGCCCGAACTCCAGTTCGAGCCCGAGCCGCAGGCCAGCTACGACCTGTCGGCGCACGTGCTGAACATCATCAAGGGGTCGGGCGTCACGAAGTTCGGCTTCGTCGGTAACGAACAGTACCGCGCCTTCGGCAAGTCGCAGTAACGGACAATCCCGGAACACCTTCCGGTCGAACCCAAGGAAGAGGGGCGGAGCGATCCGCCCCTTTTTTGTTGTGCGGCGTCCGCGATCAGGTCGCCGCATTTACCGGGCACCGCACGCTCAGGCGTCGCGTGTGTCGCCCGGGGCCCCCATTGCCGCCGCGGCGAGGCTTTCCGCCTCGAACAACAGCTCGTCGTCGACCGAGCCCTGCGGTACGCTTTCGCGGCCGATCATCACCATCACCGGTACGGCCAGCGGGCTCACCCGGTCGAGCGCGACATGCTCCAACCGCTCGGCTGCGCTGTCGAGCAGATCGCCCAGCCGCCCGACATCGGTCATGCGCTGGCGCGCATCCGCCCACGCCGCCTCCAGCAGGACATGCTCCGGCTCGTACTTACGCAGCACGTCGTAGATGAGATCGGTGCTGAAGGTGACCTGCTTGCCGCTCTTGCGGCGGCCCGGCTGCTGGCGTTCCACCAGCCCCGCGATCACCGCCACCTCGCGGAAGGACCGGCGCAGGAGATGCGAATCCTGCACCCAATCGACAAATTCGTGCGCCAGGATGTCGGGCGACAGCAGCGGCGCGGGATCGGTCACGGGTTTCAGGCCCCACACCGCCAGCGAATAGTCGTTGGCGACGAACCCGCCCGGCATCAGGCCGCGATCCTCCATCCGCTTCGTGATGAGCATGCCGAGCGACTGGTTCGCGTTCCAGCCGCAGAAGGTGTAATAGACCGCGTATTCCCGCTTGGCGTGCGGGAACGTCTCGACCAGCAGATTGTCGGGGCCGGGCATCACGCTGCGCCAGTCCTGCACTTCCAGCCATTCGCGCACGTCGTCGGGGAACCGCGCCCAGCCGGGACGGTCGACCAGCATCGCGCGCACGCGCTCTGCAAGATGGGTGGTGAGCGGCAGGCGCAACCCGCCATAGGACGGGATCATCGCCGCCTTGGTAGAGGCCCGGACGATCAGCTCCATGTCCTTGACCCGCTCCACCTCCAGCGAAGTCCCGGCGAACGCGAAGGTATCGCCAGGCGACAGCGTGGCGGCGAACCGCTCCTCCACCTTGCCCAGCTGCCGTCCGTTCCGAAACCGCACGGTGAGCATTTCGGAATCGACGATGATCCCGGCGTTGAGCCGATGCCGCGCCGCCTGCTCGGGATGCGACAGCCGCCACATGCCCTGCCGGTCGCGGACGATGCGCTGGAACCGGTCGTATGCGCGCAGCGAATAGCCCCCGGTGGCGACGAAGCCGAGTACGCGCTGCCACACCGTTTCGTCCACCCAGGCGTAGGCGAGGCTCGAGCGGATTTCGGCCAGCAGCGCGCCCTCGTCGAACGGCGCGGCACAGGCGCACGCCATCACGTGTTGGGCCAGCACGTCGAGCGCGCCGGGCCGGAAATCCTCGCCGTCGCGCTTGCCCGCATCGACGGCGTCCTTCGCCGCCTGCGCTTCCAGAAATTCGAACCGGTTGCCCGGGACCAGCAGCGCGCGGCTGGGCAGGTCGAGACGGTGGTTGGCGCGCCCGATGCGCTGCAGCAGGCGGCTCGACCCCTTGGGCGCCCCCATCTGCACCACGCAGTCGATATCACCCCAGTCGACCCCCAGATCGAGGCTGGCGGTGGCGACCAGCGCGCGCAGTTCGCCGCGCGCCATCGCCCCTTCGACCATGCGCCGCGCCTCTTTCGACAGCGACCCGTGATGCACCCCGATGGGGAGCTTGTCCTCGTTCACCTCCCACAGGTTCTGGAACGTGTATTCGGCGAGGAAGCGCGTATTGGTGAATACCAGCGTGGTCCGGTTGCGCCGGATTTCCTCGTAGAGCTGCGGGATCGCCCAGGTCGCCGCATGCCCGCCCCAGGGGACGCGGCTCTCCTCCGGCAGCAGAATCTCGACATCGGGCTCCGCCCCCGCCTCCCCCTCCACCAGCGCGACCGTGTCGATCTCGCCCCACGGCGCCAGCCATTCGCGAAACCCCTGCGGATCGGCCAGCGTCGCGGACAGCGCGACGCGCTGCATGGCCGGGGCGAGCGCCTGCAGCCGGGCGAGGCACAGCGCCAGCAGATCGCCGCGCTTGCCGGTGGCAAAGGCATGGATCTCGTCGATCACGATCCGTTTCAGCCCGCCGAACATGGCCAGGCTCTCGGGATAGGACAGCAGCAGCGAGAGCGATTCGGGCGTCGTCAGCAGGATATGCGGCGGGCGTTCGCGCTGGCGCCGCTTGCGGTCGGACGGGGTATCGCCGCTGCGCGTCTCGATCCGGATCGGCAGCCCCATCTCCTCCACCGGGGTGACGAGGTTGCGCTGCACGTCGTGCGCCAGCGCCTTCAGGGGCGAGACGTAGATGGTGTGAAGCGTATCGGCCATCCCGGCGCCCGGTTCGCAGAAATCCGCTAGTGTCGGCAGGAACCCGGCCAGCGTTTTGCCCGCCCCGGTATCGGCGACCAGCAGCGCGTGCCGGCCCGACCGCGCCACGTCGAGCATCTCGCTCTGGTGCCGGCGCACGCGCCAGCCGCGGCCCGCGAACCACTGCGCGATCGGTTCAGGCAGGTGCTGGCTCATGCGGCGCGGGTCGGCATGTTCGCAAAACCGCGCACACGCCCCGCCGGTTCCGCGCGCGGCGGCGCGTCAGCTTTCGAAATAGCCCCCGTCCTCGAACGTCCCGCCATCGTCCCCCTCGTCCGCCGGGTCGGGCTGAAGCGCTTCGAGCTCCGCCTCACCCACGCCGAGCAGGCCCGACAAGCGCGAGCGTTCCGCCTCGCTCAGTTCGCCGAAGTGGCGCGCACGCGGAAATTCCTGCGCGATCTGGCCCAGGGAGAGGACCATCTGCGGCATGACCTCCATCATCGCCGGGCCCATTTCGTTCATCGCCGCCATGACTTCCGGATCGGCGGCGATCAGCATCGATTCGGCGGCGTAATGCGAGCCCGCGGGCGTTTCGAAGAATGCGAGCATCTCGGCCATCTCCGCTTCGTCGAACCGCCGGGCGTAGGCGCGCGTCAGGCCGGAGCGGTAGGCGGGCTCGATCGCGCTCATCAACTTGCCGGTCATCTCGATAAGCGTTGCGCCGACCCGGTCGGCGCGTTCGGCGTACTGCGGGTCGAGAATGGCCAGCGCGTCTTCCACCGCGGCGTCGTCGAGAGTCGCGAGCGCATCGGGCGATACCCCTGTGAGCGAAGCGACTTCGTCGCGCGGCGCGCTCAGCTGCGCTTTGAGCAGGCCGTCCATCATCGGCTTCAGCGTGGTATCCATCATCCGGGCATAGGTGCCTTGCGGGAAGATGCGGTCCACCACGCGTCCCGCCAACGGCAGGCGCGCTTCCTGCTCGGCGGTGAGCGGCTGGGGCGCGAAGGCATCGCCGAACAGGGTGGTGAAATCGGGCCAGTCGTCGCCGATTTCCCCCATCGCCTCTTCCAGCTCGGTGCCGAAGACGGGCTCCTCGCCCTCCTCCACCGGCGCGGGATCGGCAGGCTCGGCATCCCCGCCCTGCGCGGCGGACGGCGGCAAGGGGATGGCCTCGATCGGCGGGCGTTCGTCCCGCAGCGGCGCCGTTTGGGCCGGTGTATCCCGGGATGGAGTGTCCTGCGTCGCAGGCTCCTGCGTGAAGGCGTCCGTCACCACAGTGCCCCGAGCGGCGACCGGCGCGGCCGAGAGGCAGGGGGCAATCGCCAGAACAATCCAGGAAGTCGCACGCATCGAATGTCCCCTGTTTCGGCGCACCATCAGTGCCCCGTTTGCGGGCCTCTTTCCAGACCCGACAGGCGCAGCTGCTCGTCGATCTGCGCCATCAGCCGCTCCAGCCCGGCCTCGCTGTCGCTTTCCGCGCGCGCGACCAGCACGTCCTGCGTGTTGGAGGCGCGCAGCAGCCACCAGCCATCATCGGTGGTGACGCGCACGCCATCGGTCGAATCCACCTGTGCCGATCCGGCGGCGAGCCGCTTCGCGACTTCCTCCACCGCGGCGAACTTGCGCGATTCGTCGACTTGGAACCGCATTTCGGGGGTGTTCACCATCGCGGGCATCGCGCCGCGCAGCTCGGTCACCGACTTACCCAGCCGCGCCGAAGCCGCGATCAGCCGGACCCCGGCATAGAGCGCGTCGTCGTAGCCGTAATAGTCGTCCGCGAAGAAGATGTGGCCGCTCATCTCGCCGGCCAGCGGGCTGCCCGTTTCCTTCATTTTGGACTTGATCAGCGAATGGCCGGTCTTCCACATCAGCGGCTTGCCGCCATGCGCGGTGACATCGTCGAACAGCGCGCGGCTGGCCTTCACATCGGCGATGATCGTCGCGCCGCTGCGCCGTTGCAGCAAATCCTCGGCAAAGATCATCAGCAGCTGGTCGCCCCAGATCACCCGCCCCTCGCCGTCGATGGCGCCGATGCGATCGCCGTCGCCGTCGAAAGCGACGCCGAAATCGAGCTTCTTCTCCTTCACCAGGCGGGTCAGATCGACGAGATTCTCTTCGACCGTCGGATCGGGATGATGATTGGGAAAATGGCCGTCGACATCGGTATAGAGCAGATGGTGTTCGCCCGGCAGGCGGGCGGCGAGCGCCTCCAGCGCGGGGCCCGCGGCGCCGTTGCCCGCATCCCAGCCGACCCGCAGATCGGCCAGGGTCGCATGGTCGATCCCGTCCAGCCCGCGCAGCAGGCGCGCGACATAGTCCTCGAGGATATCGCGCCGCTCGACCGCGCCCTCCCCGTCTTCCCAGTCGCCGGCGGCGGACAGCTTGCCGAGCCGCGCGATGTCCGCCCCGAAAAACGGCGCGCCGCGAAAGACCATCTTGAAGCCGTTGTAATTGGGGGGATTATGGCTGCCGGTTATCTGGATGCCGCCATCCACCTCTTCGTCTGACGCTTCGGCGAAATACAGCATCGGCGTCGGCCCCAGGCCGATGCGGACGACGTCGCAGCCGCTGGCGGTCAGCCCTTCGACCAGCGCGTGTTCCAGCATCGGCGAACTGACGCGCCCGTCATACCCCACGGCCACGCGGCGCCCGCCGTCGCGGCGCAGCAGAGTGCCGAAGGTGCGCCCGATGGCGCGCGCATCGTCCGCCTCCAGCGTTTCGCCGATGATGCCGCGAATGTCGTATTCGCGCAGGATGGTGGGATCGAATTGGTGGCTCATCGCGGATCTCTTTCCTTCGGTAGCTGCGCCAGCAGCAGGTCGCGCGCGGCGTTCGCCTCGTGCACCTGGTCGTTCGACCCACCCCTATCGGGATGGACGCGGGCGACAAGTTTTCTGTGCGCTTCCATGATCGTACGTCGATCCGCATCGTTCCCGAGGCCGAGCACCCGGCGCGCCTGCACAACCTCTCGCGAGGCCCCCGAAGGCCCGCGCAGATAGTCCCACGGCCATTTGCCCAGCAGCCAGCGGCACAGCAGCGACGCGAGCGCCGCCAGCACGATCAACCGGATCACGCCGCTTCCATCTGGGCGGCAGGCCGCGTGCCCGCCGGCAGGTTGAGCGACAGAACCAGCTCGCGCAGTTCCTGCCGCGCGACGAGGTGACTGGTGCCGAGATCGCCCAGATGTCCCTTGTCGAGCAGGGTCAGCCCGCTGGGGAACAGTTCGCGGTAGATGACGCGTTCCGACAATCCGGGCGTGACGCGGAAACCGACGCGCTTGCTCAGTTCCGTAAGGGCGCGATCGAGCCGGGCCTTGTTGCGCGCCTCGGTATGGCCGGTGCGGTTGCGCACCACCACCCAGTCCATCTCGCGGCGCTGTTCCGCGATGGTGGCGCGGCTGCGCGTCAGGCGCGCTTCCCAGATCAGCTCGGCATAGAAGCTGAGGCGGCGAACCTTGAACGTTTCGGCATCGACCTGGCCGATCAGGTCGAAATCGACGAAGCTGTCGTTGAGCGGCGTGACCAGCGTGTCCGCCTCCGTCGCGGCGTGGCGGGCGAGCGGATCGTCGCGGCCCGGAGTGTCGAAGATCAGGAAATCGTGCCCCTCGCCCGCGCGCGCGGCCAGTTGCTCCAGCCCGGCGGTGTCGAGATCCTCGGGAATCACCTCGCATTGCGCGCTGGGCAGCGTGATCCCGCGCCGCTGCTGCGTCTCGGCGCGGTTCTCGAAATAGCGGTGCATGGTGCGCTGGCGCGGGTCGAGATCGATCGCGGCCACGCGCGCGCCGCGATAGGCGAGCGCCACCGCCACGTGGACGGCGGTGGTGGACTTGCCCGTCCCCCCTTTTTCGTTGGCGAAGACGATGCGATGCGGTTGTTGCGATGACACGGGTAGATATGGCCCCTGCTGGAGAAGATTTGCCCGGACCCGCGCACCGGCGCTAGGGCGGCGGGCATCCGGTGTGCGACCGGTTTTATCGAAGGGCCCCATGCCGTGCAAACCATTGCCGAACTCCATATGTTGAGAAGCGCGGTCGACGCGATGCGCGCGCGCGGGCGGACGATCGCTCTGGTCCCGACCATGGGCGCGCTGCACGAAGGGCATCTGACGCTGGTCCGGGCCGCCGCGGCGAAGGCGGATGCGGTGGTGGTGTCGATCTTCGTCAACCCGACGCAGTTCGGACCCGGCGAGGACCTGGACGCCTATCCCCGCCAGCTGGAGGAGGACACCGCGCTGCTGGAGGCGGAAGGCGTCGCGGTGCTGTGGGCGCCCGTGGCCGCGACCGTCTATCCCGAAGGCTTCGCTACAAAGGTCAGCGTGGCGGGCGTGAGCGAGGGGCTGTGCGGGGCGAGCCGGCCGGGCCACTTCGACGGGGTCGCGACCGTGGTGTGCAAGCTGTTCAACCAGGTCCGCCCCGACCTCGCGGTGTTCGGCGAGAAGGACTGGCAGCAGCTGGCTGTGATCCGGCGGATGGCGCGCGATCTAGACCTTACGCTGCCCGCGGCGGACGCGATCCTGGGCATTCCCACCGTGCGCGAGACGGACGGGCTCGCCCTGTCCAGCCGCAACCGGTACCTCGATGCTGCGCAGCGGGCGCAGGCGGCGGCCTTCCCCGCGGCGCTCGCGCGCGCGGTTGCGGCGATCGAAGACGGCACCGCCCCCGCCGCGGCACTCGCCACCGCGCGGCAGGAGGTCGCGGCGGCGGGCTTCGTCGTGGATTACCTCGATTTCGTCGATGCGGCCTCGCTCGCCCCGCTGGAGGCGCGCGGCGCGCGGCCCGGCCGGGTGATCGCCGCGGCCCGGATCGGCACGACCCGGCTGATCGACAACATGGCCGTCGCCCCGCGCTGAGCCCGCCACCGGATCGTTGCGGAGGGGCCGCCGTTTCCTGCATAGCCACACGAAACGCTATCGGGAGAGCACCACAATGAGCGAACCGCATGCCCCCTCGCAGACCGTCCCGGTCCCCGACAGCGCACGGACGGGCGCGCGCTGTTCGCTGGCCGATTACGAGCGGCTCTACGAACGCAGCCTCGCCGACCCGGACGGCTTCTGGCTGGAGCAGGCGGACCGTCTGGACTGGTCCCGCAAACCGCAAACCGCCAGCGGCTGGAGTTTCGACCCTGTCGCCATCGAATGGTTCGCCGACGGGCGGCTCAACATCTGCCACAACGCGGTCGATCGCCATGTCGAGGCGGGGCACGGCGATCGCGTCGCGCTGATCTTCGAGCCCGACGATCCGGACGGCGACGCGCGGCACATCACCTACGCGCAGCTGCGCGCCGAGGTGATCCGCTGGGCCAATACGCTCGCCAGGCTAGGCGTGGCGAAGGGCGACCGCGTCACGATCTACATGCCGATGGTGCCCGAAGGCGCCTTCGCCATGCTGGCCTGCGCGCGGATCGGCGCGGTGCACTCCGTGGTGTTCGGCGGCTTCTCCCCCGAAGCGATCGCGAACCGCGTGACCGATTGCGAGAGCGACTGGATCGTCACCGCCGACGAGGGCCGGCGCGGGGGCAAGACCATCGCGCTGAAGGCCAATGTCGACGCCGCGCTGGAAAAGGCGAGCGCCAAAGGCGTTCTCGTCCTGCGCCATACCGGCGGCGATGTCGTCATGGCCGATGGCCGCGACCACTGGTTCCACGAGCTGAGCGAAGGGGTGGCGGATACGTGCCCGTGCGCGGACATGGCGGCGGAAGACCCGCTGTTCATCCTCTACACCAGCGGCTCCACCGGCAAGCCCAAGGGCGTGGTCCACACCACCGGCGGCTATGCCGTGTGGACCGAAACCACGTTCCGCACCGTGTTCGATTACCGCGCGGGCGAGGTCTACTGGTGCACCGCCGATATCGGCTGGATCACCGGCCACAGCTACATCGTCTACGGCCCGCTGCTGAACGGCGCGACCGCGCTGATGTTCGAAGGGGTGCCCAACCACCCCGATCACGATCGCTTCTGGGCCATCTGCGAGAAGCACGAGGTCGCGATCTTCTACACCGCGCCCACCGCGATCCGCGCGCTGATGCGCGAGGGCGAGGGCCATGTGAAGCGGCACGACCTGTCGAAGCTGCGCCTGCTTGGCAGCGTGGGCGAGCCGATCAATCCCGAGGCGTGGCGCTGGTATCACGAAGTCGTGGGCGGCGGGCGCATCCCGATCGTCGACACCTGGTGGCAGACCGAAACCGGGGGGATCATGATCACCACCCTGCCGGGCGCCCACGCGATGAAGCCGGGTAGCGCGGGCCGCCCCTTCTTCGGCATCGCGCCGCAGCTGGTCGACAATGACGGCAAGGTAATCGCGGACGAGGATACCGGCGGCAAGGCCGAGGGCAATCTGTGCATCACCCGCAGCTGGCCAGGCCAGGCGCGCACCGTTTACGGCGATCACGACCGCTTCGTGCAGACCTATTTCAGCACCTATCCCGGCAAGTACTTCACCGGCGACGGCTGCCGGCGGGACGCGGACGGCTATTACTGGATCACCGGCCGCGTCGACGACGTCATCAATGTCAGCGGACATCGGATGGGAACCGCCGAAGTCGAAAGCGCCCTGGTCCTGCACCCGAAGGTATCGGAAGCCGCGGTCGTCGGCTTCCCGCACGACATCAAGGGCCAGGGCATCTACTGCTACGTCACGCTTAACGCGGGCGAGGAGCCGGACGCGGAACTGGAGGACGCGCTGTGCGACTGGGTGCGCAAGGAAATCGGACCCATCGCCACACCCGATCACATTCACTTCACGCCCGCCCTGCCCAAGACGCGCAGCGGCAAGATCATGCGCCGCATCCTGCGCAAGATCGCAGAAAACGACTACGGCGCGCTCGGCGATACCTCGACGCTGGCCGATCCCGACATCGTCGACGCGCTGATCGAAGGCCGCAAGGCGAAGGATTGAAGGAGAGGAGTTGGAGCGGGTAGCGGGAATCGAACCCGCATAACCAGCTTGGAAGGCTGGGGCTTTACCACTAAGCTATACCCGCTCGGGTTCGCCCGCATTGCCACTGCAAGGGGCGATCCGTCAACGCTGCATTACGGCGTGCGCTGGACGGATTTGGCCTGCGGCTGCGCCGAGGCGGCGGGCGTGGGCGAGGCTTTCGGCGCGGCGTTGTCCCCCGCCTGATCCTTGTCGTGCGCCGCCTGCGCCTCCTCTGCCGTCATCGTCGCGCCTTCGGGGACGGCGACATGGATTTCCACCCGCCGGTTCGCGGCCCGTCCCGCCTCGTTCGGGGTGCCGTCGGGCATGGCGTTGGGCCTGACCGGGTTCTGTTCGCCGAACGCGATCACGGTGAGGCGGTCGGCCGCCACGCCGTGTCCGGTCAGCCAGTCGCGCACCGCCTCGGCCCGTTCGCGCGAGAGGCGCAGATTGGCCTCGCCCCGACCCGAACTGTCGCTGTGCCCGCGGATCGTGATTGCATCCCCGCGCGCGAGTTGCGGCGCGGCTAGCAGGTCCTGCAGGCGCGCCTCCGCCTCGGGCGAAATCTTCGCGCCCGTGCTGCCGAACCCGATGGTGACGTCGAGCGGCTCCAGCGGGACCACCGGGGCTTCCTCGATATCGGGGCGGATGATGCTGACCGGATCGGGCGAGGTCGGCTCCATGCTCTGCGTCGCCGAGGGTGTTTCCGCGGGCGCGTCCGGGGTGCCGTTCTGGTCGCAGGCGGCAAGGCCCAGCATCAGGGCGGGCGTGGCGGCGAGAGGGACAAGACGGTTCATGGCTTGCTTCCTTCGGATGGTCATGCGGGCTGGGCGGTGGACCCGCGCCGCGCGGCGCGCTTCGCCGCCTCGGCCTTGGGATCGACCGCCTCGGGCGGGGAATAGGAAATCACGATATCGCCCGGCTGCGGTTCGGGCCGCGCGGCGTGGGTGAAGAACCGCATCGTGCCGCTTTCGCGCAGCAGCAGCAACATCTGCGCATCGTCGGGCAGCTTTTCGCGCGCATTGTCGATGGAAAATTCGTCGGTCAGCTTCGTGCGGCGAAATTCCCATCCATCCTGCTGCCGGCGATGGACCTCCGTCACGCCGAAGCCGGCCTCGAACAGCGCGCGCCCCCGCAGCGACGGCGGCAGGGCGCGGTGATCCTCCTCGTCGGCATCGCCGAGCTGGTAGACGCTGTCGCGTCCGACCTCATGCGCGAACTCGCTGCAGACCAGCGCGTTGTACGCCTCGTTGTCGGTCACGGCGACGAGCACCTGGTAGGGATTGAGGTCGAGATTGTGCTCGGTCGCCTCGTTCAGGATTTCGCCGTGATAATAGGGCAGGCCCTCGCGGCGCGCGCCGGCAAGCCGTTGCCAGCTGGGGTCGACGACCATCACCGGGGTGTCGAGCTCGTGCATCTGCTTCGCCAGCGCGAGGCCCCATGGGGTGGACCCCACGACCAGCAGGCCGGGGCGTGCGGTCCCCTTCACCTTCAACCAGCGCGCGACCAGATCCACGGTGAAGCCGTGTGCGACGATGGTCGCCACCACCACCGCGAAGCTGAGCCCGATGAGCAGGTTGCCGTCGGTATAGCCGATCTCGTTCAGGCGCAGCGCGAACAGGCCCGAAATGGCGACCAGCACGATACCGCGCGGGGCGATCCAGGCGATGAACAACCGCTCGTTCCACGGCACCGAGCTGCCGAGCAGCGACAGCAGCACTGTCGCGGGGCGCACCAGGAACAGCAGCGCCAGGATGAAAGCGCCGAAGCGCCAGTTGAAATATTGCAGCTGTTCGAAATCCAGCGAGGCGGACAGCAGGATGAAGATGCCCGACACCAGGAGGACCGCCACGTTCTCCTTGAACGGGTGGATCGAGCGCAGGCTCGACATGTCCATGTTGGCCAGCGCCACGCCCATCACGGTGACGGCGACCAGCCCCGCCTCGTGCTCGATCATGTTGGAACCGACGAAGACGCCGATCACCACGGTGAACAGCACCGGGACCTTGAGGTATTCGGGCACCGCGCCGCGCGGGAAGAGATAGGCGATGGCGGCCGCCGCGGCGTAGCCGATCACGCCCGCGATGACCGCCGCGATGAGAAGCGGGGGCACCACTTCCAGCAGGGAGGCCCCCGGCGCCTCCGCCACCTTGCGGAAATACTCGTAGGCGATCACCGCGCACAGAGCGCCGGTCGGATCGTTGACGATCGCTTCCCACTTCAGGATCGAGCCGGGCCGCGTCTGGATATTGGACTGGCGCAGCAAAGGGAGGACGACGGTGGGGCCCGTCACCACCAGGATGCCGCCGAACAGGATGGCGACCGGCCACACGATGCCCGCGACGTAGAACCCGGCGGCGGAGCCCAGCGCCCAGCCGATGGCGACCCCGATCGTGGCGAGGCGCCAGACGGCGTCGCCCGAATGACGCAGTTCCCGCAGGTCGAGACTGAGCCCGCCCTCGAACAGGATCAGCGCGACACCGATGCTGATCATCGGTTCCAGCAGACTGCCGAAGGTGTCCTCCGGATTGAAGACGCCGAGGATGGGACCGGCCAGGAATCCGGCCGCCAGCATCAGCACGATGGCAGGCCAGTTGGTTCGCCACGCGATCCATTGTGCACCGATGCCGAGCACCCCGACAGTGGCGATTACGAGTGCTTCGGTCTGCATGGCGGCGCGCCGCTCCCCCTCAAAATTCCCCGCGAACCTAGCCCCAATGCCCGGGCGGGGCAAAATATCCGCGAGAACGGCCGGGCCGACCCCCGCGCGGCTATTCGCCGGGGAAGGTCATCAGCGCGTCGACCGTGATCTCGGCCTCGCGCAGTCGCCTGGCGCCGCCCAGGTCGGGCAAGTCGATCGCGAACAGGGCGGCTGTCACCGAACCGCCGGCCCGGGCGATGAGATCGGCGGCGGCGAGCGCGGTGCCGCCGGTGGCGATCAGGTCGTCGACGAGGACCACGCGCGCGCCATGCGGGATGGCACCGGGGTCGAGTTCCAGCCGGTCGCTGCCATATTCGAGCGCGTAGTCGACCGCGATAGTGGGAACGGGCAGCTTGCCCGGTTTTCGCACCGGCACGAAGCCGATGCCGAGTTCCACCGCGACGGCCGTGCCGAAAATGAAACCGCGCGCCTCGATCCCGGCGATGACATCGGCGCCGTACTCGCGCGCGCGCGCCGCTAGCAGGCCGACCGCGCTGCCTAGCGCGGGGCCGTTCGACAGCAGCGTAGTAATGTCGCGAAACTGGATCCCCGCACGGGGGAAGTCGGGCACCGTGCGCACGTGGCGTTCCAGGTCGTGGAGCGTCATCGCACGGTGTCCCGCATCCGCATCAGGCGTCGGAGCCTGCCTTCTTCTTCGGCTTCACCGCGGCCCAGACGTGGTTCTTGGCAAGATAGGCGAGCACGGTCGCGAAGATCAGGAACAGCACCACCGGCCAGCCGGTCTGCTTGCGCTCGACCAGCTTGGGTTCCGCGGTCCAGGTCAGGAATGCGGAGACGTCCTCTGACATCTGGGGGATCGTCGCCTTGGTGCCATCGTCGTAGGTGACCTGGCCTTCGCTGGTGAGCGGCGGCGGCATCCCGATCGCGAGGGCCGAGAAATACGGGTTGAAATAGGTCCCCGGCGGCACCGACCAGTCGGGGAATTCCTCGTGCAGGCTGGCGCCGTTTTCCAGCTTGAAGGTCTTGGGATCGCGATAGCCGGTCAGCAGCGAGTAGACGTAGTCCGTACCTTCCTCGCGCGCCTTGGTGATGAGCGAAAGGTCGGGCGGAACCTTGCCGCCATTGGCGGCCTTGGCGGCCACTTCGTTGGGATAGGGCGACGGGAAGTAATCGGTCGGCTCGCCCGGACGGCTGGTGTTCTCGCCCGTGTCGGGATCGATGCCCGGCACTTGCACGCTGGCGGCGATCGCCTTCACTTGGCCTTCGCTGTAGCCGAGCTCGCCCAGGTCGCGGAACGCCACGAACTTCATCGAGTGGCAGGCGGCGCACACTTCCTTGTAGACCTTGTAGCCGCGCTGCAGCTGCGCGAGGTCCCACGTCCCGAACGCGCCGGTGAACTGGTACCCGCCCTCCGGTTCGTGCGGGGGCAGGTGGAACACCTCATCCACGGTCTCGGGCGTCGGCTCGGTCGCGGCGGTGTAGGCGCCGCTGGCGAAGGCCAGCAGCACGACGAGCGTGAAGACGAGCCCGGCGGCAATACCAAAAAGGCGGATCATTTCGTGGTCTTTCCCTGTCGCGTCATACCGCCGGAGAGGCGTTCTCGCCCTTCACCGGGGTCTTGTCGGATCCCAGCACCGCCTCGGTGATCGAGAGCGGCAGCGGCTCGGGTCGCTCGATCGAGGAGACGATCGGCAGGATCACGAGGAAGTGGAGGAAGTAGTAGGCCGTCGCGATCTGGCTGAGCATGACGTACGGCTCGTGGGCCGGCGCGCCGCCGCAATAGAACAGCACCGCCATCGTCGGGATCAGGCCGAACCAGAAGAACTTGCGGAACAGCGGGCGATAGTGGCCGCTGCGCACCGGCGACTTGTCGAGCCAGGGCAGGAAGAACCAGCACAGGATCGCGCTGAACATCGCGAGCACGCCCCACAGCTTCGCCGGCAGGATGAAGTCGAAGGTGAAGGCGCGCAGGATCGCGTAGAACGGCCAGAAATACCATTCCGGAACGATGTGCGCCGGGGTCGAGAGCGGGTTCGCCTCGATGTAGTTGTCCGGGTGGCCGAGATAGTTCGGCAGGAAGAACACGAACAGCGTGTACAGGATCAGGAAGATGCCGAGCCCGAAGCCGTCCTTCGCCGTGTAGTACGGGTGGAACGGTACGGTGTCCGCCTCGCTCTTCACCTCGACCCCGGTGGGGTTGGAGGAGCCCGGGATGTGCAGCGCCCAGATGTGCAGGATCACGACGCCCGCGATCACGAAGGGCAGCATGAAGTGCAGGCTGAAGAAGCGGTTGAGCGCGGCGTTGTCGGGCGCGTAGCCGCCCAGCAGCCACACCTGCAGCGGTTCGCCGACCAGCGGGATCGCGCCGAACAGACCGGTGATCACCTTGGCACCCCAGAAGCTCATCTGGCCCCATGGCAGCACGTAACCCATGAAGGCGGTCGCCATGGCGAGGAGGAAGATCACCACGCCCAGCAGCCAGATCATCTCGCGCGGGGCCTTGTACGAGGAGTAGAAGAAGCCGCGGAAGATGTGCAGGTACAGCACCATGAAGAAGAAGCTCGCGCCGTTGGCGTGCGCGTAGCGCAGCATCCAGCCCCAGTTCACGTCGCGCATCAGGTGTTCGATCGAGGCGAAGGCGATGTTGCCGTTGGCAGCGTAATGCATCGCCAAAACGACGCCGGTGACGATCTGCAACACCAGGCAGAACCCGGCCAGAACGCCGAAATTCCACATGTAGTTGAGGTTGCGCGGCACCGGATACCCCGCACCGACGGCCCCGTAGACGAGGCGCGGCAGCGGAAGTTTCTCGTCCAGATACCGCATCAGCGGGTTGGACGGGGTATATTCCTTGGCCCAGGCGAAACTCATGATCGTTCTTTCTCTGCCTTATCCGACGACGACGGTGGTATCGGAGGTAAACGTGTATTCCGGAACCTCGAGGTTCTTGGGCGCCGGGCCTTTCCGGATCCGCGCCGCGGTATCGTAGCTCGAACCGTGGCAGGGGCAGAAATAGCCCCCGAACTCGCCGCGGGTCTCGCCCTCGCCCGCACCCAGCGGAACGCAGCCGAGATGGGTGCACACGCCCATCGTGATGAGCATGTCCTCGTGACCTTCCTTGGTCCGTTCGGCCAGCGTCTCGGGATCGCGCAGCGCCGACAGCGGCACCGCGTTGGCCTGCTGGATTTCGGCCGGGGTCAGGCGGCGCACGAACAGCGGCTGCTTGCGGAAGACGGCCTTGATCGCCTGGCCGGCCTCGATCTTGGAGGTGTCGACCTCGGTGCTGGCCTCGGCCAGAACGTCGGCGGAGGGCGCCATCTGCGCCACCAGCGGATAGACCACGGCCAGCGCCCCGACGCCGCCGGCGCTGAGCGCGGCCACGTTCAGGAAGTCGCGGCGGCGCAGGCCCGCATCGTCGGTCGTATCGGTATGTTCGGTCGCCTGGTCCGCCGTAGCGGTTCCCGAAGTCTCAACCATCAGTTCTGCCTTGCCTTCGGCGCGGAATATGCGCCCCTGTGTCGAACCCGTTCGGCCGCGGGTGGAGAACCCGCAGTGCCGCTTTGCGGGCGCTACTAGCCGCAAGATGCGCCAAAGCCAACCGCCTTTTCCCGCCGATGGCTCAGGCCGGGGGCAGGCCGATGAGCGATGCATGGCGGCCGTAATGCGCCTCTTTAAGGTGCGTCGCGCGGCGATAGGAGTAGAAGGAACCGGCCTCGCCGTAAGTGTCGCGGGCGACCACTTCGACCCCACCGACCCCCGCCTCGGCCAGCCTGTCGGCGACGTAGCCGGCCAGGTCGAACTGCCATCTGTCGCCCTCGCCGGGAGCGAAGAAGCGGCGCGCCGCCTGCGGGAAGTCGTCCCGCATGCCCGGCCCGACCTCGTAGCTTGCCTGCGCGATGCAGGGGCCGACAGCCGCGCGGATCGATTCGCGGCGCGCGCCCAGCCCCTCCATCGCCGCGATCGTGTTGGCGACGACACCGCCCACCGCCCCGCGCCAGCCGGCGTGGGCCGCCCCGACGACGCCCGCCTGCGCATCGGCCAGCAGGACCGGCGCGCAATCGGCGGTGACGATTCCGAGCAACAGGCCCGGAGTAGCGGTGACGAGCGCGTCGGCGCGCGGCCGATCCTCGCCGGACAGCGCGCGATCGACCACCACCGCGTCGGGCGAATGGACCTGATAGGGCATGGCAAGCCCTGCCCCCGGCAGGATCGCGGCCACGGCGCGGCGCCGGTTCTCGGCCACCGCCGCGGGGTCGTCGCCCGCCCCGGTGCCGAACTGCAGCCCCGCGACGGGCGGACGGGACACGCCGCCCCGGCGGGTCAGGAAGCCGTGCGGAATTGCGCCCAGCGTATCCGCGCGCAGCGGCTCTACGGCATCGGGCTCAGCCAAGGCTGCGGGTGACCTGTTCGAACGTGTCGCGCGAAAGCTGCGGGGCCGCCGCGATCCGCTCCAGCTCGTCCCGCATCAGCGCGGCCCGCCCAGGCTCGATCCGGCGCCACCGCCCGAGCGAGGGCACGAACCGCGCCGCGGTCTGCGGATTGATCGGGTCGAGCGCCAGGATGAGGTCCGCGATCATGCGATACCCCTCGCCATCGGCGCGGTGGAACGCGTGCGGATTGCCCGCGAACGCCATGTAGAGCGACCGGACGCGGTTGGGATTGCGCAGGGTGAAATCGGGATGTTCCGCCAACGCGCGGGTCTGCTCCAGCGCCTGGGGATGAGTCGAGATCGCCTGCAGCGTGAACCATTTGTCGATCACCAGCGCGTCGCCTTCGAAGCGGCGGTAGAAATCGTCCAGCGCCGCTTCGCGCTCGGGCGCGTCCAGCCCGGCGAGGACCAGCAGCGCGCTCTGGCGATCGGTCATGTTGTCGGCGGCCTCGTACTGCGCCATCGCCCGCGTGGCCGCACCGGCCGGGTCGGCCGCGGCGAGATAGACCAGCGCCTGCCCCTTCACCTTGCGCGCGCCCTTGGCGGCCGGATCGAGGCCGAAGGGGACCGCGCCGGTCCGGTCGTGATGCGCCGCGAGCTCGGCGGCGAAGCGATGCCCCAGCCATGCCTTAAGCGCCTCGCGCTCCTCGTGGATCCGGCCCGGATCGGCGATCTCGATCTGCTCCGCGAGATAGGACTGGGTCGGCAGGCTTATAAGCTCGCCCCGCATCGAATCCTCGAGCGTGTCGTCGGCGAGGATCGCGCCGAACGCCTCGGCGATCGATTCGCGCCCGCTGTCACGCTTGGCCTCGGAAAGCCGCCCCTCTACCGCCGCGACCAGATGCGCGACCAGCAGTTCCTGCATCGCCTCGTACCGCGCGAACGCATCGTCGTCCTTCGCGGCAAGGAAGACGAGATCGGCGGGCGAGACGCTGCGGTGGATCGAGACCGGGGCCGAATAGCCGCGATTGATCGACAACACCGGCGGCAGGACCCACCCATCGTAGCGGATTTCCGCTTCCGCATCGTCGAGCACGATCAGTTCCTCGCCCCGGTGCGCCCCGGTCTCGCGATCGAACAGCGCCAGCCGGAGCGGGATCGGCATCGGCTGCTTTTCGGGCTGGTCGGGCGTCGCCGGGACGCTCTGGCGCAGCGCCAGGATCGCCGTTTCCCCTTCGTGCCGCAGCGCCACGTCGACGCGCGGGGTGCCGGCCTGCGAATACCACAGGCGGAACTGCGACAGGTCGAGCCCTGTGCCGTCCTCGATCGCGCGGACGAAATCCTCGCATGTCGCGGCCTCGCCATCGTGGCGCTCGAAATACAGATCGGTGCCTTCGCGGAACCGCTCGGGGCCCGCCATGGTCCGCATCATGCGGATCACCTCCGCCCCCTTGTTATAGACGGTGGCGGTGTAGAAATTGCTGATCTCGCGGTAGGAATCGGGCCGGATCGGATGCGCCAGCGGCCCCGAATCCTCCGGGAACTGGACGCTGCGCAGCACGCGCACATCCTCGATCCGCTTGACCGCCTCGCCCTGCATCGCCTGGCTGAACAGCTGGTCGCGCAAGACCGTGAAGCCTTCCTTCAGCGACAGCTGGAACCAGTCGCGGCAGGTGATGCGATTGCCTGACCAGTTGTGGAAGTATTCGTGGCCGATCACCCCTTCGATCGCCTCGAAATTGCCGTCGGTCGCGGTCTCGTAATCGGCCAGCACGTATTTGGTGTTGAAGACGTTGAGGCCCTTGTTCTCCATCGCGCCCATGTTGAAATCCGACACGGCGACGATGTTGAAGACGTCGAGATCGTATTCGCGCCCGAACGCCTCCTCGTCCCATTGCATGGACCGCTTGAGCGATTCCATCGCGTGTTCGGTGCGCGGCAGGTCTTCCGCGCGGACCCAGATGGCGAGATCGACTTCGCGGCCGCTCATGGTGGTGAAGCGGTCGCGCCGCGCCTCCAGCTGGCCGGCGACCAGCGCGAACAGATAGCTCGGCTTGGGCCAGGGATCATGCCATTCGGCCCAGTGGCGCCCGCTTTCGCCCCCCTCCTCGTTCCGACCCGCAGCGGCCCGGTTGCCATTGGCGAGCAGCACGGGGAACGCGTCCTGCGGCCCTTCCATGCGCACGGTGTAGGTGGAAAGCACGTCGGGCCGATCGGGGAAGAAGGTGATGCGCCGGAACCCTTCCGCCTCGCACTGCGTGCACAGCATCCCGCCGGACGCATAGAGCCCCATCAGCTGCGTGTTGGCGGACGGATCGATCTGCGTCGTGATCTCCACCGTGTGCGCCTCGCCCGGCAGCGGCACGTGCAGCGCATCGCCCACCATCGCGAAATCGTTGATCGCCTGTCCGTCCACCGCGACGGATACGGGGGTCAGCCCATCGCCATCGAGCCGCAGCACGCTATCGGGTTCGGCGGCGGGGTTGCGTTCCACCTTCAGCGTGCTGCGCACCACCGTCCGGTCAAGCCCAAGGTCGAAATCCAGCCGCGTTTCGGGCACCGCCCACGCAAAGGGCGCGTAATCCTCGCGCCGGATGATCGGCGGCTGTTTGGGTTCGGGCGGCGCATCGGCCAGTTGCGGGTTGCCGTCGGGGGTCGATGGGGTGCGGGCGATATCCATGGCGGTGTCGGTTACTCCCTTTCGCGAAGCGGTCGATAGGCTAGAACGCGCGGCATGGCGCAATTGTTCATTTTCGGCCTCGGCTACAGCGCGAAGCGAATCGCGGATGCGGCAGAGGCGCTTGGCTGGGATGTAGTGTCGACCGGCTCCGACGGAACCCTGCGGTTCGACGACGAGGCCGCGGTGCGCGCCGCGTTGGCGGCGTCGGCGGCCGTTCTTTCCTCCGTTCCGCCGGACCGGGAAAGCGGCACCGACCCGGTGCTGCAGCGGTACGGCGATGCACTGGGGCACGACTGGCTCGGCTACCTTTCCTCGACCGGCGTCTATGGCGATGCGCAGGGCGCCTGGGTGGACGAAGGCACGCCCACCGGGGGCGGTCGGCGCAGCGCGCGGGCCGAATGCGACGCGGCGTGGGTGGCGCGCGGGGCGCGCGTCTTTCGCCTGCCGGGCATTTACGGGCCGGGCCGCAGCGCGCTCGACCGGGTGCGCAGCGGCAAGGCGCACCGGATCGACCTGCCGGGTCAGGTCTTCAGCCGCATCCATGTGGAGGACATCGCGAGCGGGGTCGTCGCGGCACTGGCGGGCGCTGCGCCCGCCGGCGCATACAATCTCGGCGACGATCTGCCCGCGAGCCACAATGCCGTGACCGAGGAGGCGTGCCGCCTGCTCGGCGTCGATCCCCCGCCGCTCCAGACGATGGACGAGGCGGGCCTGTCGGAAATGGCGCGCGGCTTCTACGCCGAAAACCGGCGGGTCGCGAACGGCAAGGCGAAGCGGGTTCTGGGCTGGCGTCCGGCCTACCCGACCTTTCGCGAGGGGCTTCGCCGGCTGCTGTAGCTATTCGCCGCCCGCGGAGACCGGCCGCGGCGGCACCGGGTGGCGCGACCGCAGCGCGATGACGAGGCCGACCAGAGCCAGCACGGCGCCGCCCGCCGTCAGCGGGTTCCAGCGGTAATCCTCGAACACGGTCGAGAGCAGCATCGCGACGATGACGGTGACGATCGAATTGTAGGCCGCGCGCCCCGCGCCGATCGCGCGGACGAGATTGTAATGCAGCGGGAAAGTGACCACCGATCCCGCCAGCGCCAGCCACGCGATTCCGGCCCAGTAGGTCGCGGCGTCCGGAAAGGTCGGCGGCCCCGCGGTGACCCAGGCGAGCGCTAGATCGAGGATCGTGCCGTAAAGCATCGACCAGGCGAGCAGGCTGACCATCGGCAGCTTGCGCCCCGCCTCGTTCGCCTGCACTACATTGGCGAAACTGGCCGACAGGATGCCCGCCACCGCCAGCGCGATTCCCACCCAGATGCCGCCGCTGGCGCCGGAAAACGGCGGGGCGGTGCGCCCTTCGTGGATCAGCAGCATCGCGATGCCGCACACCGCCACGGCGCTGCCGATCATGAAGCCGCGCGTGATCTTCTGACCGAGCAGGACACGCGCGAAGATCGCGTTCGGCACCATCAGCATCGCGAACATGACCGCCACGATACCGCTCGTCAGGTGCAGTTCGGACCGGTAGACGAAGTTGAAATTGAAGCAGAACTGCGCAAGGCCGATCACCATCGCCAGCCCCTGCCCCCTGGCCCCCATGCGCAGTGGGCGCCGCATCGCGGCGGCGAGCAGGAACATCGCCGGCGTTGCCAGCAGGAACCGCCACGCGATCGACCAGCTGGGGGCGACCCCGTCGATCTGTCCGGTGATGACCAGCCAGGTCGAACCCCAGATCACGCCCGTCAGCACGAACGGAATCAGCACGCGCGGCGAAAGCAGCGGCGGCGCCTCTTCGGGGTGCCCGGCGCTCACAACGCGGCGATCGCGCGGCCCAGTGCGCGGGCCGCATCCTGATCGCTGTCCCACGCGGCGACGAAGCGCGCGGCGTCGCTGCCCCAGTCGTAGAAGTCGTAGCCCTGTCGGCGCAGCGCTTCCCGCTCGGCCGGCGTCAGGTGAGCAAAGACCTCGTTCGCCTCCACCGGGTGGAGCAGGCGCTCCCCCGCCTCCGCCGCGATCGCCTGCGCCGCCGCGTTGGCCGCGCGCGCGTTGTCGAGCCACAGGCCGTCTTCCGCCATCGCGAGGAGTTGCGCGGCGAGGAACCGGCCCTTCGATTGCAGGTGCCCCGCGCGCTTGCGACGATAGCGGACCACGTCGGCCAGCGCGGGATCGAAGAAGACGATCGCCTCCGCGCTCATCGCACCGTTCTTCACGCAACCGAAGCTGAGCGCGTCGGCGGGCCCGACGGCCTGCGCGGGCGTGCAGGCGAGGAAGGCGACGGCATTGGCGAAGCGCGCGCCGTCGACGTGGAAACCGAGCCCGCGCGCTTTTGCCAGTTCACCGATCGCGATGAGCTCTTCAGGGCGATAGGCACGCCCGTACTCGCTGGCCTGCGTGACGGAAATCGCGTGCGGTTGCACCTGATGCACGTCGTCGCGCACGGGATCAATTACCGCAGCAACGGCATCGGGCGTCAGCTTCGCGCCTTCCCCGTCCGCCAGCATCAGCTTCGCGCCGTGAAGGTAGAACCCCGGCGCGCCGCCCTCGTCCATCTCGATATGCGCCTCGCGATGGCACACGACGCCGCCGTGCGGCGGGACCATGGCCGACAGCGCAAGGCAGTTCGCCGCGGTGCCGGTCGCGACCCACAGCACCGCGACCTCGCGCCCGAACAGGGCGCCGAAAGCATCGTCCAGCCGCCGCGAGATCCCATCCCCGTCATAGGGCGTGTCGGTCGCGTCGGCAGCGTGCATCGCCTCCCACACACGAGGATGGACGCGGGCGGCATTGTCGGAAAGAAAGCGCATGGAACGCCCCTAGCGCGCGCGGCGTTGAGCGCAAGAACCAGCAAGGGATCGAGCATGGCAGACGAACGCGCACCCGTAACCATCACGCACCACGCCGTGGGCCAGGGCGGCAAATATGTCGCCGACGTGGAGGACAGCACTGTCAGCGGTTATCTGGAATGGGAACCGCAGGGCCGCGGCAAGACCGGCGGCGACGACGACGTGCGGATCGCCACCCATACGGTCGTGCCCGCCCCAATCGGCAATCGCGGCGTCGCGGCCCAACTGGTCGAACGCTTCGTCGCCGACGCGCGCGAGCAGGGCTTCAGGATCGTACCGCGCTGTTCCTACGTCGCCGCGCAGTTCGAGCGGCATCCCGACTGGAGCGACCTGCGCGCCTGACCGGCTACAGCAGCTCCGAAAAATCGGTGCCCGCGATGCTGGACAGGATCGCCGCGCGCATCCGGTGCGCCTCGGCCAGCGGGACGCCGTGCAGTTCGAACTTGCCCCCGGCGAGGCCCAGCGCCAGCGTGGCGTAGCCGTACCGCCGCGCGAGCGGCCCCTGCGCGATCTCGACCGATTGCTGTTTTACCCGGCTGCCGACCAGCAATTCGGGCGCGAGCCAGCCGGTCCGGCGATACACCTGCCGCTCGTCCAGCGCGTGGTAGTGGTGGCGCCACAGCATGAATCGACGCACCATCAGGAACAGCCATGCGGTCGCCGGGACCAGCAGCAGCGCCCACCCGCCCCCGATCGTGCCGCTCTCGCGCGCGAACAGGATCGCCAGCGCCGCACCGATCGTGACCGGCACCAGCAGCGCGCTTTCCACCACCGCGCGCACCGCGTGATAGGCGGTGCTGGTGCGATGCCACCCGGTCTCCGGCCCGGGGCTCGCGAACCGGGTCGCCGCGACGATCGGTTCGAGTTCGGCATCCTTGGCGAACGGCGCGACGGTATGGTCCGCCTTGCCCGCATCCTGCGCCAGGCTGATGAAGGACAGCCCGCCCCAGCCGAACCGCCGCCGGATGATGCCGGTGGTGAAGGACAGCGCCTGCACCCGGTGGATCGGCATGACCAGATCGGTCCGCGTCAGCAGCCCGCGCCGCCGCCGGAAGCCGCGGGGCGTCTTTTCCAGCCGGAAATCCCATTCGCGCAAGGCGGTGCGCACCAGCCCCGTGACCAGCCCGATCGCCGCGAGGCCGACGATTGAGGCGATGGCGGCGACGATCTGCCAGGCGAGCCCGATATGGAGCAGGCGCTCGCCCGGGCCGGAGGCCATGCGGCGCCAGGTTTCCACGTCCCAGATATCGAAGGGCAGGAACTGGTCGAATTGCTGCGCCGCGCCGGCAACGGCGGCCACGACGACCAGCGAGAACTCGAACAGGCCGAAGGCAAGGATACGACGCGGCCCCATGGTGAACAGGACGTCGGTGTGCGCGGCGCTCGCGGCGGGTGGCTCTGCTTCGCCCACCGTGCGCGCGCCGGGCGGGGGCGCCGGCATGGCCTCGCCCTCGCGCCGTTCGCGCACCAGCTCGCGCAAGGCCTCGCCCTCGCTGGCGGGGAGGAAAGCGAGGGTCAGTTCGTCCTTTCCGCCCGCGCCGGTCTCGAACTTGACCTGCACCAGGTCGAACAGGCGCGCGATCGGCCCCTGCTCCAGACTGACGTCCTGGATGCGTTCGTAGGGAACCGAGCGCGCCGCGCGCGACAGGACGCCGCTTTCCACGCGAATGTCCGCCTCGCCCACGCGGTAGGTGAAGCGGCGCCACTGGAGGAAGGTCGCCAGCAGGCCGATCCCGATGCCCGCGAGCGCGAACAGCGCGAAAATGGACAGCCCCCAACCCCGTCCCCCTTGCGCGATGCCGTAGAAGCCCGCCAGAATCGGCAGGACCATGCGCGGGATCGCCGCCAGGCTGCGGACGATGAAGCTCTTGGGATCGGTCCGCCGCGGTTCGGCCCGGTCGATGGCGATGGCCGCGTTCACAGCGTCTCGCGCTTGATATGCGCCCGGATCGCCTCGCGCATGGCCAGCGCATCCTCGTGCCGCAGTCCGGGAAGCGAGACGGAGGCATTGTGCGTCCCCGCCGTATGCAGGGTCAGGGTGGCGAGGCCGTAATACCGCTCCAGCGGACCGCGATCGACGTCGATGTGCTGGACCCGGCCGAACGGCACCACGGTATCGGACCGGAACAGCAGGCCGCGCACCACCCGCAGCCGGTCGCCGCCCATCGCATAACCGCGCGCCAGGAACCGGCGATGCGGCATGTACCAGGCGACGAACGCGGAGAGCGCGATCGCCAAAGCGCCCGCGACCAGCCCGATTCGCCCGCCCAGGAACATGGCGACCACGCCGCCGATGACGACCGGCACGGCCGCGATCAGCAATTGCAGGCGCACCAGCTTTTCGTGATTGGGATGCACGCGCGACAGCGCGTCCTCGTCCGCCGTCGATACGGCGATGGCCCGGTCGTTCGGAAGTTCTGCTGTCCCACCCATGGGTGTATTATGCCGATAGGACGCATCGCGGACAAGCGGGGAATGGTGCTGCTGGAGAGAATTGAACTCTCGGCCTCTCCCTTACCAAGGGAGTGCTCTACCTCTGAGCTACAGCAGCACTGATCGGCAGGCGCGCGCTTTGTCCGCGTGCCTCGCCAATGTCAAGCCAAGCTTGAGCCAATCGACGCTTCGCGGCATGGAAGGCCCCGACATGAGCAAGCCTGCATCCGACACCCCCACCCGCGAGGAACGCCTCGCGGCGAAGCTGCGCGAGAATCTGCGCCGGCGCAAGGCGCAGAGCCGCGCCGGCACGAACGACGGCGGGGCGGAGGGGGCCGACGGGGCAACGCTTCCCAAACCCGGCCCTGCGCGCTAGGCCGCGCGCCCATACGCTGTCGACGACACACCGCCATCAGGAGCGACGCCGAATGCCCACCTTGATCCTGGTCCGACACGGCCAGTCGGAATGGAACCTCCAGAACCGCTTTACCGGCTGGTGGGACGTCGATCTGACCGACAAGGGCGTGGACGAAGCGCGTGCCGCCGGGCGCCTGCTGGCGGAAAAGGGCGTACTGCCGACGATCGCCTTCACCTCGCTCCAGACCCGCGCGATCCGCACGCTGCATCTGGCGCTGGAGGAATGCGGGCGACTGTGGATTCCCGAGACCAAGGACTGGCACCTCAACGAACGCCACTATGGCGGGCTGACCGGTCTCGACAAGGACGAGACGCGCGCCCGCCACGGCGAGGAACAGGTACATATCTGGCGCCGCAGTTTCGACACCCCGCCGCCCGAGATGGAAGCGGGCAGCGAATACGACCTGTCGCACGATCCGCGCTATGCCGGGATCGACGTCCCCCGCACGGAAAGCCTGAAGCTGACGATCGAACGCGTGCTCCCTTATTGGGAGGACGCCATCGTGCCGCAGCTGGCCGCGGGCGAGACGGTGCTGGTTTCCGCCCACGGCAATTCGCTGCGCGCGCTGGTGAAGCATCTCTCGGGCATTTCGGACGACGAGATTACCGGGTTGGAGATACCGACCGGCCAGCCAATCGTGTACGCGTTCGACGATTCCATGACGCCGGGCGAGCGGCGCTATCTGAAGGACACATGAGGCCATGCCGGGGGACATCGAGGGAGCGGCGCGGGTAGCCATCGTGATGGGAAGCCAGTCCGACTGGCCGACCATGGAATGCGCGGCGAAGGTTCTGGAGGAGCTCGACGTGCCGCACGAGGCGCGGATCGTCTCCGCGCACCGCACGCCCGACCGGATGGCGGATTTCGCCAAGGGGGCCGAGGGCGAAGGCTTCACCGTCATCATCGCGGGCGCGGGCGGCGCCGCGCACCTGCCGGGCATGATCGCGGCGATGACGCACCTGCCGGTGCTGGGCGTGCCGGTCCGGTCGAAAGCGCTGTCGGGCATGGATAGCCTGCTTTCCATCGTGCAGATGCCCGCGGGCGTGCCCACCGGCACGCTGGCGATCGGCGAGGCGGGCGCGACCAATGCGGGCCTCCTGGCCGCGGCGATCCTCGCGACGTCCGACCCCGCGCTGACCGACCGGCTAAAGGCATGGCGCGCCGCGCGCAGCGATGCGGTGGCAGAGCGGCCCGCTGCCCCATGATCGAACCGGGCGGCACGATCGGCATTCTGGGCGGGGGTCAGCTGGGCCGGATGATGGCCATGGCGGCGGGCCAGATGGGCTATTCCTGCATCGGCTACGCGCCGGAAGGCGACAACGTCGCGGGCGACGCCTGCGCGGATTTCGTCACTGCGGACTGGCACGACGCGCAGGCGCTGGGCGATTTCGCCGCGCGATGCGATGTCGTGACGTGGGAATTCGAGAACGTCCCGGTCGCCCCGCTCGCGCCCATCGAGGCGAAGCTCGCCCCGCATCCGCGCGCGCTGGAAATCGCGCAGGACCGCTTGTTCGAGAAACAGTTCGTCGAGAAGCTCGGCGGGCGGCCAGCGCACTACGCGCAGGTCGACCAGAAGGCCGATCTTGCCGCCGCGATGGCGCGGGTGGGGACGCCCGGCATCCTGAAGACCCGGCGCGACGGTTATGACGGCAAGGGCCAGTGGCGGATCGACGATCGCGACGCGGGCGACGCGCTGGAGCTGGAAGGAAGCCCCCTGATCTACGAGGGGTTGGTGGATTTCGAGGTCGAGTTCTCCGTCATCCTCGCGCGCGGGGCCTTGGGAGAGGTGGTGTTCTGGGACAGCCCGGCCAACACCCATGTCGACGGTATCCTGGCAACCTCCAGCCTGCCCGCGGGGGACACCATCGTCGCCCAGATGGGCGAGGCGCGCGCACTGGCCCGCAAGGTGGCCGACAGGCTCGGCTATGTCGGGGTGCTGACGCTGGAGTTCTTCGCCACCGCGAACGGCCCGGTCTTCAACGAGATGGCCCCCCGGGTCCATAACTCCGGCCACTGGACGATCGAGGGCGCAGCGACGAGCCAGTTCGAGAACCACATCCGCGCGATCTGCGGCCTGCCGCTGGGCGAGACGCGCACGCTGACGCCGCGCGTCACCATGACCAACATCATCGGCGAGGCCGCGCACGGGGCCGCCCGGTGGCTGGCCGATCCCGCAACGCACCTGCATCTCTATGGCAAGGCGGAGGTGCGCGAGGGGCGCAAGATGGGCCATGCGACCCGGCTGGGCTGGGAATGAGCCGGGACATCGCGCTGATCTACGCGCGCGCACAAAACGGCGTGATCGGGCGCGACGGCGGCCTGCCGTGGCACATCCCGGCGGATCTGAAGCGCTTCAAGGCGCTGACCATGGGATCGCCGATGATCATGGGGCGCAAGACCTTCGACAGTTTCGCCAGCCCGCTGCCGGGCCGCCGCCATATCGTGCTGACGCGCGACGCCGCCTGGTCGGCGGTTGGCGCGGAGGTGGCGCACGACCCGGACGAAGCGCTGCGGATGGCCGGCGACGGCACCGTGTGGGTCATCGGCGGCGCGCAAATTCTCGCGCAATTCGTGGACCGCGCGACCCGCGTTGAACTGACCGAGGTGAAGATCGCGCCCGAGGGCGATACCACCGTCCCGCCGCTGGGCGAGGACTGGCGCGAGGTCGCGCGCGCGGATCATCCGGCGGACGGATCGCGCCCCGCCTTTTCCTTCGTGACGCTGGAACGGCCCTGATGCGCTGGCTCGACCATCGTGCGCCCGTGCCCGAGGCGCTGAGGGGCGCGATCATCGCGCTAGGCAATTTCGACGGCTTCCACGCCGGGCACCAGGCGGTGGCGGGCGAGGCGATCCGCTGGGCCCGGGCGGAGGAACGCCCGGCGATCATCGCCACGTTCGATCCCCATCCGGTCCGCTTCTTCCGGCCCGAGGTGCCGCCGTTCCGCCTGACCACGCTGGAGCAGCGGCGCGAGCTCTATCTCGCCGCCGGGGCGAGCGCGATGCTGGTGCTGCATTTCGGCGCCGAGATGGCGGCGATGACGCCGCAGCAATTCGTGGACGATTTACTGCACGGACATCTGGGCGCGGGCGGGATCGTGACGGGGGAGGACTTCACCTTCGGCAAGGGACGGGCGGGCAATCGCGACATTCTGGCCCAACTCGCTGCCACGCACGGCATGCAGGCCCGCGCGGTCGGCGCGGTGGAGGATGACGGCGCGCCCATTTCCTCCAGCCGCATCCGCGAGGCGCTGCGCGCGGGCGATTGCGAGACGGCGACGCGCCTCCTCACCCGGCCCTTCGCCATTCGCGGCATCGTGGAACACGGCGACAAGCGCGGGCGGACCATCGGGTATCCCACCGCCAATCTGGGGCTCGAGAGCTATCTGCGCCCGCGCTACGGCATCTATGCCGTCACCGCGCGGGTGCTGGCCGACGGTACGCGGCTGCAAGGCGCGGCGAATCTGGGCATCCGGCCCCAGTTCGAACCGCCCAAGGAACTGCTGGAACCCTATTTCTTCGACTTCTCGGGCGACCTCTACGGCCAGGAGATCGAGGTCGAGCTGCGCCATTTCCTCCGCTCGGAAGCGAAGTTCGATTCGCTCGAAGCGCTGACTGCGCAGATGGAGCGCGATTGCGAAGAGGCGCGCCGCCAGCTGGCCTAGGCGAACCTGCGCGGAACGCGAAACGCGGGAAGGACGTTCGCTGTTCTACCCAGACCGTTACAGCAGGACCGCCAACCATGAATGCCCAAACCCGCATCGAACGCGACCAGCGCACCTATCGCAACAGCCGCCCGTCCCGGCTGGGACGCGGCATCGAACGGCTCACCAACCCCTTCGCCAAGGCGATCGCCGCCGTCGTTCCGGCGTGGTTGATGGAGCGCGTGGTGCGCGGGATCGACAGCGCGGCGAGCGCGCCCCAGCTGACCCGGTTCGATCACGACATCACCGATCTCGCCGCCTGCCGGCGCGCGGCGAAGCGGGTGGAAACGCGCGCGCAGGCGATCAACGGCGCGTCGGGAATGGCCGCGGGCTTCGGCGGGGCGCTCACCATGGGGGCCGACATCCCGGCGACCATCGCAGTGGCGGTGCGCACCATCCGCGACACCGGGCTCGCCTACGGCTTCGACGGAGCGGGCAAGGCCGAACAGCTGTTCCGCATGCAGATCCTGGAACTTGCCGCGCTCAACGAGCCCGCGCAGCGCCAGACCGCCATCGCCGGGATCGAGGCGGCGATCGGCCCCGACGGCGATCTGGTGGCGGTCGATCCCGACCGGCACGGTTCGCTGGTCGACCAGGCGGTGGAGCGCGTATCGCGCGCGATCGCCTTCGCCTCGTTCCGCAAGCGGGCCGGCATGATCATGCCGGTGGTCGGCTCCGCAGTGGGCGGGATCGTCAACGCATCCTTCCAGAGCGACGTGTCGCGCGCCGCGCGCTTCGCCTTCCAGGAACGGCGGCTGCGCCAGATGGGCTGATCGGCGCGAGGCCGGGGGCGCACACGGGCGCGCGACGCGACGCTTTCCACTTTCCCGCCTTTGGGTTAAGCGCCGCGGCGCAATGAGCGACGACGCCAAAAAAGATTACCGGGACACCGTCTTCCTGCCGAAGACCGATTTTCCCATGAAGGCCGGCCTTCCGCAGAAGGAGCCCGCCATCCTCGCGCGCTGGCAGGAGGAGCGGCTGTACGACCGCCTGCGCGAAGAGCGGAAGGACGCCGAGAAGTTCATCCTTCACGACGGCCCGCCCTATGCCAATGGCGACATGCATATCGGCCACGCGCTCAACCACATCCTGAAGGACATGGTGGTGCGCACGCAGAGCGCGCTGGGCAAGGACGCGCCCTACGTGCCCGGCTGGGACTGCCACGGCCTGCCGATCGAGTGGAAGGTCGAGGAGCAGTACCGCAAGAAGAAGCTGAACAAGGACGAGGTGCCCGCGGCCGAATTCCGCGCCGAATGCCGCGCCTATGCGCAACACTGGGTCGACGTGCAGCGCGAACAGCTCAAACGGCTGGGCACGATGGCCGACTGGGACCATCCCTACCTGACGATGGACTACGCGTCGGAAGCGACCATCGTCGCCGAGCTGATGAAGGTCGCCGAAGCGGGCAACCTCTATCGCGGCGCGAAACCAGTGATGTGGAGCCCGGTCGAAAAGACCGCGCTGGCCGAGGCCGAGGTCGAGTACGAGGACATCGTCTCGACCCAGATCGACGTTGCATTCGAGATCGTGGAATCGCGGATCCCGGAACTGGTCGGCGCGCATGCGGTGATCTGGACCACGACGCCATGGACGATCCCCGTGAACCAGGCTTTGGCCTATGGGCCGGAGGTTGAGTATTGGGCGGTTTCCGGAGGCAAAGCACCTAGTGCAGACTTCCTACGAAGGGGCACGAGTGGCCCGATTTACTTGCTCGCCGCCTCCCTTATTGATCAGTTTGCAGAGCGGATCGGGATGGGGCCTGATCAAGGGTGGTCGGTGCACTGGCGCGGAAAGGGTTCCGACCTCGCGAACACCAAAGTCCGCCACCCGATCTACAACCACCTTCGTCATTCCCGCGAAGGCGGGAATCCAGATGGGACGAAAAACCAGGCGATGCTGGATCCCCGCCTTCGCGGGGATGACGAAAGGACTTTCGCTTTCTACGGAACCCTCCGCCCGATGCTGCCGGGCGACTTCGTCACCACCGACAGCGGCACCGGGCTCGTCCACATGGCGCCCGACCATGGCGAGGACGATTTCGCGCTGTGCAGGACGGTGGGGATCGAGCCGGTCTTCGCGGTGATGGACGACGGGCGCTATCGCGACGACTGGCCGTGGCTGGGCGCGGACGATCTCGATGCGGAGGGCAAGGAGCGCCGCCGCGCGGTCATCAATCCCAATTTCAACGCGCCCGATGGCCCGATCTGTTCGGACCTGCGTGCGGCGGGCGGGCTGCTTTCCGCCAGCCAGGATTACCGGCACTCCTACCCGCATTCGTGGCGGTCGAAAGCCAAGGTCATCTATCGCTGCACCCCGCAATGGTTCGTGCCGATGGACCGCGACCTGGGCCAGGATACTGGCACGCTACGCGAAACGGCGCTCTCCGAAATCGAGCGCGTGCGCTTCGTGCCCGAGCGTGGGCGGCGACGGATCGGGTCGATGGTGGAGGGGCGCCCCGACTGGGTGCTGTCCCGCCAGCGCGCGTGGGGCGTGCCGATCACGCTGTTCGTACGGCCCGGCGGCTCGTATTTGCAGGACACGCAAGTCAATGCGCGCGTGATCGCCGCGGTGCGGGAGGAGGGCGTCGATGCCTGGCGCGCCGAGCGCAAGGCGGAATTCCTCGGCGAGGCGTACAATCCCGACGATTACGAGATGGTCACCGACATTCTCGACGTCTGGTTCGATTCGGGCTGCACCCATGTCTTCACGCTCGAATCGGGCCGCTGGCCCGCGCTGCGCTGGCCCGCCGACCTCTATCTGGAAGGGTCGGACCAGCATCGCGGCTGGTTCCAGTCGAGCTTGCTCGAAAGTTGCCTCACCCGTGGCCGCGCGCCCTACGACCAGGTACTGACCCACGGCTTCACCATGGCCGCCGACGGGCGCAAGATGTCGAAATCGCTCGGCAACACGGTCGATCCGGGCAAGGTGATGGAGCAGTTCGGCGCCGACATCATCCGCCTGTGGGCGCTGAGCGTCGACTATACCGAGGATCACCGCATCGGCGACGAGATCCTGAAGGGCGTGGCCGACCAGTACCGCCGGTTGCGCAACACCTTCCGCTACCTTCTCGGCGCGCTCGACGGGTTCGACTGGGACAGCGAAGGGGTGGAGGATCACGCCGCCATGCCCGAGCTGGAGCGCTACGTGCTCCACCTCCTTGCCGGGCTCGACACGCGGCTGCGCGCCGCGATCGAGTCTTACGATTTCGACGATTACGTGCGCGGGCTGGTCGACTTCTGCAACGAGGACCTCAGCGCGTTCTTCTTCGACGTGCGCAAGGACCGGCTCTATTGCGACGATCCGGCCGATCCTGCCCGGCGCGCCTATCGCACCGTGCTCGACACGCTGTTCCAGGCGCTGGTGCGCTACGCCGCGCCGGTGCTGGTCTTCACCGCCGAAGAGGTGTGGCGGACCCGCTTCCCCGACGAGGCAAGCATCCACCTCCACCAGTGGCGTCCGGTCCCCGCAAGCTGGCGCGACGAGGCGCTGGCCGAACGCTTCGACCGGCTGCGCTCGTTGCGGGAGCGGGTGACCGAGGCGATCGAGCCGCTGCGGCGCGACAAGACCATCCGCTCCAGCCTGGAAGCCGAGGTGACGGTGCCCGCCACCGCCGTTCCGGAGGGGTATTCCAACGCCCAGCTCGCCGAGCTGTTCATCACCGCGTCAGTGACCCGCGGCGATGGCGACCGGGTGACCGTCTCGCGCACCGATGAACACAAATGCGGCCGCTGCTGGCGCCTTCTTCCCTCGGTGCCCGAGGACGGCGCGCTGTGCGATCGCTGCGAAGAGGTGCTGGCGTGAGCCCGGCCGGCCGCGCGCGCCTGACCGGGCTCGGCATCGCCGCGCTGGTCTGCGCGCTCGACCAGTGGATGAAGGTGTTCGTGACCCGCACGCTGGGGATCGACCGCGTCGGGGAGCATCTCGACGTGCTGCCGATCTTCGCCTTTCGCTTCACGCGCAATTTCGGCGTCTCGCTCGGCATGTTCGAGGCGAACAGCCCCGAAACCCGCTGGATCCTGGTCGCCGTAACCGGCCTGATCGCGCTGGTCGTGCTGGTGTGGATCATGCGCGAGCGGCTGCTGGCCGACATCTTCGGGCTGGCGCTGATCCTTGGCGGGGCGATCGGCAACATCTACGACCGGTTCACCGTCGGCTACGTCATCGACTATGCCGACCTGCATTTCGGCGATTTCCGCCCGTTCCTGATCTTCAATATCGCCGATGCCGCGATCACCATCGGCGTCCTGATAATCCTTGCCCGATCGTTCCTCATACGCGAGAAACGGGGCGATCATGAGCCGGGCGCGCGTCCGGCGGAGAGTTGAGAACCATGCGCAAGACCACCCTTTCCCTTCTCGCCATCGCCGGCCTGTCGCTAACGGCCTGCAGCACCGGCGGCCTGTTCGACCGCAGCCGGCCGGACGAGTTTGCCGTGCAGCGCCAGGCGCCGCTGGTGGTTCCGCCCGATTTCAGCCTGGTCCCGCCCAGCCCCGGTGCCCCGCGTCCGGCGGACGAATCGGCCAGTCAGGACGCGCTGGAGGCGATCTTCGGCGGTCCGGCGCAGCGCAGCGCGGTCGAATCGAACGTGGTCGGCCGCGCCGGCGCCGCCGATCCGGGCATTCGCTCGGAAGTGGGCGACCCCAAGACGAACACAGTGTCGAAGGGTTCGGTGACCCGCGACATCATCGCCGCCCCCCAGGGCGACGGCGCGTCGGCGCAGGCCGTCATCCCCGCAGGATAAGAGCTGGTTCCGCCCTGCGCGGGCCCGGTCGCAGGGCCCCGCAGCAAAGCGAAAGAATCGGCGCCAAGGACGCACCCGCGAATGCGGGCACGCGGGATCAGGACACTTCGCTCACCAGCAGCTTGTCGATCTTGCGTCCGTCCATGTCGACCACTTCGAAGCGCCAGCCCTGGCTGACGAAATGCTCCCCCTCCACGGGTAGCTTCTTCATGACCGCAAGCGCGAAGCCAGCAGCGGTGGCGAAGTCGCGGTCCTCGCCGTAGTCGAGCGCCAGCCGGTCGGCGAGCGCATCGGCCGACAACGCGCCCGAAACGAGCAGGGAGCCGTCCTCGCGCTCGATCACCTGCGGGATTTCTCCCTGATCCTGATCGCTCGCGAACTGGCCCACGATGGCGGTCAGCAGGTCGATCGGGGTGACGATCCCGTCGAGATGGCCGTATTCGTCGTGCACCATCGCCATCGCGATGTCGGCCTGCTGCAGGACGCGCAGCGCATCCATCGCGTCGAGCTGGTCGGGGATGACCTCCGCCTTCTTCATCAGCGCCGTCAGGTCGACCGCCTCGCCCGCGACCTGCGCCGCCAGTACGTCGCGCACCTTGACCACGCCCTGCACCTTGTCGGGAGAGCCGTCCGCGACGGGCAGCAGGGAATGCGGGCTTGTCCCCACCATCCGCGCTATTTCCGCGGCATCCGAGCCGATATCGATCCAGTCGAGATCGGTCCGGGGCGTCATTACCTCGCGCACCGGGCGCTCGTGCAGGCGCGCGACGCCGGTCAGGATGGCGCTCTGCTCCTCCTCCAGCACACCCGACCGGGTCGCTTCGGCGAACAGCATGTGCAGCTCCTCCGCCGTGACCGCGGACTGACCCCCGGGACGGATGCCGAACAGACGGATGAGCGCGCCCGAGGACGTATCAAGCACCCAGACCAGCGGCGCGGCGATCCGTGCAAGCCAGCTCATCGGCCGCGCCATCATCATCGCCAGCGGCACGGCGGCGCGCAAAGCGAGCTGCTTGGGTACCAGTTCGCCGATGACGAGGCTGAAATAGGTCGTGAGCACGATGACGAGCACGAAGCCCACGCTTTGCGCGGTATCGGCGTCGAGGCCGAACATGCCCGCCAGCCGCTCGCCCACCGGACCGCCCAGGCTCGCCCCCGAATAGGCACCGGCGATGATGCCGATCAGGGTGATGCCGATCTGCACCGTCGACAGGAACTTGCCCGGATTGCCGGCCAGATCGAGCGCGATCTGCGCGGTGGCGCTGCCCTTGTCCGCGCGGCTGCGCAGGGTCGGGGTGCGCGCGGAGACGATCGCGAGTTCCGACATCGCGAAGATGCCGTTGAGCACGATCAGCCCGGCGATGATGAGGAGGTCTGTCCAGGGAAAGGGTGTCACGATGCCGACCGCGCTAGCACAAAAGCCGCGCCCTGCCAGCCGGGGCAATTTACGAAAGACGCGCGGGAACTTGCAGGTCCGCTCGCGTGTTCGAACGGGGACATGGTGCGGGTGGGCGCACCCGAACAAGTGTTTGCGCCAGGGCGAGAACAAGGGCCCGGCGTTTTACAGGAAGGAAACGACCCCATGAAGAATACCCGCTTTCTCGGCACCGCACTCGCCGCCGTTTCGCTCGTCAGCCTTTCCGCTTGCGTGACCGACCCCAATACCGGCGAGCGCAAGGTATCGCGCACCGCGATCGGGGCCGGCGTCGGCGGCACCCTGGGCTATCTGCTCGGCGGTGTGCTGGGCGGCACCGCGGCGCGCGTGATCGGCGCCGGCATCGGCGGGACCGCCGGTGCGGTTCTGGGCAAGCAGTTCGACGACCAGATCCGCGAACTCGACGAAGCGACCGCCGGCACCGGCGTGGACGTGGAGGAAGTCGGCGACCAGCAGGCCATCCTGGTCCGCCTGCCCGACGGCGTCACCTTCGCCACCGATTCGGCGCGCATCAGCCCGAGCTTTCAGAACACGCTCGATTCGGTCGCGCAGAGCATGATCAAGTACCCCAACAGCCTGATCGACGTGTACGGCTTCACCGACACGACCGGTTCGGCGTCCTACAACCAGCAGCTGTCCGAACAGCGTGCCCGTGCCGTCGCGGACTATCTCGTCTCGCGCGGCGTTGCGCGCTCGCGCGTGGAAACGCGCGGTTACGGCGAGACCAACCTGCGCGTGCAGACGGCCGACAACGTGAACGAGCCGCTCAACCGCCGCGTCGAGATCAAGATCACGCCGATCAGCC
The DNA here is from genome assembly GCA_964401795.1 of uncultured Citromicrobium sp. Classification (GTDB taxonomy): domain Bacteria; phylum Pseudomonadota; class Alphaproteobacteria; order Sphingomonadales; family Sphingomonadaceae; genus Alteriqipengyuania. The sequence continues at coordinate 89,572 of CAYNZQ010000004.1, forward strand.
AGGAAGACGTCTCCGCCGCCCGCTCGGGCTCCTGATCGTCACGACATAACAAGAGCCGTTCGGCTTCGCGAAGGGGGCGGTCCTGTACGGGCCGCCCCTTTTCGTGCGCGCCTGCCGGGTCCGGCGAGCGTGCCGGGGGCCCAGCGGCCTCAGCGGGGTGGGCGGATCGAGAAATCCCGCGCGCGCGGCGCAAGGTGGGCCACCGCCTGCGCGTGAATGGCGGGCGCGCTGACCAGCAGGCCGAAACTGCGCGGATCGCGCTTGTTGTAATTCAGCGGCTGACCGAAGGCGTCGGTCACCGCGGCCCCGGCCTCGCGAGCGATCAAGGTCGCCGCGCCGATGTCCCATTCGAAGCCCCAGCGCAGGGTCGCGACCAGATCGGCCTCGCCCGCGGCGACCATCGCGACCCGCAGGGCGATGCCGTTGGGCTTGTCCACCGGCACCAGCATGCCGTCCACTTTCGGCAGCGAATCGGCGGGCACGCGCGCGCCCGCCAGTTCCGCCCGGTCGGCCACCGCGATCGGCTCTTCGTTCCGCGTGGCGCCGCGTCCGGCGACCGCCAGCCATTCCTCGCCCCGGGCAGGTGCGCTCAGCAGGCCCATCAACGGACGCCCTTCGCTCACCAGCGCGACCGAAACCGCCCAGCCGCTGCGCCCGCGCAGGAAATCGCGCGTGCCGTCGATCGGATCGACCAGCCAGATCAGGCGGTGGTCGAGCCGGTCGGCCCGATCCGCGGTTTCTTCCGACAACCAACCCGCCGCGGGCAGCAGCGCGCCCAGTTCGCGCTTCAGGAACGTGTCGACCGCGATATCCGCCTCGCACACGGGATCGTTCGTTCCCTTGTCCCAGCTTTTCACGGCGTGGCCCGCCCCCGGCCACTGGGAATGCGCGATCCGGCCCGCTTCGCGGACGATCGCCTGCAGGCGTAGATGATCGATCATGGGTTCGCCGCAGGACTTGCGCGCAGCCTGGGCACTTTTCAAGTCGCGCCATCCATGCAAAGGCGCAGCGCAAACCCGCTATCCCCCGCAGACAGATCACAGGACGGCTCTTTGTCATGAACATCCACGAATACCAGGCCAAGGAACTGCTCGCGAAATACGGCATCGGCATTCCGACCGGATACCCCGCGATGAGCGTCGAGGAAGCGGTCGAGGGCGCGAAGAAGCTGCCCGGGCCGCTCTACGTCGTGAAGGCGCAGATCCACGCCGGTGGGCGCGGCAAGGGCACGTTCAAGGAACTGGGCGAAGGCGCCAAGGGCGGCGTGCGGCTCGCCAAGTCGATCGACGACGTGCAGAGCGACGCGACCGACATGCTCGGCAACACGCTCGTCACTGTCCAGACCGGCGACGAGGGCAAGCAGGTCAACCGCCTCTACGTGACCGACGGCGTCGACATCGCCAAGGAATACTACCTGTCGCTGCTGGTTGATCGCGCCAGCGGCGAGGTCGCGATGGTCGTGTCGACCGAAGGTGGCATGGACATCGAAGCGGTGGCTCACGACACGCCCGAGAAGATCACCACCATCACCATCGACCCGGCGCAGGGCTTCATGCCGCACCACGGCCGCGCAGTGGCCTTCGCGCTGAAGCTGAAGGGCGACCTCAACAAGCAGGCGCAGAAGCTGGCGAAGCAGCTTTATACCGCCTTCGTCGACCTCGACTGCGCGATGCTCGAGATCAATCCTCTGGTCGAGACTGAGGACGGTAACCTGCTCGTGCTCGACACCAAGATGAGCTTCGATTCGAACGCGCTCTACCGGCACAAGGATGTCGAGGAGATGCGCGACGAGACCGAGGAGGATGCGTCCGAGGTCGAGGCGAGCGAATACGACCTCGCCTACATCAAGCTGGACGGCAATATCGGCTGCATGGTCAACGGCGCCGGCCTCGCCATGGCGACGATGGACATCATCAAGCTGAACGGCGCGTTCCCCGCCAACTTCCTGGATGTCGGCGGCGGCGCGACCACCGAGAAGGTGACCGCGGCGTTCAAGATCATCCTGAAGGACCCGGCGGTCGAGGGCATCCTCGTCAACATCTTCGGCGGCATCATGAAGTGCGACGTCATCGCCAATGGCATCGTGCAGGCGGCAAAGGACGTGAACCTGTCGGTTCCGCTGGTCGTCCGCCTCGAAGGAACCAACGTCCAGCAGGGCAAGGACATCCTCGAGAATTCCGGCCTGCCGATCGTGTCGGCCGACGATCTGGGCGACGCAGCCAAGAAGATCGTCGCCGAGGTGAAGAAGGCGGCCTGAAGCGCCCGAGCCGGTTGATCGAAGGCGGGAGTGGCGAGGCCGCCCCCGCCTTTTTTCTATCCGATGAAATTTGCCGCCAGCACGGCGAAGGCCGCCAGGCTTCCGGCGAAAGCGATCAGCATCAGCGCGCCGTCCCGGACCGTCAGCGCGATCCCGAACGCGGCGATCACCGCCATGGGCAGGATGACCGCGAAGGGCAGCAGCTCTAGCGGCGGGACCGCGGCGCACAGCACGACGACGATCGCCGCCGCGATGCGCCCCGCCTTCGTCCCCGTGAACCGCTCGAACCGGCCCTTGAACCATCGGTCGAGCCATTTCGCCACGCCGCGCAACTTGTCGGTCGCGGTTCCCAGCCTGTCCGCGTCGACCGCGCGCCGCTCTATCATTCCCGGCAGCCACAGGTGACGCCGGCCGCAGGCGATCTGCGCCGCGACCAGCAGGATGGTCGCGGCAAGGAACGTCGGCACGCCGGGAATGCCACCGACGGGCGAAACGCCGATCAGGGCCGGCACCAGCAGGAACGGCCCATAGGAGCGGTTTCCGAACGCATCGATCACATCGCCGACGCACACCTCGTCCTGCGCGTCCGCCAGCTCGTCCAGCTGGTCGAGAATGTCGTTCACGCTCTGTCCGGCGCCTGCCATTTACACTTTCCCCTGTGGCGCGACTCGCTAGCCCACCCAGGCGTAGCGCCACCGCGCGGCGATGGTTCCTCGAACCCGTTGCCGGGGCGTGGCGCGAGCCTGTAGGGCGGGAACGCCGGGTCGGTGCGCGCTTTTCCAAAGGGACCGCCGTGCGCCCAAATTGACGTTTACGTAAAGGTTAGCTATACGGTGCGCCAAACGCGCCAAAGCCAAGGAAGGACCGACATGAAGATACTCGTCCCCGTGAAGCGGGTGATCGATTACAACGTGAAACCGCGGGTGAAGGCCGACGGTTCGGGCGTCGATCTCGCCAATGTGAAGATGAGCATGAATCCGTTCGACGAGATCGCCGTGGAAGAGGCAATCCGGTTGAAGGAAGCGGGCAAGGCGGACGAGATCGTCGCCGTCTCCATCGGCCCGGCAAAGGCACAGGAAACGCTGCGCACCGCGCTCGCCATGGGCGCCGATCGCGCGATCCTGGTCGAAACGGACGAGGACGTCGAACCGCTGGCGGTGGCGAAGATCCTCAAGAAGATCGCCGAGGAGGAAGAGCCCGGCCTGATCATGCTGGGCAAGCAGTCCATTTCCGACGATTCGAACCAGACGGGCCAGATGCTCGCCGCGCTGATGGAGCGTCCGCAGGGCACGTTTGCCAATACGGTCGAACTCGATGGCGACAGCGTCACCGTGAAGCGGGAAATCGACGGCGGTCTGGAAACGGTGAAGCTCGCCCTGCCCGCGATCGTGACCACCGATTTGCGCCTCAACGAGCCGCGCTATGCCAGCCTGCCCAACATCATGAAGGCGAAGAAAAAGCCGCTCGATACGAAGAGCCCGGCCGATTACGGCGTCGACATCGCAGCCCGCCTCACCACCACCAACGTATCGGAACCCCCGGTCCGCCAGGCGGGCGAAAAGGTGGAAGACGTCGACGCGCTGGTCGCGAAGATCAAGGCGCTCGGCATCGCCTGAGACGCCGACGAACAAAAACCCCATCGCCTCAGCGCACGGGAAGGATTTGAAACGATGAACACTCTGGTTCTGGTCGAACACGACAATGCGAGCGTTGCCGACGCGACGCTCTCCACGGTTACCGCAGCCGCGAAGCTGGGCGATGTCGCCCTGCTCGTGGCGGGCAAGGATTGCGGCGGGGCCGCCGACGCGGCGGCGAAGATTGCCGGCGTAGCGAAGGTGCTGAAGGCGGACGACGCCGCCTACGAACACCAGTTGCCCGAAAACGTCGCCCCGCTGGTGGCGAAGCTGATGGACGGCTACGACGCCTTCCTCGCGCCTTCCACCACCACCGGCAAGAACATCGCGCCGCGCGTGGCCGCGCTGCTCGACGTGATGCAGCTGTCCGACATCATCTCGGTCGAGGGCGACAAGACCTTCAAGCGCCCGATCTACGCGGGCAACGCCATCGCCACCGTGCAGTCGAGCGACCCCAAGCTGGTCATCACCGTGCGCGGCACCGCCTTCGACAAGGCGGAGGCCGAGGGCGGTTCGGCCGCGGTCGAGGACGTGACCGGCCCGGGCGATGCCGGCCTTTCCAGCTTCGTCAGCCAGGATGTCGCGGATGGCGGCGACCGGCCGGAACTGACCAGCGCGAGCGTCGTCGTTTCGGGCGGCCGCGCGCTGAAGGACGCCGCCACGTTCGAGGAATACATCCTGCCGCTCGCTGACAAGCTGGGCGCAGCCGTGGGCGCCAGCCGTGCCGCGGTGGATGCGGGCTACGTTCCCAACGATTACCAGGTCGGCCAGACGGGCAAGATCGTCGCCCCCGACGTGTACATCGCGATCGGCATCTCCGGCGCGATCCAGCACCTTGCGGGGATGAAGGATTCCAAGACCATCATCGCCATCAACAAGGACGAGGACGCCCCCATCTTCCAGGTGGCGGACATCGGCCTGGTCGGCGACCTCTACAAGATCGTGCCGGAACTGACCGAGAAGCTCTGAGCCGGCGATCACTCGATCAAGAAAACGAACAAGGGGCGGGCCGCGTGGTTCGCCCCTTTTTCATTGCTCCTTTCGCCGACCTGTCCCTGGGGGGGGCTGGAACCGAGGCCCCGATCGGCTATTTCGATAGGCGAAGGAGCAAGCCCCATGTCCCAGATGATCGCAATGCAGTTCCCCGCCGCCGGGGAGAAGCTGGAGCGGGTCGAGCGGCCTTTGCCCGAACCCGGGGCGGACGAGGTGCGGATCAAAGTCCACGCCTGCGGTGTCTGTCATTCGGATACGATCGCGGGCGGCGGGCACATGCCGGGCATATCCTACCCCCTCGTCCCGGGACACGAGGTGATCGGCGAGATCGAGGCGATAGGTGATGCGGTGCGCGGTTTCGAACCGGGCGAGCGTGTCGGCGTGGGCTGGAACCCCGGCCATTGCGGCTTTTGCAGCCAGTGCCGGATCGGCAACCGCTTCGCCTGCGAAACATATCAGGACGTGACCGGCGTCTATCGCGACGGTGGATACGCGACGCACATGGTCGCCCGCGCCAGCGCGCTCGCCCGCGTTCCCGAAGATCTCGACGCGGTCGAGAGCGCCCCGCTGCTGTGTGCGGGCATCACGACCTTCAACGCGCTGCGCAATTGCGGGGCCGGCCCCGGCGACCTGGTGGCAATCCACGGCGTCGGCGGCCTCGGCCATCTGGGTGTCCAGTACGCCGCCAGGATGGGCTTTCGCACCGTGGCCGTGAACCGCGGTACGGAGAAGCGCGACCTCGCGTTCAAGCTCGGCGCGCACGACTACATCGACGCGACCGACGGCGACCCGGCCGAAAAACTGCGGGCGCTGGGCGGCGCGAAAGCGATCATCGCCACCGTGGTCAATGCGCAGGCGATGGAAGAGATCGCGCCGGGGATCGGCCCGCGCGGCGTCATGGTGGTGATCGGCGCGGTCGACAGCTTCGCGGTCCAGCCGCTCGACCTCATCCAGAAGAACGGAACCGTTCGGGGCTGGTATTCGGGGATCGCGCCCGAGAGCCAAGAGTGTCTTGAATTCAGCGCACTGACCGACGTCGCATCGATGAACGAAGTCTACCCGCTGGCCGACGCGCAGTCCGCCTACGACCGCATGTTGAGCGGCGATGCGCGCTTCCGCGTGGTCCTCGATTGCACCAGAGTCTAGCGTTCTCGCGCACGGGACGGCGCTGGGCGCTGGCGGCAGTCCCATGGCTTCGTTCTATGGTGGCGCGGTAGGCTTTCGGTCGCTGGGCTAACCTTACGGAAGCAACCCCGACTGGGTGATTGCGTGGATCGCGACGCCCACCAGCCCGCCGACCAGCGTACCGTTAATCCGGATGAATTGCAGGTCGCGGCCGACCGCGCCCTCGATCCGCGCGGTGACGGTGGTGGCGTCCCAACGCTTTACCGTTTCCGAAACCAAACGCACGATCTGGTCGCCGTAGCGGGTCGCGACGCCCACCGCGGTGCGCCTGGCGAAGCGGTTGATTTGCGCCTGCAGCCGCGCATCCGCCTGCAGCGCGACGCCCAGTTCCGCCAGCCCCTGGCGCAGTTCGGACCCCAGCCCGCCCTCGGGATCGCGCGCGCGGGCGATCAACGCGGCGCGAAGCCGTTCCCACACGCCCATCCACCAGTCCGCGACCGCGGGATTTTCTATCAGTGCGAGCTTCGTTTCCTCCACCCGTGCGCGCATGGCGGGATCGTGCTGCAGATCGCGGGCGAGACCCGACAGGCCTTCCTCCACCTTGCCCCGCAACGGATGCCGGGGATCGACCAGCACCTCCGCCAGCAGGCGATAGAGCCCGTCGAGGACCGAGGTGGAAATGCGCGAATCGAGGCCTGTCCAGCGCAGCACCGCATTGGCGCGGGCGCGGATCATCTCCCGCACCATCTCCTCGTTATCCTCCAGCGTCAGCCCCGCCCAGCGGATGAAACCGTCCAGCAGCGGCTTGTGCCGACCGTCGGCGATGGCGCTTTCCAGCATCCGCCCCAGCAGCGGGGCAAGCTCGACCTTCGCCAGTTGCGCCGCGAGACCGGCGCGCACCTGCGTGCCGAGCCGCTCCGGATCGAGCGATTCGAGAATTTCGGCAAACAGCTCGGCCGCGCCCGCCGTGATCCGCGACTGGGTTTCCCCGCCCGGTCGTGCAAGGAACTGCCCCAGCCCCGCCGCGAGGTTCATCCCCCGCATGCGCCGGGCCACCACCGTCGCGGTCAGGAAATTGCTGCGCAGGAAGCCCGCCATCGTATCGGCGATGCGATCCTTGTTGCGCGGGATGATGGCGGTGTGCGGGATCGGCAGGCCCAGCGGGTGGCGAAAGAGCGCCGTCACTGCGAACCAGTCGGCCAGTCCGCCGACCATCGCGGCTTCCGCGAAGGCGTTCAAATATCCCCAGCCCGGGTGCCTCCCGACCAGCCCGTGGGTGACGAAGAACAGCGCCGCCATGGCCACCAGCATGGCGGTGGCGGTGATACGCATGCGGCGCGCCCGGTCGGCCGCCGACACGGCAGCCAGTGTCGCCACGGATACGGGCGGCGTCACTCGGCGGGGGCGGTCTCGCCCCGATGGTCGTCGACACCATGTTCGTCACCGGGGCGATAGGTCAGCAGGCGTGTGCGCAGCCACGGGCCGAGCCGCTTCTCGAACCCGTCGGCCAGACTGAAGCCGGCCGGAATCAACACCAGCGTCAGCAGGGTGGAGACCAGCAGGCCGCCGATCACCACCGTGCCCATAGGCGCGCGCCACGCGGCGTCGCCCGCGAGCGAGATGGCGGTAGGCACCATGCCCGCCGTCATCGCGACCGTGGTCATGACGATCGGCTGTGCGCGCTTGTGCCCTGCATCCATGATGGCGGCATGCTTCGTGACGCCCGCATGCATTTCCTCGAGCGCAAAGTCGATCAGCAGGATCGAGTTCTTGGCGACGATGCCCAACAGCATCAGGATGCCGATATAGACCGGCATGGAGATCGGCTGGCCGATGATGAGCAGGGCGATGAGCCCGCCGAGAGGCGCCAGCAGCAGCGAGGTCATGTTGACCAGCGGCGACACGAAGCGGCGATAGAGCAGCACCAGCACGCCGAAGACCAGGAAGATGCCGCTGATCACCGCGATGATGAAGCTGTTGATCATCTCGGCCTGCCACTTGTCCTCGCCGATGGCGTCGTTGCTGACGCCGGCGGGCAGGTCCTGCATGATCGGCAGCTTGTTGATCTGCTCCATGATCGGGCCCTTCACCGCCCCTTCGGCCAAGTCCGCGCCCACGAAGACGCGGCGCGACTGGTTGTAGCGCTGGATCTGGGTCGGACCGGCGCCGAAGCGGATGTCGGCGACCAGCTTGAGCGGAACCGATCCGCCGGTGGCGGTCGGAACGGGCAGGTTCTCGATCGTGGAGAGATCGCGGCGCGAATCGCGCGGCAGCATCACCCGGATGGGAACCTGGCGATCCTGAAGGGAGAACTTGGCGGCGTTCTGATCGATTTCGCCCAGCGTCGCGATCCGGATCGCGCTGCTGAGGGCGGCGGTGGTCACGCCGAGCTGGGCGGCGATGTCCTCGCGCGGGACGATGACCAGTTCGGGCCGCTGCAGGTCGGCGGCGATGCGCGGTGCGACCACGCCCTTGATCCCGCGCATCTGCTCGGCAAGCGTCTGGGCGGTTTCGTTGAGCAAGGTCGGATTGCTGCCGGCCAGCATGACAGAGATATCGCGCCCGGTGCCGAAGCCGCCGTTCTGCGAAGCGAAGCTGACCCGGGCATCGGGGATCGCGCCCAGCGCGGGCGCCAGCCGCCGTTCGAATTCCGTGCTGGTGGCCTCGCGCTCTTCCGCCGGGACCAGGTCGACGTAGAGCGTGCCGCTGCCTTCGCGGATCGCCTCCGTCACCAGCTGGACCTCCGGCTGGCCTTCGAGGAGGTTCTTCACCGTGTTGGTGACCTCCCCGGTCTGGCCGATGGTGGTGCCCGGAACCATCTCGATATTCACCGTGCTGGTGTCTTCGTTGATGGTCGGCTGGAATTGCTGCGGCAGACCGGCCAGCAGGGCGCCGGTCAGGATCAGCGCGTAGACGCCGATGCAGAACGCCCAGAACCGGTGATCGCGGCTGCGCGCGCGGACCCGGTCGGAAAAGCTGCGGTAATAGGCGCCGAACCGCCCGAACAGGCCGAGCACGAACTTGACCAGCTTGCCAAGCAAGATCCCGCCGATCACCGCCAGCGCGGGGGTGATGACCGCAACCACCAGCAGCGGCAGGCCGAAGCCCATCAGCATGCCGCCGAGCCAGACGCCCAGCGCGATCGTGGCCACGATCAGCGCCAGCACCGCCAGAGCAACGAACGGGTAGTAGTACCAGCGCCCCTGCACCCGGTCGATCTCGGCGCGCATGGCCTTGCTCTGCCGATCATCGAGCGTCCAGGCCAGGACCTTCATGTAGAAGTCCATCGCCCGGCCTTCGCCGTGCTCGGCGTGGCCGTGGGCCTTTAGGAAATAGGCCGCGATCATGGGAGTGATGAGACGCGCCACCAGCAGGCTCATCAGCACCGCGGCGACGACCGTCAGCCCGAACGGCTTGAAGAATTCGCCCGGAATGCCGGGCATGAGGCCGACCGGCAGGAAGACCGCGACGATGGAGAACGTGGTCGCGACGACGGCCAGGCCGATCTCGTCCGCGGCATCGATGGAGGCCTGGTAGGCGCTTTTGCCCATGCGCATGTGGCGCACGATGTTCTCGATCTCCACGATGGCGTCGTCGACAAGGACACCGGCCACCAGACTCAACGCGAGAAGAGAGAGGAAGTTGAGGTTGAAGCCGAGCAGATCCATGATCCAGAAGGTCGGGATCGCGGACAGCGGGATGGCGATCGCGCTGATGAGCGTCGCGCGCCAGTCGCGCAGGAAGAAGAACACGACCACGATCGCCAGCACCGCGCCTTCGATCAGCGCCGCCATCGAGCTCTTGTACTGTTCCTTGGTATAGGGGACCGGGGTGAACAGTTCGGTGAACTTCACGCCCGGGTTCTGCGCCTCGATCTCCTTCATCACCTTCTGGGCATCATCGTAGACCGAGACTTCGGATTTGCCCTTCGCGCGCGACATGGAGAAGGTGACGACCTCGCTGTCGCCGACGCGGGAAATGCGCGTGCGCTCCGAATTGCCGTCGGTCACCGTCGCGATATCCGACAGCTTGACCGTGCGGCCGGCCCCCAGCGGGATCTGCGCCTGCGACAGCTCGTAGGCGTCGGTCGCATTGCCCAGTACGCGCACCGACTGGCGGGAGCCCGCGATTTCCGCCTGGCCGCCCGCGGCGTTGAGGTTGATCTGGCGCAGCACCCCGTTGATGTCGCGGGCCGTCACGCCCAGCGATTGCATGCGCTGCGGATCGAGGATCACCCGAATTTCGCGATCGACACCGCCCGCACGACTCACCTGCGCCATACCCTCGACCGACAGCAGTTCGCGCGCGACCGTGTCGTCGACGAACCAGCTGAGCTGTTCCAGGGTCATGTCGTCGGCGCTGACGGCGTAGAAGCCGACGATGCCGCCGCCATTGATCTCCACCTTGGACACCTGCGGCTCGAGAATACCCTCGGGCAGGTCGCCGCGGATCTGGTCGACCGCGTTTTTCACCTCGTTCACCGCATCGTTGACGTCGGTGCCGATGGTGAAGTTGACGAACGTGTTGCTGAAGCCTTCGCTGGCAGTGGACTGGATATCCTCCACACCGTTGATCGACCGGATCGCGGATTCGACCCGCTGGGTGATCTGCGTCTCGATCTCCGTCGGCGCGGCCCCGGGCTGGCTGATGCCCACGGTGACGGCGGGAAATTCCACATCCGGCGTGTTCACCACCGGCAGCCGGTTGAACGAGACGAACCCGGCGATGGTGAGGCCGATGAAGAACACGATCGGGATGATCGGGTTCCTGATCGACCAGGCGGACATGTAGCGAAGGTTCATGGCGCGCTACTTTCCGACGACGGGATCGACCGTGTCGCCGGGATTGAGGAAGCCGCCGGCCCGCAGCACGACCCGCTCGGTCCCGTCGAGGCCGCTGACGATGGCGATCCCCTCGCCCGTCACCAGCCCCGTCTTCACCGCGCGGCGGCGCACCTTGTTGTCCTTGCCGACGACGTAGACGAAGCTGCCTTCGTCGTCGGACAGGATCGCGCTTTCGGGCAGGCGCGGCGCCACCACGGTGCCGCTGTTGATCGTCGCGCTGGCGAAGCCGCCGGGCTTGAGAGCGGGATCGTAGGCGAGCGCGACACGGGCGATGCCCTGCCGCGTCTGCGGGTCGATCGTCGGCTCGATCTGCCAGATCTGGCCGGTGAAGGCCTTGTCGCTGCCCACCGGCATGACCTGCGCCTCGACCCCGGCATTCAGTTTCGCAAGGTCGCTTTCACCGACCTGCGCCAGCAATTCCATCTGTCCACCCTGCGCGATGGTGAAGAGCGGCTGCGATCCCGCGCTGACGGTCTGGCCGGGCTCGACGTTGCGCTCCAGCACGAGACCCGAGGCGGGGGCGTAGATATTGAGCCGGGCGTTACGTGCGCGCAGTTCCGCCAGCTGGGCCTGCGCGACCTTGACCCGGGCGACCGCGGCATCGCGCGTCGCGGTCAGGCGGTCGACATCGGCAGTCGAGATGAAGCCGCGATCGACCAGCTTCAGCGCACGGTCGAGATTGTTCTGCGCCAGATCCGCATCGGCGCGGGCGACCTCCACCTGGGCCGCGGCGGCGCTGGCCTGCTGGTTCTGGACCGAGCGGTCGATCGACACCAGCACCTGGCCCTGCTGCACCCAGTCACCCTGATCCACCGGCACGGACACGACGCGCCCGCCCTCGCCGACCACGCCGACGGGCAGTGTCCGCCGCGCGGCCAGCGTGCCGGTGGCATTGATGGTGCCGGCAATGGTGGAGCGTCCGGGGGCGCTGACGGTCACACGTTGCGCCTGCTGCGCCTCGTCGCCCGCATCGGCGGGCGCGTTGGTGGAGCTGTACCAGAAATAGGCGAGCGCCAGCACTGCGACGATCACGACGATGCCGGCGATCAGCCGCCACCGCCGGTTGCGCTCGACCGGCTCGAAGCCGTCATGCGCTACGGGACCGGTGTCGTGTGCATGGTCTTCCCCGGACAGGGTCGCTGCGTTCGCATCGGTTGGCGATTGGTAATTCATGCTCTGTGCCGCCTCTTCATCGCAGCTGTATTAGGAGCATAGATCACTTAGTGCAAGCGATAGCAATCCTCCCCCTCGCAGGATGCCTTATCCCGAGCGGGGGGACGAGGCAATCTGTTGCGTGGTGGAACAGGGATTTGCGCCCATGCGCGCGAGGGCCGAGGACGCGAAAAAGGGGCCACCCGACCGGGCGACCCCTTCTTCTATCTCACTGCCGGTATGCCGGCAGTCGTCGGGCTATTAGCGTACCCGGCCGCGCTGGACGAGATTGACGATCGCCAGCAGGATGACCGCACCGATGAAGGCGGTAATCAGGTAGCCGATCCAGCCGGTGCCGAACCAGGTCGCGCCGATCGCGCTGGCGATGACGCCGCCGATAACGCCGACGATGATGTTCCACAGAATGCCCATCGAGGCATCCCGGTTCATGACCATGCTGGCAAGCCAACCGGCCACGCCACCCACGATAATAGTGATAATCCAGCCCATTATGCATTCCTCCTGTCTGTTTTGGAGTTGTGCGTCGCCAACGTGCGAAAGTCGAAGGCGGTTCCCCGAAGTCGTTCCGGTCACCGAACGAACTATCGCCGCACTCGCGATTGGGCCGGAAATCGTCAGTATTTGAGCTGCCGCTCGTAGAGTTCGCGATAGTGCTGGATGCGGGTCACGCGCAGACCCTGCATGCCCGAACGGTCGACCGCGCGCTGCCACGATGCGAATTCTTCCAGAGTCAGACCGTACCGCTCCAGCACCTCGTCGATGGTCAGCAGACCGCCATTCACCGCGGCGACGACTTCCGCCTTGCGGCGCACGACCCAGCGCTTCGTATTGGGCTTGGGCAGGTTCTTCAGGGTCAGCGGCTCACCGAGCGGACCGATGACCTCGGCGGGACGGATTTTCTGGTTTTCAATCATTTCTTCTCTCGGTCGGAATGGACGCCCCCGGTGGTAACCGGGGTATGGCCCCAACTGATTTTCGGCCCTCTAAATCATCACGGTTAACGGCCTGTTTCCCCTGTTCGAAAAGTCGGCTGGCGGCGTGCGGATCGAAACTGGCCCGCGAAATCCGCAAACGTGCGCGTTTGGCCGCGGCGTGAAGTTCGCGCCGCGCGTCGAGCCGGGCCACCAGTTCGCCCCAGTCGATCCGGCGCAGGCCGCCGCCCGCAGTCGCGAAATCCACCGCCCGGATCGGGATCGCATGTTCGAACATGAATGCGGTCTAACCGTGCGTGGTCAAGAACGGGTAAACGGCGAGGGTTAACGCGCCGGCTGTCGTACGCCCGCTTTGCGCGGCGGGCCGGGACCTGTTATGAGCCTGCCCCTCACCATGACCCAGACAGAGCACATTCCCCTCGCCGGCGACCATGCCGCGTTGTTCGATCTGCCGCGCGCGCCCGCCGATTGCCGCATCGTCGTTGCGATGTCGGGCGGGGTGGATTCCTCGGTGGTCGCCGCGCTGGCGGCGCGGACCGGGGCCGAAGTCATCGGCATAACCCTCCAGCTATACGATTACGGTGCGGCGACGGGGCGCAAGGGCGCGTGCTGTGCCGGCGACGACATCCGCGACGCGCGCGCCGTGGCCGACAATCTGGGTATCGCGCATTACGTGTTCGACCACGAAAGCGCCTTTCGCGAAGAGGTCGTCGACACCTTCGCCGACGACTACCTGTCCGGCCGGACGCCGGTCCCGTGCATCCGGTGCAACATGGGGCCCAAATTCACCGACCTGTTGCGCATGGCCCGCGAACTGGGGGCCGATTGCCTCGCGACCGGCCACTATGTCCGCCGGGTCGTGGGACCGGCGGGCGTGGAACTGCACCGGGCGGCGGATCCGGCCCGCGACCAGTCCTATTTCCTGTTCGCGACGACCGAGGAACAGCTCGCCTTCCTGCGCTTCCCGCTGGGGGGATTGCCCAAGACCGAGGTCCGCGCTCTCGCCGAGGAGGCGGGTCTGCGCAACGCCGCCAAGCCCGACAGCCAGGACATCTGCTTCGTGCCCGACGGCGATTACGCGACGCTGGTCAAGAAGCTGCGGCCCGAAGGCGCGCGGCCCGGCGCGATCGTGCATGCCGAGACGGGCGAGCGCCTGGGCGAGCACGCGGGCGTCATCCACTTCACTGTCGGGCAGCGCCGCGGGCTGGAGATCGGCGGCCAGCCCGAACCGCTCTATGTCGTGGGCATCGACGCGCCCACTGCGCAGGTCCGGGTGGGGCCGAAGCGCCTGCTGGGCGTTGGCGCGGCGCAGCTTTCGGGCACCAACCGGATCGGCCCGCTGCCCGACGCGCCGTTGACCGCGAAGGTCCGCTCGCTGGCCAAGCCGGTGCCGGTGACGCTGGAAGGATCGCTGGGCGACGGCGGAGCGGCCACCATCCGCTTCGCCCGCGACGAGTTCGGTGTCGCGCCCGGCCAGGCGGCGGTGATCTACGCCGGGGAGCGCGTGGTCGGCGGCGGCTGGATCGAGGAAACGCACGGCGCCGCCTGAGGCGGCGTCACTCCTCCCACTTGTCGAGAACGCAACCATACCCGTCGCGCAGGCGCGCAGTGTCGCGCGCGACCAGCGGGAACGTGGCGGTCACGCTTTTCCCGGCGTCGTCGTCCGACAGGAACACCAGCTCCATGCCCGCCAGCTTGTCCTTCTTGCAGTCGGCCAGCGTGCGCCCTTCGACATAGCGGCACGAACACGCGACGCGCGCCCCATATGCGGTCCCGGCGCGCCCGTATCCGGTGATGACGTCGCCATACCAGACCCATAGCGCGCCCACGACAAGCACCAGCACCACCAGCACCCACGGCCAGCGCCGGCCGCGCGTCGGCGCGCGCCCGCGGCGGGCGGTGGCGTTTCGTTTTCCCGTTGCCAAGCGCGGCTCCCCTTGCGAGATGCGCGAGACAGTGATGCCTCGCTTGTCCCCCGCCCTTATCGCGCCGCTGGCCCTTGCAGCAAGTCTTGCCGCCTGCAGCGCGGGCGCCGATGCGCCCGACCCGCTGACGCCCGAGGCGCTGGCCGCCGTCACCGACGATGCGGGCGCGCCGACGGAGGATCTGGCGCGCGCGGTCGACACCCTCTTCACCGATCCCGAACTGGGCGAAACCCGCGCGGTGGTGGTGATGCAGGGCGGCAAGATCGCGGCCGAACGCTACGCGCCGGGCTACGCCGCCGATACCCGGATGGTGAGCTGGTCCATGGCCAAGACCGTGACTGCGGTGATGATCGGCATGCTGGTCGCGGACGGCGAATTGCGGCTGGACGAATCGGCCCCGATTCCGCGCTGGCAGCGCCCCGGCGATCCGCGCGGGGAGATCACGCTGCGGCAATTGCTGCAGATGCGATCCGGGCTGCGGCATACCGAAGCGGGCGATCCGCCTTACGAATCATCGGAAGTGCGCATGCTGTTCCTCGACGGGCGCGACGACATGGCGGCGTGGGCCGAGGCGCAGCCGCTGGAGGCGGAGCCGGGATCGAAGTTCGAATATTCCAGCAGCACCACGGTGATCCTGGCCGATATCGCCGCCCGTGTCCTGACGGGCGGCAGCAAGGATCCCGAAACGCGCCGCCGCGCGGTGGCCAATTTTCTGCAGGCGCGGCTGTTCGGCCCGCTCGGCATGGATTCGATGGTGCCCGAATTCGATGCGCACGGCACGCTGATCGGCGGCAGCCTGATCCACGGAACCGCGCGCGACTGGGCGACGTTCGGCGAGTTCCTGCGCCACGGCGGCTCGTGGCGCGGCGCGCAGCTGGTCCCGCGGCAGTGGGTGACCTTCATGACCACCCCCAGCCCGCGCCAGAAGAACTACGGCGCGCAGACCTGGCTCAACACCACCGCTTCGCAAAGCGACGATCCGCTCCACCCGATCGCGCAGCCGGACGGCATTTTCGCTGCCATCGGCCATATGGGCCAATACGTGGTGGTGTCGCCCCGGCAGCGGCTGACCGTCGTCCGGCTGGGCCATTCGGACGAGGCGGAGCGCCGCGTCCTGCTCCAGCGCATCAACGACGTGGTGACCCTCTACCCCACCCGCTGATCAGGCGCCGAGGTGAAAGCGCCCTTCCACCACGGTGACGCATGGGCCGCCCAGCCACACCCGGTCCCCCTCCATCCGGCAGGCGAGATCGCCGCCGCGGCGCGAGGCCTGGTGCGCGCTGAACGCGTCGCGGCCCAGCCGGTCCGTCCAGTAGGGCGTCAGCGCCGCATGGGCGGAACCGGTCACGCTGTCCTCGTCCACCCCGCCGCCGGGCACGAACACCCGGCTGACGACATCGTGCCGATCGCCGGGCGCGGTGCAGATGAACTGGTCGTCGCCCAGCGCGAGGAGCGCCCGCATATCGGGATCGAGCAGCCGCACCGCGCCCTCGTCGGCGTAGCGCAGGATGGTGTAGCCGTCGGGATTGCGCTGGATTTCTTCGGGCTCCGCCCCCAGCGCCGCCACCGCCTCGGGCCAGGCACGCGAGCTGGTGCGGATGGCGGGCAGCGCCAGTTCGTACCCCGCCGCCGCCCGCCGCACTTCCAGCACGCCCGCCTTGCGCGTGCGGAAGGTCACGCGCTGGTCATGGTCGAACCCGTTGGCCGGATCGAGCAGGACGTATCCGCTCGCCAGCGTCGCGTGGCCGCACAGCCGGATCTCGCAGGTCGGCGTGAACCACCGCAGCTCCCAGTCGGCGGCACCGGACCCGTCGCGCACGACGAAGGCGGTTTCGGCGAAGTTGTTCTCCGCCCCGATCCGCTGCAGCACCGCATCGGGCAGCCAGGCGTCGAGCACCATGACCGCGGCCTGGTTGCCGCCGAAGGTACGGTCGGCGAAGGCGTCGACATGCCAGTAGGGGATGGTGGTTGCAGGTTGGCTCACGGGCGGTCCTCCAGTCGGTCGAATTCGTTTTCTTCCGCCAGCGGATTGTCGGGTTCGTCGACATGGCCCTGCGGGTCGATATGGATCAGCAGCTCGGTATCGGGGAAGCGGCGGCACAGGTCCTGCTCCACCTTTTCCAGGATATCGTGCGCCTCGGCCACCGTCATGCGCGCGGGCATGTCGACATGGAACTGCACAAAATCGCGATTGCCGGCGGTGCGCGTGCGCAGGTCGTGCAGATTGTGGAGCTCCTGGTGCTCGGCCGCCGCGGCGACGAAGCGGCGGCGCTTGTCCTCGTCCCACTCGCGATCCATCAGGTGGTCGATCGCCTCGCTGCCGGACGTCCACGCGCCCCACAACAGCCACGCCGCGATGGCGAGGCCGAACAGCGGATCGGCCCCCGCCAGCCCCGCGAACTGATCCAGCGCCAGCGCGGCGATGACCGCGATGTTGAGCAGCAGGTCGGACTGGTAATGGACGAAATCGGTCCGGATCGCGATGGAACGCGTGCGCGCGATGACGAAGCGTTGCCAGGCGAGCAGCGCCAGGGTGGCGGCAATCGCGAAGGCGGACACGTAGATGCCGTCGGTCGCGGCGGCCACGCGGTTGCCCGCGACCAGATCCTCCACCGAACGGAAGGCGATGCCCGCCGCCGACAGCGCGATCAGGATGACCTGCACCATCGCCGCCACCGCCTCCGCCTTGCCATGGCCGAAGCGGTGATCGCGATCGGCCGGCTGCGCGGCGATCCACACCCCGATCAGCGTGACGAGGCTGGCGACAAGGTCGAGCGAGGAATCGGCCAGGCTGCCGAGCATGGCGGCCGAGCCCGTGCGGACCGTCGCCCACGTCTTCAGCGCAATCAGCACCGCCGCCACGCTGATGGAGGCGACGGCCGCGCCGCGGGTCAGCGTGGCATGGTCGCTCATGGATAGAGCAGCGTGCTGGCCCAGTCGCCGCCGCTCTCGCGGGTGAACAGGCGGCGGTCGTGCAGCCGGTTGGGCCGGTCGAGCCAGAACTCGATCCGTCGCGGCGTCAGGGTGAACCCCGTCCAGTGCGCGGGCCGCGGGATCGCATCCTGCCCGTCGAATTGCGCGTCGAGCGCGGCGACCCGGTCGAAATAGTCCTGCCGCCGGGGCAGCGGGCGCGACTGGTCGGACGCTGCCGAGCCGATCTGCGAGACGCGCGGGCGGGAGTGGAAATAGGCGTCCGCCTGCGCGGGCGTGACTTCCGCCAGCGGCCCTTCGATGCGGATCTGGCGGCGCAGGCTCTTCCAGTGAAACAGCAGCGCGGCCTGCATGTTCGCGCGGATTTCACCGCCCTTGCGGCTGTGCGCGTTGGTATAGAAGGTGAACCCGCCGCCCTCGCCCAGATCGGCGCCGTGCCCCTTCAGCAGGACCATGCGCACCGACGGCGCGCCGCCGGGCGTCGCGGTGGCGAGCGCCATGGCGTTGGGATCGTTGGGCTCGCTCTCCTGCGCGTCCGCGAACCACCGGTCGAACAGCGCGAAGGGATCCGTTTCGGGAATGGCGCTGCGTTCAGCCTCCATGGGCGAACTCCAACACGATGGAACACATGGAACAGTGTCCTGGGGCGGAAAAAACGGCCGTGCGGCGCGGCCGGACGAACCTGTCGGATGAAGGGTGCGCGGGTCGGGCCATGCCAGCGCCTTACCGTCTGGTGGCGCAGTAGGGAAGGCAGGTGTCTTGCGCGCGATTGGTGATGTGCCTAGCTAACACGGCATGTCCGATCCTTACGCTACACTGGGCGTTTCGCGCTCCGCCTCCGAAAAGGAGATCAAGAGCGCGTACCGCACGCTCGCCAAGGAACTGCATCCCGACCGCAACAAGGACAATCCCAAGGCGGCGGAACGGTTCAGCCAGGTCACCAATGCGTACGATCTGCTGTCGGACAAGGACAAGCGCGCGCGCTTCGACCGGGGCGAGATCGACGCCGACGGCAACCCGGCCAATCCGTTCGCCGGGATGGGCGGTGGCCCGGGTGGCGGGTTCCGGCGTGGCGGCGATCCGCGCGGCGGGTTCGGCGCGCAGGATTTCCAGGGCTTCGGCGGTGAGGAAGTCGACCTGGGCGATATCTTCTCCGACCTGTTCGGCCGCGGCGCGGGCGCCCGCGGCCAGCCGGGCGGCGGGTTTCGCCGGCCACCTCCGCCGCCGCCGCGCAAGGGCGCCGATATCGGCTATCGCCTGCGCGTGCCCTTCGTCGACGCGGCGGCACGGGCCGATCAGCGCATCACGCTGGCCGATGGCAAGACGATCGATCTGAAACTGCCCGCAGGCGTCGAGGACGGCACCCAGATGCGGCTGAAGGGTAAGGGCGAGCAGGGCCCGGGCGGGACGGGCGACGGCATCGTGACCATCGCGATCGACCCCCACCCCTTCTTCCGCCGCGAGGGCGACAATGTCCGCCTCGACCTGCCGATCACGGTGTCGGAGGCGGTGCACGGCGCCCGCGTCCGGGTGCCCACGGTGGACGGACCGGTGATGCTCACCGTGAAGCCCGGCATATCGGGCGGCACCACCATGCGCCTGACGGGCAAGGGTTTTTCGAAGAAAGGCGGCGGACGCGGCGACCAGCTGGTGCGGCTGGAGATCACCCTGCCCCGGGACGTCTCGGAACTGGCCAAGCGCCTCGAAGGTTGGCAGGACGATAGCAATCCGCGCACCGGGCTGGGCGTCTGACAGCTTCACCCGGCGCGCTCGCGCCAGCCAATCGGGGGGCCTGCCAAGCGTGCCGAAGACCTTGCCGAGCCCCCAGCAGCGGCGTGTCCGCTCGCTCACGCCGGAGGACAGGCGCCGCAACGCACAGGCGCTGCGCGGGCGGATCGTCCAGCGCGTGGGCCCCGGCACCCGCGTGTTCGAAATCATCAAGCGCGTCTTCGTCGGCACCTTCAACGACGGGTTCATCTACGCCGGCAATCTCGCCTATTTGGCGATGCTGACCATCTTCCCCTTCTTCATCACCGCCGCCGCCATCTTCTCCTTCGTGGGCGAGGAGAGCGAGCGCGCCGCCACCATCAACGCGCTGCTCCTTGCCATGCCGCCGATGGTCGCCGACGTGATCGAACCGGTCGCGCGCGACGTGGTGTCGGCCCGGTCGGGCTGGTTCCTGTGGGTCGGCGGGCTGGTGGGATTCTGGACCGTGGGCAGCCTGGTGGAAACCATCCGCGACATGCTGCGCCGTGCCTACGGCACCGAACCGACGCTGGCGTTCTGGCGCTATCGCCTGCTGTCCGCCGGGATCGTGCTGGGCGCGGTCGTATTGCTGATGCTGTCGCTGATCGCGCAGGTGGTGATCGGCACGGTGCAGCAGGTGATCGACGCGTTCTTCCCGCTGCTGACCGACCTGCTGCGCAATCTGGCGCTGGCCCGCTTCGTCCCCGCGCTGGGGCTGTTCGGGTCGATCTATCTGCTGTTCTATTCGCTCACCCCGGCGGATTACCGAGCGCGGCGCTATCCCAAATGGCCCGGCGCGCTCGCGGTGACGCTGTGGTGGGTCGGGGTCACCGTGGCGCTGCCGCCGGTGCTGCGCAGCTTCTTCGCCTACGATCTCACTTACGGCTCGCTCGCGGGACTGATGGTGGCGCTTTTCTTTTTCTGGCTGGTGGGGCTAGGGATGGTCGTCGGTGTCGAACTGAACGCCGCGCTGGCCGAAACGCCGGAGGAGGCCGACCTGATCGGCCAGGCAGACAACCGCAGGCGCCGGTCCGAAAACGGCGGCGATGCGACGAAAGAGGGTACACAATGACGGGTTTGATGGCAGGCAAGCGCGGGCTGATCATGGGCCTCGCGAACGACAAGTCGCTCGCCTGGGGTATTGCGAAGAAGCTGGCCGAACAGGGCGCGGAGCTCGCCTTCTCCTACCAGGGCGATGCGCTGAAGAAGCGCGTGGTTCCGCTGGCGGAGCAACTGGGCAGCGATTTTACCCTCGAATGCGACGTGTCCGACATGGACGCGCTCGACCGCGCCTTCGCGACGCTGCAGGAGCGGTGGGACACGCTCGATTTCGTGGTCCACGCGATCGGCTTTTCCGACAAGAGCGAGCTGCGCGGCAAATATGTCGACACCAGCCTCGACAACTTCCTGATGACGATGAACATCTCCGCCTACAGCCTGGTCGCGGTGACGAAGCGGGCGGCGGAAATGATGCCCGAAAGCGGCGGCTCGATCCTGACGCTGACCTATTACGGCGCGGAAAAGGTCATCCCGCATTACAACGTGATGGGCGTCGCCAAGGCGGCGCTGGAAACCAGCGTACAGTATCTCGCCAACGACCTCGGGCCGCGGAACATCCGCGTGAACGCAATCAGCGCCGGGCCGATCAAGACGCTGGCGGCAAGCGGGATCGGCGATTTTCGCTACATCCTCAAATGGAACGAAATCAACGCGCCGCTGCGCCGCAACGTCACGATCGAGGATGTGGGCGGATCGGGCCTCTATTTCCTGTCCGACCTGTCGAGCGGCGTGACGGGCGAAGTGCACCATGTGGACGCCGGCTATCACCTCGTCGGCATGAAGCAGGAAGACGCGCCGGACATTTCGCTCGACAAGGGCTGAGCGCGCGCGGCACAGGCGCGCCATTCTTCCACCGCGACACGATCAGGAGCGACGCATGCGGGTGCTGGTAACGGGTGCCGCCGGTTTCATCGGATCGGCCGTGACCGAACGATTGACCGCGCGGGGCGATACCGTGCTGGGGATCGACAACCTCGTCCCCTATTACGATCCCGCGCTGAAGGAAGCGCGGCTGGCGCGGGTGGCAGAGGTCGCGGGCGATGCCTTCGCCTTTCGCCGCTGCGACTTTTCCGAAGCGCACGCGCTGGAAGCCGCGCTGGCGGATGAGGCGTTCGATCGCATCGTGCATCTGGGGGCCCAGCCGGGCGTGCGCTATTCGCTGGAAAACCCGCGCGCCTATGTCAGCGCCAACGTCATGGGGCATCTCAACATCCTGGAGGTGGCCCGGGCGCGCGGGACGGAGCATGTGGTCTATGCCAGCTCCAGCTCCGTCTATGGCGGGAACGAGAAGGTGCCGTTCAGTGTCGAAGACCGGGTCGACCATCCCTATTCGCTCTACGCCGCGACCAAGAAGTCGGACGAGCTGATGAGCGAGACCTACGCGCATCTCTATCGCATTCCCCAGACCGGCCTTCGCTTCTTCACCGTGTACGGCCCGTGGGGGCGCCCGGACATGATGCCATGGATCTTCACCGGCAAGATCCTGCGCGGCGAGCCGATCCCGGTGTTCAACAATGGCGAGATGAGCCGCGACTTCACCTATATCGACGATATCGTCAGCGGGATCGTGTCGTGCCTGGACGCCCCGCCCGCCGATGACGGGACGACGAAGCCGGGCGGCAGCGTCGGCCCGCACGCGCTTTACAATATCGGCAACAACCGGCCCGAGCGGCTGATGGACGTGATCGGCATCATCGAGGAGGCGTGCGGCCGCAAGGCCGAGATCGAGATGCTACCCATGCAGAAGGGCGACGTTCCGCGCACCTTTGCCGATATCGACGCGCTGGCACGCGACCACGGCTATGCGCCCACGACCTCTGCCGCCGAGGGTTTCCCCCGCTTCGTGCGCTGGTTCAAGGCGTATCACGCGATAGCCTGATCCCGCGCCGCCAGCAAAAGCGGCGCAAAAACGGGGTTATTGAGGGTCGGAGGGAACCAAGGGCTGCGCCGTGGTGGGATCGCCGGCGGGGCGCCGGACATCATCGCCATCGTCGAACTTCGTGTCCTTGGACGGCGCCACGGGGGGCTGGCGCTTCGCCTGGTCGAGCGCGGGCGGGGCCGCATCGTCCACCGCGGCATTGCCGGTCGCGCTTTCACGCTCGCGCTCCAGCCGCTGCATGTATTCGCGCTCGATCATCTCGACGCGGTTCTGCTCGGCCGCGGCTTCCTCGTCGATGGTGGACAGCCGCTCGGCCCGCGCCGCGTCGATCAGCTGGCCGAACCGGACCGACGGCGCGGTCGCCTTCTCGCCATAGGCCTGCTGGATCAGCTGCTGGGTGCAGCCGGTGATGCCGCCCGGCCCGACCGGGGAGCACGAATGCAGCCCGCCTGCGTCGACCAGTTCCATCGATTCGACCGTGCGGGTCCACGAAGTGTTGGCCGGGTCGTCGCTGTAGCGCAGTTCCTCCGGAATACGGTACCGCTCGCTCTCCGGCTTCTTCGCGCACACCACGATCTCGCCCTCGGTCGATTGCGGGCACCGGTCCTCGCCATAGACGATGACCATGTTGACCTTGTCCCCGGCGTCGTCCTGCGCGCTGGCAGGCGTGGCCAGCAGGCCGGTCGCCAGCAGGGGCAGGGCTAGGGTCGGCAGGAGGCGCTGGACGGTGGCGAACATGATGGCGGCTTTCCGGATTGGCGTGGCGATTGTGCGAACGATTAGGCCTGTGGCCCGGTGAATATCCAATGAAGCGGGCGAACCGGCGCGGCGGTTCCCATCCACAATATGCAACGGCTCAGATGCGCTCGCTGATGCGGATCGCGGCCTTGCAGCCCAGCCGGATGAGGCCCGACAATACCGGATAGGCCGGCGCCTTTTCCGCGCCTGCGGCCAGCGCCGCGTCGCGGTGCGCCCGCTCGTCCTCGCGAAACTCCTCGATCATGCCCGCCAGTTCGGGATCGTCGCCCGATTCGGCCAGCGTGTCGAGCTGGTCGGAATAGTGGCGGTCGATCTCCTCCTCCACCGCGGCGGTACAGGCCATCGCCGCTTCGGGTCCGATCAGGGCGGTCGCGGCGCCCAGTGCGTAGCCGGCGACGTGCCAGAAGGGCTGCAGCGCGGTCGGGCGCACCCGGCGCCGGGCGATCAGCGCGTCGAACTGCGCGCGGTGCCCCTCTTCCTGCCGCGCCATGGCCGCGATCTCGCCCGAATGCGGCCCGCGATCGCCCATCACCGCCAATTGCCCGGCATAGATGCGGGTGGCGCCGAATTCCCCGGCCTGATCGACCCGGATCATGCGTTCTATGGTGCGATCGCGCTGTGTCATGCTGCCTCCAGGATCTGCTTTCGTGCCCCGCCCCGCCCGAGCAGCCAGAAGATGGCGAACGCGCCGCCGGTCGAGACGAGGAAATTCCAACCCGCCAGCGAAACGCCCAGGAAGCGCCATTGTGCCTCGCCGCAACTGACCAGCGGAACCTCGCCGATGCGGGCCAGGATGTCGCCGCCCGCCTGGATCACGCCGGTGCAGGCGGTGTGCCCTTCCCACCAGTGATATTCGACCCCGGCATGATAGGCGCCGATCAGGCCCGAACCCAGGATCGCGAGCGCCGCTGCGGCGATCCACGCGCGCGCCGGGGGCACCGCATAGGCGAGCAGCGCCAGCCCGACCGCCGCGAAATGGGGATAGCGCTGCCACCAGCACATCTCACACGGGTAGAGGCCGAAACCGTATTGGCTGAGATAGGCCCCGCCCAGCAGCAGCGCCGGGATCGCCACCGCCAGCGCGCGGGCGAGCCGCACCGAAGGCTGCATCTGCACCGTCATTCTCGCCTGATCAGCGCTTCGCCGCGGTCAGCGTCGCTCCGCCGGTACGGCGCAGCGTCTTGATCGCGTAGTCGAGCTGGAAGTCCTTGATTCCCTTCGCCTCCAGCTCTTCCGCCGTCGCGTTGAAGCGCGGATCGGGCTTGCTGTCGTTTTCGAGCTCGTCGTCCTTCATCGCCACCTCGTTGATGAGGTGATGGCGAAGGTCCGATTCGCGCAGCGCGTATTTCTGCCGCTTGCGGTAATCGGGGTCGGAAAGCTGGGGCACACGGATGTCGGGACGAATGCCGCCTTCCTGCACCGAGTGGCCCGAGGGGGTATAATAGCGCGCGGTCGTCAGCTTCAGCGCCGCGTCCTTGCCCAGCGGGATCAGCGACTGGACGCTGCCCTTGCCGAAGCTGCGTTCCCCCATCACCACGGCGCGGTGGTGATCCTGCAGCGCGCCGGCCACGATTTCGGACGCGGAGGCGGACCCTGCGTCGATCAGCACGACCATCGGTACGTCCTTGGCGATTTCGCCCCGGAACATGCTTTCCGCGTCGTATTCGATCGTTTCGCTCTGCGCGCGGCCGCGCTGCGAGACGATCTGCCCCTGTTCCAGGAACAGGTCCGACAGGGCCACCGCCTCGTCCAGCGCGCCGCCCGGGTTGGAACGCAGGTCGAGGATCAGGCCCGACAATTCGCCGCCCGCTTGCTTGCGCAAGCTATCGTAGGCGGTGAAGACGTCGCGGCCGACATCGCGCGAGAATTCGTTCACGCTGATGACGCCGACCTTCCCGTCCTTCAGTTCCGACGTCACCGGCTCCAGCTCGATCACGCCGCGCGTCACGGTGGTTTCGATCGGTTCTTCCGCGCCCGGGCGGAACAGCGTGAGGCGGATCGAGGTGCCTTCCTTGCCGCGCATCCGCTCCACCGCCTCGTCCAGCGAGCCGCCATAGATGAGGTCGCCGTCGAGATGGGTGATGTAGTCGCCGGCCTTCACCCCGGCTTCTTCCGCCGGGCTGCCCTTGAACGGGCTGACCACCTTCACCGCGCCGTCTTCCATGACGACCGACAGGCCGAGGCCCGAATAATTGCCGTCGATCATGGTTTCGAGCCGTTGCAGGTCCGATCCATCGAGAAAGGCCGAATGCGGATCGAGACTGGCCAGCATACCGTCGATCGCGCCGCGGATCAGCTTGTCGTCGTCGACCTTGTCGACATAGCTCGCCTTGATCCGCTGGTAGGTGGCGAACAGCTTCGCGAATTCGGGACCGGCCCCGGCATCGACCTGGGCATAGCCCACGGTGGTGGCGGGGATCACCGCGACGGCGGTGACCAGCGCGGCGGATCGGGCAAGGGCGGCGAATTTGGTACGCATGGCGGCTCCAGCAGGGGATTGCGCGCGAATGTATCGCGCATGAGGTGTGAATGCCAGATGAGGATTGGCGCGGCGGTCCGGGCGGCGGACGCGCTCAGCCGATATGGTCGAGCGGATTGACCGGCTCCCCGCCCCGGCGCAGTTCCAGCGTGATGCGCGGGTCGAGCGCGTCGGTCCCCCGCCCGGCGACGCCGATCGGGGCGCCCGCGACCAGTTCGTCCCCCACCCGTGCGTCGGCGCGGCCGAGGCCGGTGACGAGGCTGGTCCAGCCATCCCCGTGGTCGATGATCACGATCCTGCCATATCCGCGATAGGACCCGGCGAAGGCGACGCGGCCCGCCGCGGGTGCGGTTACCTGTGCGCCGACGCGCGTGGCCATTGTGATCCCCTCGCTGCGCTGGCCGCCGCGCGTGGGTGTGCCGAAGCCGGCCACGGTGCGCCCCGTCACCGGCAATTGCAGGCGGAAGACGGCGCGGGCGGTGGGCGTGGCCGTGGCGTTGGCGACGCGCGTCCCTCCCGGATCGCCCGGCCGCAGGACCGGCCCGGGCAGCGCGGCGAGCCGCTGGCGCAGGGTGGCCGCATCGTCGAGCCGGTCGACCAGCCCGGTCAGGTCGCGCGCCTCCTCCGCCAGCGCCAGCGCGCGGTCGGTTTCGCGCGCCGCGTCACCGCTCTTGCGCCGCGAGGCGAAGCGCTGGCTTGCCTCCAGCGCGGCGAGCTTGCGGCGCTGCGTGGCCAGCGTATCCTGCTGCGCCCGGACCTGCGCCAGCGTGGCCCGCGTTTCCGCCTGCAGCGCACGGCCGCGCGCGATCTCCTGCCGCAGCGCGGCGGTGCGCGTGCGGACATGCGGGATACTGGTTTCGAGTACCGCGCGAAGATGGACCGTGTCGCGCAGCGAACCGGGGCGCAGCAGCGACAGGATGATCGGGCGCCGGGCGAAATTCTGCAGCGCCGCGGTCAGTTCCACCAGGGGTTGGCGCCTTTCGGCGAGGCGCCGGGCGAGCGTGTCGCGTTGCCGGCCGAGCAGCAGCAGGCGCTTCTCGCCCGCATCGATCAGGGCTTCGGACTGCTGGATCCGCGCGGCAATGGCGGCGGCCTCGCGCTTGGTCCGGTCGGCCCGCGCGCGTGCGGTCCGTGCCGCGCTTTCCAGCCGCTCGCTGCGCCGCTGCGCCTGCGCCGCGTCCTGGCGGGCGCGGTCGATATCGGCCCGGATCGCCGCCGGGTCGGCCGGGGGCAGCGCTTCCTCTTCCTGCGCGGCCAGCACCGGCGCCAGCGCGAGTGCGCCGACCCCGGCGGTCAGGCACAGCAGCAGAGCGAAAGCGGCGCGGTTCACGGTCGCCTATCCTGCCCGATGATAGGGATGCCCGGCAAGGATCGCGGTGGCGCGATAGAGCTGTTCCAGCAGCATCGCGCGGGCCAGCAGATGCGGCCACGTCGCCCGGCCGAAGGCGAGCAGAAGGTCGGCCTCGCGCCGGTCCTGCGCCGGGTGCCCATCCGCCGCGCCCAGCACGAAGCGGACCTCGCGCATCCCGCCGTCGCGCCATTTTTCCAGCGTTTCGGCGAGCTCCTCGGAAGACAGGTCGCGGCCGCGTTCGTCCAGCAGCACGGTGCGATGCGGCGCCTGCGGATCGGGCACGCGGCCCCCGCTGTCGGGCAATTCGGTCAGCTTGACCGGCCAGGTCAGCCGCTTCTCGTAACGCGCGACCAGTTCCGCCTCGGGCGAACGCGCGATCTTCCCGCGGGCGATGACGTGCAACAGCATGCGCCGGTCATTACAGGCAATCGCCGTCCCGCACACCCGTCTGGATCGCCGCCATGGTCGGCGCGGGGCTCAGCCCCATTGGGGCCGAGGGCGACGCAAGAAAGGGCCCAAGGGCCCCGGCGGCGGCACCCGAACTACGCGTTCCCGGCGGCGACCGGCGGGGCGTCGCCGAACGCCCACATGCGCTCCAGATTGTAGAAGCTGCGCACTTCGGGGCGGAACAGGTGGACGATGATGTCGCCGGCATCCAGCAGCACCCAGTCCGCGGTCGGCAGCCCTTCCAGCCGCACCGGACCGTGCCCGGCCTGCTTGATCTTCTCGGCCAGCTTCTGCGCGATGGACGCGACCTGCCGGGTCGAACGGCCCGACGCGATAATCATGTGATCCGCGATCGAGGACTTGCCTTCCAGCGGGATCGAGACGACGTCCTGCGCCTGATCCTCGTCCAGCTGTTCCAGCACGAGGGCGTGAAGCGAACCCGGCTCGGCGTCGGCCAGCGGGTTCGGCCTGTCGTCGGCATGGGGCGCCGACGCGGATTGCGCCTTGGTCATGGGCGAATGCGATACTCCTGTCATGATGCAAAATATGGGAAAGCGCGGGGAAAATTGCGAGTCCTCACGCGGTTCCACCCCGGTTCGGGGCGGGCGGCGTGCCGATCGACCGGTGCGTGACCTGATCGCGCAAGGGGCTGTCGGCCAGCCCATCGGCCCAGTCCGGCGTGCCGCGGCGGATCGCCGTGGCCGAGCGCGGATCGGGATCGAATCGCAGGATCACCAGCGCCGGTGCCCTCCATTGCCCCTCCTGGCGAAAAGCCGCCGGCGATACGGAAAAGCGCCGCAGCCATGCCGCCGCGGGGCTGGCGACGGCTGCCGCATCATACCCCGGCCGGGCGATCACCGCAATCGGCACCAGACGCGCTATGGCGCGCCAGTTGCGCCAGCGGTGGAACGAGGCGAGATTGTCCGCCCCCATCAGCCACACGAAACGCTTCTTCGGATAGCGGGCGAGCAAGGCGCGCAGCGTGTCGGCGGTGTAGCGCGTGCCGAGGTCGCGCTCGATCGCGGTGGCGCGGATCGGCGCCCGCCGCGCCTGCGCGACCGCCGAACGATAGCGCGCGGCCAGCGGCGCCATCCCCGCGCGCGGCTTGAGCGGATTGCCGGGCGAAACAAGCCACCAGACCTCGTCCAGCCCCAGCGCCTCGCGCGCGAACAGCGAGATGCGCCGGTGCCCGCCATGCGCGGGGTTGAAGCTGCCGCCCAGAAGACCGATCCGGCTGGGCTGCATCGATGGCCGATGCTGAGAGAAAGGAACGGAACGGCGCACGGCCCGCACCCAAGCGGCAACGCAGCGTGCTGGCAAGGGGCGATTGCGGGGAGCCCGGCGCGCCGATGGCCTACCGAATCGCGCCGCAACGACGCGCGAGACGAGTGGTTCCGAAAAAATCCAATAAAGTGGTCGGTTCGCCGCGCGGCTCGCTCGACTCGCCCGTAAACGGGGGTTCTGGATTCGACCCTGTCCGAAGCCGCTGCTAGCCGCACCCCCGGATCGCACAACAACGGGTAGGGTCGTTTTGCATAATCAGCAGACCGATGGCGGATGGCGCCACCGGATTTCCGAGCTTTTTCCGGAGCGCGAGTTTTTCATGCGCTCCAACGGGCAGGTCCGGTTCATCACGCTTTCCTCGCGCCTGCAAAAAACCGTCGCGGCGAGCGCGCTCGCGCTGGCCGTTGTCGGCGTCTCGGGGCTCGGCGTGATGAGCTACATGCAGTTCCGCGCGCAGGCCGACCGCAGTTCCCTGCTGGCCCGTGAGGCGCGGGTCGAGAACGCGGAAGAGCGCGTCGGCGCCTATCGCGACGACATCAACTCGGTCGCGCAGGACCTGGAGCGGCGACAGGCCTTTCTCGAAAGCGTGCTGCCCACCCTGCCCGAGGATGCCCGGACCAACGACGACGCGGCCAAGCCGACCGGCGAAACCGCCGCCACCGTGTCCAAGGTCAGCATGGCCCTGCCCGAGGCATCCGCGCTGGTCCGGATCGAGGCGCGCCAGCTTGCGCTGGTCGACCGGCTGACCAGGTTCGCGGAAGGCCGCTCAGAACGCGCCGCCGCCGCCATCCGCCAGCTCGGCCTGAACCCGCGCACCGTGGTCGCGACCGCGGATCGCGGCGCGGCAATGGGTGGTCCGCTGGAAAAGATCGCGCTGCGCAGGGGCGATCCGCTCGATCCGCGGTTCGAACGTCTCGCGTCCAGCCTCGCGCGGATGAACGCGCTGGAGGCGGGCCTCGACGGCATTCCGCAGTTCAAGCCCACCCCGGGCGCCGCGGTCACGTCCAGCTTCGGCTATCGGCACGATCCCTTCACGGGCGCGACCGCCTACCATTCGGGCCTCGACTTTCACGGCACGATGGGCGCGCCGATCTATTCGGCGGCGAAAGGCCGGGTCAGCTTCGTCGGGCGGCGCGGCGGATACGGCAATGTGGTGGAGATCAGCCACGGCAACGGCCTCATGACCCGCTATGCCCATATGTCGAAATTCGGCGCCAAGGTGGGGCAGATCGTGGAAGCGGGGGCGCGCATCGGGGCCATCGGCAGCACCGGGCGCTCGACCGGCCCGCACCTGCATTTCGAGGTTCGCATCAACAACAGGCCGGTCAATCCGCGCCTTTTCCTGGAGAAGGCCAACCATGTTCTCGAAGAAGCCCGTCGACCCGCAAACGCCGGCACCGATGCGGAGCACGAGCATGGCTAAATCCGCCAATTCCGGCAGCTTTTCCATCATCGGCGCCGACATCACCATTACCGGCGACATTGCCGCTTCCACCGAATTGCACATCGACGGCACGGTCGAGGGCGACATCGCCTGCGCCGCGCTGGTTCAGGGCGAGACGGGATGCGTTAAAGGGGCGGTCAAGGCGCAGAGCGCGCGGCTTGCGGGCCGGATCGAGGGCTCCGTGGATGCGAGCGAGCTGGTGATCCTGAAAAGCGCGACGATCGAAGGCGACGCGCGCTACGACACACTGACGATCGAGCAGGGTGCCAAGGTCGCCGGCCGGTTCGCCCCGCGCGATGCCGCCGCGCCGACGCGCGCGAGCGGGACCGAGGCCGCCGATGCCCCGGCGGAGCGCGAGCCGCGCCTGACGGTCGCCGGCTAGGCCGCGCGCCGCTCAGTCCAGCACTTCGGCGCGCAGGGCCTTGCGGTCGAGCTTGCCGATCATCGTCTTTGGCAATTCCTCGCGCACGACGACGCTTTCCACGCGCTCGTGCTTGCCTACCCGCGCGTTGAGCCAGTCGCGCAGCGTCGCCGCATCGCTCGACGCGCCGTCGCGCAGGGTGACATAGGCGCGCGGCATTTCGCCGCGGTAGGTATCGGGCACGCCGATCACCAACGCTTCCTTGACCGCGTCGTTTTCCAGCAGAACCGCTTCGACCTGGCTCGGGAAAACCTTGAACCCGCCGACCGCGATCATGTCCTTGATCCGGTCGACGATCATCAGGAACCCATCCTCGTCCAGCGTCGCGACGTCGCCGGTCCGCAGCCACTGCCGCCCGCCATGGGAGACGAAGACGTTCTTCGCCGCATCGGGCCGGTTCCAGTACCCCTGCATGATCTGCGGCCCGTGGATCGCCAGCTCCCCCGGTTCGCCGGCGGGCGCGATCACGGAAGGGTCTTCCTTGTCGAGCAGCAGGATCTCGGTTCCCGGCAGGACCTGCCCGATCGTGCCGGGCTTGCGCAGCCCGCTATAGGGGTTGGTCGACACCACGCCGGAACTTTCGGTGAGGCCGTACCCCTCGACCAGCCGCACGCCGCTGCGCCCTTCGAACGCCTCGCGGAGCGGAGCGGGAAGCGGAGCGCCGCCCGAAATGCAGATCTTGAGCGTCGCCAGCACCTCGCGGCTGAAATCGCGGTGGTCGAGCAGCGCCTGGTACATAGTGGGCACGCCCGGAAAGGCGGTGGCGCGGGTGCGGCGGATGGTGGCGATCACCTGCCCCGCGTCGAAGCGCGGCACCATCGCGATGCACCCGCCGCGCACCACCGTGCGGTTGAGCACGCAGGTATTGGCGAAGACGTGGAACAGCGGCAGCGCGCCCATGATGATGTCGGCGTCGCCATCGTCGAACGGATCGATCGCGTCGACCTGCTGCGCGTTCATGGAAAGGTTCGCGTGCGTCAGCATCGCGCCCTTGGGCCGCCCGGTCGTGCCGCCGGTATATTGCAGAAGGGCGAGATCGTCCGGCGCAAGCGCCACCGGCTCCGCTTCGCCATGCGCCACCAGGTCGCGCCAGCGCCAGACGGTGTCGCCATAGGCCGGCTTGCTGACCTGCGAACCGCCGAGCAATTTCAGCGCCCAGCGCTTCAGTGTTGGCAGCGCATCGCCCAGTTGCCCGACGATCAGCGCCTCCAGCGCAGAGGCGTTCAGCACCTTCTCCGCCGTGGGATAAAGCGCCGCGACGTCGGCGGTGACGAGGAAGCGCGTGCCCGAATCGGCGACCTGCTGCGCCAGTTCCTCCACCGTGTAGAGCGGCGAGAAATTGACCACCGTGGCGCCCGCCATCATCGCCCCGTAATAGGCCGCGACGTAGATCGGCATGTTGGGCAGGAACAGGCCGACCCGGTCCCCGCGCCCGATGCCGCGCGCCGCCAGGCCCGCCGCGAAGCGCCGCGCCTGGGCCTGCATGTCCCGATAGGAGAAGCTGCGGCCGAGAAATTCAACCAGCGGCGCGTCCGGTGCCCGCGCGGTCGCCGCGTCGAGCAAGGCGGGCATCGTGGTCGGCCGGAGCGGGAAATCCCACGCGACCGGGTGGTGATAAGGCAGCTTACTGACATCCATGTAAACATGGATGCCCGTTCATACGCGGCTGTGCAAGAGCGCTTGCGCGCGCCTGTACAAGCGTCAGGCGGGCTCGTCGCCCCCGGCGGCTTCGGCCGCGCGCTTCGCCTCCAGCCAGGCGGCGGCTTCCGCTTCCTGCGCGGCTTCCGAAGCGGCTTTCTCGTTCGCCTCGCGTTCGGCCCGCAGCTCGGCGATCAGGCGGTCCTTGTCGCTGGTATTGTCGACGACCGGCGCGTCCTCTTCCGAAATGCCCGCCTTCCTCGCCGCTTTCGCCACGACCGCGTCGAGCTCGCGCTGCGAACACAGGCCCAGCGTCACCGGATCCTTGGGTTGGATGTTCTGGATGTTCCAGTGCGTGCGGTCGCGGATCGCGCCGATGGTGGTGCGCGTGGTGCCGATCAGCTTGCCGATCTGCGCGTCGGTCACCTCGGGGTGGTTGCGCAGGATCCAGGCGATGCCGTCGGGCTTGTCCTGCCGCTTCGACACCGGGGTGTAGCGCGGCCCCTTGGTCCGGGTGACCTCGACCGGCGCCTTGTGCATCTTGAGCTTGTAGGAACTGTCGGCCTGGCCCTTCTCGATCTCTTCCTGCGTCAGTTCGCCCGCGTGGACGGGATCGCGACCGGTGTACTTGCTGCCCGCCAGATCGTCCGCCATCGCCTGCACTTCCAGGATGTGGAGGCCGCAGAATTCGGCGATCTGTTCGAAGGACAGGCCGGTCTGGTCGACCAGCCAGGTGGCGGTCGCGTGCGGCATCAGCGGTTTGGGTTGATCGGCCATGGGGCACCTTTTCAAAATATAAGGGCCGCCCCTTTCGGAGCGGCCATTCCACGCCGATACTTAGGCCAGCGGACCGCCTGCGGCAAGCCCCGCGCGGGTCACGCGCAGGCCCGGTGCCGGAAAGCTCGCCTCAGCCGCGTGGCTGGAGGGCGAGTCCTTCCAGGAATTGCGCCGTCGCCGCATCCCAGCCGAAGGTCGCGCCATAGGCGGCGCAGCGCGCCCTGTCGCAATAGAGTGCCGCCGCGATCGCCCGGTCGAGATCGTTCGACAGCGCGCCGCATTCGTCGGTCACGATGTCCGCCGGGCCGGGAACCGGGAAGCCCGCGACCGGCGTTCCGCAGGCCAGTGCCTCTATCATGACGAGCCCGAAGGTGTCGGTCCGGCTGGGAAAGACGAACACGTCCGCCCCGGCGTAGCATCCGGCCAGCGCACGCCCGCGCCGGGGGCCGAGGAAATGCGCATCGGGATAGCGCGCAGCGAGCGCGGAGAGCGCCGGCCCGTTGCCGACCACCACCCTGCTGCCGGGATAGCTGCCACCCAGGAACGCCTCGAGGTTCTTCTCCACCGCGACTCGTCCGACATAGAGCTGGATAGGCCGCGGCAGGTTAGCGAATTCGGCCGGCGGCGGCGCGTCGGGGGTGAAGCAGGCCGTATCGACGCCGCGCCCCCAGGGGTGCAGCCGGGTCAGCCCGTGATCGCGCAGTTCCGCGCGAATGCTGGGCGTGGCGACCATGATCGCTTCCGACGATCGGTGGAACCAGCGAATATAGGGCCAGATCGCCCGCGCGGGCAGCCCCGTGCGCCGCGCCACGTAGTCCGGAAACTGGGTGTGATACGCGGTGGTGAACCGCTTCCCGCGCGCCCGGCAATAACGGCGCGCCGCGATTCCCAGCGGGCCTTCGGTGGCGAGATGGATCGCGTCGGGCGCCATCTCCTCCAGCAGGCGCGCCACCGCGCCCGGCGGCGCCAGCGCCAGCCGGATCTCGGGATAGGTCGGACAGGGCAGCGACCGGAACCGGTCGGGGGAGATGACGTGGACCACGTGCCCCTCGGCGCGCAGCATCTCGCAGGTGGTCGACAGCGTGCGCACGACGCCGTTCATCTGCGGGAACCACGCATCGGTGACGATGGCGATGGTACTCGCCCCCGGGGCGGGGGTGCGCCGGGCACCCGATTGCCCGTCCAGCATGGAGAGGTTGAGAGGGGCGTTCACGCCGCCGCCCGGTCGCCCGGCCTGTTCCGGTCGAGTTCGGTCCCGGCCTCGGCCGCGGAATCAATTTCGCGCTCGCGCCGGGCGATCTCGTCGGGCCAGTGCAGGATTTCCATGCGCCCGTCGAAATGTTCCACCAGTGCGTTGCACCCTTCGACCCAGTCGCCGTCGTTCCAGTATTCGACGCAGCGCCCCTCGTGCGAGAATTCGCGGAATTCGGCGGTGTGAATATGGCCGCAGACCACCCCGTCGACCCCGCGCTCGGCGGCGGCGCGGGCCACGATCTCCTCGTAGTGGGAGATGAACTCGACCGCGTTCTTGACCTTGTGCTTGGCCATCTTGGACAGCGACCAATAGGGCAGATCGAGCCGCTGGCGCACCGCGTTGACCCAGCGGTTGAGCCCCATCATCAAGGTGTAGAGCGCGTCGCCGACGAAGGCGAGCCAGCGGTGGGCGAGCATGATGGTGTCGAACTCGTCGCCGTGCAGCACCATCAGGCGGCGGCCGTCGGCAGTGGTGTGGAAAGCGGCGCGCGCGATCTCCACCCCGCCGAAATGCATGCCGGAGAACGGCCGGATCATCTCGTCGTGATTGCCGGGGATGTAGACGATGCGCGTGCCGCGCTTCGCCCGCTTCAGGATGCGCCAGACCACGTCGTTGTGCTCCGCGGGCCAGTACACCTTCTTTTTCAGGCGCCAGCCGTCGATGATATCGCCGACGAGGTACATCGTGTCGCTGTCGGTGCTGTCGAGGAAGTCGATCAGCAGGTCGGCGTTGCACCCTTTCGTGCCGAGGTGCACATCGCTGATCCAGATGGTGCGGTAGCGACGCCGCTTGCCGTCCTCGGGTTCGGGCACCTTGGGCTCTGCCGGGACGAAGGAGGCGATGCTGGCAAGGGCGACCACCGTGGCGGCGTCGGGCGCCGCGCGCGGCGGCGCGGCTTCGCGGTTCGTCGTGTCGAGCGGCTTGTCGGACATGCTGCTTACCCCGTCTGGCGGATATCTGCGCCGTTCGGGATGGCAGGGTAATGTTACGCGCGACTCACGGTTTCGCGTCCTGCCGGTGACAAGGTTGCGGTTGCAAGACGCCCCCGCGCGCCGCGAGCGGCGCCGGTCAGCCGACCGCCAGCACGATCTTGCCGATATGGTCGCCCGCTTCCATCCGGGCATGCGCCATCGCCGCCTGCGCCAGCGGGAAGGTCCGGTCCATCACCGGGGCCAGCGTGCCGTCGGCGAACAACGGCCACGCCGTCTCGCCGATTTCCTGCGCCAGCGCGCTCTTGAACCCGTCGGACCGCGGCCGCAGGGTCGAACCGGTCAGCGTCAGCCGCCGGCTCATCACCAGCGCCATGTTGAGTTCCGCCCGCGGGCCGCCCAGCACCGCGATGGTGACGTGCCGCCCGTCCTCGGCCAGGCATTTGAGATTACGCGCGACGTAATCGCCCGACACCATGTCGAGCACGATGTTAACGCCCTCGCCATCGGTGAAATCCTTCACCGCCTCGACGAAATCCTGCGTCTTGTAATTGATCGCGAGATCGGCGCCGACCTTCTTGGCCTCGGCGCATTTCGCGTCGTCGCCGCAGGTCACCACCACCTTCAGCCCGAACGCCTTGCCTAGCATCGTCGCCATGGTGCCGATCCCGCTGGTGCCGCCATGGACCAGCAGCGTCTCGCCGTCGCGCGCGCAGCCCCGCTCGAACACGTTGTGCCATACGGTGAAGAGCGTTTCGGGAATGGCCGCCGCCCGTTCCAGGTCCATCTCGTCCGGCACCGGCAGGCAATGGCCTGCGGGGACCACGCAATATTCGGCATAACCGCCGCCCGGCGCCAGCGCGCAGACCCGTTGCCCGACCATCATCTCGCCCGTGCCCGGCCCTGCCGATACGACCTCGCCCGCGATCTCCAGTCCCAGGATCGGGGAGGCGCCCGGCGGCGGCGGATATTTCCCGGCGCGCTGGATGCAGTCGGGCCGGTTGACCCCGGCATAGGCGACGCGCACCAGCACCTGGTCGGCCCCCGGCGCGGGAACGGGCACGGTCTGCGTTCGCAGGACGTCGGGACCGCCCGTTTCGTCGAAGCCGATGGCGGTCATCGTCTCTGGCACGTCGGTCGGCATGGCTATCCCCTCCCTGTGGCCGCGCGGCACGAAGGGCGCCGTTCGGTTCGCCGCAACTACAGGGGCGCGGCATTGACAGCAAGCGCAGCGCGAAGGAAGACTGCCGCCATGGATGAGGACGATCGTCCACGCCCCCGGGGCGATGCCGCCAGCCGCCTGGCCGCAGAGGATCTCGCGCCCTATTCCCGCGACGAGCTGGCCGAACGCATCGCGTTGCTGGAGGCGGAAATCGCCCGCGTGACCGCCCACCGCGACAAGGCCGTATCGCACCGCGCCGCGGCCGATGCGCTGTTCGGGTCGGCAGGCGGCAGGGACGGGGCGTGATCGCCGGGCGACCAGCCCCCGTTACCGCCGGGCCGGCCGCCCGCGCATCTTCACAGACCGGCGCGCCGTTCCCATATCGCGGAACAACGGGTGGAGACCCTTCACCCTCTTCATCAGCCCGCATTCATGCTATAGCGTGCAATCATTCGCTAGCGGGATCGCCACTTCAGGACAGATAATTTCATGCCCAGCTTCGCCCAGAACCTCGAGAGAACCCTTCACTCCGCGATCGACAGCGCGCGCGAGCGGCGCCACGAATACGCCACCCTGGAACATCTCCTGCTCGCGCTGATCGCGGACGAGGATGCGGCCGAGGTGATGGGCGCCTGCGGCGTCGACCTCGCCGAACTGGCCGAGGTGGTGCAGACCTATCTCGACCAGGAATACCAGTCGCTGCGCCCCGACGAGGCGGGCGAACCGCAGCCTACTGCCGGTTTCCAGCGGGTGATCCAGCGCGCCATCCTGCACGTCCAGTCGAGCGACAAGGACAGCGTGACGGGCGCCAACGTGCTGGTCGCCCTGTTTTCCGAACGCGACAGCTACGCGGTCTATTTCCTGCAGCAGCAGGACATGAGCCGCCTCGATGCGGTGAGCTTCATCAGCCACGGCATCGGCAAGGGCGGCCGCCAGATCGAGACGCGCACCCCGCAAGGGAGCGAGGACGAGGCGGCCGAGGACAAGGCCGAGGGCGCAGGCGGCAACAAGAAGGAAACCGCGCTCGACCAGTTCACGGTCGATCTCAACGCGAAGGCGCGCGCCGGCAAGGTCGACCCGCTGATCGGTCGCGGCCCGGAGGTCGATCGCACGGTGCAGATCCTGTGCCGCCGGTCGAAGAACAACCCGCTCTACGTCGGCGATCCGGGCGTGGGCAAGACCGCCATCGCCGAAGGGCTCGCGCGCAAGATCGTCGAAGGCGATGTGCCGGAAGTGCTGGAAGAGGCGGTGATCTATTCGCTCGACATGGGCGCGCTGCTGGCCGGCACGCGCTATCGCGGCGATTTCGAGGAACGGCTGAAGCAGGTCGTCTCCGACCTGGAGAAGCTGCCGCACGCGATCCTGTTCATCGACGAGATCCACACGGTGATCGGCGCCGGCGCGACCAGCGGCGGGGCGATGGATGCGTCCAACCTCCTGAAGCCCGCGCTGTCGGGCGGCACGATCCGCTGCATCGGTTCGACCACCTACAAGGAGTTCCGCAACCATTTCGAGAAGGATCGCGCGTTGCTGCGCCGGTTCCAGAAGATCGACGTCAACGAACCCACGATCGAGGACACGATCAAGATCCTGAAGGGGCTCAAGAGCGCGTTCGAGGAGCATCACAAGGTGAAGTACACCGCCGATGCGCTGAAGACCGCGGTCGAGCTGTCGAGCCGCTACATCAACGACCGCAAGCTGCCCGACAAGGCGATCGACGTGGTCGACGAGGTCGGCGCGATGCAGATGCTGGTGCCGCCCAGCCGCCGCAAGAAGAAGATCACCGCGCGCGAGATCGAGCAGGTCATCGCGACGATGGCGCGCATCCCGCCGAAATCGGTGAGCAAGGACGACAAGGCCGCGCTCGAAAACCTCGAACGCGATCTGAAGCAGGTGGTGTTCGGGCAGGACCCGGCGGTACACAAGCTCGCCACCGCGATGAAGCTGAGCCGCGCAGGGCTGCGCGATCCGGACAAGCCGATCGGCTCGTTCCTGTTCAGCGGCCCGACCGGCGTCGGCAAGACCGAGGTCGCGCGCCAGCTCGCCAGCATCATGGGGATCGAGCTGAAGCGGTTCGACATGTCGGAATACATGGAGCGCCACAGCGTCTCCCGCCTGATCGGCGCCCCTCCGGGCTATGTCGGCTACGACCAGGGCGGCTTGCTGACCGATGCGGTCGACCAGAACCCGCATTGCGTGCTGCTGCTCGACGAGATCGAGAAGGCGCATCCCGACCTCTTCAACATCCTGTTGCAGGTCATGGATAACGGGCGCCTGACCGATCACCACGGCAAGACGGTCGATTTCCGCAATGTGGTGCTGATCATGACCACCAATGCCGGGGCCGCGGACATGGCGCGCCAGGGCATCGGCTTCGGCGACGTGTCGAAGGAAGATGCGAGCGAGGAAGCGGTGAAGCGCATGTTCACCCCCGAATTCCGCAACCGTCTCGATGCGATCGTGCCGTTCGGTTATCTCGGCAAGGATACGGTCGGCCGCGTGGTCGACAAGTTCATCCTCCAGCTCGAGCTCCAGCTAGCGGAGCAGAATGTCGACATACAATTCGACAAGGCCGCGCGCGACTGGCTGGGCGACAAGGGCTACGACCGCCTCTACGGTGCACGCCCGATGGGTCGTCTGCTGCAGGAACGGATCAAGCAGCCGCTGGCCGAGGAGCTGCTGTTCGGCAAGCTGGCCGATGGCGGCGAGGTCCATGTCAGTATCAAGGATGACAAGCCCAGCTTCGAGCTGACCCCAGCCCCGCCCAAGGCGCGCAAGAAGGCCCCGCCGAAGAAAGCGG
This sequence comes from uncultured Citromicrobium sp., assembly GCA_964401795.1. GTDB lineage: Bacteria > Pseudomonadota > Alphaproteobacteria > Sphingomonadales > Sphingomonadaceae > Alteriqipengyuania. The sequence goes on from CAYNZQ010000004.1 coordinate 128,816, forward strand.
CGCCGAAAAAGGCCGACGAGAGCGAGCCGGAGGGCAGCAACGAGGGCTGACCGCCCGATCCACGTGGAACAAGCCTTACAAGCGACACAAGACAAGGGGCGCGCACCGGGAACGGTTCGCGCCCCTTTCGCTTGACCACATACGATGCCCGCCCCGCCGCTATCCTGGATCAGGCCCGAACCGTGGGGCATCCATGTCGTCCCCGCCGATGCGTGGATCGATCCGGGCCGCGCAGTCGACCGCGCGCTGGTGACGCACGGCCATGCCGACCACGCGCGCGGCGGCCACGGGCAGACGATCGCCACCCCCGCCACGCTCGCCATCATGAAGTTGCGCTACGCGACTTCCGATGGGGCGATGCCGGTCGAATACGGCGAGACGGTCCGCCTGCCCGGCGACGTCGATGCGACCTACATTCCGGCGGGCCATGTCCTTGGCAGCGCGCAGATCCTGCTCGAGCATGCGGGCGAGCGGGTGGTCGTTACCGGCGATTACAAGCGCCGGGCGGATCCGACCTGCCCGCCGTTCGAAGTCACGCCGTGCGACGTCTTCATTACCGAGGCGACGTTCGGCCTGCCGGTGTTCACCCATCCGCCGATCGCGGAGGAAATGGCGAAGCTGCTCGACCGGCTGGCGGCCTATCCCGATAGCTGCGTCCTCGTCGGCGCCTATGCGCTAGGCAAGGCGCAGCGGGTGATCGCCGAATTGCGCGCGGCAGGACACCACGACCCGATCTATCTCCACGGGGCGATGGAGAAGATGTGCCGCCTCTATGAGGAACACGGTGTCGATCTAGGCGAGCTGCGGCTCGTCTCCGACCATGCGAAGGACGACATGCGCGGCAGCATCGTGATCTGCCCGCCTTCGGCACTGAACGATCGCTGGAGCCGGCGCCTGCCGGATCCCATCACCGCCATGGCGAGCGGCTGGATGCGCGTTCGCCAGCGGGCCCGGCAGCGCAATGTCGAACTGCCGCTCATCATCTCCGATCATGCCGACTGGGGCGAACTGACCCGCACCATCCAGGAAGTCGACGCCGCCGAGACCTGGATCACCCATGGCCGCGAGGAGGCGCTGCTACGCTGGTGCCAGCTCCACCAGCGCCGCGCCCGCGCCCTCGCCATGGTCGGCTACGAGGACGAGGACGACTAGGGCGTGGAGGAATTCGCCGCCCTGATCGATGCGCTGGTGTTCACGCGCAGCCGCAACGAGAAGCTGCGGCTGATCGCAGACTATCTGCGCGCCACGCCCGATCCCGACCGCGGGTGGGCACTCGCGGCGCTTAGCGACGGGCTCGACTTTCCGGCGGTGAAGAGCTCCACCATTCGCAACACGATGAAGGACCGGATCGACCCGGTGCTGTGGAGCCTGTCGCGCGATTTCGTGGGCGACACGGCGGAAACGGCGAGCCTGCTGTGGCCGCAACCCGACCGCCCACCGTCGCCGCCCACCGTTAGCGAGACGGTCGCGCTGCTTTCCGCGATGAACCGCAAGACGGTGTTCGAGGAATTGCCCAGGCTGCTCGACCGGCTCGATCCGTCCGGCCGGTACGCACTGCTCAAGCTTGCCACCGGCGCGATGCGGATCGGCGTGTCGAGCCGGCTGGCCAAGGTCGCGTTCGCGCAAGCCTTCGATGTCGGGATCGAGGATGTCGAGGAATACTGGCACGGCCTGACGCCGCCCTACCCCGAACTGTTCGCCTGGGCGGCGGACGGCGAGGACCCGCCCGACACCGAAAACCTGCCGACCTTCCGCCCCTTCATGCTGGCCCACCCGCTGGAAGAGACGGTGATCGACCTGGAGGACTACGTCGCCGAGTGGAAGTGGGACGGCATCCGGGTGCAGCTGGTCCACGCAGGGGATGAGACCCGGGTGTTCTCCCGCTCGGGCGACGATATCTCGGCGACTTTTCCGGAAATGGTCGAGGCGTTCCGGATTCCGGGCGTGCTCGACGGCGAATTGCTGGTCCGGGGCGAGGCGCAAGGCGGCGCGGCGAACGAACGCACGCAGGGCGGCGCGGCCAGCTTCAACGCGCTGCAGCAGCGGCTCGGGCGCAAGACCGTCACGCCGAAGATGCTGCGCGAGAGCCCAGCCTTCGTGCGGCTGTACGACGTGCTGCTGTGGCGCGGCGAGGATCTGCGCGCGCTTCCCTGGGTGGAACGGCGCGGGCGCCTCGAAGCGCTGATGGCCGAGCTGCCCGCGAGCCATTTCGATCTTTCCAGCGTGGTCGAGGCGCGCGACTTCGCGCATCTGGGCGAAATTCGCGAGGGCGCGCGCGACGACGCGATCGAGGGGCTGATGCTCAAGCGCCGCGACAGCCCCTATGTCGCGGGCCGCAAGACCGGGCTGTGGTACAAGTGGAAGCGCGATCCGCTACTGATCGATTGCGTACTGATGTACGCCCAGCGCGGCAGCGGCAAACGGTCGAGCTTCTATTCCGACTACACCTTCGGCTGCTGGGACGGCGACCCCGACGCCGGGGCGGAACTGCTGCCGGTGGGCAAGGCCTATTCGGGCTTTACCGACGAGGAGCTGAAAATGCTCGACCGGCACGTACGCCGCAACACCGTCAACCGCTTCGGGCCCGTGCGCGAAACCGACAAGAGCCTGGTGTTCGAGGTCGCGTTCGACAGTGTGCACGAGAGCAAGCGCCACAAATCGGGCCTCGCCATGCGCTTTCCTCGCATCCACCGCATCCGCTGGGACAAGCCGGTGCACGAGGCGGACCGGATCGCGGCGCTGCGGGCGCTCATCCGCGATTGAAACAGGCGAGAGTCCCAGCGAAGGCTGGGACCTCCATCGGTCTGGTCCTTATCTGCATGAGGTCCCAGCCTACGCTGGGACTCAGCTTTGTTTTGCGATCGCCGCAGCGTGGTGTTTCGCGTTCTCGGCGTAGTGCGCCACGCCCAGCTGCATTTCCGCGATGGCGCGATCGGGCAATTCGCGCATCTTCTTCGCCGGGCGGCCGACCCACAGTTCGCGCGGGCCCATCTTCTTGCCCTCGGTCAGCATCGCGCCCGCCCCCAGCATCGAATCGCTCGCGATCAGCGCATTGTTCATCGCGATCGCGCCGAGGCCGACGAAACCGCGGTCCTCGATCCGGCAGCCATGGACCATCGCCATGTGCCCGATCAGCACGTCGTCGCCGATGATCAGCGGGCACCCATCGGGATGCGCGGGGTTGGGGCCGTCGCAATGGAGCACGCTGCCGTCCTGCACATTGGTGCGGCGACCGATCACGATCCGGCTGACATCGGCACGCAGCACGCAATTGTACCAGATCGAGCTGCCTTCCCCGATCTCGACATCGCCGACGATGCGGCAACCGGGCGCGATGAAGGCGCTATCGTGGATCCGCGGGGTCTTGCCGTGAATGGCGATGATGGAGACGCCGGGGCGGTCGGGCATTGCAGGTCAGCTCCCTAGGACATTGTGCCAGCGGATGAAGGGGACCACGCTGGCGAACTGATCGGTCCACACGCGCGGTGCGGGCGGCGGCAGGTCGGTCCATTCCGCATCGCCCTGCGCCGCCAGCCGGTCGAGCGGTTTGGGCGTCGCGCTCAGGGCGATCCAGTCCGACGTGGCGTTGACACTGGCCGCAGGCTGCGGATCGAACCGGGCGCGCGCCGACCACCCTTCCGCCTGCGCCAGCGCGGCCAGCACCGGTCTGAGATCGATAAAGCGGTTGGAGATGTGGATCAACAGCACCCCGCCCGGCCGCAAGGCGCGGCCGTAAACCTCCAGCGCCTCTCGCGTCAGGAGATGGAGCGGGATCGCGTCGGAGGAAAAGGCATCGATCGCGAGCAGGTCGAACCGGTTCGGTCGCCCCTCCGCCAGCCGGACGCGCGCGTCGCCGATCACCACCCGCGCCTGCGGGGCGCATCGTTCGAGGAAGGTGAAGACGTGGCGACGCGAATAACCGAGGACCGCCGGATCGAGTTCGAAGAAGGTCCAGGCCTGCCGTGGCCGACGATAGCAGGCGAGCGTGCCGGTTCCCAGCCCGACCACCCCGATGCGCGCATCCGCCCCGAACAGCGCCGGAGCTTGCGCAAGCGCAAGACCGACGCCAGAATCTGGCCCGTAATAGGTCGTCGGCGTCAGCGCGCGGCCCGGCCCTTTCAACTGCATGCCGTGCAGGGTGGAACCGTGTGCCAGTTCGCGCTGCTGCGCAGTCTCGCGGACAGAGTAGACCCCGAAATAGCTGCGTTCGCGCAGCGCGTCGTTCGCGTCCTGCCAGTTCTGCCACCCGCCCCGGCCGACCATCAGCGCCAGCATCACGGCGACGAAGGCGAGCCGCCGCCCCAGCACCAGCACGCCGCAGAATGCGACGAGGCACATCACCATGAGCACCGGGAGCCACCCCGCATCGTGCGCCACCAGGCGACCCAGCCCGATGGAAAGCGCGACCGCGAGCGCCACGATCGCCCCGGTCCCGATCCGCGCGGCGCGCGGCGACAGGTCGAGCCGTTCCATCCACCGTGTCATCGCGTGCTGGGGCACCAGCGCGGCGGCGGCGAGCACCAGCAGCGGGTGCTCCCACACCCAGTCGAAGAGCAGCGGCGCGAGGATTGCGGTGAAGAACCCGCCGAGCGCACCACCCGCCGAAATCGCGAGATAGAACAGGGTCAGGCGCGTGGGCTCCGGTCGCAGGCGGTAAAGCCGCGAATGCAACGCGGTCGCGACCACGAACAGCATCACCAGTTCCGCGATCACCACGTTGAGCGACGCGGCGGACTGGTCGATCGCAGCCATCCCGCCGGCCAGCAGCAGGATGATCGGCGCAACCCGTTCCGCCGACGCGGCCACGCCGCGCCGGGTGGCGAAGGCGCCGACATAGCTGAGGAGATAGAGGCCGAGCGGGATCACCCACAACAGCGGCATGGCGAAGATGTCGGTGGTGAGATGCGTGGTCGTCGACAGCATCAGCCCGGAAGGCACCGCCGCCAGCGCCACCCACAGGGCGATGCGGCGCCAGCCGATCGGGGCCCCCTCCCCCTCCTGCGCCAGCAGGCGCGCCGGGGCCGACGGCGCGGCCCGCCGTGTCCAAGCGACGGTCGCGATCAGCACCAGCAGCAGGCCGTAGCCCACGCTCCACCCGATGGTCTGCGCCCCGAGCGAGAAATTGGGCTCCACCAGCAGCGGATAGGCGATGAGCCCCGCGAAACTGCCGAGGTTCGACGCGGCATAGAGCGCGTAAGGATCCCCCGCATCGGGATCGGCCGCGAACCAGCGCTGGAGCAGCGGGGCCTGCGCCGAGACGAGGAAGAACACCGGCCCGATGCTGAGCAGGAACAGGAACGGCACCCACAGCGCCTCCATGCCCGGGGCAGGCGGGGCAATGCGCGCGAGCCCGATCGGCAGGGTCAGCGCGGCCGCGGCGAACAGCGCGCCGTGAACCAGCGCCTGGCGCGCGATCGACAGCCGCTGCAGCACATGGGCGTAGGCATAGCCGGCCAGCAGCAGCGCCTGATAGACCAGCATCGCGCTGTTCCAGACCGCCGGCGCGCCGCCCAGTTGCGGCAAGGCGAGACGCGCGACCATCGGCTGGACCAGGAACAGCAGGAAACTGCCCAGCAGCACGGCCAGGACGAACAGCGGCCGGGCTACGGAACGGCTAATCGCGGGCTCTCAGTTCGGCCCACTCGGCGCGTTCGATGGCATAGAGGATCGTCCGTCGGTCGGCCGGCGGGTAGGCCGGATCGTCGAAATCGAGATCGGCGCGGCGCGTCATGCCGAGCCGTTCCATCAGCCGCCAGCTGGGCACGTTGCGTTCGCCCGTCATCGCCACGACACGCGGCGCGCGGTGCCGGGTGAAGGCCCAGTCGAGAATGCCGTTGACCGCCTCGAACGCATAGCCGCGGCGCCAGCGATCCTCGCGCACCACCCAGCCGGTTTCGAAATCGCCGGGGTTCTTCGCCAGCGCGTGGTCGACCGTCTTGAGCCCGCAATGGCCGACGCATTCGCCGCTCGCCTTCTCCACCATCATCATCCAGCCCAACCCCTCGCGGGCGAACTGGGCCATCGATCTGGCGTGCTTCGCCTCGATCTCGTGCAATTCCGCCGGACCGCCCAGGTGTTCCATCACCGTGGGCGAATTGAGAAGCCGGTATTGCACCAGCGCGTCGCCCTCGCCCAGCCGCCGCAGCACCAGCCGCTCGGTCTCGACGACGATGTCAGCCATGTTCGCCCGCGCGCCACGCGTCGGCGGCGATCGTATACACGATCGTGTCGCGCCATGGCGGGTCGTAGCGCGCGTCGGCATAGTCGAATTCGGGCCGCCGGGTCATGCCGAGCCGTTCCATCAGGCCCCAACTCGGCGTGTTGCCGGCCACCGTCAGCGCGACGATCTCGTCCGCGCCGAAACGGTCGAAGCCTGCACCGATCGCGGCGATCGCGGCTTCCTTGGCATAGCCCTGGCCCCACGCATCCTCGCGCAGGCGCCAGCCGACCTCCATCGTGCCGGTCACGCTGCTGCCCGGCGCGTCGGCGCGCTTCAGCCCGCAGAAGCCGAGGATTTCGCCGTCCGCGCGTCGTTCCACGACCCAGAAGCAGAAACCGTTGCGGTCCCGGCAGGTTTCCACCCGCGCGCGCTGGGCCGCCACGCCGCTTTCGTCCAGCACCCCGCCCAGCCATTGCATCACACCCGGCGTGTTCGTGCCCGCGAAGAAGCGCGGCCAGTCCGCCTCGCGCCAATCGCGCAGGACCAGCCGCTCGGTCTCGAGGCGAAAGTCCCCTGCCACGCTCACCCGTTCAGGATCCGCGCCGCCAGCGGGGCGTGATAGGTCAGGATGCCGCTGCAACCCGCCCGCTTGAACGCCAGCAGCTTCTCCATCACCAGCGCCTCGCGCGCGGCGACGCCCGCCGCCGCGCCCGCCTCTATCAGGGCGTATTCGCCGCTGACCTGATAGGCGAAGACGGGGACGCCGAACCGCTCCTTCGCGCGCCACACGATGTCGAGATAGGCCAGGCCCGGCTTCACCATCACGCTGTCGGCGCCTTCCGCGATGTCGAGCGCGATTTCGCGCAGCGCCTCCTCCGCGTTGGCGGGATCCATCTGGTAGGTCTTCTTGTCGCCCTTCAGCAGGCCGCCGCTGCCCACCGCGTCGCGGAAGGGGCCGTAGAACGCGCTCGCATATTTGGCGGCGTAGGCCATGATCTGCACGTTGGGATGGCCGTTCATTTCCAGCGCGCGGCGGATCGCGTGCACCCGGCCGTCCATCATGTCAGACGGGGCGATGATGTCCGCCCCGGCCTCCGCCTGCGTCACCGCCTGGTCGACCAGCACCGCGACCGTATCGTCGTTGGCGACATAGCCCGCTGCGTCGAGCAACCCGTCCTGCCCGTGGCTGGTATAGGGGTCGAGCGCCACGTCGGTGAGGATGCCGATATCGCTGCCGCACGCATCGCGCACCGCCCGGATCGCACGGCACATCAGATTGTCGGGATTGTACGCCTCCGCCGCGTCCTCGCTGCGTTTGCCGCCGGGCGTGTTGGGGAACAGCGCGATGCACGGGATGCCCAGCGCCACCGCTTCCTTCGCGCGCGCCACGATCCCGTCGACCGACCAGCGCGAGACGCCGGGCAGGCTGGCGACCGGCTCCTCCACGCCGCTGCCTTCCACGATGAACATCGGCCAGACGAGGTCGGCGGAGGTCAGCACCGTTTCGCGAAACAGCGCGCGGCTCCACGAGGTGGCACGCGTGCGGCGAAGGCGAAGGTTGGGATAGGCTGCGGTCATGGCAACGCGTGTTGCCGCAAATGGCGCGCGCTCGCAATTGCGTCCTTCGCACGCGAAGGTGCGTGCACGCCTATCCCGCGATATGCCGCGCCTGGTTCGCGGCCAGCTTGTCGATCTCGCGCTCGGGCTCGGCCTGTTCGCTCGGCTCGGGCGCGAGGTCGGTCAGCGCCGCGCCGGGCTTTATCTCGCGGTAGTCGGCAATTCGGGCCTTGAACCGTTGCAGTTCCGCCCCGGCCAGCAGGGCCCGCGTCGTATAGCTGACCGACGCCGGATTGACCGGACGGCCGCCGCGATACATCTCGAAATGCAGATGCGGCCCGGTCGACAGGCCGGTGGAGCCGACATAGCCGATCACCTGCCCGCGCCGCACGCTCTCGCCGCTGCGCACCGCCATGCGGCTCATGTGGCAATAGCGGGTGGCGAGATTGCCCGAATGGCGAATCTTCACCGCATTGCCGCACCCGCCGGCACGGCCCGCGGACAGCACCCGGCCGTCGCTGACGGCATGGATGGGCGTGCCGTAGCCGGCGCGGTAATCCAGCCCCGAATGCATGCGCTTGTACCCCAGGATCGGATGGCGGCGCATGCCGAAGCCCGATCCGACGGGCGCGTTGACCGGCTTCATCAGGCCGCTGCGCTGTTCGCCGACGCCCGACGCCTCGTAGAAGCGGCCTTCCTTGCCCCACCGCACAAGCTGGGCGGTCGGCTTGCCCGCCCGCTCCACCGCGGCATAGAGCAGCTGGCCCGTCTCGTGCTCGCCGGTCGCGGCGCGGCGGTAGGAAACCACCATGTCGAAGGTGTCGCCACTGCGCATCTTGCGGGCAAGCTCGTCCTGTTCGTTCATCGCCCGCAGCCACGCCTGCACCGCGCCCGGCGGCGCGCCTGCCGCCCGGGCGGAGCGGTAGAAGCTGTCGCCCACGGTCCCTCGGATACGTAGCGGGGTGTCGTCGACGCGGATCGGGTGACGTTCGATCGCCAGCCCGCCGCCATCGGTGCGGGCGACGGCCAGCGCGAGGTCGAACCGGGCGCGAAAATCGAGCGATTCGAGCGCGCGCGGCTTACCCGGTGTGGGGCGACGACCCAGCGTGATGTCGACCTTGGTACCGGGATCGATCTCGCTCAGCGAGACCGCGTCGCCCACCATCGCCGCGACACGGCGGGCCTCGTCGTCCCCCAGCCCGGCGCGTTCCAGCATGCGGGCGAAGCTGTCGCCTCGCGCCAGCGTCGCCACCAGCTGGATCGTCGGTCGTTCCGGGGCGGAGGCGAGCGGACGAACCTGCGCCGTCGGCCCCATGCGGGCCCCGCTGTCGGACCCGAGCGCCAGCGGCATGATCGTCTGGCTGCGAAACTCGCTGCGCGCGTCGCCGTCCATCGCCATGGCGGGCGCGACCGCGATCGCGCCGAAGCTCGGCCAGAAGGCCAACGCCGCGGCGGACAGGCCGAGCAATGTGCCGAGCCCGCGAAACCACCGCCGGCTCCCGATGTCCTGCGCGAGGTCGGGGGCCCAGTCGATCCGTTCCAGCCTGGTTTCCGCCATCTGACGCCAGAGGTCGAGCCGCTCCCCCAGGCCAGGCCGACGCACGAAGGTCGCCCGGACTGCCGCGCGATCGCGCCCGTCCGCCTGCGGGAAACCGCCGTCGCTCTCGATCAGGCTGTGGTACACGCCCCCTCCCAGAAAAGCGCCGCCGTGTGGGGGCGCCTCCTCGATCAAACATTCGTCGCCGTCTGCCTTGCCGAATCGCGGTTAATTTACAGCTAAGCCGCGACGAGCCGAGTCGACCGCGCGACGAGAGGTGGGAACCCTGCCGCCCTCCCTTGCCCTCGGCCCTCGCCGGTGCCACCTTGGCTCTCGTGAGCGACAGCGTCATCAAGGCGGTGCTCGGGCCGACCAACACCGGGAAGACGCATCTCGCGATCGAGCGGATGTGTGCGCATTCCAGCGGGACGATGGGTTTTCCCCTGCGACTGTTGGCGCGCGAGGTCTATGACCGGGTCGTGGCCATCAAGGGGCCGGACCAGGTCGCCCTCATCACCGGTGAGGAGCGGATCGAGCCACCGGGCGCGCGCTATCTGTGCTGCACGGCGGAAGCGATGCCGCGCGACGGCGGCGGTCGCGCCTTCGTGGCGCTGGACGAAGCGCAGCTCGCGGCCGATCCCGAGCGCGGGCATATCTTTACCGACCGGCTGCTCCATGCCCGCGGGCGCGAGGAGACGATGCTGCTGGGCGCCGCGACGCTGGAACCGGTGCTCAAATCGCTGATCCCGCGCGCCGAGGTGATCGAGCGTCCGCGCTTTTCCACCCTGCGGCACATCGGCCCGCGCAAGCTGTCGCGCCTGCCCCCGAGAAGCGCGATCGTCGCCTTCAGCGCCGAGGCGGTCTATACCGCGGCGGAAATGCTGCGGCGCTTTCGCGGCGGAGCGGCGGTGGTGATGGGCGCGCTGAGCCCGGAGACGCGCAACCGCCAGGTGGAGCTGTTCCAGTCGGGCGAGGTCGATTACATCGTCGCCACCGACGCCATCGGCATGGGCCTCAACCTCGATCTCAACCACGTCGCCTTCGCCGCGCTGACCAAGTTCGACGGCTCGCGCATGCGGCGTTTGATCCCGGCGGAAATGGCGCAGATCGCGGGCCGCGCCGGGCGGCATCAGCGCGACGGCACCTTCGGCACGCTGGGCGGGCAGCGCGGCCGCGGCGGAGAGGCGCCGCTCGAATTCACCGAGGAAGAAATCTACGCGATCGAAGAGCATCGCTTCGCGCCTGTGACCAAGCTGTTCTGGCGCGAGGCGGAGCCGCGGTTCGACACGTTGCCCATCCTGATCGGCGATCTCGAGGCGCGGCCGGACGAGCCCGAACTCGCTGCCGCCCCGCAGGCGATCGACCTCGCCGTGCTGAAAAAGCTCGCGGACGAACCCCTGGCGGAGGGCGTTCGCGGAGCAGGGTCCGTGCGCCGGTTCTGGGAAGCCTGCTCGCTGCCCGATTTTCGCCAGTCGGGGGTCGATACCCACGCCCGGTTCGTCGCCCGCCTGTGGCAGGATCTGCGCGGCGGCTATCTGGGTGCGGATTACGTCGCGGCGCGCATCGCGGAGCTCGATACGACGACCGGCGACATCGCCACGCTGCAGGGTCGGATCGCGGCGATCCGCAGCTGGGCCTATATTTGCCAGCGGCCCGACTGGGTGCTCGCGCGCGACGAGATGGCGGCGCGCGCGCGCGCGGCGGAGGCCCGCCTGTCCGATGCCTTGCACGCCCGGTTGACGGAGCGTTTCGTGAATCGGCGAACCGCTGTATTGATGCGCAGCATGGGAACCGATCCGAACCTGATGCCCGTCGCGCTGGACGACGCCGGCACGCTCACCGTCGAGGACGAGGCCATCGGCACCGTCACCGGCTTCCGCTTCGCCGTCGACGCCACTGCGCGGGCGAGCGATCATCGCATGCTGCTGGCGGCGGGCGAGAAGGCGCTTCCGCGCATTCTGGGCGAACGGGCGGCCGCGCTGCGCACCGGTGGCTTCGAAGGCGTCACGCTGGAACGCGGCGCCGTGTTCTGGGCCGGGCAGGAGCTGGCGAAGCTGGCCTTCGGCGCGCACGTGCTGGAACCGCGGCTGGAACCGGCCCGCGAACTGGGCGCGTTGCCGGAGAGCGAGCGCGAGACCTTCATGGCCGCGCTGACCGAATGGGTGCGCGGACAGCTGGCCCCGCTGGAGCCGCTTGCCCGGCTACAGATCGCCGCGAACGATCCCGATGCGGGGTCGCAGGCGCGCGCGCTGCTGCTGAACCTGGTCGCCGGGCACGGCTACGTCGCGCGCGAGGCGGCGGGGATCCAGCATCTGCCCAAGGAAATGCGCCCCTACCTGCGCAAGCTGGGCGTGGTGTTCGGCGCGCTGGACGTGTTCGTCCCCGCTCTGCTCAAGCCGGCCGCGCGCGCCGCCTTTCGCGCCACCGGCCTCGACCGGCGACCGCTGGAGGAGGCGATGCGATCGGTCCTTGCCGAGACCCGGAACCTGCCGTCCGGCTATCGGCCCGCCGGCGACCAGGCGATTCGCGTCGACGTGGCGGAAAAGCTGTTGCGCGCGGCCCACCAGTCCCGCGCCCAGGCGAAGGATGCGCGCAAGGTCGTGATCGATCCCGCGCTCGCCGTGTCGACGGGCCTGACGCAGGCAAGCTTCACCCGCCTCCTCGGCGCGGCCGGATTTCGCGGGCAACGCGCCCGACCGCTGGCCGAGGGCGCGTTCGGGCCGCCCGCCCCTGACCGGTGGCACTGGCGCTCCCCCCAGGCAGGTGGCGGCGGTGGCCAGCGCCCGCGCGACGGGCGGGGTCGGCGCCCCGACAAGCGCCAGGGCCGCACCGAGCCCAAGCGCGAACCCGCCCCCGGCAACGCTTTCGCCGCGTTGGCGGATCTCGTTCGTTAAGGGATCGCCTCCCGCCCATGCGGATCGATCTCGCGCTGTGTCGCCTTCGGTTCGCCAAGACGCGGTCTGTCGCGCGGCGCATGGCCGAAAGCGGCTATCTGCGCCTGAACGGAGAACGGGTGGTGCGCGCCACGCGCGAGATCGGCACCGGCGATGTGCTGGTCATGCCGCGCGGTAAGGGGATCGTGATCCTGGAAATCGTCAGCCTTCCCGACCGGCGCGGCCCGCCAGCCGAAGCCCAGGCCTGTTACCGTGTGCTTGACCCGAGCGGCGAAAAAGCCATAGCACCGGGCAAAGACCAGCCATCCGAGAGGGACCGCCCGCAATGACCTACGTCGTCACCGACGCCTGTATCAAATGTAAGTACACCGATTGCGTGGAAGTGTGTCCGGTGGACTGCTTCTACGAAGGCGAGACGATGCTGGTCATCAATCCTAGCGAGTGCATCGACTGCGGCGTGTGCGAGCCCGAATGCCCGGCCGAGGCGATCCTGCCCGATACCGAGGACGGGCTGGAGAAGTGGCTGGAGCTGAACACCAAATATTCGGCCGAATGGCCCAATATCACCCAGCAGAAGGATCCGCCCGAGGACGCCGACGAGCACAAGGGCGAGGAAGACAAGTACGAGAAGTACTTCACCGCGGAACCCGGCGAGGGGGATTGAGCCCGGCGCGGCGGCCGCCCCGCCGCGCACCAGCGTTGCAGACACGAAGGACGATGTGCGCCGGGGGCTGCATGCGACGAGCCGCGTCCGGTTGCCGCTGGCAACTTTGTTACTTTTGTGTTATATAATCCATCAGACGCGTGCGGGACTCGCGCGCGGGCTGATCTGGATAGGCGGTATGCGCTTGTACGGGTGAACGCACGGCTCCCACGGGATCGCTTCTGGGTGGTCGGCGTTTTCGCCGCAGGCGAAGCGTTCCCGCCGATTGGAAAGGACTTCACTCATGGCAGCCAGCAAGGCTCCGGCGTTCGATGTCGGTGACTATGTCGTTTATCCCAAGCACGGCGTGGGCCGTGTCATAGAGCTGCAGAACGAGGAAATCGCCGGGATGCAGCTGGAGCTCTACGTGCTCCGCTTCGAGAAGGAGCGCATGACCCTGCGCGTTCCGATGAACAAGATCGAATCGATCGGCATGCGCAAGCTTTCCAGCGACAAGACGCTGAAGGAAGCGATGGAGACGCTGAAGGGCAAGCCCAAGGTCAAGCGCACCATGTGGAGCCGCCGGGCCCAGGAATACGAGGCGAAGATCAATTCGGGCGACCTCGTGTCCATTGCCGAGGTCACGCGCGACCTGTTCCGCCCCGACGACCAGCCGGAGCAGAGCTATTCCGAGCGGCAGATCTTCGAGGCCGCGTCCAGCCGCCTGGCGCGCGAGCTCGCCGCGATGGAGAAGACCGACGAGCCGACCGCGCTCGAGAAAATCCTCGACATCCTGCGCGAGCATGCGCCGCAATATTACGAGAACAGCGAAGACGCATAAGCGCCTCGTGCACCGGATTCGTCCGCAGGAAGGCCGCCCCACCCGGACGGCCTTTTGCGTATTGCGCCTTCCGCCGTGGTGTATTATTACAATACCACACTAGCGAGAGGAGGACATCCATGTTTCGATCCGCGTTGAAAGCGCTCGTTCCCGCCCTGGCCCTGGCCGCGGCGCCATTGCTGGCCGCGTGCGGTCAGATGAATGTCAGCATCGACGGCGAAGAAGGCGTCCCGCTGGCGAAGCTCGACATGACGGGCGCCGCCCCGACCAAGATCGTGCTCGCCGGGCCGGACACGGTCGTCGTGAGCGAGGGCGAGAAACTCGCCATCACGGTGGATGACGACGGCGCGAACAAGGAAGACCTGCGCTTCTCGCTGAAGGAGGGCACGCTGGGCGTCATGCGCAAGTCGCCCGACGGCTGGTCGGGCCCCGCCTCCACCGTGCGGGTGACGATGCCGATGCCGCAATCCGCGGTCGTCGCGGGATCGGGCAAGCTGGAACTGCCCGGTCTAGCCGGCAAGTCCGAACTGGTCGTCGCCGGATCGGGTACCGCCTCGGCCAGGACGATCGCCGCCGACAAGCTTTCGGTCACCGTCGCAGGTTCGGGCCGGCTGGACGCGGGCGGCAGGGCCGACATGCTCGACCTCACCATCGCCGGTTCGGGCGAGGCCAACATGCGCGACCTGAAGGTCGACAAGGCCAAGGTCACGATCGCCGGTTCGGGCGACGCCGCCTTCGCTTCCGATGGCACGGTCGATGCCACGGTCATGGGCTCGGGCCACGTTCGCGTCGCGGGCAACGCGACCTGCACCATCGAGGCGATTGGCTCGGGCAAGCTGACCTGCGCCAACACTGCGACCGCCGGCAAGGCGGCAGCGGGTGGTGGAACCGGCGCCGCGAATTAACACGCCTGCAATGTCGGCCGGGTTAATGGCGGGGATAGTTCATCGGAGAAAAGCGATGCGTCCCCGCCTTCTGGTTCTCGCGGTGCTGGCCGCACCGCTGCTCAGCGGCTGCGTCGCGAAGACACTGGTCGACGTTGCCACCCTGCCCGTCCGCGTGGGCGCCGGCGCGGTCGATGCCGTGACCACTAGCCAGTCGGAGGCCGACGAGAAGCGCGGCCGCGAATTGCGCAAGCGCCAGGAACGGCTGGGGAAGCTGGAACGCGACTATTACAAGCAGCGCGACCGGTGCGAACGCGGCAGAGCGGAGGCGTGCGAGGACGCGCGCCGGACCTATGCCGAGATCGAGCGCTTGCGTCCGACCGTGCCCTACGAACCCGACTGATCGTCCGGCGGGGTCGCGGCGCGCCGTAACCGGTCGTTGATCGCGCGACCGATGCCGCGATCGGGCACTCCGGCCACCGCGATCCGCGGCCGGTCGCTCCGCGCGCCTTCGTGCAGGCACGCATAGAGACGCGCCGCGGCCTCCGCCACATCGCCCCCGGCCGACAGGGTGCAATCGCCCGAAACCGGGCCGAAGCCGATCATGAATTCGTCCGGCTCCGGCGCCTCCGCCCGCAGGCGCACAGGCTTGCCCGGCGCGTAATGGCTGGCCAGCTGACCCGGCGCCTCGATTCCCGTGCCGCCGGATGCACCGGGCCGTACTTTTGCGCTTCCGGCGTAGAAACGGTCGTGCAGCGCCTGCACATCGATCGGCCCGGCGCGCAATTCCTGCCATCGCCCATCCTCGCGGATCGCCATGATCGTCGATTCCACTCCGGCGCTGCAGGGTCCGGCATCGAGGACCAGGTCGATCCGCCCGTCGAGCGAGGCGAGCACATGCCCGGCGCTGGTCGGGCTGATGAAGCCGCTGCGATTGGCCGACGGCGCAGCCAGCGGAAATTCGCACTGCGTCAGCAGCGCGCGCATCACCGGGTGATCCGGGCTGCGCAGCGCGACCGTCTCCAGTCCGGCGGTCACCGCCCCCGCCAGGGCCGCGTGGGGCCGCAGCGGCAGGACCAGTGTGAGCGGCCCCGGCCACGCAACATCGGTAACCAGATCGGCGTCGGCGACGAATTCCCCGTATTCGCGCGCATGACCCTCGTCGTGGACATGGACGATCAGCGGATTGAAGCTGGGCCGGCCCTTCGCGGCATAGATGCGCGCCACCGCCGCATCGCTGTCGGCCCGCGCCGCAAGGCCGTACACCGTCTCGGTCGGAACCGCGACGAGCCCACCCGCGCGCAGCACCTGCGCCGCGCGGGCAATGCCCGCCTCGTCGGCCGGGAGCCGTTCCGTAGCGTCCTTGCCGCTCATGTTTCCGCGCTATATTCGCTGACAGGACAAGCCAAGAGGAATTGCCCGTGACCTTCACTTCGCCCACCGCCGACCAGCTCCTCGCTATCCGCGCCAATGCAGGGATCGACGAACTGGCGCAGGCGGAGCGGTTCGCCGCGGCGGAGCCCGATCTGGTCGAGGCGGTGGTGACCGGCGTGGGCGAGTTCGCCGCCGGCGAATGGGCGCCGCTCAACCGGATCGGCGACCTGGAAGGCGCGCGGCTCGAAAACGGCAAGGTCCGCCTGCCCGACGGATACGAGGCGGCGTACCGCCACTATGTCGAGCAGGGGTGGAACGCGATCTCCGGCCCGGTGGCGTTCGGCGGCCAGGGTCTGCCCTTCACCCTCGCCTGCAACGTGCTGGAAAATCTCGGCGCCGCCAACATGGCCTTCACCCTGCTGCCGATCCTCTCGGTCGGCGCGATCGAGGCGCTGGAGCATCACGGCAGCGCCGCGCAGAAGGACCGCTATCTCGAAAAACTGGTGAGCGGGGCGTGGTCGGGCACAATGAACCTGACGGAGCCACAGGCCGGGAGCGATGTGGGCGCGCTGCGGACCACCGCCGAACCGATCGAGGCCGGTGAGCACGCGGGCAAATACCGGATCAAGGGCCAGAAGATCTACATCACTTGGGGGGATCACGAACTGGCCGAAAACATCGTCCACCTCGTCCTCGCCCGGCTGCCCGGCGCGCCGGAGGGAAGCCGCGGAATCTCGCTGTTCGTGGTCCCCAAATATCACGTGAACGCGGACGGTTCGCTGGGCCCGCACAACGATTTGCGGCCCGTCAGTCTGGAACACAAGCTGGGCATCAACGCCTCGCCCACCTGCGTCATGAGCTATGGCGACAACGACGCATGCATCGGCGAGATCGTGGGCGACGAAAATCGCGGGCTCGCGGCGATGTTCACGATGATGAACAACGCCCGGATCAATGTCGGCAACCAGGGCGTGCAGATCGGGGAGCGCGCGACGCAGCAGGCGCTGGCCTACGCCGCCGACCGGGTCCAGTCGGCCCGCGCGGGTGCGAGCGATCGCACCCCGGTTGCCATCGCGGAACATCCCGATGTGCGCCGCATGCTGCTGCGCATGATGGCGCTGACGCAAGGCGCCCGAGCGCTGCTCTACTATACGGCGGGACAGGTCGATCGCGGAACGCTGGGCCAGGCGGCGGCCCGGACCCGTGCCGAGGTGCTGGTCCCGCTGCTGAAGGCGTGGGGCACCGATATCGGCGTCGAGGTGGCGAGCCTAGGGATCCAGGTCCATGGCGGCATGGGCTTCGTGGAGGAAACCGGCGCGGCGCAGCATTATCGCGATGCGCGGATCGCCCCGATCTACGAAGGCACCAACGGCATCCAGGCGGCCGATTACGTGACCCGCAAGCTGGGCATGGAAAACGGCGAGGCGGTGCTGGCACTGCTGCAGGACATCGCGGCCGATTGCGCCGAGGAAGCGGCACTGGCCGGTCTGGCGCGCGATTGCGCGGACGTGGCACGCTGGATGCGCGACGAGGCCAGCCTGGACGACCGCCTGTCGGGCAGCGTGCCCTTCACCACCATGAGCGCGGTCGCGGTCGCGGGATGGCAATTGCTGGTCCAGCTGCGCAGCCTGGGCGACGAGGCGACGCCGCAGGCCTCGCACAAGCGGGCGGTGGTACGGTTCTTCCTCGACCGCATCGTGCCCGAAGCTCGCGGGTTGCGGGCGGGCGCGATGGCGGGGGCCGAGCCGCTCTACACGCTCGAGGGCGCCGCGCTGGCGGGATGAGCGCGCAGACCGACCAGGCCGACGCGCTGACGCGGATCGCTACCGCGCTGGAGCGGCTGGCCGGTACTGCGGCGTCCACCCCCGACCCCGACTGGCTCGCCGCTCCGGCCTATGTCTGGACGGGAACGGAAGCACGCGCGGTCGCCCGGCTGGAGGCCCCGGCGCTCGGCCAGTTGCGGGCGATCGAGCGGCAGAAGGAAACCGTCCTCGCCAATGTGCGGCGGCTGGCCAGCGGCGCGGCCGCGCACGACGTGCTGTTGTGGGGCGCGCGTGGCATGGGCAAGTCCGCCCTGCTCCGCGCCGCGGTGATCGCCACCGCTGCCGAGGATCCCGCGGCCATCGCGCTGGTCCAGGTCGGGACGGACGCGCTGGCCACCCTGCCCGCTTTGTTCGCCCGGCTGCGCGCGGTCGACCGCGCGTTCCTGGTCTTCGTCGACGATCTGGCGTTCGAGGATGGCGGCGACGCGCAGGCGCGGCATCTGCGCAGCGTGCTGGAAGGCGGGGTGGAAGTGCGCCCGGCCAATGTCCGGCTGGCCGTGACGTCGAACCGCCGAGCGATCGTGGCGCGCGACATGGGCGAGCAGGACGATCCGATCAATCCGCGCGACGTCGTCGACGACCGGCTGGCGCTGGCGGACCGCTTCGGCCTGTCGATCGGCTTCCACGCCGCCTCGCAGGACGACTATCTAGTGATCGTCGCCGGCTATGCCGATCCGCTGGGGCTCGCCTGGGACGATACGGACGCGCTGGAATGGGCACGCCGGCGCGGTGCGCGATCAGGCCGCACCGCGTGGCATTATGTCACCGAGCTCGCCGGTCGCGCCGGACGGGCGTTGGGCTGACGCCTACTGCACGTCCTTGGTGATGTTCTGCTCGCGCGCGAACTCGTCGGAGAATTGCATCGAAGGATCGCGCAGTTCGCGCCGCGCCTTCAGGGTGCCGCGTTCGACCCGCTCGATCGCCGCATTGGGCTGCGCGCCCGGAGCGATCACTCGCCAGACGATTCCCGCTGTATCGTCCGACACCAGCAGCGCCCCGTCCCGGGCGAAGGTTACCCAGGTCGGACGGCCATGGGTGGTGCCATTGCCTTCCAGGAAACCGGTCAGCAGCGGGACCGGCTTGCCCACCGGGTTGCCGAGATCGTCGAACTGGATGAACACGACGTCGTAGCCCGAAGGCGGCTTGCGGTTCCACGACCCGTGCCGCGCGATGATCGCACCCTTGGAGAATTTCTCGCCCAGCTGGTTGCCCTGGCCCGTGAAGGTCAGGCCCAGCGCCGCCACGTGCGGACCCAGCGCGTATTCGGGTCGCCGCGCGTATTCCTGCAGATAGGCGGGCATCGGCGCCTCCACCCGGCGGTCCACGTTTTCCTTCCAGTAGACCCAGGGCCAGCCATATTGCGCACCGACGGGCACGTTGGTGAGGTAATCGGGCACGAGATCGGAGCCGAGCATGTCGCGCTCGTTCACGGTGGTCCACAACTCGCCCGACCACGGATTGAAATCGAGGCCGTTCGGATTGCGCAGGCCGACCGCGAATTGCCGCTGCTTGCCGCTTTCCAGATCGTATTCCCAGATCGCCGCGCGGCCCTTTTCCGCCTCCATACCGTTCTCGCCGATATTGCTGGCCGAGCCGACCGCGACGTAGAGCTTCGTCCCGGCCGGATCGAGCGCGATGTTGCGCATCCAGTGATTGCCGCCGCCGGGCAGGTCCATCAGCTTCGTCGGCTGCCCGGTTAGCTTGGGCGCGCCCAACTGATAATCGAAGCGCAGCAGTGCGTTGTGGTTGGCGATGTAGAGCTTGCCATCCTGCCACGCCATGCCGGACGGGGAATCGAGATCGTCGCGCAGCACCTGCTTCACGTCCGCGGTCCCGTCGCCATTGGCATCGCGCAGCAGCACCAGCTTGTTCGGCGACGGCTCGCCCGCCCCCGCCTTGCCCAGCAGGTGCTTCATCACCCAGCCCTTGATCCCGCCACCCTCGCGCGGGGGGCTGTTGGTCAGCGTCGCGAGCACGTCGCCATTGGGCAGGGTGTAGAGGATACGCGGATGATCGAGCCCGGTGGCGAAGCGCGATACCGTCAGGCCCTGCGCTGCCTTGGGCTTCTCGTTCACCTCCCAGCCGACCGGTTCGGCGACGTTCATCGTCGGCACCAGCTCGTTGCGCGGCTCGGTCAGTTCGGGATCGGTCCCCGTCACGGCAGAAAGCGCCAGCTGCGCGGTGTCCCCGCGCGTCAGCCAGACGGCGACGCCGCCCAGGACGGCGAGGACAAGGACGAGGGCGATCAGGATCTTGGCGCGAGTGCTCATATCTTTCGTGATAGGGGGGCGAAGGGCGGGCGGCAATCGCCTTTGCCCGCGCCTTTACGCCGGGATCGTCCGACCCTATCTCCGGCGCGATGTTCGATTTTGCACCCGATGAAGCGCTCGCCCCGGCAGAGCGGTATCGCCAACTGGTCGACGCTGGCCGCGCGCTGACGGAAGGCGAGCCCGATCCGGTCGCCAACATGGCCAATCTCGCCGCCTTGATCGCAGAATTCCTGCCGCGGCTGAACTGGGCCGGCTTCTATCGCGTGGTGGACGGGGAACTGGTCCTCGGCCCCTTTATCGGCCGGCCCGCCTGCATTCGCATCCCGCTCGGCCAAGGCGTATGCGGTACCGCCGCGGCGGAGGCGAAGACGCAGCTGGTAACCGATGTTCACGCCTTCCCCGGCCATATCGCCTGCGACGCGGCGAGCGCGTCGGAACTGGTGGTTCCGGTCGTGCGCGAGGGCGCCGTCGTCGCGGTGATCGATCTCGACAGTCCGGATAAGGCACGGTTCGATGCCGACGACGCCGCCGGCATAGAGGCGCTGGCAGCGGCGATCGCCGACCGCATCTGACGTAAAATCCCGTTCCGCCCGGCCCCTCCCCGCACCGAATCGGGACAGGGGCCGCGAATACGCGTGTCCTGCGCGGAACTTATGGCTAATATTTCCTTAAGATAGGTCTGGCGCTGCGCAACGGTATGCGCGGTGTCCCACCGCAGCAGGGGAAATAGCCATGTCGATCCGCCTTTCCGCCGTCAGCAGCCTGGCCGTCGCGGCTGTGGCCCTCGCGCAGCAACCGCTCGCCGCGCAGGAGATACCCTACACCGGGTACGACGACACCTATCAGGCGCCGACCCAGGTGCCGGTCGAGCCGAGCGCGTATTACTCCGATCCGGTGGTCCAGCCGGTGGAGACGAACGCGGAATATCGCACCGGGTACGAGGCCTATCGCGAGCAGCCGGCGATCGCGCCCGAGCCGCCGGTCATGGCCGAAGATGCGCCGCGCACCGTCACCTACACCCGGCAGGACCAGCCCGCGCCCGACTACGCGCAGGATGCGTATTATCCGGAAGCCTATGAGGATGAACCGCCAATTGCGCCCGACGTCGCGCCTGCGCCCTATGGCGATCCTGCCTGGCGCGAGCGGTGCGAAGCCGACATGCGCAGCTCGCGCGAGCGGGGCCAGGTCGCCGGTGCGATTATCGGCGGCGCTGCGGGCGCAGTGGTCGGCAACCGCGTGGCCGGTCGCGGAGACCGACTGGCCGGGACGCTGATCGGCGGTGGCGTCGGCGCGCTGGGCGGAGCGGCGGTCGGCTCCGCAGTGGCGGGCGGTCCGCAGGACGAGTGCCGGGCCCTGCTCGCGCACAGCGATTACGACGACCGCTACGCCGACGACTATCGCGATGGCTACGCACCCCCGCTTCCCCCCCGGCATGGTGGGCGGCATTACGCCTATCGCGTGATTCAGGCCCCGCCCCCGCCCCCTCCGATGCGCCGCGGTCGATACCACGCGCATGGCTATCCCGGCGGGTACGCGTACGGCTACGGGGCGACCACGGTCATCGTCGAAGAGGAAAGCGTGCCGCTGGTTCCGGTCGTACGCGAATACGTGACCGAGGAATGGGTCGAGGTCGACCAGCCCCGGCCGGCCGTTCGCAAGCGAGTCATCCATCGGCCCGCCCAGTCGAAGCGCGTGAAATACGTCAAACGGTCGAAATAGGCAGGGGGTTTAGGCGGGCTATGACCCCCCTAATGCGTTGACTTTACTCAGATTTCTCCGCCGGTAAGGCGCTGACAAATAAGGTCGAGCTGATCCAGCGTGCGGTAGCGAATGGTCACCGCACCGGTTTTGGGATCGGCGTCGCTCTTGATCCGCACGGTCAGGCCGAGAAATTCTTCCAGATGCCGCTGGACCGCCGCGATATCGGCGTCCTGCTCGGTACCCGCGGTATCGCCCGTGCGAGCCGGCGTGCCGCCACCGGGCTTGCCGCTGCGCACGAGCCGCTCGGTCTCGCGAACGGTCAGCTTGTCGTCGATGGCACGATGGGCAAGTTCCAGTGCGGCGTCGCTCCCGATCAGCGCCCGCGCATGCCCCATGGACAGCGCGCCATCCTCGACCATCGCAATGACCTGTTCGGGAAGGACAAGGAGCCGCTGAAGGTTCGCCACGTGGCTGCGCGATTTGTCGACCAGCTTGGCGATGTCGCTTTGCGAAAGACCTTCCTGCTCGCTCAACCGGTGGTAGGCGCGCGCCTCCTCGATGGGATTGAGATCCTCGCGCTGGATATTCTCGATCAGCGCGAGCGCCATGATCTCGCTTTCCTCGAGATCGCGGACGATCGCGGGAATCTCGTGCAGGCGCGCCTTCTGCGCCGCGCGCCAGCGGCGTTCGCCAGCCACCAATTGGTACCGCTTGCCGGCCAGGGGACGAACGATGATCGGCTGGATGACGCCGCGCGAAGCGATCGACCGCGCGAGATCCTCCAACGCGTCCTCGTCGAAGTGCGTGCGCGGCTGTCCTGGAAGCGGCTCGATTGCGGAAATCGCCAACGACTTCAGACCAGTGGCGGAGAGCGCCGATGTTTCACGTGAAACACCATCGCGTACCGAAACACTGGGATCATGCGAGACAGGCTCTTCCTTGCGCGTCTCGCCCAGCAGGGCACCCAGCCCCCTCCCCAGCTTCTTCTTGCGATCGACCTGGCGCGGTGCGGGAGATGCGGTGGAGGACTCGGGCGCGCTCATGCGGCTTTCCTTTTTTCGGGAAGGCGGGAAATCAATTCGCTCGCCAACGCCATGTACGCGCGGCTGCCGGTGCAGGAATGATCGTAGACTAGGGCCGGCAGACCGTGGCTCGGTGCTTCGGAAAGGCGTACGTTGCGGGGAATAACCGCCTTGAAGACCAGATCGCCCAGACAATCACGGACGTCGTCCGCCACCTGATCGGTCAGACGATTGCGCCGATCGAACATCGTCAACGCGATCCCCACGATCCCAAGATCCGGATTGAAACGCTGCTGCACCTGCTCGACCGTCTGCAATAACTGGCTCAAGCCTTCGAGAGCAAAGAACTCGCACTGCAGAGGCACTAGAAGCGTATCTGCCGCGGTCAGTGCGTTCAGAGTGAGAAGGCCCAGGGAAGGGGGACAGTCGATGAAACACACGTCGTGATTGGCATTGTTGGCGAGCGATCCGGCCAAACGCGAAGCCCTCCCACCGACCGCGACCAGCTCCACCTCCGCGCCGCTTAAATCCTGTGTTGCAGGCACCATGTCGAGATTGGGAATGCTGCTCGGCCGAATGCAGTCCGTAAGAGGGGCTTCCTCGACCAGAAGATCGTAGGACGAATAGTCGCGGTCGGCCGAGCCGATACCCATCCCGGTGCTGGCATTTCCCTGCGGGTCAAGGTCGATCAGCAGCGTGCGCCAACCGGTCGCCGCCATCGCGGTCGCAACGTTGATCGCCGTGGTCGTCTTGCCCACGCCGCCCTTTTGATTCGCGATCGCAATGGTGATCATCGCCGCCCTCGCCTTTTCGGTTTGCCCCGCCCCACAATGATGGCGCTGTCCGGATCGGTCAGCGATGGTTCCACGTGGAACGCCATAGTCCATGTCTCTAGTGCCTCGGTCAACTCCTGCGAGGCCGAGCGTCCTTTGGGCAAGACCCATACCGTATCCGGGGCGGAGAAATCTGCGGATAGGGTCAGCAGCTTATCCAGTGGGGCGAACGCTCGCGCGGTTATCGCCCCCGCCTCGAAGGGTTCTACCAGTTCCAGGCGCTGCCCCACCACACGCACATTCTCGAGTGCGAGCAGTTCCGCCATGCGCTCCAGCCACTCGATTCGCTTTCGTCGCGATTCGACAAGCACCACTTGGCATTCGGGTAGAAGCAGCGCCAGTACGAGGCCCGGAAAACCGGCCCCACTACCCAGATCAAGCCATGACCTCGTTTCACGTGGAACATGCCGAAGCAACTGTGCACTATCGGCAAAATGCCTCTGCCAAACATGTTCGAGGCTTCGCGCAGCGACCAAATTCTGGCGCGTGTTCTCGTCCGCCAGTTTACGGCTCAACACATCCAACTGTTCAACGGCGTGCGCGCCGCCGATTTCGGCCAGGTAAACCCGGGCTGCCTCCTCGCTGTCGATCACGCAGCGGCCCTGTGCCTCTTCGCATGGACGAGCAGGGTCGCCAGCGCCGCTGGCGTCACGCCGGGTACTCGCCCGGCCGCTGCCAGCGTGTCGGGTCGCGCGCGCTCCAGCCGTTCGACCATTTCGTTCGAGAGGCCCGGTATGGTTCGGTAGGAGAGATCGGCAGGAAGCGGGACGGCCTCGCTCGCGCGCAGTTCGCGCAATTCGGACTCTTGCCGCGCCAGATAGGGCGCGTAGGCGGCATCCTCCCGTAACTCGGCTAGCAATTCCTCCTCGCCATCTGCGTTGGTGAACCCGGCAGATAGGCGGGAGATCACTTGCATATCGACGCCCGGGAACCGCAACCAGTCGCGCAAGGTCTGTCGGCCCGCATCGTCCTTCGCATCGAACCCCGCTGCACGCAGGTCCTGTGGTGCCGCCATCTGATCGAGGTGTTGCTCGTACCGTAAGCGCCGCTCGGCACGGTGCGCAAACCATCGCGCTCGCTCGGCCCCAACCAATCCCGCCTCGATCCCGACTTGCGTCAGCCGAGTTGCCGCGTTGTTCGCGCGCAGTCGAAGGCGGTATTCGGCTCTGGCGGTTAGCATGCGATAGGGTTCCGTGACGCCCTGTAGAATGAGGTCGTCCACCATCACCGCGATGTAGCTGTTGGCGCGATCGAGTGCGAGTGGGCGCTTTCCGAGCACATGCGCAGCCGCCCCTGCCCCCGCCACCAAGCCCTGCGCGGCGGCTTCCTCGTAACCGGTGGTCCCGTTGATCTGGCCCGCGCAATAGAGCCCCGGCATCGATCGCAAGCCCAGTTGCCGGTCGAGCGCACGTGGATCGATGTAGTCGTACTCGACCGCATAGCCCGGCTCCACCATTCGCACGCTCTCGAGCCCATCCATGGTCCGGAGAAAATCCTGCTGAACGTCGACCGGCAGGGAGGTGCTGATGCCGTTGGGATAGACCAGCGGCGTATCCAGACCCTCCGGCTCAAGGAATATCTGGTGCCCTTCCCGGTCGCCGAAACGATGGATCTTATCCTCGATCGATGGACAGTACCGCGGACCCTCCGCCCCGATCGCCCCCGAAAACAGCGGCGACCGGTCGAGATTGGCTCGGATGATATCGTGGCCGGCCTGCGTCGTTCGCGCGATAGCACACGAGACCGTGGGATTGGCTCGTTGCTGGGTCAGGTCCGACAGCGTCCAGGTCTCGTCATCAGAGGGCTGCTCCTCCAACCGAGCCCAGTCGATCGTGCGCCCGTCGATTCGGGGGGGCGTCCCCGTCTTGAGGCGAGCCATCGGCAGATCGAGATCGCGGATCTGCATCGCGAGGCGTCCTGCCGACGCTTCCCCGATACGCCCTCCTTCGAAGCGCTCTTCCCCGCGAAACAAGCGCCCGCCCAGGAACGTTCCGGTACACAGTACCACCGCGTTGGACGCCAGCGGCGAACCATCGGCGAGTTCGACACCCGCTATCGCATGGTTACGAATCCGCAGCGCGGCGACTTCGCCCTCTACGACCGACAGATTGGCCTGCCCGCGGACCGCTCCCTGCACCGCCTGCCGAAAAAGAACCCGGTCGGCTTGCACGCGGGGACCCCAGACAGCGCTCCCCTTCGAGCGATTGAGCATACGGTAGTGGATCGCTGCCGCGTCGGCGGCCTGCCCCAGTACGCCATCCAGCGCATCGACCTCCCGGACGAGATGGCCCTTCCCCAACCCGCCAATCGCCGGGTTGCAGCTCATCGCGCCGATCCCGGCGGCAGTGAATGTCACGAGAGCGGTTCGCGCTCCCATCCGCGCGGAGGCGCAAGCGGCCTCAATGCCGGCGTGGCCACCCCCAACGATGATTGCATCGAACTGCTGCATGGAACGGCTCTAAGACAGGTTTGGCCTCATTTCTACCTGTTCCACGTGGAACAGAGGCTACGATCAGCGCTCAAGTGTTCCACGTGAAACCTATTTGCCGATGCAAAACCGACCGAACAGCGCGTCCAGCATATCATCCGTGGCGGTGTTGCCAAGGAGTTGATCGAAGGCGTGGCGCGCAGTTCGCAGGCATTCTCCGGCGATCAGGGGGTCGTGCGTGGCAGCCGCTTCGAGGATCGCGGCCATGGCGTCCTCTACCAAGGACCGTTGGCGCCGGTTGATCGCGCTCTCGCCGGGCTTGGGTAGCATCCCGCGACCCGTCTCCGCCAAAGCACCGGAGAGATCGGTAAGGCCGGTTCCGTGCACGGCGGAGACACGAAAGCGCGGGGCGACCTTGGCGGTGTGATCCGGGGCATCGCAGCGTCCCTCGATCTCCCAGGCACCGGCCGGCCCGTCACCTTCCGGGCCCAGCCACAGGACGATATCGGCGCGGTCCATTTCTTCGCCGGCGCGCGCGATCCCGATGGCTTCGATCGTATCCCCCGCTTCGCCCCGGACACCTGCGGTATCGACGAGAACGAACGGAACGCCGTCGATCGCGATCGGCCGCTCGATCGCATCGCGCGTGGTCCCGGCAATGGGCGACACGATAGCCGCCTCGCTCTCGACCAAAGCATTGAATAGGGTAGATTTTCCGCTGTTTGGAGGACCCGCGAGCACGACCCGCAGACCGTCCCGCAACCGTTCGGCGGCGGGCCGGTCGAGGCCTTCCTGCAGCGACCGGGCCAGCGCGCCCGCCTCCTGCGCAAAGTTTGCGCCGAGCGTCGCCGCATCGTCCTCGTCCGAAAAGTCGAGCGAAGCCTCCACCATGGCGGAAAGCCGCAGCACCGCGTCGCGCCACGCCCCCACGGCGCGGGACAGCGCCCCGCCCGCCTGGGCCTGCGCTGCGCGGCGCTGAAGTTCTGTCTCGGCCGAAAGCAAGTCGGCGAGGCCCTCCGCTTCCGCCAGATCGATGCGACCATTGGCGAACGCGCGCCGGGTGAACGCGCCGGGCGCCGCGCGCTCCAACCCGGGAATGGCAGCAAGCGCCATCTCGATCGCGCGGATTACGGCCCGCCCGCCGTGACAGTGCAATTCCGCGCAATCTTCCCCTGTCGCCGAGCCCGGGCCGGGAAACCACAGCACCAGCGCGCTATCGAGCACGGCCCCGCCCGCGTCGCGGATTGTGCGCAAGGACGCTTGCCGCGCGGGCGGTAAGGAACCCGTCAGCGCCGTCAGAGCCGCGCCTGCGTCCGGCCCGCTGATGCGCAGGACACCGATGGCGGCAGGCGGCGCCCCGCTCGAAAGCGCGAAGATCGTACTCATGAGAACCGGGGTGCGTCGGCGCCGTTAGGCGTCGCTGTCGCCCTTGCCGCCGGCGGGGCGCGATCCGCCCTTCCCCGCCATGCTGCCTTCGACGAAATTCTGGAACAGTTTCAGTCCCATCTGCCCCATAGGCGCCATCGTGCGCGCCAGTTCCTGCAACTGGTCGGGCGATGTCACGCCGCGCATCGCCTCTGCCATGTTGTCCACATAGACCGAATTCGCTTTGCTGATATCGGGCAATCCCATGAAGGACCGCGCCTCCTCCGGCGTGCAATCGATTTCGACGTGGACCTTCATGGCGCTTTCTCCGTTACGCTATCGCAGACCCAATGTCGTTTGCCGCACCCGTGTGCGCAAGACCAGTATAGCGAACGAGCCCAAGCGAGGAGACAGCCGGATGAGCGAGACCACCCAGATCGATACGATGGACGGCACCGATCACTTCAAGGCCTATGTCGCCCGCCCGGCGGACGAGCCGCGGGCCGCGATCGTGGTGATTCAGGAAATCTTCGGCGTGAATGCCGGAATCCGGCGCAAATGCGATCTGCTGGCGGAACAGGGCTATCTCGCCGTCGCACCCGATCTGTTCTGGAAACTCGGCCGCGGGATCGAGCTCGATCCCGATGTGGAGCCGGAATTCCAGAAGGCGCTCGATCTCATGGGCAAGTTCGACGCCGATGCGAGCATTCGCGACATCGAGGCGACCATCAAATGGGCGCGCCAGGAAAGCGGGGGCAAGAAAGTCGGTGCGGTCGGTTACTGCCTCGGCGGCAAGCTCGCCTACATGACCGCCGCGCGCACCGACAGCGATGCGACGGTGGGCTATTACGCGGTGGGTGTCGACGAGATGCTGGACGAGGCGCACGCCATCGCCAACCCGCTGATGCTGCATATCCCGACCGAGGACGGCTTCGTCGATAAGGACGCGCAGCAGGCGATGCATCAGGGTCTGGACGATCACCCCAAGGTGACGCTGTTCGATTACGAGGGGCTCGATCACGGCTTCGCCACCCAGTTCGGTAAGCGCCGCGACGAGGAAGGGGCGCGCGCGGCCGATTCGCGCACCGAGGAGTTCTTCGCGAAGCATCTGGGCTGATCGCGCGTCATGTGGCGCTACACCATCGTCCTCATCACACTCGCCCTCGCCGCGTTCTTCGCCTGGGCGTGGCCGTGGGCGCTGATCGTCCTGGGACCCGCCGCCCTCATTGCGGTGTGGGACTTCTTCCAGGACGATCACACGTTGCGACGCAATTATCCGCTGGTCTCGCGCATCCGCTGGATCATGGAAGACCTGCGCCCCTTCGCCCGCGCCTATATCGTCGAGGACGAAATGGAGGGGCGTCCCTTCAGCCACCAGGAACGTGCGCTGGTCTATGCCCGCGCGAAGGGCGATCTCGACGCGCATCCCTTCGGCACCGAGCTGGACGTCTATTCGAACGAATATGAATGGATGAGCCATTCGATCGTCCCGCGCGCCGAACTGCCTGAGTTCTGGCGGCTCGATATCGGCGGCCCGCAATGCGAAAAGCCCTATAATTCCGCGCTTCTCAATGTCTCCGCGATGAGCTTCGGCTCGCTTTCCGGCAATGCGATCGAGGCGCTGAATCTGGGCGCCAAAGAGGGCGATTTCGCGCACGATACCGGCGAAGGATCCATCAGCCGCTATCACCGCAAGCACGGGGGCGACCTGATCTGGGAACTGGGCAGCGGCTATTTCGGCTGCCGGCGCGAGGATGGCGGGTTCGATCCCGACCGCTTTGCCGAGCAGGCGCAGGACGATCAGGTCAAGATGATCGAGATCAAGCTGAGCCAGGGGGCCAAGCCCGGCCACGGAGGCGTCCTCCCCGGCGAGAAGGTGACCGAAGAAATCGCCGAGGCCCGCGGGGTCAAGCCGGGCGTCGACTGCATCTCCCCCGCCGCGCATTCGACCTTCTCGACCCCGATCGAACTGCTCGAATGGGCTGCGTCCCTACGCGACATGTCGGGTGGCAAGCCTGTCGGGATCAAGCTGTGCGTGGGGCAGCCACACGAGGTCCTGGCGATCGCCAAAGCGATGCTGGAAACGGGCATCCTGCTCGACTTCATCACCGTCGACGGCGCGGAAGGCGGCACCGGTGCGGCCCCGCTCGAATTGTCGAACAGCGTCGGTATGCCGCTGCGCGAAGGCCAGATCCTGGTACGCAACGCGCTGGTCGGCACCGGCCTGAAGGACAAGATCAAGATCGCCAATGCGGGCAAGATCCATTCCGGCGCCCAGATGGCCAAGGCGTTCGCGCTGGGCGCGGATTACTGCAATGCCGCCCGTCCCTTCATGTTCGCATTGGGATGCGTGCAATCGCTGCGCTGCCATACCGGCAAATGCCCGACCGGCGTCGCGACGCAAGAGGACTGGCGCCAGCGCGGTCTCGTCATTTCCGACAAGGCCCCCCGTGTCGCCCGCTTCCAGCGCGCCACGGTGAAATCGCTGCGCGAGATCGTGGTCGCGATGGGTCTCGAAAGCCCGTGGGATATTAACCAGTGCGATCTGCGCGAGCGGCTCAACGGCGCACGCTCGGACGCGGTCGACCACATCTACGAATTCGTGGAGGAAGGCGCACTGATCGAGAACCCGCGTGCGACGACGCTCAACCGCATGTGGGAGCTGGCACGCGCCGACAGTTTCCGGCGAGCCGCCTAGATCGCGAGCCGTCCGAGGAGAAAATCCGCGCGGGCGGCCGTATCGACCTTCGGCAGGTCGATCGGTTCGTAACCGTAGGCGCGCCACGCCGCCGTTACCGCCGCATCACTTGCGACCGCTTCGTCCCACGTCTGGATGCGCTGCGCATCGCCGAGATAGATATCCCGCCACGGCGGCGCACGGAAGACAGCGGCGTAGCGCAAGTCGCGGCACGCCTGCTCCAGCGCACGGTCGGCGCGCAGCCCCTCCAGATGCAGGAACCCCGCAATGTCGGGAAATCCGCGATCATGCACCGTCAGCCCGGTCTTCACGCGGTCAAAAGCGTCGAGATCGGCGTCGAGCATGGCCCGGGCGAAGCCGCGGGGGTCGTCCGCGCGCAGGGCCATGCCGTGCGGCTGGCGCAGAATGATCCGCGCCGCTTCCGGCACGGTGGTGATCCCGCGCCGCGTCAGTTCTGCCAGCAGGGTCGACTTGCCCGCACCCGGTGCGCCGGTGATAACCACACGCACCGGATCGGACACCGCCGCCAGCCTACTGGTTCATCGTGGCGAAGAAGTCCTCGTTGCTCTTGGAATCCTTCATCTTGTCGAGAAGGAATTCCATCGAATCGATCGTGCCCATCTGCATCAGGATGCGGCGCAGCACCCACATCTTGGACAGGTTGTCCTTGTCGACCAGCAACTCTTCCTTGCGGGTGCCCGACTTGCCGACATCCAGTGCCGGGAAGATGCGCTTGTCCGCCACCTTGCGATCGAGGACGATTTCGCTGTTACCGGTGCCCTTGAATTCCTCGAAGATGACCTCGTCCATGCGGCTGCCGGTATCGATCAGCGCGGTGGCGATAATCGAGAGCGAACCGCCCTCCTCGATATTGCGCGCCGCGCCGAAGAAGCGCTTGGGCCGCTGCAGCGCATTAGCGTCCACACCGCCCGTCAGCACCTTGCCCGACGACGGGACGACGGTGTTGTAGGCACGGCCCAGGCGCGTGATCGAATCGAGCAGGATCACCACGTCCTTCTTGTGCTCGACCAGCCGCTTGGCCTTCTCGATCACCATTTCGGCGACCTGGACGTGGCGGTTGGCGGGCTCGTCGAAGGTCGAGGAGATAACCTCGCCATTGACCGAGCGCTGCATGTCGGTGACTTCCTCGGGCCGCTCGTCGACCAGCAGCACCAGCAGGAAAACTTCCGGGTGGTTGTCGGTGATCGCCTTCGCGATGTTCTGGAGGAGGACCGTCTTACCTGTGCGCGGCGGTGCGACGATCAGGGCGCGCTGGCCCTTGCCCTGGGGTGAGATGATGTCGATCACCCGCGCGCTCTTGTCCTTCACCGTCGGATCGATGTTGTCGAGCGTCAGCTTTTCTTCGGGATAGAGCGGCGTGAGATTGTCGAAATTGGTCCGCATGCGCACCGCCTCGGGATCGTCGAAATTGACGCTCTTGAGGCTGGTCAGCGCGAAATAACGCTCCCCCTCGCGCGGGGCGCGGATCTCGCCCTCCACCGTATCGCCGGTGCGCAAGCCCCATTTGCGGACCTGGTTAGGGGAAACGTAGATGTCGTCGGGACCGGCGAGATAGTTCGCCTCGGGGCTGCGCAGGAAGCCGAAACCGTCCTGCAGCACCTCGATGGTGCCCACACCCATGATTTTTTCTTCGTATTCCTCGTCCTCCGCCAGTTCGCGAAGGATGCAGAACATCAGGTCCTGGCGGCGCATGGTGGAGGCGCCCTCGACGCCCAGCTCTTCCGCCATCGAGACGAGGTCGGCCGGGGCCTTCGCTTTCAATTCCTTGAGATGCATTGTCTTTTTATTCCATTTGGGAAGGAGCCGACCGGTTCGACGGGGCCCGGAACGAGGTCGTTACAGGCAAGCTTGGGGAAAGCGTGGAACCGCGCCGCGGCCTGGCAGACCTGCGGCAAAACCGGTTGACGGGATACATACGGAAATAGGCGCGGGCGCGGGACCCGTCAATTCCAAGAGCGCGCTTTTCGCAGCAGCCTCAGAACGGTTTGACGATCACCAGGATGACGACCAGCGCCAGGATGACGGCGGGCACTTCGCCCCACAGCCGAAGGGCGCGTTCGCTCAAGGGGCGGCGACCCTTCGCCATGCGCTTCGCAGTGGCGCTCATCCAGCCGTGATAGGCCGACAGCAGGATCACGAGACCCAGCTTGGCATGGAACCAGCCCTGCCCCCACGCGCCGATGGTCTGCGCCAGCAGCAGACCCAGAATCCAGACGATCACGATCGAGGGGATCAGGATCACCTTGGACAGGGTGCGCGTGCGTTTCGCCCACAGTGCCTCTTCCGCCGAACCGGCGGGCGAGGCATGCATGTAGAGCATCTGGCGCGGCAGGATGAACAATCCCGCCATCCAGAACACCATGAAGATGATATGCCCGGCCTTGAGCCAGTAATAGAGCATGTTCAGCGTATCCTGCATGGGCGCGCCATAGCTTGCCCGGTCAGCGCTGCCAATCGCGAACCGTGGAAACCAGCCGTTCGACATGCGCGATCGGCGTGCGCCGGTCGATCCCGTGGCCCAGATTGAAGACATGCGGGCGATCCGCGAAGGCGGTCAGGATCGCCTTCGCGCGCTCCACCATGGCGTCGCCCCCGGCCAGGATCAGCAGCGGATCGAGATTGCCCTGCACCGGCAGGTCCGGCGGCAGATTGGCCGCGGCCCAGGCGGGATCGATCGTTTCGTCGAGGCCCAGCGCATCGACCCGCGTCTCGCGCGCATAGCCGGGCAGCTTCTCCCCCGCCCCCTTCGGAAAACCGATGATCGGCGTGCCGGGCCGCGCCGCGCGCAGCCGCTCCACGATGGAGGCATTGGGTGCCACGACCCAGCGATCGAACTGATCGGGGGCGAGACTGCCCGCCCAGCTGTCGAACAGCTGGACGCCTTCCGCGCCCGCATCGATCTGACCGACGAGATAGTCCACCGTCAGATCGGCGATCGCGTCGATGATCTCGCCCAACCGCGCAGGGTCGCGATAGGCCATCGCGCGCGCCGCATGCTGGTCGCGGCTGCCCTCGCCCGCGATCATATAGGTCGCGACGGTCCACGGGCTGCCTGCAAAACCCAGCAGCGTGGTTTCGGGCGACAGCGCGGCGCGCACCTGCCGCACGGTTTCGTAGATCGCGTCGAGCCGCGTCGCATCCGTCCGGAGATCGCCGAGCGGCGTTTCCTCGAGCGGCGGCGACAGGTGCGGCCCCTCGCCGGTCAGGAACTGCAGCTCCTGACCCATCGCATAGGGCACGATCAGAATGTCGGAGAACAGGATCGCCCCGTCGAAACCGAAGCGCCGGATCGGCTGCAAGGTCACCTCGCACGCCGCCTCGCTATCGTAGACGAGGTCGAGAAAACCGCCCTTCTCGGCACGCAGGTCGCGATATTCGGGCAGGTAGCGGCCCGCCTGCCGCATGAGCCACAGCGGTACCGCGTCGCTGCGCCGGCCGTGCAAGGTATCGAGAAGAAGTCCGGGCATCGGATCGGAATCCCAAAATAATTATAATTATAGATAGGATGATGGAGTCTGTTGGCCCTGTGGAAAACGGGGACAGCGCTTCCCTGCCCGATTTCTCTCGGGCGGGCCACCCCCCAGGCCGGTTCCGACTCGTGCTCGGCACGGAGTCAAAGACTCGTTTTCCCGCCCTTCCACAGCCTGTGGATGGTCGCCGTCGCTGCGCACAAGCCCGCGGGCGGAGGCAGGCATAGCGGGGGTGAAACCCGTCCCCGAAGATGTCCGCAGACCTGTGCGCCCGTTTATGCCTTGCCTTCTCCACAGCCCCGCGTGCAGGCTCGCGCGCATCATGGACCGCATGCATATCCACCTTCTTTCGGACTCCACCGGCGAAACGCTGGAGATGATCGCGAAAGCGGCGCTGGCGCAATTCGAGAATGTCGAGATCGTGCGCCATTTCTGGCCGATGGTGCGATCGCGCCAGCATCTCGACCGGATCGCGCCCGAGCTATCCGAAAGTCCGGGGCTCGTTCTCTATACGCTCGTCAACGCCGATACGCGCGCCGCGCTGGAGGCGCATTGCCGGCAATTGTCGCTGCCTGCGGTCGATGCGCTGGAAAACGTGGTCCTCTCGCTGGAGCGGCAGCTGGGACAGGAGGCGCACGGCCGACCGGGCCGCCAGCACCGCATGGACGAGGCCTATTTCGACCGGGTCGACGCGATCCAGTACACCATCGCGCATGACGATGGCGTCGC
Source organism: uncultured Citromicrobium sp. (assembly GCA_964401795.1). Classification (GTDB taxonomy): domain Bacteria; phylum Pseudomonadota; class Alphaproteobacteria; order Sphingomonadales; family Sphingomonadaceae; genus Alteriqipengyuania. Next base: position 163,066 of record CAYNZQ010000004.1, read on the forward strand.
GTGGGAGGATTGGGAGGAGGCGGACATCGTGCTTGCGGGCGTGTCGCGCAGTTCGAAAACGCCGACCGGCATCTATCTCGCTAACCGGGGGTTCAAGGTCGCCAACATCCCGCTGGTGATCGAAAGTCCGCCGCCGCCTGCCCTGTTCGACCTGCGCCATCCGCTGGTCGTCGGCCTCACCACCGCGCCCGAGCGGCTGGTGCAGATCCGGCGCAACCGCCTGCTGTCGCTCAACGAAGCGACCGAGACCGCTTATGTCGAGAAGGAACGCGTGGCGGAGGAGGTGCGCTTTGCCCGTCGCATGTTCGCCGACAACAACTGGCCGGTGATCGACGTCACGCGCCGCTCCATCGAGGAAACCGCGGCGGCGATCATCAGTATCTTCACCGAACGAAAGAGCCGGGTAAAACCGGGGGAGAAACCGATCTGACCGACCGAACCAAACTGATTCTCGCCTCCCGGAGCGCGTCGCGCCGCGCCATGCTGGCGGCGGCCGGTCTCGCCTTCGACAGCGCGCCCGCCGACGTGGACGAACGCGCGCTGGAAAGCGAGCTGGAGGGCGGCGAGCCCGCGGAAATCGCGCAGGCGCTCGCGGCGGCGAAGGCGGCGGCGGTGGCCCACGACCATCCCGGCGCGCTGGTGCTGGGCAGCGACAGCCTGGTCGAAGTGGAGGGACGCCGTTTCGACAAGCCGGAATCGCGCGCGGCGGCGGCGGAGCATCTGCGCTTCTTCTCCGGCCGCACGATGCAGTTGCACAGCGCGGCCGCGCTGGCGCGCGACGGCCGCATCGAATGGGTCGGCACCGACCGCGCGAGCCTGCGTGTGCGCCCGCTGTCGGAGGATTTCATCGCGCGCTATCTCGATGCCGAATGGCCCGCAGTGTCGCATTGCGTCGGCGTTTTCCGGATCGAGGGGCCGGGCGTGCAATTGTTCGACAGCATCGTCGGCGACCAGTTCACCGTCCTCGGCATGCCGCTGCTGCAGGTGCTGGCGGCGCTGCGCGAGCGGGGCGCGATCCCGGCATGAGCCGCGCCTACGCGGAGGTGATCGGCGATCCGGTCGCCCAGTCGAAGAGCCCGGCGATCCATGCCTTCTGGCTCGCCAGGCTTAGAATCGATGCCGCCTATCGGGCCACGCGCGTCGCGCCCGACGAAATCGAGAATTTTCTCGCGCAGCGCGCCACCGACCCGGACTGGCGCGGTTGCAACGTGACCATGCCGCTCAAGCAGGCGGTCCAGCCGCATCTCTACGCGATCGGGGAGCCTGCGGCCGGCATCGGGGCGGTCAACACGATCGTTCCCGGTCCCGATCGCCGGCTCACCGGCCTCAACACCGATGCGGGCGGCTTCCTCGAGCCGCTGCGCGAGCGGCTGGCGCACCGGCACTATTTTCGCATGGCGCGCGTGCTCGGCACCGGCGGTGCGGCGCGCGCGATCGTCTCGGCACTGGCGAGCGAAGGCTTCGTCATCGTGCTGGCGGGCCGCAATCCGGCCAAGGCGCGCGCGATTCTGGACGAACTGGCCCCGCAGGGCGACCACCACGCGGTCGATCTCGCGCATTTCGCCACCGCGACCGATTTCGCCTTCGACGATCGCGAGGGGTGCTGCGACCTCGTCGTCAACGCCTCGCCCCTGGGCATGCGCGGGCAGCCCCCGCTGGCCTTCGACTGGAGCCATGCGCCGCCCGGCTCGGTCGCTTACGACATCGTCACCGATCCGGTGGAAACCCCGTTTCTCGCGAGCGCGCGGGCGACGGGGTTCGCCACGATCGACGGGCTCGCGATGCTGATCGGGCAGGCCGCCCTCGCGTTCGAGCGGTTTTTCGGCGTTGCGCCGCCGCGCGAACACGATGCCGAGCTGCGCGCGCTTCTGACCGCGTGAGCGATCCGATGATCATCGGCCTGACCGGCTCGATCGGCATGGGCAAATCGACCGTCGCGGCCATGTTCGAGGCGCAAGGCGTTCCCGTCTTCGATGCCGACGCCACGGTGCGGGCGCTGCAGGGGCCGGACGGCGAATTGCTACCCACGATCGAGGCCGCCTTTCCCGGCTCGACCGGGTCCGAAGGCGTGCTGCGCGATAAATTGGGCGCGCAGGTCTTCGCCGATCCGCAGGCGCTCGCCCGGCTGGAGGCGATCGTGCATCCCGCGGTCGCCCGGCAGCGCGCCGCATTCCTGGCCCATCACGGCGACGCGCCGCTCGTGGTGTTCGACATTCCCCTGCTGTTCGAAAAAGGCGGCGCGGCCGGGGTCGACCGTGTCGTGGTCGTCTCCGCCCCCGCGGCGGAGCAGCGCCGCCGCGTGCTCGCCCGGCCCGGGATGACGGCGGAAAAGTTCGACCAGATCATGCAGTTGCAGGTGCCCGACGCGGAGAAGCGCCGCCGGGCCGACCACGTGGTCGATACCGGCGGCTCGCTGGCCGAAACGCGCGCGGCAGTGGCCGCGCTGATCGAGCGGCTGCGGGCGGACCACGCCGCATCGCGCTGAGCCGCGATCAATCCGCCCTACCCCCCTTGCCGCGACCGGCATTCACACCGATAGTCGGATCATGCGCGAAATCGTCTTCGATACCGAAACCACCGGGCTCGACCCCAGGACCGGCGACCGGCTGGTCGAGATCGGCTGCGTCGAGCTGATCAACCGGGTCGCCACCGGCGAGGTGTTCCACGCCTATTTCAATCCCGAACGCGACATGCCGGCAGAGGCGGAGGCGGTCCACGGCCTGTCCGCGACCTTCCTTGCCGACAAGCCGCTGTTTCGCGACGGGGCCGCGGCCCTGCTCGATTTCATCGGCCAGGATCCGCTGGTGGCGCACAATGCGGGGTTCGATTTCGGCTTCCTCAACGCCGAGCTGGCGCTGTGCGAATTGCCGGGCGTCTCGATGGAGCGGATGGTCGACACCGTCGCACTTGCGCGGCGCAAGCATCCGGGCGCGAAACTGTCGCTCGACGCGCTGTGCAGCCGGTACGGGATCGACCGCAGTCACCGGGTGAAGCACGGCGCGCTGCTCGACGCGGAACTGCTCGCGCAGCTCTATGTCGAACTGACTGGGGGGCGCCAGATCGGCCTCGGCCTCGACGTCGCGCTGGAAACCGAAGCGAGCCCGATCGCGGTCGCCGCCGCGCGCCAGGCCCGGGGTCCGCGGCGCGAACCGCGCCCGCATGCGGCGAGCGAGGCGGAGCTGGTGGCACACCGCGCATTTCTGGCCCGGCTTACCGATCCGCTCTGGAGCCGGTAGGCGGTTCGCGCGTTAATGAAGTGCCGCGAACGGATCGCGGCCAACAGAACCATGAAGGAGTGACGATGGATATTCGCGTTTCGGGCCACCAGATCGACACCGGTTCAGCGCTCCAGGATCATGCGACAGACCGTCTGGACGCCATCGTCGAGAAGTATTTCACCAAGGCGCTGTCCTCCCAGGTCACGTTCGGTAAGGGCGGGGCCGGGGCCTTCACCTGCGACATCGTGGCCCATATCATGCACGGGCTGGTGCTGAAGGCGCATGGCGAGGCGCACGATGCGCACCAGGCGCTGGATCAGGCGGCGGCCAAGCTCGACAAGCAGTTGCGTCGCTACAAGCGGCGCCTGCAGGATCGCCATGCGCAGGCCAGCAGCGCACAGGCGGAGGAAGAGGCCGCGTATCGCATCTTCGCCGCCAGCGAGACCGAGGACGACGAGCAGGAGGCGCCCGACGCGCCAGCGGTCGTTGCCGAGACGAAGACCGACGTGCCGGAGGTCAGCGTGGCGGATGCGGTCATGATGCTCGACCTGCGCGACACGGCGGCGCTCTTTTTCAAAAATGCTGGCAGTGGACGCCATAATATGGTTTACCGCCGCCGCGACGGGACGATCGGTTGGGTCGAACCGCATTGACGGCGCCCTAGGCGCGCCGCCCGCACCACTGCCGAAAGGCGTTGTCCCCGGTTGCCGACATGACGGGCCGGGTGGTGTGCGGACACGATCGAACTTCAGGGAATACCACCACAGATGTACCCCTCCGTCCGTTTCCTCCCAGAGGCGGTGACTGAATCGCAGGCTGCCGACAAGGGCGCGGTCCTGACCGAGCTGTCCGCCGTCATGGCGCAGGTGTATGGCCTCGACCGGGCGACCGTCCACGAGGCGCTGGAAGAGCGCGAGGCGCTCGGCAGTACCGGGTTCGGCAGCGGAGTCGCCATTCCCCACGCCCGGATCGAGGGGCTGGAGCGTCCGCTCGCCGCGGTGCTCCAGCTCGAGCATCCAGTCGACTTCGCCGCAGCCGACGGCATGCCGGTCGACCTGGTCTTCGGCCTGCTGTCGCCCGCCCATGCGGGGGCGGAACATCTCCACGCGCTGGCCGCGATTTCGCGCATGGTGCGGAGCGACGACATGCACCGCGCGCTGGTCGAGGCGCCCAGTGCGGAGGCGCTGTACGCGCTCATCACCAATGCAACGGACCGTGACGCGGCCTGACAGCGCAAGCGGTGCGGACCGGCACCACCGCGCGCTGGAGCGGCTTTATGCCGCCGCGCCGATCAACGCGCTGTTCCGGTCTACGCTGACCGTAACCGGTTCGGGCACGGCGCAGATCGTGTTCTCGGTCGACGAGGCCAGCTATCACGCGGCCGGCGCGGCGCACGGGACGATCTATTTCAAGATGCTGGACGATGCGGCGTTCTACGCCGCGAATACGCTGGTCACCGACCGTTTCCTGCTGACGACATCCTTCAACCTCCATTTCACCAAGCCCGTGCGCGATGGAGAGGTACGGGCCGAAGGGCGCTGGATCAGCGGGCACAAGCGGATATTCGTCGCCGAATCGCGGCTGGTCGACGCCGAAGGGGACGAGATCGGGCGCGGGACCGGCACGTTCATGAAATCGCGCATCCCGCTGTCGACCCTTCCCGGCTATGCCGATGCGAATCGCTGACCCGGCGCGAATCGGGTTTGGTCATGAATAGCCGCCTGCCCGCCCATCTGGAGGTCGCCGCCATCCGCCGCCTGGCGGAGAGCATCGGCGGGGGCGCAATGGTGATCGCCAAAGGTGACAGGGAAGCCGGCTCGCTCCTCATATTAACCGTATATCGCGGCGCGAACGCGCAATATTGGGAAAGGATGCCAGCCTTGGACGGGGGGCGGATCTGGACCGCGATACCGCATCAAATCCTTGATAAATACGACGATTATGCCGCAACGCGGCACGCGCAGGATCGGGATTTGTGGGTCCTGGAAATCGATGTCGCAGATGGGCAACAGTTCGTCGCAACTCTGCCGCGTTAAGTTGACTTGTCGGCGTTCGGGCCTATTTGGCCCGCCATCCACCGAACGCGCAGGCTTTACCCGCAACGGCAATACGGCCGTGGGCGAAGCACGCAGACGGGGGGCGGCCGGCAGGCCTGCAACGAACCCAACTTTACAATGCCAATAACGCAATCGGGTTCCAGCCTGCGTCTGGGCGCTCACCGCCGTGATCCTTGGAACAAATGGGTCAGACGACTATGAAATTCGGCACCGCGGCGCTCATCGCCACGGGTGTCATCGGTTTTTTCGGCGCCGAGGTAACCGGCGCCTTCGCCCAGGAGGGCGTACAACCGACCGCGATCGTCTCCGCAGAGGGCGCGCAAGCGCCGCTTTCCGATGAAACGGTGCCGGTCATGATCTCCAAGCCGGTCGTCCAGCCGCTGCCCGGCGCGCAGGACGCGCCAGCAGAGGAGGAGGGCGAGGCGCGGGATCCGTCCACCGATTCGCTGCGCGAACTGGTGTCGGACATGGCGACGCCCCGGCGTCTGTCGCGCGAGATGGAATGCCTCGCGGGTGCCATCTATTTCGAATCGCGTGGCGAACCGCTCGAAGGGCAGCTCGCCGTTGCACGGGTCATCGTGAACCGCGCCGCTTCCAGCGTCTTCCCGTCCGATTATTGCGGCGTGGTCTATCAGCGCGCGCAGTTCAGCTTCGTCCGCAGCGGGCGGATGCCCGACATCCGCCGTGGTTCCGGTGCGTGGAAGCGGGCACGCAAGATCGCCCGCATCGCGCACGAGGACCTGTGGCACAGCAAGGCGCGCGACTCGCTCTATTTCCACGCCAAGCGCGTTCGCCCGAGCTGGAGCCGGCGCAAGATCGCCCGCGCCACCATCAGCCATCACATCTTCTATCGCTAGGACGGTCCCGGGGCGTCCGGGCCCGGACCGTTCCGGTCGATTACCGCGCGTCGGCGAACTCGACCCAGACGGGGGCGTGATCGCTCGCCTTTTCGCGGCCGCGATAGGCCTTGTCGACGCCGGCGCCGGTCATCCGGTCGGCCAGTTCGGGCGAGAGCAGGCAGTGATCGATGCGGAAGCCGTGATCGCGCTGCCACGCGCCCGCCTGATAGTCCCAGAAGGTCCACACCCCGCCGCGCGGGTTGTAGGTGCCGAGCGCATCGGTCCAGCCGTCGCCCAGCAGCCGGGCATAGGCGTCCCTCGATGCGGGCTGCATCAGCGCGTCGTCCGCCATCGCCTTGGGCGACCAGACGTCCTTGTCCTGCGGAATGACGTTGAAATCGCCCAGCACCACGGTCGGGACCTCGCGCGCCCATAGTTCGGCCATGCGGGCGCGCAGCCGCTCCATCCACGCCAGCTTGTAATCGAATTTCGGGCCGGGCTGCGGGTTGCCGTTGGGCAGGTAGAGATTGCAGATCGTGATCCCGCCGACCTCGGCCTCCAGATACCGGGCCTGTTCGTCGCTATCGTCGCCCGGAAGGCCGCGCTGCGTCTCGACCGGCTGCGTACCGTCGGCGAGGATCGCGACCCCGTTGAAGCTCTTCTGCCCGTGCCAGATCGCGTGATAGCCGATCTTCTCGAAGGCGTCGGCCGGGAAGCCTTCGTCCTGGCTCTTGATCTCCTGCAGGCACGCGACCGCGGGGCGCGTCTCCTCCAGCCATTCGATCAGGCGCGGGAGGCGTGCCTTGACGCCGTTGATGTTGAATGTGGCGATACGCATGCGCGGCTTCATGCCGCATGCGACCGCACCCGTCTAATTCAAATGCCGAAGCTGGAGCCGCATCCGCAGCCCGCGGCCGCTTGCGGGTTCTCCACCCGGAACGCCGCGCCGCCCAGCGATTCGACGAAATCGACCGTGCTGCCGGCGACCAGATCCAGGCTGACGGCGTCGACCACCAGCCGGACATCGCCCGTCTCGCTGACGCTGTCTTCGGCCTCGACCGATTCGGCGAGGCCGAAGCGGTACTGGAAGCCGGAGCAGCCCCCGCCTTCCACCGCCAGGCGCAGCATTGCGGGCGCGCCCTGTTTCGCGGCGATCGCGGCCACACGCGCGGCGGCGGCCTCGGTCAGGTGGGGCAGGGCGGTCGCGGGGGCGGTAGAGGTTTCGGCCATGGGCTGAATGTAGGGTCGCGCGGCGCCGCTCTCAAGCGGTCTGGATGTAGACGCGCAGCTGTTCCGCCTCCGCCTGGACCTGGTCGAAGCGCGATTTCACGAGATCCCCGATCGAGACGAAGCCGACCATCGCGCCGTTGTCGTCCATCACCGGCAAATGCCGGATGCGCCGCTTGGTCATCAGCGCCAGCGCCTCGTCCACGCTGGCCCCGGGGTGAACGGTGATCGCGGGCGCGGTCATCACCTCGGCCACCTTGCGATCGAGGCACAGCGCGCCTTCATCGGCGAGACGGTAGACGACGTCGCGTTCGGAAAAGATCCCGGCCACGGTCCCGTCCTGCACGATGGGCAACGCGCCGATGCGCTTGCCCGCCAGCAGGCCGACCGCGTCGCGCACCGCCACCGCGGCGTCGCAGGTGAGGATGTCCGACGGGTCGCGCCCGGCGATGATTGCGGCTATGTCCATGGCTCTCTCCTTTCGCGGCGCCCGGTCCGATCCCATGTAGAATGCCATGACGAGCGGCGGATGGCGAATCTGCCCGAACACCAGTCCTTACGGTACCGATGACATCCAGATCTCCCCTCGACGATCCGCAGAACGCCGCCTTCGCATGGGCGCGATACCGACGGCTGCTGCGCGGGATGGCCGTGGCGACGTTCCTGGTGGTCGCGATCGCGCTCGGCATCATCTACCTCAGGGTGGAATTCGTCTCGATTCACCTGTTCATCGCCGTGGCGCTGGGAATCACGGCCACGATGATGCTGGCCGGCGCGCTGATGGGCCTGGTCTTCCTGTCGCACGGGACGGGTCACGACGAATCGATCGACGACCGACTGGAACAGGAACGGGTCCGGGGCGAGGACTAGCGGCGCGCTGCGCCTTATCCGGCGGGCGCGCGGAGGCGGAATTCCTCCACCGGCTCGCCGCCGATCAGGTGCCGCTGGATGATCGCCTCCAGCACTTCCTCGCCGCAGGAATGGTACCAGACGTTGTCGGGATGGACGACCGCGATCGGGCCCATGGCGCAGATCTGTAGGCAATCGGCCTTGGTGCGCTGGACCCCGCCGCTGCCGTCGGCCCGGCGCGGACCGGCAAGGCCCAGATCCTTCAGCCGGGTCTTGAGATAGCTCCACGCGCGCTTGCCCGCCTCGCGGTCGCAGCATTTCTGTTTCTCGGAGATCGCGCACAGGAAGATGTGGCGTTCGATCGTGTCCGCGCCGATCTTGGCAAAGGCGCGCTGCGCCTTGCGCATCTTCTTGTCGCTGCTCATCGCCCGTCGATGTAGGCTGCGCGCCCTGTCCGCTCAAGGCGGAAGGTGGCGCGGACGGCAGGGTCCGTTCAGTCGCCCTTGCGCGCGATGCGGGCGATCTCTTCCTTGACCAGCCGTTCCACCATCGGGGGCAGGTTCTCGTCGAGCCATTGGGCCAGCATCGGGCGCAGCATCTCGCGCGCCATGCCTTCCAGCGAGGTTTCGCCCGACCGCACGATCTGCGGCTTCGCCCCCGGTTCGGCCAGCATGGCGAGCGCGGCGAGATTGTCGCGCATGGCGTTGCGGGTGGTTTCCGCGGTCAGCGGCCCGTCCCCGTCCGCGCGATCCGCGTCCGCGCCGTCCACGTCGGCGGTATCGACCAGCACATCATCGGTATCGAGGTCCAGCACGTCCTCCACCTCGTCCTGCGCGACCGGATCGGGCCGGTCGTCGTCGGCTGTGGACGCGGCGGTGCCCCGTGCGGGGCGCACGTCGCGCGCAATCACGCGCTTGATGGATTCGAGAATTTCCTCGACCGAGGCGTCGCCCTGCTGGCGCATGCCCTATTCCCCCTGAACCGGAACGGCCCGACTTTCGGCGACCGCATCGCCCGGAATGTCCGCAGTCTGCGCGGGAATGTCAACTGTGCGCGTCGATTGGGTGACGGGGTCGGGATCGCGGCTCCAGTCCCACCACTTGCCCTGCACCCGATCGTAATTGGTCACCGGATCGTAGAGCACGCCGCCGTCAAGGCCCAGATCGCGGGCCTCCGCACGGCCCATCGCCGCGAGGAGGGAGAAGCCCGCGACGTAGGCGTTGCGGCGCGCGGTCACGAGCTGGGCACGGGCGTTGAGCAGTTCCTGTTCCGCGTTGAGCACGTCGAGCACGGTGCGGTTGCCGATGGAGTTTTCCGCCCGCACCCCTTCCAGGCTGAGCGCGGCCGCGTCGACCGCGGTCTGCGAGCTCTCGATGATCTGGAGCGATGCCTGGTAGCTCGACCAGGCGGCCCGGACCTGGCTGATGACGTCGCGCTCGGTCGCGACGACCTGTTCCAGCGAGGCACCGGCGCGCGCCTGCGCCTGGCGTTGCCGCGCGGCGGGCAGGCCGCCCTGGAAGATCGGGATGGTCACCTGGACCCCGGCCGACGCGGTGGTCTGGGCCTGCTGCAGGTCGGTCACGACATTGCCGCCCAGCGTGCCGAGGAAATTCGAATAGCCTCCGCTGGTGAACAGCGAGACGCGCGGATAGCGCCCGGCGCCCGCCACATCGATGTCGTAATCGGCCGCATCGGCCCGCTCGCGCGCGGCGATCAGATCGGGATTGTTCTCCAGCGCGACGTCGACCGCGACCTCCACCGAATCGGGCAGGCCGGGCAAGGGCGGGGGCGCCTGCAGATCGATCGGCGCCTCGCCCACCAGCTGGACGTAGGTCTCGCGCGCCGCGATCAGGTTCGCCTGCGCGGTCCTGAGATCGCCCTGGGCCAGCGCGAGGCGCGATTCGGACTGCGCCACGTCGGTGCGCGTCAGGTCGCCGATCTCGAACCGGTCGCTGGTCGCCTGCAGATTGACGTTCAACACCTCGACCTGGTTGAGATTGAGCCCGACTAGTGCCTGCGCGCGCAGCACGTCCATATAGGCGGCGACGACCTGGCTGAAGATCGCGCTCTCGGTCGCGCGCAGATCCGCGCGGCCCGCGTCGACGCGGGTTTCGGCGGCGCGGACCGAATTCTTGACCGCCCCGCCGGAATAGATCGGCACGGCGAGATCGACGTTCACGCCGAAGCTGCGCTGGGGCGCGGTAAAGCTGTTGGCGGCCGGTTTCAGGAATTCGACATACTGGCCGGTCGCGGACACGTCGGGGCGGCCCGCCGCCTTCTGGATCGGTACGTTCTCGTCCTCGGCTCGCTGCTGCGCCCTCGCCGATTCCAGCGTGGGGTTGTCGAGATAGGCGGCCAGCAGCGCCTCGCGCAGCGTATCGGCCTGTGCCGGCACCGCCCACAGCGCGGTCCCCGCCGCCAGAACCGTCAGTATCCTCCCCCCCCGCATGGTCAGAAGGTCCAGCCCCGCGGCCGGTCGAACGCCGGCAGGCGCGGCAACGCGATGTCCTGAATGGGAAGCAAGGCAAGCTCCTTTCCACTGCGCCGGCCGATGGCGAGACGCGCCAGGCCGCGATCGATCAGTCCGGTGACCAGCCGCCCCTCGAGCGCGACCAGCCGCGCCAGTGCGGGCGGGGCATGCTCGATCGCGCCGTCGACCAGCACGAGGTCGAAGGTCTTGCGCCCCTTGTAGGCCGGCACCTCGTCAGCAGGCATCGTCTCGACCGAGGCGACCAGCGGCCGCACCAGCGCGGCGAGATAGGCGCAGCCATTGGTGACGACCAGCACGCTGTCGCCTTTCGCCGGGCGCGCTTCTTCCAGCATCTGGCCGTGCGCCTGGGGCGGCGCGAGCAGGCCGCCATCCTCCAGCGGGATGGACCGGTCCATGTAGCAATAGCCGCGCGCGGCGGGCGGCACGAAATCCTCGCGCGGGACGGTTCCCATCCGCTCCAGCACGGCGGGATCGTTAATGCCGCTGGTGCGCAGCTGGCTGTCGATCATCGCACGGCGAGCGGCGGCGTAATCCATGGGGCGGGCGGCGGTATCGGTCATCATCGTCTCTGCCAGCGTGTGTTACACGTGCAATACAGCACGTCAATGGTCTCTAGCTTGCGGCGCGTGACAGGCCAAGCGAATTGGCCCCGCGCGACACTCTTTGCCCCGCCATCTGTAGCGGCTAAGGCACCGTTCCATGATCACCATTACCGAAGAGCACCTGATCGAGAGCGTGGCCGACGCGCTCCAGTTCATCTCCTACTATCACCCGATGGATTACATCCGCGCGCTGGGCGATGCCTACGAGGCGGAGAAGGGGGAGGCGGCGAAGGACGCGATCGCCCAGATCCTGACCAATAGCCGCATGTGCGCAGAAGGGCATCGGCCGATCTGCCAGGACACCGGCATCGTCAACGTGTTCGTCAAATGGGGCCAGGACTGCCGGCTCCAGTCGGATCGCTCGCTGCAGGACGTGGTCGATGAGGGCGTGCGCCGCGCCTACACCCATCCCGACAACAAGCTGCGCGCCTCGATCCTCGCCGATCCCGCCTTCACCCGCCGCAACACGCGCGACAACACGCCGTGCGTGCTCTCGGTCGAGATGGTGCCGGGCGACACGGTCTCGATCGACGTCGCGGCCAAGGGCGGGGGCAGCGAGAACAAGACCAAGTTCAAGATGATGAACCCCAGCGACAACATCGTCGACTGGGTCGTCGAGCAGCTGCCCAGCATGGGCGCGGGCTGGTGCCCGCCCGGCATGCTCGGCATCGGGATCGGCGGCACGGCGGAGCACTGCGTGCGCCTCGCCAAGGAAAGCCTGATGGAGCCGATCGACATGGCCCAGCTGAAGGCGCGCGGCGCGCAAAGCGAGCTGGAGCAGCTGCGGATCGACATCTTCGACGCGGTCAACGCGCAAGGGATCGGCGCGCAGGGGCTGGGCGGTCTTTCCACCGTGCTGGACGTGAAGATCCGCGACTGGCCGTGCCACGCCGCGGGCAAGCCGGTGGCGATGATCCCCAATTGCGCCGCCACCCGCCACGCGCATTTCACGCTCGACGGTTCGGGGCCGAGCTTCCTCGAAAAGCCCGATCTCGACGCCTGGCCCAAGGTCCAGTGGGCGCCCGATTCGGCGGCGAAGCGAGTCGATCTCGACACGCTGACCAAGGCAGAGGTCGAAAGCTGGAACCACGGCGACCGCCTGCTGCTGTCGGGCCGGATGCTGACCGGGCGCGACGCGGCGCACAAGCGGATCAAGGACATGCTCGATGCGGGCGAGGACCTGCCGGTCGAGTTCGCGGGCCGCGCGATCTATTACGTCGGCCCCGTCGACCCGGTGCTGGGCGAGGTGGTCGGCCCGGCCGGCCCCACCACCGCCACGCGGATGGACAAGTTCACCGAGACCATGCTCGATCTCGGCCTGCTCGCGATGATCGGCAAGGCGGAGCGTGGCGCCGACGCGGTCGAGGTCATCAGTCGGTTCAAGGTCGCCTACCTGATGGCGACCGGCGGCGCGGCCTATCTCGTTGCGCGCGCGATCAAGGAAGCGAAAGTGGTCGCGTTCGAGGATCTGGGCATGGAGGCGATCTACGAATTCACGGTCGAGAACATGCCGGTGACGGTGGCGGTCGATGCGGCGGGCAACAATGTCCACACACTGGCGCCGGCGCAGTGGAAGAAGCGGATCGCCGAAGAACGGTTGCTCGCCTGAGTGTGCCGGCGGTCGCGCACCGGAACCAATCGCGCGCGCGGCCATAATCGAAGACGACATGGCGATCGTGGCGCTCTTCCTTCTCGGCATCGGCAATTTCGCCATGCACAAGGCGGTGCTGGAAAGCGGGCACCGCTTGCTGGGCCATGCGCCGCGTTCCGCGCGGGTGCTGGGCGGGCGGGTGACGCTGGTGTTCGAATTCGCCGTCCTGCTCGCGGCCATGCTGCTGGTGCAGGGCGGCTGGAGCTGGGTGCTGGGCGCCTATTTCCTCTATTCCGCGCTCAACGCGGTGGCCGCGTGGCTGATCCTGACCGACCGGCTGTGAACAAGGACGCTTTCCCCTATGTCTGACCCCGCACCCAAAACCGAACGGCTCTGCCTGGTCGTGAACGACGCCAGCGGCAGCTACGATCCCCGCACGGTCGACGCCTTGCGCGCCGCGATCGAGCAGGCGGGCATTGCCATCCTGCACGAGGTGACCTGCCCGAAGGACGACCTGCCCGACCCGGCGACGATGGATGCACAGGGGATCGATACGGTCGCGGTCTTCGGCGGCGACGGGACGATCAGCGGCACGGTGCGGGCCCTGTCGGGGTGGGGCGGGGTGGTCCTGCCGCTGCCGGGCGGCACCATGAACCTGCTTTGCCAGCGCCTGCACGGGGATGCTGCCGCGGAGGAAATCGTCGCGGCGCTGGCCGACGGGCGCGCGCGCGCGATCTGTCCCCCCATGATCCGTTCAGAGGCGGGGCAGTCGCTGGTCAGCATCTCCGCCGGGCCCGGCGTACAGTGGTATCAGGTACGCGAGACGATGCGCGACGGATCGCTGGGCGAGGTTGTCGACAGCTCGGGCGATGCGGTGGACCACACGCTTCACGGGCCGCAGGTGATCTGCCGCGAACCGGAGCTGGGTCAGCCCGAAGGCTATCCGCTGATCGAGCTGGTCCCGCAGGTCCACGGCGGCGGCATGCGCGTGGTCGCCTACACCGCGCACACGATGGGCGATTATCTGAAACAGGGCTTCGCCATCGTCACGCGGCGGTTTCGCGACGGGCCGCACGACGTGCTGGGCGAACTGGAGCGGGTGGTGCTGGCTGATGCGGCGGGCAAGACGCTGGAACTGTCGTTCGACGGCGAACCGGGCGAAGCGGGCGCGCAGGTCGAATTCACGGTGGATCGCTGCCCGGTCCAGCTGCTAGCGACCGCGGCATGACGGGCACGCTTCTCTTCCACATCTCCGACATCCACTTCGGGCTGGAGGACAACCGCGCGCTTCGCTGGCTGAAGGACGAGATCGCCCGGCAACGCCCAGACGCGATCGCCATTACCGGCGATCTGACCATGCGGGCGCGGCATCACGAATTCGAAGCCGCCTGCAGCTGGATCCAGGGGCTCGACGTGCCGGTGACGGTCGAGATCGGCAATCACGACATGCCCTATTTCAACCTGATGGAGCGCTTTCTCGATCCCTATCGCCGGTTCCGCGGAATCGAGGACAAGGTGGAGCAGGAACTCGACCTGCCCGGGCTCGCCATCGTACCGCTGAAGACCGTGCGGCGCTGGCAGCCGCGCTGGCCGTGGTCGAAGGGCTGGGTCACCGGTCCGGCGCTGGAGAAATGCCTCGCCGCGATCGACGCGCTGCCTGCAGGAATGCGCGCGCTGGTCGCGTGCCACCATCCGTTGCGCGAGGTCGGCACGCAAGGAACCGCACTGACGAAGCACGGCGAGCATGCGCTGACCGAACTTGCAAAGCGCGGCGTGCTGGGCGTGCTGTCCGGCCACGTGCACGATGCCTTCGACATCGTCGAACGCACCGATGCGGGGCCGGTGCGCATGATCGGCGCGGGAACACTGTCCAAGCGCACCCGCTCGACCCCGCCCGGCTTCAACGAACTGCACTGGGACGGGGACAAGCTGGAAGTGGTCGTGCGCAACCTTGAGGCGCTGCCGACCTCCGACATGCAGATCGACGACGTTCCCGAAAATGCCCTGCCGCCGCGCGAACCGGGCGAGCCGGTGGCCCCGGCAGGCCGGGTACCGTTGACCGATCCGCCCGTTCACTGAAACGGCGCCCGCGCGTGCGGCGAACAACGAACGTCCGACGAAAAAGGGCGGCCCCCGCAGGGACCGCCCTCTCTTGGTGATACTGGCGAAAGCGCCGGCCGCTTAGCGCTTCGAGAACTGGAAGCTACGACGTGCCTTGGCGCGGCCGTACTTCTTACGCTCGACCACGCGGCTGTCGCGGGTCAGGAAGCCGGCGGCCTTGACGGTGCTGCGCAGCGCCGGCTCGTACTTGGCGAGAGCCTGGCTGATGCCGTGCTTCACCGCGCCGGCCTGACCCGACAGTCCACCGCCCTTGACGGTGGCGACGATGTCGTACTGGCCCTGGCGATCGGTGATCGCGAACGGCTGGTCGATGATCAGGCGCAGCGTCGGACGCGCGAAGTAGACTTCCTGATCCTTGCCGTTGACGGTGACCTTGCCGGTGCCCGGCTTCAGCCAGACGCGCGCGGTGGCGTCCTTGCGGCGACCGGTGGCGTAGGCGCGGCCCTGCTTGTCGAGCTCCTGCTCGCGCAGCGGCGCGGTGCTCTGCGCGACGGCGGCGGCATCGGCATCGGGGGCGTTGCCGGCGATGTCCTTGAGGTCGGACAGGTCGCCTACGGTCTTCTTGGCGTCCGCGCTCTGGTTGTCGGCCGACGCGCCGGCGGTGGCCGCCGTCTCGGCATTGTTCTCGACGGCGTTCTGCTCGACGTTCTGGTTCGTCGGGGTTTCGCCCGTGTTCTTCTCGTCAGCCATTACGCGGAAACCTTGTTCTTGCGATTCATCGAAGCGACGTCGAGCACTGCCGGGCTCTGCCCGTCATGCGGATGCTCGGTCCCGGCATAGAGGTGCAGCGCCTTCATCTGCGCCCGGCCCAGCGGCCCGCGCGGGATCATGCGCTCGACCGCCTTTTCCAGCACGCGCTCGGGGAAGCGGCCTTCCAGCACCTTGGCCGGGGTCGTTTCCTTGATGCCGCCGGCATAGCCGGTGTGCTTGTAATACTTCTTGTCGGTCAGCTTGTTGCCGGTGAACTTCACCTTGTCGGCGTTGATCACGATGACGTGATCGCCGCAATCGACGTGCGGGGTGTAGCTCGGCTTGTGCTTGCCGCGCAGGATGTTGGCGACGATCGCGGCGAGGCGGCCGACGACCAGACCCTCGGCATCGATCAGGTGCCAGTTCTTCTCGACTTCGGCCGGCTTGATCGACCGGGTCGTCTTGCTCAGTGCCTTCATGGCAGTTCTCTCGTTCTCGAATCGGAAACAGGGCCGGACCCCTGACGGACCCGGCGAAGGGACGCATTTGTCGCCTCGACCGCGCCAAGTCAAGCAAATCCGCGCGTTAGCGAGGAGGTATAATAATACCGCGCAGCCTGTGAGACGCTCGGGACCAGGGCGCCTTGGGCGCTATTTCCCGCTCGCGAGCCAGCGTTCGCGGCCCTTGGCATGGGCGGCCCAGGCGAAGGTGGCGACCAGCAGCGCACCGATGATCTGGTGCAGCACCGCGATCCACAGCGACACGCCGCTGACCACTGTCAGGATGCCCAGCACCACTTGCGTGCCGACAATGGCGTTGAGCGCGGCGGCGGGCAGGCGCGCGAACCCGCGGATCGACCGGGCGAACCAGATCATCGCGGCCAGCACGGCGAACGCCCACCAGCGGTGCAGGAAGTGCAGCAGGAAGGGATCGTGGGTGAGGACGTAGAACGCCCCGTGCCCCCCCGCATCGACCTCCGGCACCAGGCGCCCGTCCATCAGCGGCCAGGTGCTCGTGACGTGCCCGGCATTCAGCCCTGCGACCCAGGCGCCCAGCACCAGTTGCACCAGCAGCAGCAGTCCGACGAGCCCGGCGTCGAGCCGCAGGTGGCGCGGGCGCGAGGCGGGGTGGCGATGCAGCGCCAGCAGATCGAGCGCGGTCCAGACCAGCCCCGCCAGCGTGAACAGCGCGGTCGTCAGGTGGATCGAGAGCCAGAAATGGCTGACGTCGGTCATCTGGCCCGACAGGCCCGACCGCACCATCAGCCAGCCGAAGGTGCCCTGCAGCCCGCCCAGCGCCAGCAGCGCGATCAGCCTCGGCTTGTACCCCGGCGGGATCGATCCGCGCACCCAGAACCAGACCAGGGGCAGAGCAAAGGCCAGCCCGATCAGCCGGCCGAGCAGACGGTGGAACCATTCCCAGAAAAAGATGAACTTGAAATGCGCCAGCGTCATGCCCGCGGGTCCGGATTCGTACCGGAATTCGGGCGTGGCGCGATACCGCGCATATTCCGCCTGCCACTGCCCGTCGGTCAGCGGCGGCAGAGTGCCCGAGACCGGGTCCCATTGGGTGATCGAGAGGCCGGATTCGGTCAGCCGCGTGATCCCGCCCACGGCCACCATCAGGACGACCATGGCGGCAACCACGAGCAGCCAGTTGGCGATGGCGCGAGGGCGCCGCCGGATCAACTCTGAAGGTGCGACCATGCGCGCCTGATGCGCTTTCGCGCGGGTCTGCGCAAGACCGTTTGCAGCGGCGCGCGGCGCCCACGCCCCCGCCGGTCGCTTCACGGGGGCGGTCGCCGACAATTCTCCTTGATCGATGTAACAACATCACATATCTATCCCGCCATGCCAGCCCGCAACTCTTCCGCCAGCAGGCGCCTCGACCGGTTCGGGATCGTGCTGTCGGGGCTGTGCGCGGTGCATTGCGTAGCCAGCATCGTGGTCGTCTCGGCGCTAGGCATCGGCGGTCAGTGGCTGCTCTCGCCCGCGATCCACCGCTTCGGCCTGGTGCTGGCGCTGATCATCGCCGGGGTGGCGATCGGCTGGGGCGCGCTGCGTCACCGGCGCGCCGCGCCCTTCGTCATCGCCATGACCGGCCTCAGTTTCATGGGCGGGGCGCTTGTCGCGCCGCACGGGGTGGAGGAGGCGGTGCTGACCATCATCGGGGTAACGCTGGTCTCGCTCGGCCACATCCTCAACTTGCGTCACGCGCACGGACCTCTATCTCGCTCGTCATGAGCGAGACCACCCACCAAACCACCCTGACCCTCACCGTCAACGGCGACACCCGGCGCACCGCCGCGACTACGCTGGGGGCGTTGCTGACCGAAACGGGGCTCGATCCGGCCAAGGTCGCGGTCGAGCGCAATGGCGAGATTGTCGCCCGCGGGACGCTGGACCGCTGCCCGCTGGCCGACGGCGACACGCTGGAGATCGTCCATTTCGTCGGCGGCGGGGAAGCGGGTGCGCGCGCCGATGCCGACGACAGCTGGAGCGTGGCGGGCCGTACGTTCCACTCGCGCCTGATCGTGGGCACCGGGAAATACACCGATTTCGCGCAGAACGCCGCGGCGGTTGAGGCCTCGGGCGCGCAAATCGTCACCGTCGCGGTCCGCCGGGTCAACGTCAGCGATCCGAGCGCGCCGATGCTGACCGATTTCATCGACCCTAAAAAGATCACCTACCTGCCCAACACCGCGGGCTGCTTCACCGCCGAGGAGGCGATCCGTACGCTGCGGCTGGCCCGCGAGGCGGGCGGCTGGGATCTCGTCAAGCTGGAGGTGCTGGGCGAGGCGAAGACGCTCTATCCCGACATGCGCGAGACGCTGAAGGCGACCGAGGTGCTGGCGAAGGACGGCTTCCACCCGATGGTCTATTGTGCCGACGATCCGATCGCGGCGAAGCAATTGGAGGACGCGGGCGCGGTCGCGATCATGCCGCTGGGCGCGCCGATCGGCAGCGGGCTCGGCATCCAGAACCGCGTCACCATCCGCCTGATTGTGGAAGGCGCGAGCGTGCCGGTGCTGGTCGATGCCGGCGTGGGCACGGCGTCGGATGCGGCCGTGGCGATGGAACTGGGCTGCGACGGGGTTCTCATGAACACGGCCATCGCGGAGGCGAAGGACCCGATCCGGATGGCCCGCGCGATGAGGCTGGCGGTGGAGGCAGGGCGCGAGGCCTATCGGTCGGGCCGCATGGGAACGCGCAAATATGCCGATCCCTCCAGCCCGCTGGCCGGCCTCATCTGAAGCGGCCCGCGCGCTCCCACCGGCGGGCGCACCCGCTTACCACCCGTTAACCAAGTTTCGGCACAACCGGATGCAGCAACAGCCGGGAAACGACCGATGCCGATCGCGGGTACCTCATCGCTGCTCATCGCCGAAATGCGCGAATTTGCGAGCTTCAGCCCGTGCGCGCAGCGCTTCATCCGCCGCAGCCTGGATGTCGGGCTGGGCCGCTGCGACGCCTTTCGCCAGTGGGCGCGCGACGGATCGGAATGCGCCGCCATCCGGCGCCAGTACATCGCCTACCAGCCGCTCAAGGCCCTGCGCGGCGCGATCCCGGCAGCTGCCGAAGCGGTCGTGCCGGAGGGGTTCCTGGGCGCGGCGATCCGAATTGCCGCGGGCGACCTCGCCGAAGAACGGCTGGACGGATTTCCGCCGTTCCGTTTCCTCTACGAACGCTTGCTCGGGGCCGAGGCGCGCCCGTGGCTGCCCGGCATCTTCTGCGCCGCCGCCGCGCTGCCGCAGATCGCCCCGCACCAGCGCAAGCGCCTGCTGCAAAGCCTCAGCGAAGCCGCCGCGACCGCCGCGGCCTGGTCCGACGAAGCGCCCGGCTTCTACCCCGAATACATCGAGGACGCCGCAGCCTGATCAGGACCGATAGAGCCCGTCGAGCCGCGTGCCGTAGACCTCGCGGATCTTGTGGCGGCGGATCTTCATGCTCGGCGTCATCTGCTCGTTCTCGATGCCGAACGGCTCGTCGGCAAAGGTGAACTGGCGCACCTTCTCGATCACCGACAGCTCCTTGTTGACCCGGTCGACCGCCGCGCGGATCGCCTGGCGGAATTCCGGATCTTCCTGCAGCGCCTTCATGTCGAAGGGGCGATCGTGGTCCTTCGCCCATTCGGCCGCCCATTCGGGATCGGGTACGATCAGCCCCACGACATAGGGGTGGCGGTCGCCGTGGACCATCGCCTGGCCGATCTCGCGCTGGAGAGTCAGCATCCCTTCCACCTTCTGCGGCGCGACATTGTCGCCCTTGTCGTTGACGATCATGTCCTTCTTGCGATCGGTGATCTTGATCCGCCCGCGCTCGTCCAGATGGCCGATGTCGCCGGTGTGGAGCCAGCCGTCCTGCAGCGCACGATTGGTTTCCGCCGGGTTCTGCCAGTACCCCTGCATGACGAGTTCGCCCCGGCACAGAATTTCGCCATCGTCGGCGATGCGGATTTCGACCCCGTCCATCGGCGGTCCGACCGTGTCCATCGCGATCCCGGCGCGCGGACGGTTGCAGCTGATGACGGGTCCGGCCTCGGTCTGGCCGTAGCCCTGCAGCATGGTCAGCCCCATCGCCTCGAAGAACACGCCGACATCGGGGTTGAGCGGCGCGCCGCCCGACACCATCGCCTTGATCCGCCCGCCGAACTTGGCCCGGATCTTGGGCCGCAGCAGCTTTTCCAGCAGCAGGTTCAGCGTCTTGTCGCCCAGGCGATAGCGGCCCCGCGCGCGCCGTTCGCCAAGGCCGATCGCCAGCTCCATCAGGCGCTGCGGCGCGCCGCCCTGCTTTTCCACCTGGCGCATGATGCGCGTGCGCAGCACCTCGAACAGGCGCGGCACTACGACCATGATCGTCGGGCGCGTCTCCTCGATATTGCTCGCCAGCTTGTCGAGCCCCTCGGCGTAGTAGATCTGCGCGCCGA
This sequence comes from uncultured Citromicrobium sp., assembly GCA_964401795.1. Taxonomy (GTDB): domain Bacteria; phylum Pseudomonadota; class Alphaproteobacteria; order Sphingomonadales; family Sphingomonadaceae; genus Alteriqipengyuania. The sequence goes on from CAYNZQ010000004.1 coordinate 183,677, forward strand.
CCCCGATCGGCAGGAATTGCCCGCCGGTATGCTCGTAGGCATGGCTCAGGGGCAGGAAGGACAGGAACCGTTCTTCCTCCCCCAGGCCGAAATCCTCGGTCAGGATGCGCGCGGCGCCCATCACGTTGCACAGGATCGATCCGTGGTGCTGGATCACGCCGCGCGGCGCGCCGCCCGTGCCGCTGGTGTAGATGAGGCAGGCGGTGTCCTCGCGCCGGATGCGGGCAATACGCTGGTCCACCGCCGCGCGCGCCGCGGCCGCGTCGCCGGCGACGAGATCGCTCCACGCATGGCAGGTCAACTGGCCCGACTGGTAGGACCGCACCGTCTCGATCGGGATGATGTGTTCTGCAAGGCCGGTGCGCATCATCGCCGGGATCAGCGGCTGCGACAGCTTCTCGTTGGAAACGAACACCGCGCGGGCGCCCGAATCGGACAGGATGTGGACATGGTCGTGCTGCGTGTTGGTGGTGTAGGCCGGGACGGTGATGCACCCTGCGGCCATGATCGCGAGATCGGCGATGCACCATTCGGGCCGGTTTTCCGACACCAGCAGCACCCGGTCGCCATCCTGCAGGCCCATCGCGCGCAGGCTTTCGGCCAGCAGGCAGACCCGCTCCGCCGCCTCGCGCCAGCTGATGGTGTGCCACGCGCCGTCGCGCTTCGCCCCCAGGAACGGGCGTTCGCCCAGCGCATCGGCGCGCCGCAGGAACAGCTCCACCAGATTGTTCGCGGTTTCGACCTCTCTCAGCGGCATTCCCGCAGGCTCCTGTTCCCGTTTACGCCTCACTCCTGCCGTCGCCCGATAAGCCTGCCCCCTCCCCTCGGCAAGCGGGCGCGGGGTCAGGGAAGGGAGAGCTTGCCCTCCAGCCGCGGGTCGCGGGCGCCCTGCCAGCCATCCGGCGTGCGCAGGACCGCATTGGCCTTCACCGGGGCGGAGCGGGCGGCGATCTGCCGATGACCGAGCGCGCGGAACGCGGCCATCTCTCTTTCCATCCAGCTGCCTTTTTCCACCATCAGGGTATCGCCGTACTGCATGATGAACGGCAGGCCGAGCGCCTCGCGCGCCGACAGTCCGAAATCGATCGCCCCCACGATGCTGCGCGCGGTCTGCACCGGGATCGTGGCGCCGCCCGCTGCGCCGATCGCGAGGAAGGGGCGCCCGGCGGGATCGTAGATCACCACCGGCGACATGGAGCTGCGCGGCCGCTTGCGCCCTTCCACCCGGTTGGCGACGGGGCGCCCGTCGACGGTGGGCGACCGGCTGAAATCGGTCAGTTCGTTGTTGAGGAAGAAACCGCCCGCCATCAGGCCTGAACCGAACGCGCTTTCGACCGTGGAGGTGTAGCTGACCATCGTGTCCGCCGCATCGACCACGGCGAAATGGGTCGTGCCGTGCTCGACCGGTTCGTCGCCGTCGGCCAGCGCGGTATCGGCGCCTGCGGGTGTGCCTGCGGCGACCGTCGCCATGGTCGTGCCGGGCGCGATCAGCGCGCTGCGCCGCGCGAGGTAATCGCGGTCGATCAACCCGGCGACGGGCACGCTGACGAAGTCGCTGTCCGCGAGATACAGTTCGCGGTCCGCATAGGCGAGCCGCTGCGCCTCTGCGAACAGGTGCCACGTTTCGGGGTTGTTCACGCCCAGCGCGCGCAGGTCGAACCGCTCCAGTTCGCCGAGCATCTGCAGCACGACCACCCCGCCGGACGTAGGCGGCCCCATGCTGCACACGCGGTAGCCGCGATAATCGCCGCAGATCGCGTCGCGCCGCTTCGCCTCGTAGGCGGCGATGTCGCGCGGGGTCATCGCGCCCTTGCGCGGGGTTTCGGCCGAGACGGTTTGTGCGATCTCGTCCGCCAGCGGACCGGCGTAGAACGCCTGCGGCCCCTTCGCCGCGATCGCCTCGAAGCTCCGCGCCAGCGCCTCGTTCACGACCTTGTCGCCCACGGGACGTGGCTGGCCGGCGGCGGTGAAGTAGAGTGCGCGGCCGGCCTCGGTCCAGCCGGCACGGTCGGCGGTCTCCGTCAGCGATTCGTGCAGGCGCGGATTGATGACGACGCCTTCGCGCGCCAGCTTGATCGCGGGGGCGAACAGCTGCGCCCAGGGCAGCTGCCCGTGCGTGCGGTGCGCCAGCGCGGCCAGCGCAATGTTGCCCGGCACGCCGACGCTCAGCCCGCTTTTCACCGATTTCGCGAAGGGCGGGACGCTGCCGTCCGGGGCCAGGAACCAGTCGGGCGTCGCGCCCGCCGGGGCCGTCTCGCGCCCGTCGTAGCTTTCCACCGTGCCATCGGCTGCGCCGCGCACCATGAAGCCGCCGCCGCCGATGCCGGAGCTTTGCGGTTCGACCACGTTCAGCGCCAGCATGGTGGCGATGGCGGCGTCGGTGGCGCTGCCCCCTGCGCGCAGGATCGCCTCGCCCGCGGCCTGCGCGCGCGGGTCGGCGGCGCTGACGGTGCCGGCGTAACCGGTCGGGACGGGGGCGGGGGTATCGGTGGCGACGGTCGCGCATGCGCCAAGGGCGAGCGGCGCAGCAAGCGCGAGCAGGGTACGGTTCAGCATGGCGCGCACGCTATGCGGTGCCGACCGCCTCGGCAATGGTCGAAAACCCCTCTGCCCGCATCCGCTCCTCCAGCCCGTGCACGATACGCCGGGCAAGGCCCGGGCCGTGATAGACCAGCGCGCTGTAGAGCTGCACCAGGCTGGCGCCGGCACGAATCCGGTCCCATGCATCGTCCGCGCTCGCGATCCCGCCGACGCCGATCAGCGGCATCTGCCGGCCGGTGGCGCGCGCGAAATCGCGCAGCCGGGTCAGCGCCAGATCCCGCAATGGCGCGCCCGACAGGCCGCCCGCTTCCACCCGATGGCGCGATTGCAGGGCCGGACGCGACACGGTGGTGTTGGACACGATCAGTGCGTCCAGCCCGCGATCGATCGCCAGCCGCGCGATCGCGTCGATATCGCTCGGCTGCAGATCGGGCGCGACCTTCAGGAAGATGGGGGGGCGGTGGTCGCCGCTGCCGGCATCGCGCGCCTCGATCACCGCATCGAGCAGCGCGCCCAGGGCGCCTTCGTCCTGCAGCGCGCGCAAGCCGGGCGTATTGGGGCTGGAGACGTTGACCGCGAGATAGCTGGCGACCGGGGCCATCGCCTCCGCCATCAGCGCATAGTCGGCGATCCGGTCGTTGGAATCCTTGTTCGCGCCGATGTTCACGCCCACGATGCCGCCGCGGTGCCCGCGCCGCGCCAGCCGCCGGCGCACGGCGAGCAGCCCGGCATTGTTGAACCCCATGCGGTTGACGACCGCCGCATCGGGCACCAGCCGGAACAGGCGCGGCTTCGCATTGCCCGCCTGCGGCAGGGGCGTGATCGATCCCACCTCGGCAAAGCCGAATCCCAGCCCCAGCACCGCGTCGGGCACCTCGGCATCCTTGTCGTATCCCGCGGCGAGCCCGACCGGATTGGGGAAGGTCAGTCCGGCGACCGTGGTGGCGAGCGGCCCGGGCGTGGCGGGCGCGCGGCGGGGCAGCGCGCGCAGCGCCGCGATCGACAGGCGGTGCGCGCGCTCGGCATCGAGAGTGAACAGCGCCGGGCGAAGAGCGGAAAAGATCATCGGCCCGCTACTTCGCCGCGCCAAGTGGCCGGACCAGTACCATTGCGGGACAACGGCACGGATTCATCGGGATCGGAGCGGCTTTCATGCGCCCCACCTACCCCGTTGTCGCTTTCATACAATCCATTTCGGGGCGAATCGGGTAGCCATTGTCCTGCGACCCGAAGGGCTCTGGGCAAGCGATTGCCGGGAGTTCTCTCCTTAGACGGGCGGCCTTTCCCAACGGGGGGCCGCCCCTCTTTTTATGCGCGCGCGGCCGCCATCTTGCGCGCGCGGTGGCCATCCGACCGGTTGACGCGGCCCGCCCGTGATAACGACTCGCAACAGGCGGTTTCGCGTTGAAACCTGCCGGGATGGTGCATAGGTGAAATCGGAACGAAACGCTCCGATTAGGATATCGCCCGCCGCCATGCGCCTCTCCAATCTCGCCGACTATGCCGTCGTCACCATGGGCGCCGCCGCGCGCCATTGTGGCGGTGCGCGGGTGAGCGCGGCCGAATTGGCGGCGGAAACGGGCCTGCCCGCGCCCACGGTGCAGAAGATCGTCAGCAAGCTTGCCGCTGCGGGCCTGTTGCGCTCGATCCGCGGTGCGGGCGGCGGGCTGCAGCTGGCGCGCCCGGCGGCGGCGATCACGCTCGCCGATATCGTCGAGGCGGTGGAGGGGCCCATCGCGCTGACCGCCTGCGTGGAAGGGACCGACTGCGCGATCGACCACGATTGTTCCGTCCGCCCGCACTGGCCGGTGGTGAACGAGGCGCTGCGCGGCGCGCTCGCAGGAATTTCGCTGACGCAGCTCTCGGCAACCGCCGGCGCGTCGGCCCACAGGGAAATGGCATGACCGATACGATCGACACACTGGACCATGGGCACCCGGCGCTCGACCGCCCCGAAATGGACGCGGAGGCCAAGGAGGCTGCGGCAAAGGCCGCCGAATACGAGTTCGGCTGGCATTCGGAAATCGACACCGAGTTCGCGCCCAAAGGCCTGAATGAAGACACCGTACGCTTCATCTCCGCCAAGAAGAAAGAGCCCGAATGGATGCTCGACTGGCGGCTGAAGGCGTTCCGCATCTGGCAGGAGATGGAGGAGCCGAACTGGGCCAAGCTCGGCTATCCCGCAATCGATTATCAGGACGCGTATTACTACGCCGCACCGAAGAAGAAGACCGAGCTGGAATCGCTCGACGAGCTCGATCCGGAAATCAAGTCGACCTACGACAAGCTCGGCATCCCGATCGCTGAGCAGGAAGTGCTCGCGGGCGTGAAGGGCGCGCGCAAGGTCGCGGTCGATGCGGTGTTCGACAGCGTCAGCGTGGCCACCACCTTCCGCGAGGAGCTGAAGAAGGCGGGCGTAATCTTCCTCTCGATTTCGGAAGCGATCCGCGAGTATCCCGAACTGGTGAAGAAGTGGCTCGGCAAGGTGGTGCCGCAGCGCGACAACTATTTCGCGACGCTCAATTGCGCGGTCTTTTCCGATGGGACGTTCGTGTACATCCCAGAGGGCGTGCGCTGCCCGATGGAGCTGTCGACCTATTTCCGCATCAACGCGGAAAACACCGGCCAGTTCGAACGCACACTGATCGTCGCCGAGAAGGGCAGCTATGTCAGCTATCTCGAAGGCTGCACTGCGCCGATGCGCGACGAGAACCAGCTGCACGCCGCGGTAGTGGAACTGGTCGCGATGGAAGATGCCGAGATCAAGTATTCGACCGTGCAGAACTGGTACCCCGGCAATGCCGAGGGCAAGGGCGGGATCTACAATTTCGTCACCAAGCGCGGCCTGTGCCAGGGCGACCGATCGAAGATCGCGTGGACCCAGGTCGAAACGGGCAGCGCGGTGACGTGGAAATACCCTTCCTGCGTGCTGAACGGGAAGGATTCGGTCGGCGAGTTCTACTCGGTCGCGGTGACCAACAATTACCAGCAGGCCGATACCGGCACCAAGATGGTGCATAACGGCGCAGGCAGCCGCTCGACCATCATCTCCAAGGGGATTTCGGCGGGCAAGTCGAACAACACCTATCGCGGTCTGGTCCGCGTCGCCGCCAATGCCGACGGCGTGCGCAATTTCACCCAGTGCGATTCGCTGCTGCTGGGCGACCGCTGCGGCGCGCACACCGTGCCCTATATCGAGGTGAAGAACCCGACCGCGCAGATCGAGCACGAGGCGACCACCAGCAAGATCTCCGACGACCAGCTGTTCTACGCCATGCAGCGCGGCCTGGGCGAGGAAGAGGCGGTGGCGCTGATCGTCAACGGCTTCGCCAAGGAAGTGCTGAAGGAACTGCCGATGGAATTCGCGGTCGAGGCGCAGAAGCTGCTGGCAATCTCGCTCGAGGGGAGTGTGGGATGACCGACCGCAAGACTCTTCAGCTGCGCGATCCGTCAGAGACCGCCGAAGCGCCCGCGCTCAAGAAGAAGGGCCGCGGGTGGGAAATCTCGGAGAAGCGGCTCGACGCGCTGCACGAACGGTCGCGCTACCTGCGGCGCAATTCGACCGAGGCGCACAAGGCGCTGGCGGCGCGTTTCGCCAAGGCCGATCTGGGGCGCTACACCTTCACCCGTCACGCAGTGGTCGGCAGCGCGATCGTGGATTTCAACTGCCACAATCTCGGCATGGCGATCCAGATTGACGAGCCCGACCAGGACGAGACGCTGGCGAAGCGCCGCGACAAGAGTCTCGAATCGGTCGGTATCCGCGTGATGCGGATCGCGGCGAGCGACATCCTGGAAAACATGGACGCCGTCCTCGACCGCATCACTGCCGGCATGCGCATGCGGATCGCCGACAAGGGCGAGGCCCGCCGCCGCCACAATGCCGCCAACCCGCGCCAGACCAGGCCGCGCTACGACCGCGACGGCAACGGGCCGCCGCGGGGTGGACGCGATTCCCGCCGCTCTCCTCCCACGTCATCCCGGACCTGATCCGGGATGGTGCTTTTCTTCCCCGGCGCTGCACCAAAGGCAGCACCGGCCCCGGATCGGGTCCGGGGCGACGATAAAAGAGACGACTGAGATCATGCTGAAAATCGACAATCTCCACGCCGAAATCGACGGCAAACCGATCCTCAAGGGCCTTTCGCTCGAAGTGAACGCGGGCGAGGTCCATGCGATCATGGGCCCCAACGGCGCGGGCAAATCGACGCTCGCCTACGTGCTGGGCGGTCGCCCGGGGTACGAGGTGACGGGCGGCAGCGTCAGCTTCATGGGGCAGGACCTGCTCGACATGGAACCGCACGAGCGTGCCGCGGCGGGGCTGTTCCTCGGCTTCCAGTACCCGGTGGAAATCCCCGGCGTCTCCAACGTGCAGTTCCTGCGCGAGGCGCTGAACGCGCAGCGCACTGCGCGCGGGGAAGAGGCGCTGACCGGCGGCGAATTCCTGAAGGTCGCGAAGGAGAAGGCCGCGCTGCTCAAGCTCGACATGGACATGCTGAAGCGCAACGTGAACGTCGGCTTCTCGGGGGGCGAGAAGAAGCGCGCCGAGATGGTCCAGATGGGCATCCTCGACCCGAAGCTGGCGGTGCTGGACGAAACCGACAGCGGCCTCGACATCGATGCGCTGCGCGTCGTGGGCGACGGGATCAACGCCATCATGCGCAGCCCCGACAAGGGCGTGCTGCTGATCACCCACTACCAGCGCCTGCTCGACGTGGTGAAGCCCGACTACGTCCATATCCTGTCCGCGGGGCGGATCGTGAAGACCGGCGGCGCCGACCTCGCGCTGCAGCTGGAGCAGGACGGCTATGACGAGGTGATGGCGGCATGAGCGTGTTCGCAGCCCTCTTCCTCGCCGCGGCGCCCGCCACCGCGGCTCCGCCACCTGCCGACAGCCGCGAGATCACGGTAATCGGCGAGAAGCTCGCCAACTGGAAAGGCGGCGTGCTGAAACGCGGCGGCAAGCTGATGTGCAAGACCGAGACCAGCACCGGGGACCTGCGGCTCGATTCCATCCGCTGCGGCGCGATGCTGGCCTGCGTGCGCCCGATCGAGGGTCAGATCGACGCGATCATGGGCTCTTCCGCGACCAGGGCGGTCAAGCGCAAGCGGTTCGACGCGCTGCTCGAAACCACTCAGCCGTGCCTCGATGCCTATCAGGACGACGCGGTGGCGAAGATGCTCGCGGCGCGGGCGCAGGAGCCGGCGACACGATGAGCGAGAGCGTGATCCTGCCCACCCGCCGGGACGAAGCCTGGCACTATTCCGATGTCGATGCGCTGGCGGGGATGGACCTCGCCCGGTTCGACGACTGGCGCGACATCGAGGTGCCGGCGGGCGAAAGCTTCCACGACGTCCTCGTCATAGAGCCGGGCGACGAAACGGAGCTGCGCCGCCTGCGCGTAAAAGTGGGCGCGGGCGCACGGTGCGAGTTGTTCGGCGTGATCGCCGGCGGGCGGCTCGGCCGGATCGAGATCGTCGTGACGCTGGCCGAGGGCGCGCATTTCGAACTGGGCGGCGTGACGCTGGGCGGGCGCGAGACGACCCGCGAATTCGTCACCCGCGTGGCGCACGAAGGGCCGCACGCGACCAGCAACCAGGTCGTCCGCAGCGTCCACTGGGGCAAGGGCACGGGCAATTTCCTCGGCCGGATCGACGTCG
>CAYNZQ010000005.1:0-153531 GCA_964401795.1 uncultured Citromicrobium sp.
GGCTATGGCGATGTCGGCAAGGGCAGCGCCCAGAGCCTGCGCAACGGCGGCGCGCGCGTGCTGGTGACCGAGATCGACCCGATTTGCGCCCTGCAGGCCGCGATGGAAGGGTTCGAGGTCGTGACCATGGACGAGGCGGTGACCCGCGCCGATATCTTCGTGACCACCACGGGTAACGAGGACGTGATCACCGCCGAGCACATGAAGGCGATGAAGCCGATGAGCATCGTATGCAACATCGGACACTTCGACAGCGAGATCCAGATTTCCGCGCTCGACAATTACGAGTGGAAGGAACTGAAGGCCGGGACCGACGTGGTGAAATTCCCCGACGGCAAGGAAATCATCGTGCTGGCGCGCGGGCGCCTGGTGAACCTCGCCTGCGCCACCGGCCACCCCAGCTTCGTCATGAGCTGTTCCTTCACCAACCAGACGCTCGCCCAGATCGAGCTGTGGAAGAACGACGATGCGTACGAGAATGACGTCTACGTCCTTCCCAAGCATCTCGACGAGAAGGTGGCGGCGCTGCACCTCGACAAGCTGGGCGTGAAGCTGACCAAGCTGAGCCAGAAGCAGGCCGATTACATCGGCGTGCCGGTGGAAGGGCCGTTCAAGCCCGAACACTACCGCTACTGAGCCACGACCTGTCAGGTTCGTTCGGAAAGCCCTCGCATTTGCGGGGGCTTTTCATTTGGGGCCAGTTGCATCGCGCGCACGCCCGGCATAGCTGACGGGCGATGGAGATCGCCCCTACCGCGCTGGCCCTGATCGGTCTGCTGCTGGCCGCCTGGACGGCCGGCGCGGCGTGGCTGATGATTCGTGCCGGCAACCGCGCCCGGGCCGCAGGCAAGAGCCGCGCGGCGGCGCGGCGCATGGCCCGCATGCTGGACGAGGCGCCGGCGATCGCGCTGCTGGTGCGCGCCGACAGCCGGATCGAAGGATCGGATCGGCTCGCGCGGTGGTTCGGCCTCGACCATTTGCCCGAGTTCCTGCGCGACCTCGCGCTGGGGGGCGATCGCGGCCTGTCGGACGAACAACTCGCCGAACTGACCGAAAACGTGCGCCGCGCACAGAAGACTGCGACGCCGTTCCGCATGACGCTGACGGTGCCGGGATCGCAGCGGAGCCTGGCCTTGCGCGGGCAACTCGCCGATCCGCAGGTGTCGCCGGGCGGTGCGGCGCTGGTGTGGGTGTTCGACTTTTCCGAAAGCGAGACGGAGCTGTCGCGCATGAGGGCGGAAACCGCCCGGGCCAAGGGCGACTTCGCGGCTCTGGTCGGCCTGATCGAGGCCGCGCCCATCCCGATGTGGTTTCGCGGCAACGATGCGAAGCTGCGGCTGGTCAACAGCGCCTATGTCGCGGCCGTCGGCGGGGATAGCGCGGACGCGATCGTGGCGGGCCAGGTCGAACTGGTCGAGCCGGTGCAGGGGCGCAGCGCCGGCGCGGTCGCGCTGGAGGCGGCGAAAGCGAACACCGCGATCGAGCGAACCGTCCAGGCGACGATCGATGGCGAGCGGCGGGCGCTGCGCGTCTCCGACCTGCCGCTGGGCGAGGAAGGGATTGCGGGCTACGCCGTCGATATCGAGGAGATGGAGGAGCGCAGCCGCGCCCACCGCGCCTATGCCCGGGCCCAGAGGTCGATGATGGACCGCCTGTCAATCGGAGTGGCGCAGTTCGACGCGGAGCGCCGGCTCGCTTTCGCCAACCAGCCGTTCCGCCGCATCTTCGCGCTGGCGGCGGGCAACGAGCCGCTGGGCATGCCCTTCCGCCGCCTGCTGGCCGAGGCGCGCGACCGGGGCCGTCTGCCCGAGGTGCGCGATTTTCCCGCCTGGCAGGGCGAACACGAAAGCTGGTTCGCCGCCAGCGAGCCGCGCGAGGAGGCATGGCCGCTCGCCGATGGGACGCATCTGCGGATCATCGCGCAGCCGATGCCCGATGGCGGGCTCGCGCTGATCGCGGAGGACCGGACCGAACAGCTCGCCCTGTCGGCCACGCGCGACACGCTGCTGCGCACGCGCACGGCGATGGTCGACAGCCTGTTCGAAGCGCTGGCGGTGTTCGCGCCCGACGGGCACCTGCAGCTGTGGAACCGCAGCTTTCCCACCACATGGGGCATTCCGGCCGAAGGACTGGACAGCCACCCGACCGCCGACAGCCTGCTGGAGCAGATCGGGCAGGGCCTTGCGCAGCCGAAACAGGCGGCGGGGATCGGCGAGGTCATCCGCTCCGCCACGCTGGATCGCAAGGGCCGGGCCGGACGCGTGCGGCTGGCCAATGGTCATACGCTGGAGTTTGCGGGCGTGCCGCTGCCCGATGGCAACGGCCTGCTCACCACGCTGGACGTGACCGCGAACGAACAGGCGGAAACGGCGCTGCGCGAGCGGGCCGAGGCGCTGGAGCAGGCGGATCAGGTCAAGGCGCGGTTCCTCGCCAACATGTCCTACGAATTCCGCTCTCCGCTCACCTCCATCGGCGGGTTCGCGGAATTGCTGGACGCCGGCGCGGCCGGGGAATTGAGCGAGCAGGGCCGGGAATATGTCGGCGCGATCATCGAATCGGTCGCGCGCCTGACCGAGCAGGTCGAAAACGTGCTCGACCTGTCGCAGAGCGAAGCGGGGCTGCTGCCCGTGGCCAAGCAACTGGTCGAACTGCAACCGCTGGTGGCGAAGGCCGCGCGGGCGCGGGAGGATGCGATTACCAAGGGCGGGCTGCGGCTGGACCTGAAGGGCGGGGCGCGGATGCGCGTGGAGGTCGATCCCCGCCAGCTCGCGCGCGCGATCGGCAATCTGCTCGACAATGCCATCGCCGTCACGCCGCAGGGCGGTCGCATCACGATCGAGCTGGCGCGCAGCCGCGAGGGGACGCGCATCACCATCGCCGATACCGGGCCGGGCATGGATGCGGACCAGTTGCGGCGGGCGCTGGAGGGTCTGCGGACCGGTGCGGGCGGCGGGCTGGAGCGGCGCCAGGGTCTGGGCATCCCGCTGGCGCGGCAACTGATCGAGGCGCAGGGCGGACAGTTCGACATCCGCTCGCGCCGGGGCTCCGGCACCGTGGCGGAGATCGTGCTGCCGTGACGACGCGCCGCATCGATCTGCCGGATCTGGCCGCGATGGACGGCCTTGCCCAGAACATCGCGCAGGCATTGCGCGCGGGCGACGTGGTGGCACTGTCGGGTTCGCTGGGCGCGGGCAAGACGACGCTCGCGCGCGCGATCCTGAAGGCGCTGGGGCACGCGGGCGAGGTTCCTTCGCCCACCTTCACCATCATCGAGCTCTACGAGGCGCTCGATCCGCCGGTCGCGCATGCCGATTTCTACCGGCTCGAACGGCCCGAGGAAGCGGAGGAGATCGGGCTCGACGATTATCGCGACGGCGCCGCTCTTATCGCCGAATGGCCCGAGCGTGCGGGGGGCTTCGCGCACGATCCGGCCTGCCTGTCGGTCCGGCTCGATTTTGCAGGACGAGGCCGGATGGCCACTGTCGAAGGCAATGCCGATTGGCTAGGACGCCTGCCATGAGCGATTTCGATTCCCCGCTCCCCGATGGGGCAGAGCGCTTTCTGGGGCAGGCGGGCTGGGCCGGGGCCATGGTCGAGCCTATCCCGGGCGATGCGAGTTTCCGGCGCTATTTCCGCCTGATCAAGGACGGGTCGCGGGCGATGCTGATGCACGCGCCGCCGCCGCACGAGGACCCGGAGCCGTTCCTGACCGTGGCGCAGTGGCTGACCGCGAACGGACTGCGCGCGCCAGCGATCCTGGCCGAGGATCGCGCGCAAGGCTGGGTGCTGACCGAGGATTTCGGGACCGACCGGATGCGCGACTGGCTGGATGCGAACCCGGCGGCGGAGGAGCGGACCTATGCCGCCGCGGTCGATGCGCTGCTGCCGCTCGCCGCGTCCCCGCCGGGCCCGTTCGCGCCGTACGACATGGCGACCTATCTGCGCGAGGCGCGCCTGTTCGTGGAATGGTATTGCCCGGCAATGGGGCTGAGCGTGGACGAGCCCGGCTACGACGCGGCGTGGGAGGAGGCGCTAGCCCCCCTGCTGGACCGCCAGCAACCAGGCGTCACCGTGCTGCGCGACTATCATGCCGAGAACATCATGCTGCTGAATCCGGGCCCTGATGGCTCCGGCGCGCAGGGGCTGATCGATTTCCAGGATGCGCTGGTCGGACATCCGGCCTACGATCTGGTGTCCCTGTTGCAGGATGCGCGCCGCGACGTCTCGCCCGCGCTGGAGCGTGCGATGCTGGACCGTTATCTTGCCGCAGCCGATCCCGGCGAGCATTTCGCCGCCGACTATGCGCGGCTGGGCGGGCAGCGCAACGCCAAGATCGTAGGCATTTTCACCCGGTTGTGGAAGCGCGACGGCAAGGCCCGCTACATGGCGATGGTCCCGCGCGTCTGGGAAGCAATGGAGCGCGATCTGGCCCATCCGGCACTGGCGCCGGTCGCGCGCTGGTTCGATGCCAATATCGATCGCAATATCCGCGATACCTCTGGCGGGGAAATCCGGTGACCGCACTGGTTTCCGACACCGCGATGGTCATGGCGGCGGGGCTGGGCAAGCGCATGCGCCCGCTCACTGCCAGCCAGCCCAAGCCGCTGGTCCGGGTCGCGGGCAAACCCCTGATCGATCATGCGCTGGACCGGCTGGCGGAGGCGGGCGTGGCGAAGGCGGTAGTCAACGTCCATTACCTCGCCGATGCGCTGGAGGCGCATTTCGACGCGCGGCAAGCGCCCGCAATCACCATCTCGGACGAGCGCGCGCAGCTGCTCGAAACGGGAGGCGGCATGGTGAAGGCGCAGTCGCTGCTGCCCGATCCGTTCTTCTGCCTGAACTCCGACAACATCTGGCTCGACGGGCCGACCAACGCATTCGTCGAACTGTCGCGGCGCTGGAATCCGGAGGAGATGGACGTGCTGCTGCTGGTGGTGCCGCACGCGCGGGCCATGAATTTCGACGGGCCGGGCGACTTCCACCTCGATGCGCGGGGCCGTATCGCGCGGCGGCGGCCGGGGCGCATCGCGCCGTTCATCTACACCGGCATCCAGATCGTGAGCCATCGCCTGCTGCGCGACGCGCCGGACGGGGCGTTCGGCACGATGCAATTGTGGGAGCGCGCGATCGGAGAAGGGCGCCTGTACGGCCTGCCGTTCACCGGCCTGTGGTTCGAAGTGGGCACGCCCGCCGCCATCGCCCCGACCGAAGCCGTGCTGTCGGGTGGCTGAGGCGAGCCACCCCCGGCTCTATTCGATCGCGGCGCATCGCGGCTTCGCCGACGCGCTGGTGGCCGGCCTCGTCCCGCGATATGCGCGGCCCGATACAGGGCTCGCCCATCTCACCCTGATCCTGCCCAGCGCGCGCGCGGCCCGCAGCGTGACGGAGGCGTTCGTGCGCCATCTCGCCAACGAAGAGCGGCAGGGCATGCTGCTGCCGCGCATGGCGATGGTCGGCGATCTCGATCTCGACGAGACGCTGGGCGCGTTGCTCGACCCCCTCGGCGCGCCCGACATTCCGCCCGGCGCCGACCCCACCTGGCGGTGGCTGGCGCTGGCGCAGATCATCGCGCGCGAATTCGGGGACGAGGCACCGCAGGGCCCCGCGCTGTTCCGGCTGGCGCGCGACATGGCGCGGGTGATGGACCGCCTGCTGGTGGAGGATATCGCCCCGGCGGACCTGCGCGGGGAAGCGGTCCTCGACCTCCTCGGCGACCTCGCCGGGCACTGGCAGAATTCGCTGCGCCGGTTCGCGATCGTCCAGGCGCACTGGAACGCGCGGCTGGCGCAGGAGGGGCGGATCGACGCGGCGGAGCGCCGCAACCGCCTGTTCGACCATGCGGCGCAACGCTGGAAGGCGCAGCCGCCGGGCGATCCGATCGTGGCGGCAGGCGTGACCAGCGCCGCCCCGGCCCTGGCGCGGTTACTAAAAGTGATTTCGCAGTTACCGCAGGGTGCGGTGATCCTGCCCGACCTCGACCTCGCGATGGAGCAGGACGTGTGGGACGAACTGGGCCGTGCAGGGCAGGCGCCGGGGCCGGGCGATCCCCCCTTCGCGCGCGGCGATGCCGTCACCCATCCGCAATATCATCTGAAGCTGCTCCTAAATCGCATGGGCGTCGCGCGGGCGGAGGTGCGCCCCTGGCATCGCCGGGGCATGGCCGCCGCCGTGCCGGAGCGCAGCCACGCGATCAGCGCGCTGTTCCTGCCGCCCGAAGCGAGCCGGCGCTGGATCGACCTGCCGGCAGAGAAGCGCCGCCTCGCCGGGGTGCGGGTGATGGAAACCGCGACGCCGGAGGAAGAGGCGCAGACCATCGCGCTCGCCATTCGCGAAGCGATCGCGGTGCCCGAACGGCGCGTCGCGCTGGTCACGCCCGACCGGTCGCTGGCGCGCCGAGTAGTGCAGCATCTGCGGCGCTGGAACATCGAGGCCGACGACAGCGCCGGGCGACCGCTGGCGCAGACCGTCGCGGGCCGAATGGTGCTGCTGATGGCGGAGGCCTTCGGCGAACGCTGGGCGCCGGTTCCGCTGGTCGCGATGCTGGGCCATCCGCTGGTGCGTGCGGGCGACGGCGAGGCGCGGCGCGACTGGCTGGCGAAGCTGCGGCGCCTCGAACTGGCGCTGCGCGGCCCGCGCCCGGCAGCGGGGGCGGAGGCGCTGGCGCGGATCGCTGCGGAGGCGGGGCTGGCGGAGTGGTGGGCCGGGGTGGAAGGCCTTCTGGCCCCGTTACGCGGCACCGTGCCCCATGATCTGGCCGGGCTGCTCGACCGACTGGTGGAGGCGGGCGAGGCGCTGTGCGGCGACGCGCTGTGGTCGCGCGAGGACGGTCGCGCGCTGGCGCAGTTCATCGACGATCTGCGCTATCAGGCGCGGGCGCTGGAAACGCAGGTCGCCCCGCGCGATCTTCACGCCGTGCTGGGCGATGCGATGGAAGCGGTGGCGGTGCGCCCGCCCTATGGCGGCCATCCCCGCATCGCGATCTACGGCCTTCTCGAAAGCCGTATGACCCGTGCCGATCTGATGATCTGTGCGGGATTGAACGAGGGCAAGTGGCCGGGCCGGCCCGCGGTCGATCCGCTGCTCGCCCCGGCGATCCTGCGCGCGCTCGGCGTGCCGGGAGCCGATTTTCGCATCGGGCTCGCCGCTCACGATCTCGCCGGCGCGATGGGCGCGCCAGAGGTCCTGCTCAGCCGTTCGTCGCGCGATGCGGACGGGCCCGCCATCCCGTCGCGCTTCCTGTTGCGGGTCAAGGCGCTGCTCGGCGATCTGGAACCGCGGCATCGCGAAACGGCGCTGCCCCGGCTCGCCCGCGCGCTCGACCGGGCGGAGCCTGCCGCGCGTTACTCCCGACCGGAGCCGCGCCCCGACCCCGGTGCGCGCCGGGTGCGGATCAGCGTGACCGCGCTCGACCGGCTGCGGTCCGATCCCTACCAGTTCTACGCCTCGTCCATCCTGCGCCTGAAGGAGCTCGACCCGCTGGATGCCGAGCCGACGGCGGCGTGGCAGGGCCAGGTCGCGCACGACATCCTGCAGGACTGGCACCAGGGGGGCGGGAACCTGTTCGATGTGGCGCAGCGCCAGCTTGCCCGCATGGACCACCACCCGCTGACGCGCGCCTTGTGGGAGCCGCGGCTGCTGAAGGCGCTGGAATGGATCGAGAGCACCATCGCCGCCGATCCGGCGCGTGAGCCCACCCTGATCGAGAAATGGGGCGCGTTCGAACGGCACGGGGTGGAGATCTTCGGCCGCATCGACCGGCTCGACCGCCTGGCTAGCGGCGGCTTCGCGGTGGTCGATTACAAGACCGGCGGCCCCCCGTCGAAAGCGCAGGTGGAACGCGGCTACGCGCTGCAATTGGGCACGCTGGGTCTGATGGTGGAGGCCGGCGGCTTCGCGGAGCACGGGATCGAGGGCGCGGCCGAAATGTTCGAATACTGGTCGCTCGGCAAGGACGGTAAGGGCCGTTCCGAGACCGGGTTCGGCTATATCGAAACCCCGCTCAAGGTCGGTAATGCGCGCACCGGGATTGCGCCCGAGGATTTCCTGCCCACCGCGCAGGACTATCTAGACGACGCGCTGACCCGCTGGATCGTGGGCGCCGAGCCTTTCACGGCGCGGCTCAATCCCGATGCGAAGGGCTACGATACCTACGACCAGCTGATGCGGCTGGAAGAATGGCTCGGGCTGGAGGGCGAGGCGTGAGCGGGCGGCTGGTCTATCCGCTGAAGGCGAACCAGGCGCTGGCGGTCGATCCGCGCGACAGCGTGTGGTTGTCGGCGAGCGCGGGCACGGGCAAAACGCAGGTGCTGTCCGCCCGGGTGCTGCGCCTGCTGCTGGCGGGCAATGCGCCGGAGACGATCCTGTGCCTCACTTTCACGAAAGCGGGCGCGGCCGAGATGGCGACGCGCGTCAACGAGGTGCTGGCGAGCTGGGTGCGGATGGGCGACACCGCGCTCGCCACCGATCTCGCGGCCATCGGCGCGTCGACCGACGATGCGACGCGCACACTGGCGCGCACGCTGTTCACGCGGGTGCTCGATTGCCCCGGCGGGGGGCTGCGGATCGATACGATCCACGCCTTCTCGCAATGGCTGCTGGCGGCTTTCCCGGAAGAAGCTGGGTTGCAGCCGGGCACGCGGGCGATGGAGGACCGGGACCGCGCGCTGCTGGAGCGGCAGGTGCTGTCCGACATCCTGCTGGAACAGGACGCGGCGGATCGCGACGCGCTCGCGATGCTGTCCGTCCGGCTGGGGCCCGACAAGGCGCGCGCCTGGCTGATGGCCTGTGCCGAGGCGCTGGATCTGTGGACCGGACCCGCCGGCTGGCAGGGCGATTTGCGCGGGCGGCTCCTGGCGCTGCTCGGCCTGCCCGCCGATTGCGCCGAGGACGATGTCGCGCAGATGTGCGCGGACGAGGCGTTCGACTGCGGATCGCTGCAGGCCTGCCTCGCCACGCTGGCGGACTGGGACACCAAGGGCGGGCGCGAGGGCGCCGCCGCGATCGAGGCGTGGCTCGCCCGCGATCCGGCGCAGCGGCTGGCGACGCTGGGCGATTTCTACGGCACGCTGTTCACCAAGACGGCGGAGTTCAAGCCCAAGAACCTCGCCCACATCGCCAAGCGCGATCCCGCCTATGAAGGCCACGCGCTCGCCGTGCTGGACGCCGTGCGGCAGGTGGAGGAACGGCTGACGCTGCTCGCGCTGGCCGAATGGCTGGCCCCGGCCCTTGCGCTGGGGCGCAAGTTCGCGCTCGCCTGGGACGAGGCGAAGCGGCGCGAAGGCTTCATCGATTTCGACGACCAGATCCGCCGCGCCGCCGCCTTGCTGGAGGAAGCGGACCTGGCGCAGTGGATCCGCTACAAGCTGGACCGGCAGTTCGATCATATCCTGGTGGACGAGGCGCAGGACACCAATGCGCAGCAATGGGCGATCGTCCGAGCACTGACGGGCGATTTCTTCACCGGGCTGGGGCAACGCGACGGGCGGCTGCGAACGATCTTCGTCGTGGGCGACTACAAACAGGCGATCTTCGGCTTCCAGGGGACCAGCCCCGAGAATTTCGCCGCCCAGAAGGATGTCTACGCGCGCGAGATCGACGCGGCGATCGCGAATGCGCAGGACCTCGCGCGCGAGACCAAGGGGGCTGCGCCGATCGACTTGCGCGGTCTGCGCCCGCTGGGGCTGGGGCAGAGTTTCCGCACGGCGCAGCCCGTGCTCGCCTTCGTCGACGCGGCGATCGACGCGATCGGGGCGGACCAGCTGGGCCTGTCGGATCCGCCCGAGCCGCATGTCGGCGACGATCGACCCGGTCTGGTCGCGCTGTGGCACCCGATCGCCGCCGCGCGCGGCGAGGAGGAGGATGCGCCGGGCGAGGAGGAACCGTCCGACGAATGGCTCCCCGCCCCCGAACGCGCGATGGCGGACCGGATCGCGGCGCAGGTGAAGGCCTGGCTGACCGACGGACACCCGCTGGTGAAGGGCGGGCACCGCAATGCGCAGGCCGGCGACATCATGGTGCTGGTACGCAAGCGGCGCGCGCTGGCCGGGCTGATCGTCGCGCGGCTCCACGCGGCGGGGGTGCCGGTGGCGGGGGTCGACCGTCTGCGCCTCGGCGCGCCGCTGGCGGTGAAGGATTTGATGGCGGCGCTGCGGTTTGCTGCGCAGCCGCTGGACGACCTTGCCCTGGCGAACCTGCTCGTTTCGCCCCTGGGCGGCTGGAGCCAGGACGATCTTCTCGCCCACGCCTTGCGCGAAAAGGGTGTCCCGCTGTGGACGCACCTGCGCCGCAGCGACGAACCATTGGTGCGGGCGACGGTCGAGCGATTGCGCGCTCTGCTCGGCCGGGTCGATTTCGAGCCGCCGGAGGCGCTGCTGCACTGGATGCTGACGGGGCCGTGGCAGGGCCGGCGCAAGCTGGTCGCGCGGCTGGGCCACGAGGCGAACGACCCGATCGACGAACTGGTCAACGCCGCATTCGCCTACAGCGCGGCGCATACCGCCAGCCTGCAGGGCTTCATCCAGTGGTTCGACGCAGGCGAGGGCGAGCTGAAGCGCGAGCCCGGCGCGAGCGAGGGGCTGGTCCGGGTGATGACCGTCCACGGATCGAAGGGCTTGCAGGCCCCGATCGTCGTGCTGGCGGATGCGACCGGCAATCCCGACCGCTCGGCCGTGCGTGGCCTCTCGCTGGAGGAAGAGGCGAGCGGGAAGTCGGTTCCGCTACCGCCCTTGTCGGGGGCGGAGCGCGTCGGCCCGATCGCGGCGGCGCACGAGACGGCGCGCCGGGCGGAGCGCGAGGAGCACTGGCGGCTGCTCTACGTCGCCATGACGCGCGCGGAAGAAGCGCTCTATATCGGCGGCGCGCTGGGAGTGCGCGAGGAGACGCCGGCGCCCGACAGCTGGTACGCGCGGCTCGCGCCACTGTTCGAGGGGGAGGAGCTGTCCGATCCGATCTGGGGTACGCGCCGCGAATGGGGCGCACTCGCCCCTGCGGCGCCGGCCGGGTCGAAGGACGTCGCGGCCGAACCTGCGGACCTTCCGCAATGGGCGTGCGAGCCGATCGGGCCCGAACAGCAACCGCCTCGGCCGCTCGCGCCGTCGGGCGCGGGGGAGGACCAGGGGGCGGATCCGCCGCTGCCCACTGCCGCGCTGACCGACGCCGCGCGCCGGGGCGTGGTGATCCATCGCCTGCTGGAACGATTGCCGGGCATTCCGCGCGCCGAGCGCGAGGCGCGTGCCGAGGCGTGGCTTGCCCGGCAGGCGAGCGATCTTGTGCCGGAGCAGCGCGGTGAAATCCTGAGGGCGGCGCTGGCCGTCCTCGACAAGCCGGAATTCGCCGCCGTCTTCGGTCCCGACGCCTTGGCGGAGGTACCGCTGGCGGCGGTCGTCGGGGGGCAGGTCGTGGCGGGCACCGCCGACCGCCTGCTGGTGGAGCCGGGCCGCATCACCGTGGTCGATTTCAAGACCGCCCGTCGCCCGCCCGCCACGCTGGACGATGTTCCGGCGGCGACGCTCGCGCAGATGGGCGCCTATGCGGCGGTGCTGCGCACGATCTATCCCGACCGCACGATCGCGGCGGCGCTGCTCTATACCCAGACCCCGCGTCTGATCGCGGTTCCAGGCGAAGTGCTGGCGCGGCACGAGCCGCAATTGGGCGGTCAGCAGAAAGGCTTTGCGGCGCCGCCGCTTGAGGTAACCGACCGGCCCCCTAAATAGACAGGCAGACAGCCGCGCCCCCCGGCGCGTGAAGAGGAGAATTTCAGATGGCCACCAAGACCGTAACCGATGCCAGCTTCCAGGCCGACGTGCTCGATTCCGACAAGCCCGTGCTGGTCGATTTCTGGGCCGACTGGTGCGGCCCGTGCAAGATGATCGCCCCGGCGCTGGAAGAGATCAGCGACGAGCTGGGCGAGAAGGTTACGATCGCCAAGGTGGACATCATGGCGAACACCGACACGGCCAGCAATTTCGGCGTCCAGGCGATCCCGTACCTGCTGCTGTTCAAGGACGGGAAGCCGGTCGCCAACATGCGCGGCGCGGCGCCGAAGAACCAGCTCAAGGGCTGGATCGAGCAGCAGCTCTAGGGCATTTTCGCCAGACGCGCGGCAAGGTCGTCCCACAGGGCCGGGCTTGCCGCGCCGATCAGGCCGGTGCGTTCCCACTCGTCGACCCGGTAGGGGTCTCCGTTCGGGCGCGCGACCTTGCCGCCCGCTTCGTTCAGCCATAGCGCCCCCGCCGCGTGATCCCAGGGCAGGGCGCGGTTGAATACCGAGACGTCGTTCTCGCCCAGCGCCAGACGCGGATATTGTTCCGCGGCGCAGCGCGGGATGTCCACCATGCGATAATGCGGCGCGATGTGCTCGCGGATGGCCTCGCGCTCCGCCTCGTCCAGAAACACGGTCGAGATGGCGGCGACGGGCTTCGCTTCGCCCGTTTCCCGCGCCGCGATCCGCTCCCCCCCGACGAAGGCGCCTGCGCCCCGATGCGCGGCGCAGAAGCGCCCGGTCAGACAGTCGTAGATCCAGCCGGAATGCGCGATGCCGCCCTCGGCCAGCGCGATGAGAATGCCGAACGGCGCGCGTCCGTTCGCGAAATTGTTCGTCCCGTCGATCGGGTCGACGATCCAACACGGATCGGACAGCCGATCCATCACCGCCTCGTCGGCGTGGGCAGCTTCCTCGCCCACGATGGCGATGCCGGGATTGAGCCTGGCCAACCCTTCGGCCAGCAATGCCTCGCTCTCGCGGTCGGCGGCGGTGACGAGATCGTTCGGCGCCTTCTCCTCGACCTCGGCGCCGGCGAGGTCGCGATAATGTGGCAGGATGACGTCTTCGGTCGCGCGGCGCACCAGCGCGAGGATTTCCCGGTCGAGCATGCTCATGCGCGCCCCCTCACGAACGATAGTCCGCATTGATGGAAATATAGCCGTGCGTGAGATCGCAGGTCCACACGGTCGCGCTGCCCGTTCCCAGGCCGAGATCGACCTCGATGGCGATCTCGCTGCCCTGCAGGTGCGCGGCCACCGGCTCTTCGTCGTAATCGGCCAGCGGCTGGCCCTCGCGCGCCGCCCAGTGCCCGCCGAAGCCGATCGACAGCCGGTCGCGGTCGGCCGGTTCGCCCGCCTTGCCGACCGCCATCACGACGCGTCCCCAATTGGCATCCTCCCCGGCGATGGCGGTTTTCACGAGCGGCGAGTTGGCGATGGCCAGCGCGACGCGATGCGCGCTTTCGTCCGACACCGCACCCGCTACGCGCACCTCGATGAACTTGCGCGCGCCTTCCCCGTCGCGCACCACCAAATGCGCAAGCTCGCGGCAGACGCTTTCCAGCGCGGCGTAGAACGCGTCCGCGCCGGGGCTTTGCCAGTCCGCCAGTTCGGCATGCCCCGCCTTGCCGGTGGCGAAGGCGAGCACGGTGTCGCTGGTGGAGGTGTCGCTGTCGACGGTAATGGCGTTGAACGTGCCGCGGGTGGCGCGTGAGAGGCATTCCTGCAGGAATGCGGGCGCCACGGCCGCGTCCGTGAAGACGTAGCCGAGCATGGTCGCCATGTCGGGCGCGATCATGCCGCTCCCCTTGACGATGCCGGCGAGTTCGACGCGCGTGTCGCCGATCATCGCCGCCGCACCCGCGCCTTTCGCGAAGGTGTCGGTCGTGGCGATGGTGTTCGCCGCATCCGCCCACGAGCAGGCTTCGGCCTCTATCACGGCGGCGATCCCTGCCCGTGCCTTGTCCTTGGGCAATGGAACGCCGATGACGCCGGTGGAGGACACGAAAACCTGTGACGGGTCGCAATCGAGCGCGCCCGCGACCTGACCCATGATCTGTTCCACCGCCTCGCGCCCGCGATAGCCGGTGAAGGCATTGGAATTGCCCGCGTTGACGACGAGCGCGCGGGCCTGGCCTGCCTTCACCTGCTCGCGCCCCAGCTCGACTTCGCTCGAACAGCAGACATTGCGGGTGAACACGCCCGCGACGCTGGTTCCGGGCGCGAATTCGGCCAGGGTGAGGTCGCACCGGTCCCAGTCCTTGTAACCGGCGCGCGCGATGCGCAGCGTGACGCCGTCGATCGATGGCAGGTCGGGAAACGGCCGGGCGAGGGGGGAGCGGGCGATATCCATAGGTCCAAGCGCCTAGCGGTGCGCCGGTTCGCGTCAAGAGCGATGGACTTTGAAGCCATTGTCGCTATCTAGCGAGGCACCATGCTGCGGCAGCTGTTCACCCTCCTCGCCCTGATCACCGGCCTTGCCGTGTCGGGCGAAATCGCGTCCGTGCAACCGGCACAGGCGGCGGAGGTCGCATGCGCGGCGCAGGCCGAGACGGCGTGCGTCCCCGCCTCCGCGGCGCAGCGGCTGGCGATTGCGCCCGCGCTGGTGCGCGAGAGCGAGGCCCCGGTGGAACCGGCCGCCGCGGTCGCGACCGACCCGGTTCCGGCCACGCGCGTCCGGGTCGACCGCGCGCTCGAATAGCGCGCCGTCACCTTCTTCCGACGTCGTATTCTCGCCCGGCACCGACGCGTGCCGGGCGCTTTCCCACATAATTCCAGCCCCGCAAAGGCACGCAAAACCCATGTCCATGTTCCAGAATATCGGTAAGGCGATCTTCGGCTCCTCGAACGAACGCTACGTCAAATCGCTGTCCCGCGTCGTCGACCAGGTCAATGCGCTCGAACCGCAGATCCAGGCGCTGACCGACGAGGAATTGCAGGCCCAGACGCAGAAGTTCCGCGACCAGCTCGCGGGGGGCAAGACGCTCGACGACATCCTGCCCGAAGCGTTCGCCACCGTGCGCGACGCATCGGTTCGCGTGCTCGGCATGCGGCATTTCGACGTCCAGCTGATCGGCGGCATCGTCCTCCATCGCGGCGAGATCGCCGAAATGCGCACGGGCGAGGGCAAGACGCTGGTCGCAACGCTCGCGACCTATCTCAACGCGATCGAGGGCAAGGGCGTCCACGTCGTGACCGTGAACGACTACCTCGCGAAGCGCGATGCCGAATGGATGGGGCAGCTCTATCGGTGGATGGGCCTGACGGTCGGCGTGATCGTGCCCAATCTGGGCGAGCAGCAACGGCGCGACGCCTATGCCGCGGACATCACCTACGGCACCAACAACGAATTCGGCTTCGACTATCTGCGCGACAACATGAAGCACGAGCGCGGCCAGATGGTGCAGCGCCCCTTCAGCTACGCGATCGTCGACGAGGTCGATTCGATCCTGATCGACGAGGCCCGCACCCCGCTGATCATTTCCGGGCCGACCGAGGACAAGACCGACCTCTACATCGCGATCGACGCGGTGGTGAAGAACGTCGAACCCGACTGGTACGAAGCCGACGAGAAGGCGCGCACGATCACCTGGACCGAGGACGGGACCGAGGCGATCGAGCAGCTGATGATCGAACAGGGCCTGCTCGAGACAGAGAACCTCTACGACGTCGAGAACACGCAGGTCGTGCATCACCTGAACGAGGCGCTGCGCGCCAACGTTATGTACAAGCGCGACACCGACTACATCGTGAAGGACGGGAAAGTCGTCATCATCGACGAGTTCACTGGCCGCATGATGGACGGGCGGCGCTGGTCGAACGGCCTGCACCAGGCGGTGGAGGCGAAGGAAGGCGTCAAGATCGAGCCCGAGAACCAGACCATGGCCTCGATCACCTTCCAGAACTATTTCCGCATGTATCCCAAGCTGTCGGGCATGACGGGTACTGCCGCGACCGAGGCTCCGGAATTCTGGGACATCTACAAGATGAACGTGGTCGAGATTCCGACCAACGTCCCGGTCCAGCGCATCGACGAGGACGACGTCTTCTACAAGAACACGCAGGACAAGTTCCAGGCGATCGCCAAGGCGATCAAGGAGAAGGCCGATACCGGACAGCCGGTGCTGGTCGGCACGGTGACGATCGAGAAGTCCGAACTGCTCAGCCACTTCCTCGACCAGGAGAAGGTGAAGCACTCGGTCCTCAATGCCCGCTTCCACGAGAGCGAGGCGCATATCGTGGCGCAGGCCGGGCGCCTCGGCGCGGTGACCATTGCGACCAACATGGCCGGCCGCGGCACCGACATCCAGCTGGGCGGCAATGTCGAGTTCCGGATTGAGGACGAGCTTTCCGGCATGGAAGACGGCCCCGAACGCGAGGCGGCCATCGCCAAGATCAAGCAGGAGGTCGCCGAGGAGCGGCAGCAGGTGCTGGAGGCGGGTGGCCTGTTCGTGCTCGGCACCGAACGGCACGAAAGCCGCCGCATCGACAACCAGCTGCGCGGGCGCTCCGGCCGCCAGGGCGACCCGGGCCTGTCGCGCTTCTACCTGTGCCTGGAAGACGATTTGCTGCGCATCTTCGGCCCCGACACCCTGTTCGCGCGCATGATGAACTCCAACCTGGAAGACGGGGAGGCGATCGGCAGCAAGTGGCTGTCGAAGGCCATCGAGACCGCGCAGAAGAAGGTCGAGGCGCGCAATTACGACGTGCGTAAGCAGGTCGTCGAATACGACGACGTCATGAACGACCAGCGCAAGGTCATCTACGAACAGCGCAGCGAGATCATGGACAGCGAGGCGGTCGACGATGTCGTCGCCGACATGCGCCACGACACCATCAACACGATGGTGGCGGAGGCCTGCCCGCCGGGCTCCTATCCCGAGCAGTGGAACGTCGAGGGACTGCGCGAGCGGCTGGAGGAGGTCCTCGGCTTGCAGCCGCCGCTAGACGAATGGCTGGAAGAAGAGGCGATCGAGCCGGAGCTCATCGAACAGCGCATCGAACAGATGGTCGATGAACGCATGACGGCCAAGACCGCCGAAACCGACCCCGACATCTGGCGGCGGGTGGAAAAGTCGATCCTGCTGGAACGGCTCGACTACCACTGGAAGGAACACCTCGCGACGCTCGATGCGCTGCGCCAGGTCGTGTTCCTGCGGGCCTATGCGCAGAAGACCCCGATCAACGAATACAAGCAGGAGGCATTCGGCCTGTTCGAGAACATGCTCGACAAGCTGCGCGAGGACGTGACGGGCATCCTCATCAAGAGCGAGTTCCGGATGGCGCCGCCGCCGCAGCCCACGCTGCCCGACCTGCCGGATTTCCTGACCGGGCATATCGATCCCCTGACCGGTCTCGACGATTCGAACGATGGCGACGGTTCGTCCTCGCAGGCCGGCCTCTTCGGTTCACTCGCGGGCAGTCCCCGCGCCGCGGCGAGCCCGGGCGGTGTCTCGGCGAAGGGCGACAATCCCTACGCAGAGATGGAGATCAGCCGCAACGCGCCATGCCCGTGCGGTTCGGGAAGCAAGTACAAGCATTGCCACGGCGCGGCCGGCTGATCCGGTAAAGGGCAGGGCACGTGGGCATTCTGTGGCTCGCCGGGGCGTTCTTCGCCACGGCCCTGCTCTACGCGTCGGTGGGGTTCGGCGGCGGATCGACCTACAGCGCGCTGCTCGCGCTGGCGGGGTTCGACTACCGGCTGCTGCCGGTGTTGTCCCTGTGCTGCAACCTGGCGGTCGTGAGCGGCAGCACGGTGCGCTTCGCCCGCGCGAAGGTGATCCCGTGGCGCGGCGCCCTCCTGCTGACCGGGATCGCCGCGCCCGCCGCACTCCTTGGCGGGCTGACCCCTATCGGGGAGAAATCGTTCTTTCTGCTGCTGGGCTTTAGTCTCGTCCTCGCAGGTATCGCGCTGCTGCTGCCGCAGGCGGAGGGCGACGACCGACCGGGCCGCCTGGCTCGCTTCGTGCCCTGGTTCGCGGCGCCGCTGGGCTATATCGCGGGCCTTGTCGGCATCGGCGGGGGCATATTCCTCGCGCCGCTGCTGCATATCGCGCGCTGGAACGGCGCCCGGTCCATCGCGGCCACGGCCAGCGTGTTCATCCTCGTCAATTCGGCGTTCGGGCTTGTCGGCCAGCTGGTGAAGAACGGGCCGGACCGGCTGGGCGAGGCGGTCGCCTACGGCCTGCCGATGATGATCGCGGTGGTCGTGGGCGGCCAGATCGGCAGCCTGCTGGCGCTCCGGTTCTTCAGTCCGCGCATCATCCGCTGGATGACCGCTGCGCTCACCATCTGGGTGGGTGGCAGGCTGCTGGCGTCATCGTGACCCCGGGCGATCTTCACGGCGTCCTCGCGATGGCGCGCAATGGCGACTGGGTCACCGTGCTCGCCTGGTTCGCGGCTGCGGTCGCCGATCAGAAGACGGTTTTCGAACGCGCCTCGCTGATCAATGCCGATGGCCTTCACGCCATGATCGGTGCGCTGCTGTTCGTGATGTTCGCAGCGATCCTGCGGCGCCGTTTGTCGAGCGCCTGGCCCTGGCTGCTGGTTCTGCTGGTGGAACTCGCCAACGAGGCGAACGACATCCTGCACGTGGGCGGTGCGTATCCCTCGATACAGCTCGGCGAGAGCCTGAAGGACATCTGCACGACGATGAGCGTGCCCACCCTGCTGGTAATCTGCACGCGGCTTTTCCCGTCGCTGCTGGTACGAAACCAGCCACGGGAAGAAACCGACATATCCGAATGAAAACGCCGCCGTGCGGAGAAGTGGTACCGCTTCGATCCTGCGACCGGACTAAATGGCTCCCCGAGTTGGATTCGAACCAACGACCAAGTGATTAACAGTCACCTACTCTACCGCTGAGCTATCGGGGACCAGCCGGCCAAGGTTTCCCCCCGGCAAGTCAGGGGTGCGCCTATATGGGGGCGTGGCGGGGATTGCAAGCGGCTAAGTGACGAATTGTTCGGCCACGATGCGCTCGTCCAGCGAATGCCCCTTGTCGAACAGCAAGGTGAGCTCCTGTTGCCTCGAAATCGCGATGGAAACCTGGGCGATATCGCGAAATTCGGTCTGGTCGGCGACGACGGCGACGGGGCGCTTGTCGGGCTCCAGCACGCGGAAGCGGACATCGCTGCTTTCGGGCAGCACCGCACCGCGCCAGCGGCGCGGGCGGAAGGCGCTGATGGGGGTGAGAGCGATCAGCTGCGAATCGAGCGGCAGGATCGGGCCGTTGGCGGACAGATTGTAGGCGGTCGAGCCGGCGGGCGTGGCCACCAGCACACCGTCGCAAACCAGCTCCTCTATGCGGGTCTTGCCGCGAACGAAGACCTCGATCTTCGCGGTCTGGCGTGTCTCGCGCAGCAGCGAGACCTCGTTGATGGCGTAGCGCGTGTGGATATTGCCGTCCTGGTCGCTCGCCTCCATCCGCAGCGGCGCGACCGCGAGGCTGCTTGCGCGGTTCAGCACGCCTAGCAGGTCGGGGCGGCTGCGCGGACGGTTCATGAGGAAGCCGACGGTGCCCATGTTGATGCCGTAGACGGGCTTCACCTCGCCGCGATCGAGCATGGCGTGCAGCGTGTGGAGCATGAAGCCGTCGCCGCCCAGCACGACGACCGCGTCCGCTTCGGCTTGGGGAACGAACGCGAAATTTTCCCGCAGCTCGGCGGCGGCCTTGTGCGCGCGCTCGCTGTCCACCGCCGCAAGGGCGAGCCGTTCGAAACCGTGATTGCGGCTCATCGCCGATCCCCTCGCTCAGCCGTTCAGGCCGCCCATCCCTATGGACCGCTGTCCCGTTTGGCAACGCGCGCAAAGTCGCGGCGACGCAAGGCCCCGATTGCGCTAAGGTGGCCCCAATGCCGAACACGTCTTCGATTTCACGCGACAAGCTGACGGGCCTGCCCGATTACCACGCCGCCCGGACGCTTTTGCGGTCGTGGCTGGGGGGTACGAGCCGCGGGCCGCAGGTTCACGCGATGCTGCTGGGGCTGGGGCGGTTCGACACGGTCAATCTCGCTTACGGGGAGGCCGCCGGCGACGGCACGCTGGCCGAAATCGCCCAGCGCCTGCTGCATTTCGCCGGCGACGAATTCGAGCTGCAGGATTCATTCACGGCCCGGTTGGGGGGCGGCAAGTTCCTGCTCGTGGCGCGCGGGCCCTGCAGTCGCGAGCGCTGGCAGTGGCTTGCCGAGGCGCTGGGCGATGCGATGAGCAAGCCGATCGCACCCAGCGACACTGCGCCGGCGCTCCGCCTGTGGCCGCGTGTGGCCATGATCCGCGCCGTGCCGGGCGACGATGCGGGCCTTCTGCTCGATCACCTCGCCGAGGCGATCGGAGACATGCAGCGCACCGCCGGGCGGCGGCTCGAATGGATCGATCGGGAAACGGCGCCCGCCGGTATCAGCACGCGCCAGCTGGAAGCCGACCTGTTCCAGGCGCTGGAGCGGGACGAGATCAGCATCTGCTTCCAGCCGCAATACGAGGCGCGCGGGTCGCGCATCGTGGGCGCGGAGGCGCTGGCGCGGTGGGACCATCCCGACCTCGGCCAGATCGGGGCGGGCACACTCTTTTCGATTGCCGAGCGGGCCGACCAGACTGCCTATCTGTCGCGCAAGGTGGCGGAAAAGGCGCTGTCGGCGGCCAGTGCGTGGCCGCCGGGTCTGGATATCTCGCTCAACATCACGCCCGCCGATCTTGCCGTGCCGGGTCTTGCCGCCTCACTGCTCGACCTGTGCGACCGGATGGCTTTCGCCCCCGATCGCGTCGTGCTGGAAATCACGGAGCAGGTGCTGGTCGCCGATCTGGAGCTGGCGGCGCAAACGCTCGACACGGTGCGAGCTGCCGGCATGCGGATCGCGCTCGACGATTTCGGCGCGGGCTTCTGTAACTTTCGCTATCTCAAGCTGCTGCCGCTCGATTTTCTCAAGCTCGATCGGGCCATGGTGGAAGGGATCGCGGAGGATCCGCGCGATCTTGCCGTTATGCGCGGGATCGTCGCCATGGCCCGCGCGCTCGACATCGCGGTGATCGCGGAAGGGATCGAGACGGAGGCGCAGCGCGTGCTGATCGTCGCCGAGGGATGCACCAAGTGGCAGGGGTTCCTGGGGGCGAAACCCCTCGCGCCCCGGGCCTTCGCGGACCTGTTCGCCAACGCCGACTAGGCGGTGGCCGGTTCCTGCCTGCGTGCCTTCCTGGCGATGCCGCTCAGACCCTTGGTCAGCTGGAACAGGCCATTGAGCCGGCTTTGCGGGTCGCCCCAGGCGCGGTTGATGACCAGCTTCATGTCGGGGCGCAGCCGTGCGCTGTCCTTCAGCCGGTCGACATAGGCGACGAGGCCTGGTCCGTCCGGGAAATTGTCGTTGTGGAACGTGACCAGCGTGCCGCGCGCGCCGACGTCGATTTTGGCAATGTTGGCCCCGATGGCCTGATGCTTGATCTCGATCAGGCGAATGAGGTTCTTGGTCGGCTGCGGCAATTCGCCGAACCGGTCGATCATCTCGGCGGCCATCGCCTCGATCTCGCCCTTGTTCTCGGCCTGGTTGAGGCGCCGATAGAGCGCCATGCGCACCGCAAGGTCGGGGACGTAGTCGTCGGGGATCATGATCGGGGCATCGACCGTGATCTGCGGGCTGAGATCGCGATTGTCGCGCTCCAGCCCGGCTTCGCCTGCCTTGGCCGCCAGGATCGCATCCTCCAGCATCGACTGGTAGAGTTCGAAGCCTACCTCGCGGATATGGCCCGACTGTTCGTCGCCGAGCAGGTTGCCCGCGCCGCGAATGTCGAGGTCGTGGCTGGCGAGCTGGAACCCTGCGCCGAGGCTGTCGAGATCGCCGAGCACCTTCAGGCGCTTCTCCGCCACTTCGGACAGGGCGACGTCCTTCTCGTGCGTGAGATAGGCGTAGGCTCGCAGCTTGGCGCGTCCGACCCGGCCGCGCAGCTGGTAGAGCTGCGCCAGGCCGAAGATGTCGGCGCGGTGGATGATGATGGTGTTCGCGCTGGGCAGGTCGAGGCCGGATTCCACGATCGTGGTGGAAAGCAGGACGTCGTACTGGCGTTCGTAGAACGCACTCATCCGCTCCTCGATCTCGCCGGCGCCCATCTGGCCGTGGGCGGTGACGAACTTCACCTCCGGCACGGCCTCGCGCAGCCATTTCTCGATCCCCTCCATGTCGGAGATGCGGGGCACGACGATGAAGCTCTGCCCGCCGCGGTGATGTTCGCGCAGCAGCGCCTCGCGCATCACCATATCGTCCCATTCCATCACGTAGGTGCGCACCGCGAGGCGATCGACCGGCGGGGTCTGGATGGTGGACAGCTCGCGCAGGCCCGTCATCGCCATCTGCAGCGTGCGGGGTATGGGCGTCGCGGTCAGCGTCAGCATGTGGACGTCGGCGCGCAGCTGCTTGAGCTTTTCCTTGTGCGTCACGCCGAAGCGCTGCTCCTCATCGACGATGACGAGGCCGAGATCCCGGAACACGGTCGATTTGGAGAGGATTGCGTGGGTGCCGACGACGATGTCGATATCGCCTTTGGCCAGAGCGGTGCGGGTGTCGCTCATTTCCTTGGCCGAGACGAGGCGGCTGAGGCGCCCGATCTTCAGCGGGAAACCGGCGAACCGGTCGGTGAAGTTCTGGTAGTGCTGGCGCGCCAGCAACGTGGTGGGCGCGACGACCGCGACCTGGCGCCCGCTCATGGCGGCGACGAAGGCGGCGCGCAGCGCGACCTCCGTCTTGCCGAAGCCGACATCGCCGCACACCAGCCGGTCCATCGGGCTGCCGGTTTCGAGATCGCGCAGGACATCCTCGATCGCGCTCTCCTGATCGTCGGTTTCCTGCCACGGGAAGCGATCGACGAACTGGTTGTAGGCGGCCTCGTCGGGTTCGAGCACCGGTGCCTTCTTCAGCGAGCGTTCGGCCGCGGTCCGCATCAGTTCGCCCGCGATGGCGGTGATCCGTTCCTTCAGGCGGGCGCGGCGTTTCTGCCATGCCTCGCCGCCCAGCCGGTCGAGCTGCACCGCATCCTCGCTGCTGCCGTAACGGCTGAGCACGTCGATATTCTCGACCGGGATGTAGAGCTTGTCGCCGTCGCGATACTCCAGCATCACGCAATCGTGCTGGCTCTTGCCGACGGGGATCGGCTCCAGCCCGAGATATTTGCCGATGCCGTGATCGGTGTGCACGACCAGATCGCCGCGATTGAGCGCCTGCAGTTCCGCCAGGAACGCGTCGGAATCCTTACGCTTGCGTCGCCGCCGCACCAGCCGGTCGCCCAGCAGATCCTGCTCCGTCAGGATTTCCAGCTCGTCGTTGGCGAAGCCGGTTTCGAGCGGCAGGATCGCCGCGCTCGGCCGGCCCTTGGCCGATTTGCCCAGCGCGTCCTGCCAGCTGTCGGCCAGCGCCACGTCCAGCCCTGCTTCCGACAGGATGGAGGCGATGCGGGCGCGGCTGCCGGTCGAATACGCGGCGACGATGGGGCGTTTGCCCTGCCGGCCGAGGGCCTTCAGATGGTTGCTTGCCGCATCGTACACGTTCTCGCCGCGTGCCCGCTCGGCCGCGAAATCGCGGGCGGAGGAGAACCCGAAATCGACCACGCCGTCGTTTTCGGGTTCGGCGAAGATGCTGGTGCGGTGGATCGGCGCGTCGGACTGGGTGGTGCCCCACTCGTCCTGCGAGAGGTAGAGCGCGCCGGGATCGAGCGGGCGATAGCTGCCCTTCTTCTGCCCCCCGGTCTCGCCGCGTTGGCGATGATAGTCGGCAATATCGGTCAGCCGCTCTTCCGCCGCCTGCTGCGACGCCGAATCCATCACGAGCACGTCCGCTTCGCCAAGGTGGTCGAACAGCGTCGCCAGCTTGTCCTCGAACAGGGGGAGCCAGTGCTCCATCCCGGCCATGCGGCGGCCCTCGCTGACCGCCTCGTACAGCGGATCCTGCGTGGCATTGGCGCCGAACCGTTCGCGATAGCGGCTGCGGAAACGCTTGATCGTCGTATCGTCGAGCAGGGCCTCGCTGGCGGGCAGCAGCAGAAACCCTTCCACCGTGCCCGTCGTGCGCTGGGTACCGGGATCGAAGAGGCGCAGCGATTCCAGCTCGTCGCCGAAGAAATCGAGCCGCAGCCCGCCTTCGAGGCCGGAAGGGTAGATGTCGAAGATGGATCCGCGCACGGCGAATTCGCCCGCATCCACCACAGTGTCGGTCCGGGTATAGCCCTGCCGCTGGAGAAGGGCGGTCAGGCTGTCGTGTCCGATCTGGATGCCCGGCTTCAGCTCGCGCACCGCCTCGCGGATGCGGAACGGCGTCAGCACGCGCTGGAGGACGGCGTTGGCGGTCGTCACCAGCAATTGCGCTTCGCCCTTGCCCGCCTGCAGGCGGTGAAGCGCCGAAAGGCGCCGCGCGCTGATCGACAGCGCGGGGCTCGCGCGGTCGTAGGGCAGGCAGTCCCAGGCCGGGAACTCGATCACCTCCAGCTCGGGCGCGAAATAGCGCGCGGCATCGCTGACCGCGCGCATCGCGGTATCGTCCGGCGCGATGAAGACCGCGCGGCCACGCGCGGCCCGGGCGAGGTCGCCCAGCACGAGCGGCTGCGCGCCGCGGGCGACGGAGGCGAGGGTGAGCGGGCGCTTCGCCTGCAGGATCTTGGAAAAGTCGGGCATGGTCAGGTCAGACAGTGCGGCAAGCGGGCGCGGGTTCCCCCGGGCGCCTGTGGGTGCGGCCCCGTTACATCTCCACGTAGTCGAGCCGCTGCATCGCGTCCATCAGCGGCCCGGCGAAGGCGTCCGGCACCGGCTGCGTCTTCAGCGCCCAGGCCATGATCTCGACATCGTCCTGGTCCAGCAACGCTTCGAACCAGACGAGCTCGGCCTCGGCCCAGTCGGCTGCGTAGCGATCGTAAAATCCGCCGATCATGAAATCGGCCTCGCGCGTGCCGCGGTGCCAGGAGCGGAACTTGGCCCGCGCGAAACGGGTCGGGAGGTTGGGTTCGCCGGTCATGCGCGCTCCCTTAGCGTGCGACCGGCATCTCGTCATCCCGCCAGATAGCGGTTAGGCAGGCGCGATCATGCGCAGGCCCGATATCCTCAATCCGCTGTTCGCCCAGGTCGAAACCCTCGACGGTGTCGGCCCAAAGCTCAAGAAGCCGCTCGACCGGCTGGGGCTGGAGCGGGTGCGGGACGTCGCCTATCACCTGCCCGAACGCTTCGTGACGCGGCGGCTGGTCGACAATCTGGACGAGGCGGGGGAAGGCGAGCAGATTGTCGTGCGCCTGACCCCGACCGAGCATCGCTCCAGCCGGAACCAGCGCGGGCCCTACCGGGTGCTGGCGCAGGACGTGATCGGCAATGTCCTGTCGCTGACCTATTTCGGGCGCGCGTCCTACACCGCGAAGAAGCAGTTGCCGGTGGGCGAGACCCGCTGGGTCGCGGGCAAGCTCGAACGCTACGGTGACATGCTGCAGATCGTTCATCCCGATCACGTGATGGAAGAAGGCGGGGCGGGCCTGCAAAGGTTGAGCGAGCCGGTCTACGCCTTGGCGGAAGGGCTGACGCAACCCAAGGTCGCGTCGCTGGTAGCGCAGGCCATGGCGCAACTGCCCGACCTTCCCGAATGGATCGAGCCCGGTCAGTTCGAGCGCGAGGGCTGGCCCGACTGGTCCGATGCGCTGAAGCTGGCGCACCGGGGCGAGAATGCCGGCGCGCGCGATCGCCTGGCGTATGACGAGCTGCTTGCGAACAGCCTCGCGCTGATGCTGGTCCGGGCGGACAATCGCGCGCGCAAGGGTCGGGCGCTGGTGGGGGACGGCGGCTTGCGCGGCAAGCTTGCCCTGCCGTTTCCGCTCACCGGGGCGCAGACCCGCTCCATCGCAGAGATAGAGAGCGACATGGCGCAGGAGGCGCCCATGCTGCGCTTGCTCCAGGGCGACGTCGGGGCAGGCAAGACCGTCGTTGCGCTGGAGGCGATGCTGGTCGCGGTCGAGGCCGGCGCGCAGGCGGCTATGCTCGCCCCGACCGAACTGCTTGCGCGCCAGCATTTCGAAACGCTGCGTACCATGGCGCGTCCGACGGGTGTCGAGATCGCGCTGCTGACGGGCCGGGACAAAGGGCGGGCGCGCGAGAGCATCCTGATGGGGCTGATGGATGGCAGCATCGACATCGTGGTCGGCACCCATGCGATCTTTCAGGACAGCGTGGCATACAGGGATCTGGGGCTGGTGGTGATCGACGAGCAGCATCGCTTCGGCGTCGCTCAGCGCCTGATGCTGGCAAAGAAGGGGCGCCGCGCCCCGCATACGCTTGCGATGACCGCCACGCCCATTCCGCGCACGCTGACGCTGGCGAATTACGGTGAGATGGACGTGAGCCGGCTCGACGAACTGCCGCCCGGCCGCCAGGCGATCGATACCCGCGTCGTGGGACAGGATCGGCTGGCCGAGGTGGTCGAGGGTATCGGACGGCATATCGCAGGCGGGCAGCAGGCCTACTGGGTCTGCCCGATGGTGCGCGAAGCGGAAGGGGAGGGCGACGACATCGCAGCGGCGGAGGCGCGCTACGCCGCGCTGAAGGAGCGGTTCGGCGACACGGTGGTCCTCGTCCACGGCCAGCTCGCGCCCGAGATCAAGGACGCGGCCATGGCGCGCTTCGCCAGCGGCGACGCGATGCTGCTGGTGGCGACGACCGTGATCGAGGTCGGGGTGGACGTCCCTGCCGCTACGCTGATGGTGATCGAACAGGCCGAGCGCTTCGGACTGGCGCAGCTGCACCAGCTACGCGGGCGGGTCGGGCGCGGCTCGGAGAAGTCCGTCTGCCTGCTGCTGCGCGGCGATACCCTGTCGGAAACGGGGCGCAAGCGGTTGGCCCTGATGCGCGAGACGCAGGACGGGTTCCGCATCGCTGAGGAAGACCTGGAGCTCAGGGGCGGGGGCGAGCTGCTTGGCACGCGCCAGTCGGGCGATACGCCGTTCCGGATCGCGACGCTTGAGCAAATCCAGCGGCTGCTGCCCACGGCGCACGACGACGCGCGGCTGCTGATCGACCGCGATGGAGGGCTCGCCTCCCCACGGGGAGAAGCGGCGCGAATCCTGCTCTATCTGTTGGAGCGTGATTACGGCGTGCAATTGCTACGCGGCGGCTGATTTCGCCGCGCCATGGGTCGCGGCGACGATCCGGGCAATCCGTTCGCTGGCCTGCCCATCGCCATAAGGGTTATGGGCCTGCGCCATCGCGGCATAGACCGCCGGATCGTCGAGCAGGCGGGTCGCTTCCGCGACGATGCGCGCGCGATCCGCACCGACCAGCCGCGCCGTTCCCGCCGCGATACCCTCCGGCCGTTCGGTCGTGTCGCGCATCACCAGCACCGGCTTGCCCAGGCTGGGCGCCTCCTCCTGAATGCCGCCGCTGTCGGTCAGGAGCAGATCGGCCATCGCCATTAGGCGGACGAAATGCGGATAGTCGAGCGGTTCGATCAGGGCGACGTTGTCCAGCCCGCCAAGCGCGCCTTCCATCACAGGGCGCACATGGGGGTTGGGATGGACCGGGAAGATGACGGCGACATCGTCCCGCGCCGCCAGATCGGCGATCGCGGCGGCGATATTGTCCGTGCCTACGCCGAAATTCTCCCGCCGATGCGCGGTCAGGGCCACGATCCGTTTGCCCGCGAAGCGTTCCGCCCACGGGTCGAGATCGCTCGCTAGCGAGGGATCGGCTTCGATCCGCCGATGCGTGGCCAGCAGCGCATCGATCACCGTATTGCCGGTGACGTGAATGGCATCGCCGGGAATGTTTTCGGCGCGCAGGGCGTCGGCAGAACCGGCGGTCGGGGCGAAATGCAGGTCGCAGATCGCACCGGCGACCTTGCGGTTCCCCTCCTCGGGCCACGGCGAGTAGATATCCCCGCTGCGCAGGCCCGCCTCGACGTGCCCGACCGGTATCTGCCGGAAATAGCTCGCCAGCGTGACCATCATCGTGGTCAGCGTGTCGCCGTGCACCAATACGCGGTCGGGTTGCCACGCATCGAGCGCGGCGCCGTATCGGGTGAGGATGCGCGCCGATAGCGCGTCCAGCGACTGCCCGGGCTCCATCAGGTCGAGATCGATGTCCGGCTTGATCCCGAAGATGCCCAGCACCTGGTCGAGCATCTCGCGGTGTTGCGCGGTCACCGCCACGCGGACGTCCATCCCGCCCCTGGCGCGCAGCGCGTGCACCACCGGGGCCATCTTGATCGCTTCCGGACGGGTGCCGAAACTTACGAGGATGCGGGGGCTGGCCTTTGCGGGAATACGCACGGCGTTCAGCGCGGCCACATACCGCGGGTGTCGTAGACGATCTTGCCTTCGCTCAGATAGCGAGGCGCGGTCCGGAAAGCGTCGTGATCGACCAGCACGGCGACGATCTCCGCCTCGCCCATCGCTTCCTCGAACGACGCCAGCCGCGCGCCGCGATCATCGAGCCCGCCGGGCATTTCGCGCGCGAACGGCTCCACCACCAGCATCCGCGGTCCGTATTCCGGCGCGAGAGCCTGCGCGATCGCGAGCGCGGGGCTCTCGCGAAAGTCGTCGATATTGGGTTTGAAAGCGAGTCCCAGCACCGCGATCCGCGCTTCCGGCATCGCATCGAGCATGGCTGAAAGGCGCCCGGCCACATGCAGCGCCTTCCCGTCGTTCACTTCGCGCGCGGTGCGGATCAGCCGGGCCTTCTCGGGCGCGCCGGAGACGAGGAACCACGGGTCGACCGCGATGCAATGCCCGCCGACGCCGGGGCCGGGCTGCAGGATATTGACGCGCGGGTGCCGGTTGGCGAGGCGGATCACCTCGAACACATCGATCTCCATGGCTTCGGCTATCATCGACAGCTCGTTCGCGAAGGCGATATTGACGTCGCGGAAGCTGTTTTCCGACAGCTTGACCATTTCGGCAACCCCCGCGGTGGTGGTGACGCAGTCGCCCGCCACGAACCGACGATAGAAGTCCCGCGCGCGGGCTGCGCACCCGTCCGTCAGGCCGCCGATGACGCGGTCGTTCGCGACCAGTTCCTCGATGATCTTGCCCGGCAGGACGCGCTCGGGACAATAGGCGATATGGACGTCCGGCGCGGCGTTCCCGCAGAAGCCCGGCACGGCGAGATCGGGTCGCAATCCCGCCAGCAGCGCCGCGATCTCTGCGGTCGTCCCGATGGGGGAGGTGGATTCCAGGATGATGCAGGCGCCGGGCCGAACGCGCGGCGCGATCTTGCGCATCGCCTCCAGCACCATCCGGATATCGGGCTGGTGGTCCTCCCGAAACGGTGTCGGGACGGCAATGACATATGTGTCCGCAACGGGCACATCGCCGGCGGCGGAAAGATAGCCGCTCTCCACCACCTGCTTCACCAGCCGGTCGAGATCGCGTTCCTCGATATGCACTTCGCCGGCATTGATCGTCTCGACCACGCGCGGCGTCACGTCCACGCCGCGCACGCGCATGCCCGAATGCGCCATGATCGCGGCGGTCGGCAGGCCAATATAGCCAAGGCCGATCATGGCGACGTCGAAGCGGTCGCCGTGCGGCAGGACCGCTTCGGGGCGCGAAATATCCGCCGTTTCGTTAGGTTGGGGCATGCAAATTCTCGCTTTCCGGAGAAAGCCAATAGCCTTCGATTATTGACAAACCGTTTGGGTTAACGGGTCCGTATACTTTGCCTGTCATGGTCTTTCGCCATGAGTGTGCGCGAAACCTTTCCGGACCCGACCTCGGAGAAACCAAGCGTGCTGGTTACTGGCGGTGCCGGGTATATAGGCAGCCATGCCGTGCTGGCGTTGCGCGACGCCGGATGGCCCGTGGTGATCGTGGACGATCTGTCCACCGGCTTCGCATTTGCGGTGCCGGGCGACGTGCCGTTCTACCGCCAGGATGTCGGCCACGAGGCGGCGATGGAGAAAATCCTGAAGCGCCACCGGATACGCGCCGTCATGCATTTCGCGGGGTCGGTGGTGGTGCCGGACTCGGTGTCCGATCCGCTCGGCTATTACGACAACAACACGGTGAAGAGCCGCGCATTGATCGCCGCAGTCGTCGCGGCAAAGGTCCCGCATTTCATCTTTTCCAGCACTGCGGCGACCTACGGTGTTCCGCAGGGCACGCTGATTGCGGAAACCACGCCGCAACAGCCGATCAATCCCTATGGCTGGTCCAAGTTCATGACCGAGCGGATGGTAATCGACACCGCGAACGCACATGCGATGAATTACTGCATCCTGCGGTATTTCAACGTTGCGGGCGCCGATCCCCATGGTCGCGCCGGGCAGGCCACGCGCGGGGCGACTCATCTGATCAAGGTCGCGGTCGAGGCCGCATTGGGCAAGCGCGACCATGTGGCGATCTTCGGGAACGATTACGACACGCCCGACGGCACCGGCGTGCGCGATTACATTCACGTTTCGGATCTGGCGGCGGCGCACGTCCTCGCGCTGGAGGCACTGATCGACGCGCCCGAGCGCTCCCACATCTTCAATTGCGGCTATGGCCGGGGTTTTTCCGTCCTCGAGGTGCTAGACGCGGTAGAGCGGGTCACGGGTCGCACGGTCGAACGCCGGATGCAGGCGCGCCGGTCCGGCGACGCGGGATCGGTGGTGGCGGACTCGTCCCGTCTGAAGGATGCGCTCGGTTGGAGCCCTCGCCACGCCGAACTCGACACGATCGTCCAGCACGCGGTCGAATGGGAGCGAAGCCGGACCGCGTTATCCGATCGCGCCGACGACCGGAATCTCGTCAGAGAGGCTTGATCGACAGTCCCTTGCGGTACTGCATCACCACCGCTGCCTTCACCGGCCCGTCGCCGACGCCGAGCGCGGCCTCGGAAAATTTGGGCTTGAGGTCGAACAACGAGATGTTGGGATTGCGGGTGAAGCCGCCGCCGTCGTTCCAGTCGGACTTGCCGTTGTCGTTCGCATCGTGGCGGACGGCCACGGCATAGCGGCCCGGCTTTTCGACCGGGAAGCAGAAAGTCATCGTGGGGCTCGCGGTGCGCCGTTCCTCGATCCGCATCGACCATTCGCCCTTCTCGAGGAAATCCGATGCATCGGGCCCGTAGATCTGCGCACGGACCATACCGACATTGTTCTTGAAACCCTTCACCGTGACCGTCAGCGAGGGCTCGCCCGCGACGCATTTGCGGTTGGGCGTCCGCGTCTCGGACATGGCCGGCACGGCGGAAACAAGAAGAGCGGAGGCGGCGACCATCGCGCCGACAGCGTGAAGCGTGTTACGCATGTTCGTTCGATTTTCCCGTATCTGCGGAAGATTTTATGCGCTGCATCTAACATCGTTCCCATGCATCGCACATGAATACGGCGGATTGGCGCGGTCTACGGGCTTGCGCTTTTGCCCGGGTTTGCCCAACCGGCAGGGGATGGACGGCGAGATCCTCTTTCTCTTCAACCACGATGCCCCCCACCAGGTCGCGCATATCGCCGGGGTCGCTCGCTCGGTTTCGGACCTGGACACGTGTGCGCGCGTCACCTGCGCCTGCGCGACCCCGCGTATCCGGACCGCCGTGGAAGCAATCGTCGGCGCCGATGCCGCGGCCCGGTTCGCGTGGTTCGATTTTTCGCTGCCCTCCTGGCAGGAGCGGGCTCTCGCCTTGCCCAACCGCATCGCGCCGGTACGGCGCTTGCGCAGGCTCCACCATCATGCCGCGCGCCTCAACGCCGCGAGCGTGGTCGTCAGCGCGGAGCGAACCTGCCTGAACGTGCGCGATCCGTCCGCCCGTGCGCGGTTCGTCTATATTCCCCACGGGGCCGGCGACCGGTCCGTCGCGTATCATCCGGGCAAGGGCGGGTTCGACGCGATCCTGGTCGCGGGCGGGAAGACGGCGCGCGAAATGGCCCAGCGCGGCGTCGCACCGCGGGAACGCCTGCATGTCATCGGCTATCCCAAGTTCGACACCGTCGACCTTTCGCAGCGGCCGAAACTGTTCGCCAACGATCGGCCCGTCTTCGTCTACAACCCGCATTTCGACCCCCTGCTGTCGAGCTGGTACGACGAGGGACCGGCGCTGCTCGACTGGTTCGCGAGCGCAGCGGGGCAGGGCTACAACCTCGTTTTCGCGCCGCACATCATGCTGTTTCGCAAGAAGCTGCATGTGTCGCTCGAATACCGGACCGGGCGGTTGCGTCCCGACATCGAGGAACGCTGGCGCGCCGCGCCCAACATCCTGATCGATACCGACGGGCCGCGCCTGGTCGACATGACCTACACGCTGGGCGCGGACGCCTATATCGGCGACGTCTCCA
The DNA here is from genome assembly GCA_964401795.1 of uncultured Citromicrobium sp. Taxonomy (GTDB): domain Bacteria; phylum Pseudomonadota; class Alphaproteobacteria; order Sphingomonadales; family Sphingomonadaceae; genus Alteriqipengyuania. Next base: position 32,013 of record CAYNZQ010000005.1, read on the forward strand.
GCCAGATCTACGAATTCCTCGCCCGGCCGAGGGCCGCCTATTTTCTCGATACCTTTTCGCGCGATCCACGGTCGCGGGAAGATCGATACCCTGCATGGCAGGCCGGCCCCGTTGCGCAAGGCGCGGCGGACCTCACATCGCTGTTGCCTGGGTGGCGCGAGGACGCGGCACGGTACCGCGCGGTACAGGAACGGCTTTTCGCCGACACGATGAGCTACGACCCGGCTCGCACCGCGTCGCAAAGGGCGGCCCGCGTCGTCCTCGCTATGGCAAGCGGCGCGGCGCGATGAGCGGCGCCGGCGGCACCTTTCGTCAGCGCCTGCGCGCGGTGTTCGGCAATCTGGGCTGGTTGCTGGCGAGCAACGCCTTCACCGCGGTTCTGTCGCTGGTCTATATCGGTATCGCGACACGGACGCTGGGCCTTGCCGATTTCGGGCGGTTCGCGCTCATCACCGGTGCCGCGCAGACGATCGCCACGCTGGTCAGCTTCGAAACGTGGAAGATCATCGTCAATTACGGTGTCCATCACGAAGCCGGCGGACGCCACGCCGCCAGCAGTCAGTTGCTGAAAGCCGCCGCCTTCGTCGAACTCCTCAGCGCCGTGCTGGGGATCGCGATCATCGCCGCGATCTTCCTCATCTGGCCGCAACCCTTCGGGCTCAAACCCGACGTCGCCCCCTATGCGCTGGCCTATGCCGTCGTTCAGCTCGCCACATTGCGCCAGACGCCGATCGGCATCCTGCGGCTGCGCGACCGCTTCAACCTTGCCGCAGGTGCGGACAGCGTGCAGCCCGTCATCCGGCTGCTGGGGGCGCTCGCCGCGCTCACTTTCAGCCCGACTCTGCTCGGCTTTCTCGTCGCCTGGGCGATCGCGGAACTGGTGACCTTTGCCGCCTACTGGATGGTGCTTGCTCGGATCGGAGAGCTGAAGGTCCTCATGCGCGCGCGGTTCAGCCTGCGCGAAGTGCGCGAACGCAACCCGGGTATCGTCAAATTCCTGTTCAGCACCAATCTGCAGGCGTCGCTGGGACTTGCGTCGCGGCAGGCGCCCCTGCTGTTCGTGGGCGGCTATGCCGGACCGGCCGCGGCGGGCGCCTTTCGCCTGGCATTGCAGCTGGCAAACGCGCTTTCCAAGATTTCCATCCTGCTGACCCGCGCCGCCTTCCCGGAAATCGTGCGGTCGATCCGCAACGCATCGCGCGAGAAGTTCGCGCGCGGCATCGTGCGGGTGGTCGGCGCCTGCCTCGGCGCGGCGGCGTTCGTCATGGTTTTCGTCGCGTTGCTGGGGCGCGAGCTGTTGCAGGTGGTGGGCGGGTCCGCCTTCGGCAGCGGGTATGTGTACCTGCTGTGGCTGGCAGGAGCGGGCGCGATCGAACTTGCCGCTTCGGCGTTCGAGCCGATCCTGCTTTCCGTGCAGCGCGCGGTCACCGCGACGCTGGCGCGGGCCGGGGCGGTGGTCGTCCAGTTCGCGGTGATGCTGGCCCTGCTTCCCGTCATGGGAGCGTTGGGCGCCAGTATCAGCGTCTTTGCCGGAGCCGTCGTGGCGAGCGGGCTGCTGGGCCTGGCGCTATACGTCTATTCCAGGGGACACGGGGCCGAGCTGGGGCGCGAGCTTCCGCGCGAGGTCTAGGTCGCCCGGCTTGTCCACGTCGACCGCGGCGAGGCCGTGGCGGCTCGCCACCGCCTCGACCGACAGATCGAACCGGCCACCCAGCCGGGCGAGCGCGTCGTTCAAATCCAGTCGCCCGAACAGATAGCGCAGCAGCAGGCCCGGCCCCAGCCGGCGCACGATCCGCCACGGTTTCTTGCGATTGCGTTCGACCATCTGCCATTGCCCGAAAGCCCGCTCCGCGCCCGCGCTGGCGAAATAGAACAGGTTGCAACCTGACCACTCGCCATCGGCGAAGCGCAGGTAGGTTCGCCGGGTTTCGGGCACGGCCTGCTCGATCAGATCCCGCCGGGCCAGCAGGATGGAGACGTCGCTTTCCGGCTTCCGGTCGGCCAGGAAATCGGTGATCCAGCCGGCCTGCAACAGCGCGTGATCCGCCGTGGTCAGCAGCATCGGGGCGCCAAGCGATGCGAAGCCGCGCGCGGCGCTTTCGCTGGGTCCCGCGGCGGCGGACACTATCTCGCACTCGAGCGCCCGGGCGATGGCGACGACCTCCTCGTTCGCGGTAGCGACGGCGATGCGCCGCGCTCCGGCCGCCCGAACCGCGGCCACGACCCGTTCCAGCATTGTGCATCCATCGACCTGCGCCAGCGCCTTGGCGGACACGCCGGCCGCCTGTGCGACGGGGTCGAGACCGCCACGTTCCCCGGCAAGGATAAGGGCGGAGAACGGGGTCACGATCGTGTCTCTCGCCAGAGTCGGAAAAGCACGCCGGGCGCCGCAAGGATCGGATGGCGTTCTCGCCACGGCGTCACCGCGAAATGCACACCCGTATGGCGCTCTATCTTCCACAGGGCGTAGCGGGTCGCACCTTCGAAGGTGAAGGCCGCACGAATCAGGCGCGCGATGTTGAGCGGTTTGCCGAGCCGCTTGCGCCGGTGCCATTGCCGCAAAAGGCCTTCGCGCAGGGAGGCGTCCATCCGGGGCCGAAGCGACGTGGTCAGCGCGCGATCGTCCAGCAGCGAAAGACGGCGCCAGGCGAGCGGCAGCATCCTGTCGAAATGGTCGGGATCGGCTTCCAGCACGGTGGCGGCGCGCGAAACTTTCTCGACCCGGAACTCCGCGCCGTAGGTTTCTTCGAACAGCGCCAGCCAGTAGTCGCGCGGGCTGCCTATATCGGGGCCGAGCGCGGCGGCGAAGCCCGCTCCGGTCGCTATCGCGTCCTCGACCGCGGCGCGCGTCTTTTCCGCGATCCGCGCGTCGGATGTAAAAACCAGCCGGGAGGGTTGGCAGAACCGCGTCCAGACGGTCGTGTCCTGGCTGCGCCCGCTGGCCGCGAAGGCGAACTCGCGCAGGGACATGCGGGCGACCTTCGCGCGCAGGGTCCGGCCGCCGATCCTCTTTTCGTGATAGCTGACGACCGGCCATTTCCAGGCCGGGCGGATCGGGGCATCGTCCGCGTCCAGCGCGTAGAAATCGGTCACGCCCTCGCGGTCCCCGGTGCGGAAGGAGGAGCCGTAGAACAGGATGGCATCGGACTTAAGATCGGTCGCGATGGCGGTGGCGAGCTGCTCGAAGTCTTCCTGAACGGGCTGGCCGAGCATCTGCGCGACCGCGTCGCTCAGCATTGGGCAGGCACCACGAAATCGATCGGGTCGATCAGCGACAGCGTGATGTTACCCCCCGGGAACTGCTCTCCGTCGAGGACGAAGCTTTTCGCGGTGCGCAGGTTGACGCGCTCGATATCGCGGCGGCGATAGCCGTTCTCCTCCATGTCCGGCAGATCGGCGCCGTTGAGAATGGGGAGGGTATGGCGATGGAGCTTTTTCGGGGGTGCATCGACCAGCAGGAACTTGAGGCCGTCGCGCAACGGACCGAAAGGCTTCAGGCCCAGCGGCATGCGGCGCAGCGTCGAACCGATGACGATGTAGAAACGCTGGCCCCAGCTCGGCTTGCCGTCTTCGGATATCCACACCATATCGCCCCGGCGCCAGCTGCTTTGTTCGTTGCCGAAAAAGGTTTTCAGAAGAGCGAGGGCGAGGGTGAAGAACACGGCGACGCCGTTGAACAGTCCCTGCTGGTGCACCCGCTGCGCGAGCAGCGTGGCACGGCTGAACACGCCCAGACCGAATATGAAGCCGAGCTGGTCGGGCAGGGCACTGTCGTTCCAGTGCACGTTTATCGCCGGGCGCTGCGCGATCCGGCCCGCCTCGAAGGCGTCGATCGCATCGCTCACCCGCCATTGACGCGGGATGCCGAGGTCGTAGGCCAGCGCATTGGTCTTGCCCGAAGGAATTACCCCGATTTGGGGCAGCCGATCCCCGAAGACGGTGCGCGCGACGCTCAACACATCGCGCACCGTGCCGTCGCCGCCATCGATGACCAGCATGTCGATCCCGTCGGCCTTGAACTCCTGCAGATAGCGCAGGAGGTCGGCACGCGAATTCGGCTCGTGCTTGTAGATGATCGCCTCGGGCAGGCCCGTCGGGCGCAGGCCGCCCTTGTTCAGATGGCTGCGCGGGTTGCCGATCACCCCGACGCGCGCAAGCGTCCGCCCCTCCGGCTCCTGCGGCGCAGGGGGCGGCGGGACGAGGGACAGATTGCCGGCCTGCCTGTGGGGGACAACGTTGATCGCGAAGCTCCATTCTCGAAATCGGGTGCGCGTATATCGATAGCAGCGCGTGCTAATACAATACCTCGCGATGCGCTCTGGTCCCAATCAGTTCATTTTCGGAGGTGACTGCGGCTGAACCGCGCCAATCCTGCCGTGGTACGCAACTGTGCCCGCCCGATCCGCGTGGAATGGGGAACCCAACGCCCCGGTCGCCCGTAAAGTGGTCATGAATCATAGCACTAACGGCAGATCGGGCCATTCCCGCCGCGTGGCGATCACGGTTTTCGGCCATCCGGTATTTCCCGTCCTCGCATCCATTCCCTTGGTCTGCTTCGCTGGCGCGCTGCTGACCGACGTGGTCTACGCGCAGGCACCCAACATGCAGTGGACCAACTTTTCCGCGTGGCTGATCACCGCGGGGCTGGTCTTCGCCCTGTTCGCGACGATCGTCGGCGTGATCGATTTTTTCCGCAACGCGCGCGGGCTGCTCGCCATCGCGCATATCCTGCTCGTTCTCGGGGCATATGTGATCGAGCTGTTCAACATCTTCGTCCACAGCCGCGACGCCTACACCTCGGTCGTGCCCACCGGGCTGACGCTGTCCATTATCGCGGTGGTGCTGCTGATCGTCGGAAACTGGCTGGGCGCAAGCCTGCGGTACCGACATGCGCAAGGGGTCGTAGCATGAAATATACAGCATACCTGACCGTCGCCTGCGCCGCGCTGCTCGCCGGGTGCGGCGGCAGCGATACCTTCGATCGCTCCTCGCAGATCGGCCCGGATCCTGTTCTGCCGGAGGCCAAGCAATATCTCATCCCGCCGTTCAAGGTCGCCAAGGTGATCGGCTGGGAAAAGGGGGAAACGCCCAAGGCGCCTGCCGGGTTCGAGGTGAAGGCTTTCGGACGCGATCTTGGCGGACCGCGGCAAATCCTCCCGCTCGAAAATGGCGATGTCCTGGTGGTGGAAACGAAGGGCCCCGGTCTCGAATCCCCCCTGCGGCCGAAAGATTTCGTTATGGGGTGGGCGATGTCTATGGCGCATGGGAGCGGCGGCGGGAAGGCACCGCCGACCAACCAGATCACCCTGCTGCGTGACGCGGACGGGGACGGCGACCCGGAAATGCGGTCGGTGCTGGTCGACGATCTCTTCTCGCCCTTCGGCATCGTCTATGCCGACGGAACGCTCTACGTCGCCAATACCGATGCGATCGTGACCTATCCGTTCACCCCGGGACAAACGCGCATTACGGCCAAGCCGCGCCTGCTGACGAAACTGCCGGGCGGACCGATCGATCACCACTGGACCAAGGATCTCGCGCTCAGCCCGGACGGGACCAAGCTGTTCGCCAGTGTCGGATCGAACAGCAATATCACGGAAAACGGCAAGGAAGCCGAAAAAGGGCGCGCCGCCATCTGGGAAGTCGACCGGGAAACCGGCGCGGCTCGCGAATATGCGACCGGATTGCGCAATCCCAACGGGCTGACGTTCTATCCCGGTACCGATACACTCTGGACCGTGGTGAATGAACGCGACGAACTGGGGCCGAACCTGGTGCCCGATTACATGACATCGGTTCAACCGGGCGGTTTCTACGGTTGGCCCTACAGCTATTACGGACAGCACGTCGATCCTCGTGTGCGCCCGCAGCGGCCCGATCTCGTCGCGAAAGCGATCAAGCCCGATTACGCGCTCAGCAGCCACGTCGCGCCGCTCGGCCTTGCGTTCTATTCCGGTGGGAGCTTTCCGACCGCCTATGCAGGCGGCGCCTTCATCGGGGAACACGGCAGCTGGGACCGTACCCATTTCAATGGGTACAAGGTCGCTTTCGTGCCCTTCACCGGCGGCAAGCCCAGCGGCAAGGCGCAGGATTTCCTGACCGGCTTCCTGACTGGCGAAGGTTCGACGCACGGCCGCCCGGTCGGCGTCGCCGTGGACCGCACCGGCGCATTGCTGGTGGCGGACGATGTCGGGAACACGGTCTGGCGGGTCACAGCCAAGAGCTAGGGTCTTTTTGCATACGCGGGGGCGCGTGGCCCTTGCCTAAACACACCGATGCTGTCTGAAGCCGCAGATGGCCCGAAGCGACCCGACCGATACCCGATTCCGGCTCTCGCCTTTGCTAGTGGCTCTTATGGCGTTCGCCTGCGGTGCCATGGTCGCAAACCTTTATTACGCCCAGACGCTGATCGACACGATCGGAACGGAGATCGGCCTCAGCCCCGGGGCTGCGGGAATGATCACTACCCTGACCCAGCTTGGGTACGGGGCGGGCCTGTTCCTGCTCGTGCCGCTGGGCGACCTGTTCGAGAACCGGCGCCTCACGCTGATCGCGACCGCTGGAACGGCGCTCGGCGCCGCGTGGATCGCGGTATCCGGCGGACCGGTCAGCTTCCTTGTCGCTTCGCTGCTTACCGGGGTCTGCGCGACCGGCGCACAGGTTCTCATTCCGCTGGCCACCCATCTCTCTTCCGAAGAGCGGCAGGGACGTACGATCGGCTTGATCATGAGCGGCCTTCTGACCGGCATCATGCTCGCCCGTCCGCTCGCGAGTTTCGTCGCCGAACATGCGGGCTGGCGCGCGATCTTCTGGATTTCCGCCGGTCTGATGGCGGCGATCGGCGTGGCGCTGGCAGCAACCTTGCCGGAACGCCGGCCCAATGCGGGCATCGGCTATCGCGAGATCATCCGCTCGATGGGGCGCCTGTTCCTCACCCACCGCCAACTGCGCCTGCGCGCCTTCTATCAGGCAGTGACCTTCGCGGCGTTCAACCTGTTCTGGACCGCGGCGCCGCTGTTTCTCATCAACCGCCTCGACTTCTCGCAGGATCAGGTGGCCCTCTTCGCGCTTGCCGGGGCCGGCGGTGCGCTCGCTGCGCCGCTCGCCGGCTGGCTGGGCGACCGCAAGCTGACATGGTGGACGACGCTGGGTGCCATGGTCCTGCTGACCGGCGGCTTCGCCGTAGCAGGCTTCACCGCCACGGCAGGGAGCGTCATCGCCTTCACCCTGACGGCCGTGGTGATCGATGCGGCGGTGCAGCTCAACCAGATTACCGGGCAGAAGATCATTTTCGCGCTGTCGCAAGAGGCGCGCTCGCGCGTCAACGCGGTCTACATGACCACGATGTTCGTGATCGGTGCCAGCGGATCGGTGATCGGGTCGGTCAGCTATCATGCGGGCGGCTGGCCGCTCTCGGCCGCGATCGGGACGGGGCTGGGGGCGCTCATCCTGGCCGTTTTTCTGGCCTTCGATCGCGTTCGCAAGGGCTGCTGAGCCCGCCGCGAGAGAAACTTCATCAGGCCGGGCGCAAGGGCCGGTAAAGGGCCACTTGCGGGCGACGTGCAGCGCTGGCTTGGGAATATGCGGCTTCGCTGGTACGGGCCCGGGCAATGATCACCATCAACAACCTCACGCTGCGGCTCGGCGGCCGCGCCATCCTCGAAGGTGCGTCCGCCGCCCTCCCGCTCGATGCCCGGATCGGGCTTATCGGGCGCAACGGGGCGGGCAAGTCGACGCTGATGAAGGCGCTGATCGGCGAACTCGAACCCGACGAAGGCTCGATCGAGATGCCGCGCCGCGCGAGGCTCGGCTATGTCGCGCAGGAGGCCCCGGACGGCAAGACGACCGCCTTCGACGCGGTGCTGGCGGGCGATGTCGAACGCACGCAATTGCTGGAGCAGGCGGAAACCTGCACCGACATGAACCTGCTGGGCGATATTCACGAGCGCCTGCTGGCGATCGATGCCTACGCGGCGCCCTCGCGCGCGGCGATCATCCTGACGGGTCTCGGCTTCGACGAGGAGATGCAGGCGCGTCCGCTCGACAGTTTCTCTGGCGGGTGGAAGATGCGGGTGGCGCTGGGCGCGCTGCTGCTATCCGCGCCCGACGTCATGCTGCTGGACGAGCCGTCGAACCACCTCGACCTGGAGGCGACGCTGTGGCTGGAGTCCTTCCTGCGCTCCTACCAGGGCACGCTGATCGTCATCAGTCACGAGCGCGACCTCCTTAACAACGTCGTGACCGGGATCCTGCACCTGCAGGGGGGGAAGCTGACGCTCTACCCCGGCAATTACGACGCGTTCGAAACCCAGCGGGCGGAGCGCGCGGCCCAGCTGGCGGCTGCCAAGGCTTCGCAGGATGCGCAGCGGGCGCGGCTGCAGGACTACGTCGCGCGCAACAGCGCCCGTGCCTCCACGGCGAAACAGGCGCAGTCGCGAGCCAAGATGCTCGCCAAGATGCAGCCGATCGCGGCGCTGGCCGACGATCCCAGCCTCAGCTTCGATTTCCCCAGTCCCGCTGAATTGCGACCGCCCATGATCACGCTGGATCTGGCCGCGGTCGGCTATGGCGAGACACCGATCCTCCAGCGCCTCGATCTGCGGATCGACCCGGACGAGAGAATCGCGCTTCTGGGCCGCAATGGCAACGGCAAGACCACGCTGGCGCGGCTGCTCGCGGCGCAGCTGCCGGTGATGGAGGGGGAGATGAATGCCTCCCCCAAGATGAAGGTCGGCTATTTTACGCAATACCAGGTCGAGGAACTGTCGTCGGATGACAGCCCGCTCGATCACATGACGCGGGCGATGGAGAAAGCCTCGCCCGCGGCGGTGCGCGCGCAGCTGGGGCGGTTCGGATTTTCCGGCCACAAGGCGACGACGCAGGTGAGCAAGCTTTCGGGTGGGGAGCGGGCGCGCCTCGCGCTGGCGCTCATCACCCGCGATGCGCCCCACCTCCTGATCCTCGACGAGCCGACGAACCACCTGGATGTCGACGCGCGCGAGGCGCTGGTCCAGGCGATCAACGGGTTCGACGGGGCGGTCATCCTCATCAGCCACGACCGGCACATGGTCGAACTGACGGCCGACCGGCTGGTGCTGGTCGATGACGGCACGGCCCGCGAATATCCCGGCAGCATGGAAGATTACATCGACCTCGTGCTGGGTCGCAATCAGCCCAAGGAAACGCGCAAGGGCAAGGCGAAGAAGGACCGACGCACCTCGGCCAAAGACCGCGAGGATGCGCGGCTGGCGCGCAGCAGCGTGACCTCGGCCGAAAAGACCGTCGCTCGCCTGCAGAAACAGATCGCCTCCATCGACGCGGCGCTGGCCGATCCCGGCGCCGCCACGGGTGCGTCCGCCCATCGGTCGGCGGGCGATCTGATGCAGGAACGCGCGGCGGCGGCGCAGGAACTGGAACAGGCCGAGGAACAGTGGATGGAAGCGCAGGAGACGCTGGAAACGATCGGGGCCTGACGGGTGGCGGGCGTCATTCTGTTCAACAAGCCCTACGGCGTCCTGTCCCAGTTCACCGACGAACGGCAGGGCGCGCCACGGCCCACGCTGGCCAAATTCATCGACGCGCCGGGTTTCTATCCTGCAGGCCGGCTCGACTTCGACAGCGAAGGGCTGCTGGTGTTGACCGACGACGGTCGGACCCAGGCGCGCATCGCCGATCCGCGGTTCAAGCTCGCGAAAACCTACCTCGTGCAGGTCGAAGGCGAACCTGCCGAGCCGGCTCTCGCAGCGCTGCGGACCGGTGTCGACCTGAAAGAGGGCCGGACCCGGCCGGCGGCAGTGGAGCGGATCGCCGATCCGCAATTGTGGCCGCGCGACCCGCCGATCCGGGTGCGCAAATCCATTCCCGACAGCTGGCTGCGGCTGACCATTCGCGAAGGGCGCAATCGCCAGGTGCGCCGTATGACCGCCGCCGTCGGGCATCCGACGCTCCGGCTGGTGCGCTGGTCGGTCGGCGACTGGACGCTGGACGGGCTGACGCAAGGCGCCTGGCGCGCGGTCTGAGGGTTGAGGCGGGTCGGTGCTCGCCCCGGCGCAGCATTTCGCCTAGGCTGCCGAGATGACGCTCGGAGAGGACATGGAGGCACGGCCCCGCCGGGTGCTGGTGCTGGGCGGGACGGGCACGATCGGCCGCGCGACCGTGCGCGAACTGGTTTCGCGCGGGTGCCACGTTATTTGCCTGATCCGCCCACGAACGAGCCACGACGCCCGGTCCGGCCCGCCCGCCATCGCCCCGGCGCTGGCGGGGGCGGAATTGCGACCATGCGACGTGACCGACCGCGTGTCGCTGGCGCGCGACGGCTTTCGGGGCGAGCGGTTCGACGCGATCGTCTCGTGCCTCGCATCGCGGACCGGCGCGCCTGGCGACGCGTGGCGGATCGATCACGACGCGCATGTTCTGGCGCTCGAACAGGCGAAGGCGGCAAACGTCCCGCATATGGTGCTGCTGTCCGCTATCTGCGTCCAGAGGCCGGAGCTCGCTTTCCAGAAGGCGAAGCTCGCCTTCGAACGCACGCTGATGCAATCGGGTATCGACTACACCATCGTGCGTCCCACCGCCTTCTTCAAATCGCTGTCGGGCCAGGTCGAGCGAGTTCGCAAGGGCAAGCCGTTCCTGGTGTTCGGGGATGGAACGCTGACCGCCTGCAAGCCGATCGGCGATCGCGATCTCGCCGCGTATCTCGCCGATTGCATCGACGATCCAAGGCGCAGGAACCGCGTGCTGCCCATCGGCGGCCCGGGCGAAGCGATCACGCCCCGTATGCAGGGGGAACGGTTGTTCGCGCTGCTCGGTCGTCCGCCGCGCTTCACCCGTGTTCCGGTGGCGTTGCTGGACGGCATCGTTCTCACGCTCTCCGCGTTCGGCCGGATCGTGCCGTCCTGGCGGGAGAAGGCCGAACTCGCGCGGATCGGACGCTATTATGCGACCCGGTCCATGCTCGTGCGGGACCCCGAAACCGGCCGGTACGATGCGGCTGGCACGCCCGCGACGGGCACCGAAACACTGTTCGATTATTATGAACAGCTACTCAGGGGCGAAGCGGAGGCCGAACGCGGCGACCACGCGGTTTTCTGACAAAACCGCCGCAACCCCTCATGGACGATCACCCGGTGCAGGTATCAGGCATCGCCGCGCGGGGCCGCCGGCTTCTCGCTGTGATGCCTGTAACCCCTGCGCAGGCGCCGGCGCTGCGCCCGCCTGCGATAGGCCAGGGCCAGCAGTGCCGGGACGCCGATCACCATGAGGGCGATCAGCGCGTATGCAACGATAAGGCGTGTTTCCATGGACTTGTTATCCTTGCCTTAACCCTTCGTTCCCCCGTGCGCGAAATCAGGGGTGGGCCGCGCATCCTTTCGCCAGCCTGACCAACGCGTGGGCCAGGAACCCGACACCCGTTCGCCTTCCGGGCAATTGCGTAATTCCGGGCGGTCCGGGGCCGGCCACAGATAGGCAGGGTGGAGGTGAATAATGCCGACTGTCCCGCTCATTCCCGTTCCACGCTGCTTTGCGCAGGGCGGCTGATGTCGGGAAGCTGGCGTCGGTGGCTGGCAGGCGTGCTGATCGGCGCGGCGCTGGTCGGGCTCGCGCTGCGGATGGGCGACCTGCAGACCTATGTATCGCTGTTGCGGAGGGCACGGCCGGCATGGCTGGTGCTGGCGATCCTGTTGCAGCTTTCGACTTATGTTTTTCTCGCGATGGGATGGCGGGCCGTGCTGCGAAAGGGCGAGGGCGGCACGTTTCCCATTCGCCAATTGCTGCGCATCGCGCTGGGCAAGCTGTTCGCGGATCAGGCGCTGCCGACCGCGGGGATGGGCGGCAATTTGTTCCTGATCGACCGCCTGATCGCCATCGGTGCCTCGCGCGGATCGAGCGTCGCGGCGCTGCTGCTGTCCATGCGCGGTTACTACGCCGCCTACCTCCTTTTCGCGCTCGCGACCCTGCTGCTCCTGTGGCTGCACGGACAGGCATCGCCGCTGATGGTCGGGATCGTCACCACCTTCGTGCTGATCGCCATCGCGATTCCGGCCCTCGCGCTCTGGCTGCGCGAGCGGGGCAGCCAGCCGCTACCGCCATTGGTGGAGCGGGTCCGCCCGGTCGCCCAGCTGCTCGAAACCATGGCGGAAGCGCCGGCCACGCTGGTGAAGGATCGTGCGCTGCTCGTTCGAATCACGCTGCTCAACGCCGCGATTTTCGCCGCCGACAGCCTGACGCTCTATGCCTGCTTGCGCGGCGTCGGGACTCACGTGGCGCCCGCGACCGCGCTGATCGCGTTCATCCTCTCGTCCATCGTGGTCACGCTGGGGCCGATACCGCTGGGGCTCGGGACCTTCGAAGCGGCGTCGACGAGCGTACTGCACCTGCTCGGTGTGCCGATCGAGGCCGCCGTGTCGGCAACCATGCTGCTGCGGCTCATGACCTTGTGGTTGCCGCTGATCCCGGGTTCGATGCAGTTGCGGCGAATGGGGGCGAAAGCGTCATAGCCGCGACGAGCGCCTCTCGCGCCGTTTTGATCGTGGGGAAAAAAGGATAGGTACCTCTGCGCGTCAATCCCGGCAGCGGCGAAATTGGTCGGGGAGAGAGGATTCGAACCTCCGGCCCCTGCCTCCCGAAGACAGTGCTCTACCAGGCTGAGCTACTCCCCGACCGTGTCGGTCCCGAGCGGGGCGAAAGCCCTGCACGGGTCGAGGCAAGGCGCGCCCTATAGGAGGGGAGCGGCGGGGTGGCAAGCGTCCAATTTGGCGGCTAGGCATTGCGCATGGCGACGACCCCCGACCGCGGCGATTCCCGGCATCCCGAATGGCAGTATCTCGATCTGATGCATCGCATCTGGCGCGAGGGGGACGAACGGATCGATCGCACCGGCGTCGGCACCCGCTCCATCTTCGGGATGATGCTGCGGTTCGATCTGGCCGACGGCGCGATGCCGCTGCTGACGACCAAGCGCGTCTACTGGAAGACCGCGACACGCGAGATGCTGTGGTTCCTGACAGGCGAGACCAACATCCGCCCGCTGGTTCTGCAGGGCGTGAAGATCTGGAACGAATGGCCGCATGCGCGCTACGTCCGCGATACCGGCGATGCGATCGCGCTGGACGATTTCGTCGCGCGAATCGCCGAGGACGCCGAATTCGCACGCCGCTGGGGCGATCTTGGTCCCGTCTACGGCAAACAGTGGGTGGACTGGCCGACCTGGCGCTATCGCCCCGACGGGCTGTACGAGCCGGGCGAGGGCATCAACCAGATCGCCCAGGTCGTCGACGGCCTCCGTACCAATCCGGGCGGCAGGCGGCATATCGTGGAGGGGTGGAACGTCGCCGAGGTAGACCGCATGGCCTTGCCCCCGTGTCACAAAACGTACCAGTTCCACGTCGCGGGCGAGGGGGCGGAGGCGCGGCTCAATTGCGCATTGTACCAGCGCAGCTGCGACGTCGCGCTCGGCCTGCCGTTCAACCTGTGGTCCGCCGCGCTCCTGCAGCGCATGATCGCCCAGCAAACCGATCTCCAGCCGGGCGAATTGGTGTGGATGGGGGGCGACACGCACCTCTATCTGAACCACGCGGAACTGATCGAGGAACAGCTCGGCCGGGAACCGCGCGGCGCCCCGCGACTTGAAATCGTGAGGCGGCCCGACAGCATCTTCGATTATGCGATAGAGGACTTCGCGGTTCACGGGTACGAACCCCATGGCGCCCTGAAGGCCCCGGTCGCGGTCTGACGCGCGACTTGACCGTTTGCCTCGCGCGTAATAATGCTTCGCGCGTTTGAAAGAATAGGACTGCGACCGCGCCCGGCCAAATCCGGGGCGTAGCTGGGAGAAAACCATGGCCGACCGGCCGGAAGGTCACAACAAGCCGAAGCTGTCGCTGCACGTGCCGGAACCCAAGTTCCGCCCGGGCGACACCGTCGACTTCAGTCACATCGGCGTTACCGAGCCTGGCCAGCAGCCGCGCCCGGACGAAGCGTGCGAAGCGAAGGAAACCGCGCCGCTGTGCCACGATCTCATCCGCGTGCTGGGTGACGACGACCAGGCGCACGGCCCCTGGGATCCGAAGCTCGATCCCGAGACGCTGCGCACCATGCTGGGGCATTTCGCGCTGACCCGCGCCTTCGACGAACGGATGTTCCGCGGGCAGCGGCAGGGCAAGACCAGCTTCTACATGAAGTGTACCGGGGAAGAGGCGACCAGCGTGTCCGCCGCGATGGCACTCGCCAGCGACGACATGGTCTTCCCCAGCTATCGCCAGCAGGGCGTGCTGATCGCCCGCGGCTATCCGATCCTGGAAATGATCAACCAGATCTATTCCAACAAGGCGGACAAGCTGAAGGGGCGCCAGCTCCCGATTATGTATTCCAGCCGCGAGAAGAGCTTCTTCTCCATTTCGGGCAATCTCGCCACGCAGACCCCGCAGGCGGTCGGCTGGGCCATGGCGAGCGCGATCAAGGGCGACAGCCGGATCGCCGCGACCTGGGTGGGTGAAGGTTCCACGGCGGAAGGCGACTTCCATTCCGCCTGCACCTTCGCGACCGTCTACAACGCGCCCGTCATCCTGAACGTGATCAACAACCAGTGGGCGATTTCCAGCTTCTCCGGGTTCGCCGGGGCGGAGCGGACGACCTTCGCCGCGCGCGCGCTGGGCTATGGCCTTGCCGGTCTGCGCGTCGACGGTAACGATCCGCTGGCGGTGTTCGCGGCGGAACGCTGGGCGGCCAATCGCGCACGTGCGAATGCGGGCCCGACCCTGATCGAGTTCTTCACTTATCGCGCCGAAGGGCACTCCACCTCCGACGATCCCAGCGGCTATCGCAGCGCGACCGAGCGCGAGGAATGGCCGCTGGGCGATCCGATCATGCGGCTGAAGAAGCACCTGATCGCGATCGGCGAATGGACCGAGGAACACCAGGAGGCGCTCGACGCGGACTGCATGGATCGGGTCAAGAAGGCGACCAAGGAAGCCGAAAAGAACGGCATTCTCGGTCACGGCTTGCATCACCCGTTCCGCACCATGTTCGAGGACGTGTACGAGGATCTGCCCTGGCATCTGCAGGAGCAGGCCGAGCAGGCGATCCACGAGCGCAAGACCAAGTTTCCCAAAGGACTTCCCGAGGCATGAGCGACACGCTGGAAAAGACGCAGGTCTCCGCGCCGGGCGAGGGTGAGACCGAACGCCGCCTCAACATGATCGAGGCGATCAACGACGCGCTCTCCATCATGCTCGACCGCGATCCCGACGTCATCATCATGGGCGAGGACGTGGGTTATTTCGGCGGCGTGTTCCGCTGCACCGCGGGCCTGCAGGAGAAATTCGGCAAGACCCGCGTGTTCGACACCCCGATTTCCGAATGCGGGATCATCGGCGTGGCGGTGGGCATGGGTGCCTACGGCCTCCGTCCCGTCCCGGAGATCCAGTTCGCGGATTACATCTATCCCGGCCTCGACCAGCTGATCAGCGAGGCGGCGCGGTTGCGTTATCGCTCGGCGGCGGAATTCACCGCGCCGATGACGGTGCGCAGCCCGTTCGGCGGCGGCATCTTCGGTGGGCAGACCCACAGCCAGAGCCCCGAAAGCCTGTTCACCCACGTGTCGGGCCTGAAGACGGTCATCCCCTCCACGCCCTATGACGCCAAGGGCCTGCTGATCGCCGCGATCGAGGACAACGATCCGGTCATCTTCTTCGAGCCCAAGCGCATCTACAACGGCCCGTTCGACGGCTATTACGATCGCCCGGTGCAGCCGTGGAAGAAGCACCCGCAGAGCCTGGTACCCGAAGGCTATTACCGAATCCCGCTCGGCCAGGCGCGCATCGTGCGCGAGGGCGAGTCGATGACCGTGCTGTCCTACGGCACGATGTGTCACGTCGCGGAAGGCGTGTGCCGCGAGAAGGGCGTCGATGCCGAGATCATTGACCTGCGCACGCTCGTCCCGCTCGACATCGAGACCATCGAGGCGTCGATCAGGAAGACCGGTCGCTGCATGATCGTGCACGAGGCGACGCGCACCTCCGGCTTCGGGGCGGAGCTTTCCGCGCTGGTGCAGGAGCGGTGCTTCTACCATCTCGAGGCGCCGATCGAGCGCGTGACCGGCTTCGACACGCCGTATCCGCACAGCCTCGAATGGGCGTATTTCCCGGGCCCGATCCGTATTGGCGAGGCCATCGACAAACTTCTTCAGGACTGATCCCACATGGCAGATTTCACCTTCAAGATGCCCGACGTGGGCGAGGGCGTGGCCGAGGCGGAACTCGTCGAATGGCACGTCAAGGTCGGCGACCGGGTCGAGGAGGACCAGCACCTCGTCGATGTGATGACCGACAAGGCGACGATCGACATCGAAAGCCCGGTCGGCGGCACGGTCAAGGAAGTCGCAGGCGAGGTCGGCGACACGATCGCGGTCGGATCGATGCTGGTCGTGATCGAAGCGGATGGCGAGATTCCCGACGAGATCGAGGAACAAAACGAGGCGGCTTCGCCTGCGGCGCCCGCTCCCGCGCCGAAGGACGAAGAGGTCTCGGAACGGCTCGAGGTCGAGACGTCGGACGCAAGCGATGCAGACGATGCGATCGCGGCCGATCCCGAGCCGTCGCCATCCCCCGCACCTACGACAGCGCCCGCGCCGAAGGAAGAGGCGAAGGTCCTCGCCAGCCCCGCGGTGCGCAAGCGGGCGAAGGATCTGGGCGTCGATCTCGGGCAGGTGAAACCGGCCGACGACGGCCGCGTGCGTCATGGCGATCTCGACCAGTTCCTGAGCTACAACGCAGGCTACGGCAATGCCGGTGCCACGCGAGCCGACGAAACGGTCAAGGTCATCGGCATGCGCAAGCGGATCGCGCAGAACATGGCCGCATCCAAACGGGCGATCCCGCACTTCTCCTATGTCGAGGAAGTGGACGTCACCGCGCTGGAGGAGATGCGCGCCCAGCTGAACGACAGTCGCGGCGACAAGCCCAAGCTGACGATCCTGCCGCTGCTGATCACCGCGATCTGCAAGACGCTGCCCGATTTCCCGATGATCAACGCGCGCTACGACGACGAGGCGGGCGTGGTGACGCGGCACGGCTCGGTTCACATGGGCATGGCGGCGCAGACCGATGCGGGCCTGATGGTGCCGGTCATCCGCGATGCGCAGGCAAAGAACATCTGGCAGCTGGCTCGCGAGATCTCGCGCCTCGCCGATGCGGCGCGCGACGGCAGCGCCAAGTCGGAAGAACTGTCCGGCGGCACGCTGACCGTTACCTCGCTGGGTCCGCTCGGCGGCATCGCAACGACACCGGTTATCAATCGGCCGGAAGTCGCGATCATCGGCCCGAACAAGATCGTGGAGCGTCCGATGTTCGTTTCCGACGGGCAGGGTGGCGAGCGGATCGAGAAACGCAAGCTGATGAACATCTCCATCAGCTGCGATCACCGCGTGGTGGATGGCTGGGATGCGGCGAGCTTCGTCCAGGCGCTGAAGCGGCTGATCGAAGCCCCGGTACTCATCGTTTCCAACTGAGGTCGATCGACCCACGCAGGGCCATTTCAGGGCGACGTCGCGGCTTGATGCGACGTCGCCCTTTTTCGTGGGCAGGTGAGCCAAACGGACGCGCTTGCGGGCGTGACAGCGCCGGCGGAAATCGCGCGTTTTTCCGCGGCTTTCTACGGGCCGGGGGGACCGGTGGGCAGGCCGGCGCAAACTATCTTCGGGTCGAACGAAAATAGTCGCTGGGAAAGCATTGACAGGTTTCCGAGCGTCGCCTAACTGCGCCGCTCCCACGCAGCGCTGCTGCGGTTTGCGCGGGTGTAGCTCAGTTGGTTAGAGCGCCGGCCTGTCACGCCGGAGGTCGCGGGTTCAAGTCCCGTCACTCGCGCCATTTCCCCCGTGAAATGGTATCAGTTCTGGTGCGAAGGGCAGTAATAGGCCGTTCGCCCGCCGACTTTCTTGCTCTCTATGGTCCCGCCGCAGCGAGGACACTTCGCGCCCTTCTTGCGGTTGCGTACCAGCCAGTCCTCCGGCAGCTTCGAATAGGTCGCCTCGGTCTCCAGGACGGTCCGCAGGATGTCCTCCATCGCGTCGTAGGTCGCGGACAGGCACGCCTCGTCCAGATCCTTCGCCGTGCGTTCCGGATCGATGCCCATGCGATAGTCGATCTCGTCCGACCACAGGTTGCCGATCCCGGCGAGCTTCTTCTGGCTCATCAGCGCGGATTTGATCGCGCCATTGGTGCCGCCGATGCGGTCGACGAAATCCTGCCGGGTGATCTTCAGCGCGTCGGGGCCGTATCCGCCTTGCTCGATGAATGCCTGCGGGTCCTCCACCACCTTCACCATTCCCAGCTTGCGCGGGCAGCGGAAGGCGAGGCGCCGGTCGCCTTCGAACCGGATCAGGAACTTGGTGTAGTTGGGCGGGTCCGCCGGCGCGTCGAACGCCACCAGCTTGCCCGTCATGCCGAGGTGCACGACCATCCACGGACCGGACTTCGATCCGGCGAAGATGAACTTCCCGTGCCGGTCGGTCTGCGTGAACTGGTGCCCGACCAGCCGCCCGCGCTCGTTGGCGCCGGGCAGGTCGATGTAGCCGGTGTCGCTGCCAAGCTCGGCCGCTTCTATCGTCCGATTGAGGCAATTGCGCTCGATCACGAGGCGCATGGCATCGGATTCGGGGAGCTCGGGCACGCAGGTTCTCCTTCGCGCATCAACGCTACGGAGAATTCGCGCGTTCCCGCGCTGGGTCAGGGGCCCGGGGGCGTTTCCATCCAGATGAGGAAGCGGCGCAGCGGCAGCAGCCAGATCGTGCCCAGGACTACGTAAACGACGGTCTGGACCAGCACCGGCCAGTCGCCGATCCAATCCGGAACGAACCCCGCGACGAGGACGGCATAGACCAGCAGGGCGACGAGCAGGCCGAGGATACCGACGGGAATGCGCCAGGTAGGATCGCGTCTCATGCGAAAGGCCCGACAAGCCGCGTCGGCGTCAGTACTGCGTGCAGGGGGGCGTCGTGGGGCTCGGTCGGCAGGTCGTCCACCTCCTGAATATCCCAGGCGAGCCCGATGGGCAGCGTGTCGGGATGGCTGGCCAGCCATCGGTCGTAATGCCCCGCCCCCTGGCCGATTCGATCGCCCGACAGAGTGAAGCCCAGCAGGGGAACCAGCGCCACGTCGGGCACCACCGCTTGCGCCGTAGCGAGCGGTTGCGCCTGGCCGAACGGGCCGGGCTCCAGATCGGTTTCGCCGAAGGGATCGGTATGGACCGCGAATTCCATTGCACTGTCCCGCGTCGCGAAACGCGGCAGCGCGATCGGATAGCCGTTTTCGGAGAACCAGCGGGCGAGCCGCTGGGCCGGGACCTCGTTCGCCATAGCGTGATACAGGCCGACCGTCGCCCCGTGTTGGAACAGCGAAAGCAGCGCGTTGGGCGGCCGGAACAGGATCAGCGCGCGTTCCGCCGGCGACAGAGCGCCCGCGGCCTTGCGGCGCAATTGCCGCAACTCGTTACGCAATTGCGCCTTCCGCTCGCCTGGCGATAGCGTCAAACCTGTCTCTTCCTGGTGTGGGCGCAAGCTGCTGCGCGAATGGTGGAGTGGCGGAACCACCATGGGCCGTTGTCCGGGAAATCCTCTGACGCCAAAACGTCAGGTGGGCGCCGTAATGCCCCGGTCCCCAGGACGAACCCGTGTTCCAGGACAGGGACGGCTCCCTTGGATTGCTTATAGCCTCAGGGATATTCAGTCGGCTCGCGTACCGGGCAGTCCCGCCGACCTTCATGTAAGATGCGACTGCCCCGGGCTCAAGCGTTTCGCGCGTGGAGTTTCACGGCGCAGTCTTCCAGCAGCGCGGCGAAGCGTTCCAGGGCCGGGGCGAGATCGTACGCATCGCCTGCGGCCTTGTTCGATCCGAACAGGTCGGCGGGGCCGGCGGCACGCTCCGCTTCCAGCCGTGTGACGGTCTCGCGCAAGGCGGCAATCTCCGCCTCGGCGTCCTGCGCGGCGGCCTTCAGCGTTTCGACCTCGCGCGCGCTATCGGCGCTCCGTTCGGCCGAGATTTCGTCGAGTTCGTCGGCGAGCTGCAGCGCCGCGAACAAAAGGTTGGTCGAATAGCGCGGGGCGAGCTGGGCGAACTTTCCATCGATCCGCCGGGCCAGCGCGCGCACATGATCTTCTTCGCCGGTGGTGCAGGCGACGGAGAAGATGCGCCCGCCCACCTTCAGAGTGATCTCGCTCATCTGTCCAGCCTCGCGATGACGGCGTCGAGCCGTTCGAGCTGCGCCGTCACCTGGGCGCGCAGGGCCTCGTGTCGCTCGCCCAGCGCCTCGTGCGCCTCGACCAGCTGCGCCAGGCCGGGAGCGGCGTCGTCCGACGATCCGGCCTGGTCTGCCGGTCGCTCCGCCGCTTCCGCAATGCGGGCCAGCGCCCGTTCGATGCGCTGAACCGCCTGTTCGATCCGTTGCCCTGTCATGATGCGGTCTTTTCTAGAGCGATTTCGTGCATCGGCAAAGTCTTGGCGCGGGCTGTTGATAAGTGCTGCGACCGCGGAGCCGGGGCGGCGTGGGCGAACGGCCTCGCCTTGACCTGAACCGGCGCCTCCGCGATGGCTTGCGCGCCGACGAATCGCGCGAAACCGGCGCGTGTGCGCGAAGGAGCCCGAACAATCGCGATGACCCACGATCCCGCCCGTCTCCAGCAAATGGCCAATGCCGTCCGCGCCCTGTCGATGGACGCCGTCGAGGCGGCGAATTCCGGCCACCCCGGCATGCCGATGGGCATGGCCGACGTCGCGACGGTGCTGTGGACCGAATTCCTGAAGCACGACCCCGCCGACCCGCACTGGGCCGACCGCGACCGCTTCGTGCTGAGCGCGGGCCACGGTTCGATGCTGATCTACAGCCTGCTGCATCTGGCGGGCTATGACCGGCCGACGATCGACGACATCCGCAATTTTCGGCAACTCGGCAGCCCGTGCGCGGGGCATCCCGAAAACTTCCTGCTCGATGGCGTCGAATGCACGACCGGCCCGCTGGGGCAGGGGCTGGCGATGGCCGTGGGCATGGCCATGGCGGAACGGCACCTGAACGCCGTCTTCGGCGACGAGTTGGTCGATCACCGGACCTGGGTGATTGCCGGCGACGGCTGCCTTATGGAAGGCATCAATCACGAGGCGATCGGCCTTGCCGGCCATCTCGGCCTGGACCGCCTGGTGGTCCTGTGGGACGACAACAACATCACCATCGACGGCGCGACCGATCTTTCGACGTGCGAGGACATTCCGGCGCGCTATCGAGCCGCCGGGTGGGCGACGCTTGAGTGCGAAGGGCACGATTTCGCCGACATCCGCCGCGCGCTCGGCGAGGCGAAGGCGGGCGACAAGCCGGTGCTGGTCCGCTGCCGTACGGTGATCGGGAAGGGCGCCCCCAACAAGCAGGGAACGAGCGCGACCCACGGCGCGCCGCTGGGTGCGGACGAGGTCGCCGCGGCCCGCGCAACGCTGGGCTGGGATCACCCCACGTTCGAGGTGCCCGAGGCGATCCGCTCCGACTGGCGCGAGGCCTGTGCGGCGCGCGCCGCCGAGCACAAGGGATGGGCGCAGCGCCTCTCCGCCCATCCGGCGAAGGCCGAGTTTGAGCGGCGGATGGCGGGCGACCTGCCCGAAGGCACGGGTATCGCAGACCAGTTTGCGCAATGGCTGGAACAGGACCAGAAGGTCGCCACCCGCAAGGCCTCCGAGATGACGCTGTCGGTCCTGACCGCCGCCATACCCGACCTGATCGGCGGATCCGCCGACCTCACCGGTTCGAACAACACCAAGACCGCATCGACCCAGCCGTTTACCGCCGACACCTACGATGGGCGCTACGTCTATTACGGCATCCGCGAATTCGGCATGGCGGCCGCGATGAACGGCATGGCGCTGCATGGCGGCATCATCCCCTATGGCGGCACCTTCCTGATCTTCAGCGATTATGCCCGCAACGCGATCCGCCTCGCCGCGCTGCAGAAGGCGCGCTCGATCTTCGTGCTGACGCATGACAGCATCGGGTTGGGCGAAGATGGCCCGACGCACCAGCCGGTGGAGCAGGTGATGAGCCTGCGCCTGATCCCCAACCTCAACGTGTTCCGCCCTGCCGACATCATCGAGACGGCCGAATGCTGGATGCTGGCGTTGCGCGATGAGGATACCCCGTCCGCGCTGTGCCTGACCCGGCAGGGGCTGCCGCAATTGCGGCACGACGGCGACATGCTGTGTGCAAAGGGCGCCTACCGGATGAAGGCCGCGCAGGGGGAACGGCGGGTCGTGATCGTCGCCACCGGTTCGGAAGTCGCGCTGGCTGTGGCCTGCGCCGAGCGGCTGGAGCAGGACGGAGTGGGCGCGGACGTCGTTTCCATGCCGTGCATGGAATTGTTCGAGGCGCAGGACGCGGCCTATCGCGAAGATGTGCTTCCGTCCGACGTGCTGAAGGTCTCGATCGAGGCAGGCGCCACCCTGGGGTGGGAGCGCCATGTCGGGCGCGACGGCATCACCATCGGGCTCGACCGGTTCGGGGCATCGGCCCCGGCCGGCGATCTGTTTGCGCATTTCGGTTTCACGGCGGACGCGATCGTTCCGCAAATCATGAACAAGCTCAACAGCTAAGCAGGAGTTCTTCCCATGGCGACGAAGGTTGCAATCAACGGTTTCGGACGGATCGGTCGCCTCGTGGCGCGGGCCTTGCTGGAACGTGACGACCACGATCTCGACCTCGTCGCGATCAACGATCTCGCCGACGCGGAGGCGAATGCGCTGCTGTTCCAGTACGACAGCACGCATGGCCGCTTCCCCGGCACCGTCTCGGTCGAAGGCAGCGCCATCGTCGTCAACGGCAAGCGCATCGCCGTGACCAGCGAACGCGAACCCGGCAAGCTACCGCACGGCGAGATGGGCGTCGAACTGGTGCTGGAATGCACCGGCTTCTTCCAGTCCGACGAGGCTGCGCGCCCCCATATCGATGCGGGTGCGAAGAAGGTGCTGATCTCCGCCCCGGCGAAGGGTGTGTCGAAGACCATCGTGTTCGGCGTCAACCAGGACAGCCTGACCGCAGCCGACGACATCGTCTCCAACGCCAGCTGCACCACCAATTGCCTCGCCCCGGTGGCGAAGGTGCTGAACGACACGGTGGGGATCGAGCGCGGTTTCATGACCACGATCCACTCCTACACCAACGACCAGCGCATGCTCGACCAGATGCACAAGGACATGCGCCGGGCGCGCGGCGGGGCGCAGAACATGATCCCCACCACGACCGGCGCCGCGCGTGCGGTGGGGCTGGTGCTGCCCGAACTCAACGGCAAGCTGGACGGTTCGTCCGTCCGCGTACCCACGCCCAACGTCTCGCTGATCGACCTCGTCTTCACGCCGGGCCGCGACACTTCGGCGGAGGAGCTGAACGAGGCGCTGAAGGCAGCCTCGCAGGGCGCGATGCGCGGCGTGCTTGATTACACCGACCAGCCGCTGGTTTCGTCGGACTTCAATCACTACCCGGCCAGCTCGACCGTCGATTCGCTCGAAACGGCGGTTCTGGAAGGTAAGCTGGCGCGCGTCGTCAGCTGGTACGACAACGAATGGGGCTTCTCCAACCGGATGCTCGACACTGCCGGTGTCATGGCGGGCCTGCTCTGATGGAAACGGCCGGGCGCCTTGCGGGGATCGCCCGGCACGACCGCCCCGGCGGTCCGATCGAGACGGCGGATGCGGGCGAGGTCACGGCGAAGGCCGGCCTTGTCGGCGATCACCGCGGCGCGCTGCGTGGTAGCCCGTGGAAGCGCCAGCTTTCGCTGATCGAGGCGGACGGGTTCGCCGCCGCGCGCGACGAGGTGGGGGCGAGCAATCTGCGCTGGTACGACACGCGGCGCAATCTTCTGGTCGAGGGCGTGCGCCTCCCCCGAAGGGCGGGGGCGCGCCTGCGGATCGGCCCCGATTGCGTGATCGAAATCACCGACGAATGCACCCCGTGCCAGCGGATGGATGGTCTGCACGACGGATTGCAGGCCGCCCTTCGGCCCGACTGGCGGGGCGGTTTTCTGGCAAAGGTAATCGCCGATGGCGCCATCGCGCTCGGCGACGAAATCAGGATCGAGACATGACGCAATTCAAGACACTGGACGACCTGGGCGATGTCGCGGGCAAGGTCGCGCTGGTCCGCGTGGACCTCAACCTGCCCATGCACGACGGGTCGGCGACCGACGTGACCCGGGTGGAGGCGGCGAAGCCGACCATCCTCGAACTGTCTGAAAAAGGCGCGAAGGTCCTGCTGCTCGCGCATTTCGGGCGGCCGAAGGGTCAGCGCTCGTCCACCCTGTCGACCAGCTTCGTGCAGGGCGATGTGGAAAAGGTGATCGGCAAGGAGATCATGTTCATCCCCGAGGTCATGGGCCCGGTGGTGGAACAGTCGATCGGCATTCTCGACAATGGCGATATCGGCCTGCTCGACAATGTCCGCTTCTGGCCGGGAGAGGAGGCGAACGACCCCGATTTCGCGAAGGGGATCGCGGCCCATGGCGATTTCTACGTCAACGACGCGTTTTCCGCCGCGCACCGCGCCCATGCCAGCACCGAGGGGCTGGCACATCTGCTGCCCGCCTATGCCGGCCGCGCGATGGAAGCCGAACTGAAGGCGCTGGATGCCGCGCTCGGCAGCCCGGAAACGCCGGTCGCGGCGGTCGTGGGCGGGGCGAAGGTCTCGACCAAGCTGGAGGTGCTGGAAAACCTGGTCGGCCGGGTGCAGCATCTGATCATTGGCGGCGGCATGGCGAACACCTTCCTCGCCGCGCGCGGGGTCGATGTCGGCAAGTCGCTGTGCGAGCACGACCTGACCGATACCGCCAATCGCATCATGGACCAGGCCGACCATGCCGGATGCACCGTCCACCTGCCCTACGACGTGGTCGTGGCGAAGGAATTCGCGCCCAATCCCGCGTCCTTGCACACCTGCAACGTGCACGAGGTGGATGCCGACGAGATGATTCTCGATATCGGGCCGCAGGCGGTCGAGGCGCTGGCCGACGTGCTGAAGACGTGCCGGACGCTGGTATGGAACGGGCCGCTCGGCGCATTCGAGACGCCTCCGTTCGACGAAGCGACCGTGAAGCTCGCGAAGACCGCCGCGGCGCTGACGCAGGACGGCTCGCTGGTTTCCGTTGCGGGCGGCGGCGACACGGTGGCCGCGCTCAACCAGGCCGGCGTGGCGGGGGACTTCACCTATGTCTCCACCGCTGGCGGCGCCTTCCTCGAATGGATGGAGGGCAAGCCGTTGCCGGGTGTGGAGGCGCTGAAAGCGTGAGCGCGGACAGCTTGCTGATCACCGAAGGCGAATTCGCTGGCTGGGAACGCTGGGACGGCGATAATTTCGAGCGTTACTCGGGCCCCTATTACGAGCGGGTCGAACCCGACGGGCGTCGCCGCATCGCGTTCCGCGCGGAGGCGCGCCACATGAACGGACACGGCGCCATGCATGGCGGCTGTCTGATGAGCTTCGCCGACGCAGCGCTGTTCACCATCAGTCACGAGGCGCGGGCGGGACAGCGCGGCGTCACCATGCAGCTCGGCGGCGACTTCCTCGCGCCGGTGCCGCCGGGCGCCTGGGTGGAGGCGAGCGGCGAGGTCGTGCGCGGGGGCGGCAAGACCATCTTCGTGCGCGGGATCGTGACCGCGGACGATGTCGCCGCTCTGCGTTTCAACGGCATCGTGCGCCGGATCGCCGCTCGCGACTGAGCCGGTTTGGTCAGCGGTATTCCGGATTGGGCGCGTCGAACCGGCGCCCTTCGTTCCACAGGTCGACCGAATTGCCGTGGCACGGGATGCCGCCCGCACCCTTCAGCACGCGTGCGAGGTGCATCAGGTTCCAGGTCATGAACGTCGTGTTTCGGCGGGTGAAATCGTTGTCGAAGCCGACATAGCCGTCGCCGTCGTCCCGCGGATCGCCATAGCTCGGCCCCGGACCCGCTTCCCCGATCCAACCCGCATCGGCTTGCGGCGGGATGGTGTAGCCGACATGCTGCAGCGAATAGAGCACGTCGCGCCCAACCGCCTTGATGCCGTCCTCGTTTCCGGTGACGATGCACCCGCCGACCTTGCCGTAGAAGACGTATTGCCCGCGGTCGTTGGTCTGACCCGAATGGGCGTAGAGCCGTTCGATCAGGCGTGAGCAGACCGAGCTTTTCTGGCCGAGCCAGATCGGCGTTCCGACGATCAGGATGTCAGCTGCCGCCACCTTTTCCCAGATGCGCGGCCAGTCGTCGGTGTCGACCCCCTGCTCCGTCATGTCGGGATAGACGCCGGGCGCGACGTCGTGATCGACCAGCCGGACCTGTTCCAGCGCGACGGCGTTGCGCACCAGGATGGCTTCGGCGACGCCCATCAGTTTCGCGGTGTGCGAGCCCTGCGGCGAGGGTTTGAGCGTGCAATTGATGGTCAGAGCCTTCAGATCGCTGAAATCGGTGGTATTTTCGGCGCAAAGCCGCTCTTGCGTGTCGTCGAGCATGGGGTTTCCTTCGGTCGTTCCGTCATCGAACGGTCGGGCCCCCGATCAAGGTCCTAGGGAGCGGTTGCGGGCCAGGTAAGGGGCGGCTAGGGCGGCGCCTGCATTCGTATGCACGAAGAGGGAATCCGAATGAGCATGAGTTTCGACGAGATGCGGCAGAAAATGGCCACCGGCAGGGGTTTCATCGCTGCGCTCGACCAGTCGGGCGGCTCCACGCCCAAGGCGCTGCGCGGGTACGGGGTAGAGGACAGCGAATGGTCGGGCGATGAGGAAATGTTCGCCAAGATCCACGAGATGCGCTGCCGGATCGTCGAAAGTCCCGCCTTTACAGGCGAGAAGATTCTGGGCGCGATCTTGTTCGAGCGCACGATGGAGGGCTGCAACCGCGAGGGCATGCCGATACCGGAGCGGCTGCGCAGCAAGGGCATCGTCCCCTTTCTGAAAGTGGACAAGGGCATGCACGATGCCGAAAACGGTGTGCAGCTGATGAAGGACATGCCGCAGCTGAACGCGCAATGCTCCCGCGCCAAGGAGCTGGGCGTGTTCGGCACCAAGATGCGCTCCGTCGTGCACGAGGCGAACGAGGACGGTATCGCCGCCAATATCCGCCAGCAGATGGATTTCGGGCTGCAGATCCTCGACCACGGGCTCGTTCCGATTCTGGAGCCGGAAGTGAGCCTGAAGAGCGAGAGCCGCAAGCAGGCGGAAGCGCTGGTGCTGACGCATCTGCTGGACCAGCTCGACCGCGTGCCCGACGGCAGCGAAGTGATGTTGAAGCTGACCATTCCGGCCGAACCCGACGTCTACCAGCCGCTGACCCGGCACCCCAAGGTGTTGCGCGTCGTGGCGCTGTCGGGCGGCTATTCGCGCCCCGAAGCCTGCGCCGAACTGGCGAAGAATTCGGGCATGATCGCCAGCTTCAGCCGCGCGCTGCTGGAGGAACTGCGCGTGCAGATGGACGACATCCAGTTCGACCAGGCGCTGGAAAATGCGATCGACGAAATCTACGCCGCCTCGGTCGACTGATCAGGGGCGCGGCTGATACCCGAAGCGATAGGCCGCGGGGGCGGTTTGTTCCCCCGCGGTCTTTTCAGGCAGCGCGCTGGTCAGCGCGATCTGCCGACCGTGGGTGGCGAAGCTTTCGCCCAGCGTGAGGTCGGCCGTCTCGCGCCAGCCGGCCCCGTCGATCCGGGTAGTCACGACCACCCGCCCGGCCTGGATGCAGCGCGCGTTCTGCGGGCAGCGGCTGTCTTCCACCAGTGCCCTGGGCGTCACGACGAGATCGCCGACAGCGACCGCCTGGCCCAGTGCGACCAGCATCCCCTCCGCCGCGACTGGGCCGTCGACGATCGGGCGGTCGGTCGTGGTGGCGCAGGCTCCCAGCGGAAGGAGCAGCGCGAGCGCGGCGGCGGGGGCGAAAAGGTGCGTGGTCATGGATTGCATTCTTCGCACCTATGCGAAAACCTGCGATGAACGGTAGCGTTTTCGCCAGCTTCGCCTAGGTCGTTCGCATGATCGATTGTCAACTCTATCTGATTTCGCCGCTCGACGTGTCGGGCTCGTTTGCGGACCGTCTCGCCCGCGCGCTGGATGCGGGGCAGGGCGTGGCCAGCGCGTTCCAGTTCCGGGTCAAGGACGTGGACCAGCATGCGGCGGCCAAGCTGGCCGAGCCGTTGCAGGCGATCTGCGCCGAGCGCGATGTCGCTTTCATCGTCAACGACGACATCGCGCTGGCGAAGCGGCTGGGCGCAGACGGCGCCCATCTGGGGCAGGGCGACGGCGACCCGCGCGAGGCGCGCGATATCCTGGGACGGGAGGCGCAGATCGGGGTGACCTGTCACGCCTCGCGCCACCTGGCGATGGAGGCGGGCGAGGCCGGCGCGGATTACGTCGCCTTCGGCGCTTTCTTTCCCAGCACCACCAAGGCGAGCGAGCACCGGGCCGAGCTAGACCTGCTGGAATGGTGGAGCCTGGTGTTCGAGATCCCGTGCGTGGCGATCGGCGGCATCACGCCGGACAATTGCGGGCCGCTGGTCACGGCAGGCGCCGATTTCCTCGCCGTGTCCGCCGCCGTGTGGGACGGCGACGAAGCCGCCACGGTCGCGCGCTTCGCCGAAGCGATCGAACGCAACCGGCCGGAGCCAAAAGACTAGGCCGGAGCCAAAAGACCAAGAAAGCGTAGGTATCTTCCGAAGGGAGATTCCATTTGCGCCTCACGCTTGCCTGTGCCGTCCTGCTTCCGCTCGCCGCCTGCGGCTCCAACGACCCCGATAGCGGGCAGGGCGACACCGCCCGCACGGTAGCGGCAACGCCCGCCGCGCCGACCAACCTCGCCGACAGCATGGCCTCGCACGACGGCTCCCCGACCGGGGGCCGGGACGTGCCCGACATTCCCGATGCCGAACAGCGCCAGACCATGCAGGCGCAGGTGATGCTGGACCGCGCGGGGTTCGGCCCCGGCGTCGTCGATGGCAAGATGGGCCTGTCGACGAAGAACGCGCTGGAGGGCTTTCAGGAAGCCAATGATCTCGACATCACGGGCAGGCTGGACGACGCGACCCGGGCCGCTCTCGGCCACGCAGGCTCGGTTCCCGCCACGCGGATCGTGCGCATCCCCGAACAATGGGGCACGGTGAATTACGCGCCGCTCCCCGACGATCCCGCCGCGCAGGCGAAGATGGAGCGGCTGGGCTACGCCTCGCTGGACGAGCGGCTGGCGGAGCGGTTTCACACCACCGTCGATACGCTGCGACGCCTCAATCCCGGCGGGCAGCCGGCGGGCAGCGAGGGTACGGGGGCTGCAGGTCAGGCAACGGCCGCGCCGACGCCCGCGCCCTCCACGTCTTCCACTCCCTCGACCGGCCCGACCGCCGGGGAAAGCGTGTTTCGCGCTGGCCAACTTGTTCGCGTGCCCAATATCGGCGTCGACCGGATCGTGCCCGGCGCGATCGCGGATGCCGACTGGCAACGCACGCTCGCCTCGCTCGGCGTGGGGTCGGAACAGCCGCAGCTCGCTCGGATCGTGGTCAGCAAGGCGAAGGACACCCTGAAGGGATACGACAAGGACGGGAAGCTGCGCGTGGTCTTCACCGTGACCTCCGGCTCCAGCCACGATCCCCTGCCGCTGGGTGACTGGTCGATCAACGGGATCGGCCACAATCCCGAATTCTCCTACGACCCTTCGCTGTTCTGGGACGTACCCGACAGCGCGGCGGAGCAGCGTCTGCCGCCGGGGCCTAACGGCCCGGTCGGCGTGGTGTGGATCGACCTGTCGAAGGAGCATTACGGCATCCACGGCACGAGCGAGCCGCAGACGATCGGGCGGGCACAGAGCCACGGTTGCGTGCGCCTGACCAACTGGGACGCCGCGAGGCTGGCCGAGATGGTCGACCAGAGGACCGACGTGGAATTCGTGGCGTGATCGGCTAGGGGTGGATCGATGAAGATAGCCGACCGGATCCTGACGATCGTCGTGACCGCGACCCTGACGAGCGCGGTGTGGATCGTGGCGGGCGGGAGCCTGATCGATTACGCGTCGAGCGACAGCCAGCGCAACGTCACGCGCCCGTCCGAGGCCCAGCCCAGCCCTGCGAAAAAAGGCGTCGCCGCACCAGCGCGCACTCCGGCGCCTGCGAGCGGCGGGCTGGAAAGTCCCGGAACCGAAGTGACCGAGGGGACGAAGCCGGACAATCTGATGATCCCGGTCCTGAACGTGCGCGCGCAGGACCTGACCGACACCTTCGCCGACGAGCGGGCAGGGGGCGAGCGCATGCACGAGGCGCTGGACATCATGGCGCCGGAAGGCACCAGCGTGGTCGCCGCGGCCGCCGGCCGCATCGAGAAGCTGTTCCGCTCCCGCGCGGGCGGCAACACGATCTATGTGCGCTCACCCGACGGGCGGACGATCTATTATTATGCCCATCTCAGCCAGTATGCGCCGGGCCTGAAGGACGGGCAGCAGATTCGCCGAGGGCAGCGCCTGGGCGAGGTCGGAAGTACGGGCAATGCATCGCAGGAGGCACCGCATCTGCATTTTGCAATGCTGCGCACCACGCCCGATGCCGACTGGTGGGAACCCGCGACCGCGATCAATCCCTATCCGGTTCTGGCGGAAAAGCCCGCCGGCACCTGAGTTTTCGGGCGCGGCCTAGCGCACGCGGACGCAGCGCAGGTCACCCGGCGAGCCATCGGCGTTGCGGATGCGGACGGTATCGATCCCGACGCGTTCGAAGCTCTGTCCCTTCATCGGACCGCGCGTGAAGGTGAGCGACTTGCCGCGCAGCAAATAGGTGCCGCTGCCCTCGGCGGTGCGATAGCTCGACGAATTGCCGATGGTGAAGTCGCGTTCCGGCTGGTGGCGCCAGGCTTTGCCCCCGGCATCGCCGGGCAGCGCGCATTCGTACCGGCCCTGCGGCAGCGTATCGATCGGGCCATCGCGTTCCTGCGCGAACGCAGCCGTTCCTGCCAGGGGAACGAGGGCTGCGAGAAGGAGAACGGGCGTTTTCATGATCGTGCGTTTCATAGCCCTAATGGTGTAGCACCAGCAAGCTTGCCGGGACCTGACCGCTCGGCTAGGGGGCGAGCTTTCCCGCGCGCGCCGCCCGGCCGCGCCGATCCACTAAGCTACAGGCCAGTTTCCCATGAAGATCAGCGGCGTCGACATCCGTCCCGGCAACATCATCGAATATGAAGGCGGCATCTGGAAAGTCGCCAAGATCCAGCATACCCAGCCGGGCAAGGGCGGGGCCTACATGCAGGTCGAGATGAAGAACCTGCAGGACGGCCGCAAGACCAACGTCCGCTTCCGCAGCGCCGACACGGTGGAGCGCGTGCGGCTCGACACCAAGGAATACCAGTTCCTGTACGAGGATGGCGAGAACCTGATCTTCATGGACCAGGAAACCTTCGAACAGATCCAGCTGCCCGCCGACCTTCTGGGCGATGCACGGCCATTCTTGCAGGACGGGATGACCGTCACGCTGGAATTGTGGGAGGAAAAGCCGATCTCCGTCGCACTGCCCGAGCAGGTCGAGGCGCAGATCGTGGAAGCCGATGCGGTGGTGAAGGGGCAGACCGCCTCTTCCAGCTACAAGCCCGCGGTGCTCGACAACGGCGTGCGCATCATGGTGCCGCCCCATATCGAGAGCGGGACGCGCATCGTCGTGGACGTGTACGAACAGACCTATGTCGGGAAGGCCGGCTGAGGCGCGATCAATGGCTGCTATTTCTGGACTTATCCGCGTCATGGAACGCGCCGCGCGCAAGGCGGGCGGCAGGTTGCGCCGGGACTTCGGCGAGATCGAGCATCTGCAGGTCAGCCAGAAGGGGCCGGCCGACTTCGTCTCCAAGGCGGATCGCGTGTCGGAGCGCACGCTGTACGACGAACTGCGCCAGGCGCGGCCCGACTGGGGCTTCGTGCTGGAGGAAGCGGGCACCATCGAGGGCGACCCCGATCAGCCGCGCTGGGTGGTCGATCCGCTCGACGGGACCAGCAACTTCCTCCACGGTATCCCGCATTTCGCGATCTCGATCGCGGTGCAGGAACCCAAGCTGGGCGGTGGCGGCTGGGGCGAAGTCGTCGCGGGCGTTGTCTATCAGCCGCTCACCGACGAGACCTTCTGGGCGGAAAAATCGCGCGGCGCGTGGCTGCATGACGGGCGCCTGCGCGTGTCCGCCCGCCGTCGCCTGCCCGAGGCGCTGATCGCGACCGGCATCCCGTTCCAGGGGCACGGCGATTTCGGCGAGTGGAGCCGCATCTTCGGCGCTATCGGTCCCGAGGTCGCGGGCATCCGGCGCTTCGGTGCCGCCTCGCTCGACCTCGCATGGGTCGCCGCGGGCCGATTCGACGGCTTCTGGGAAAGCGGGCTGTCCGACTGGGATACCGCCGCGGGCTGTCTGCTGGTGCGCGAGGCCGGCGGCTTCGTGTCCGATTTCCGCGGCCGCTCGCAACCGATCCACAGTGCGCAGGTCCTGGCGGCGAACGACTCGCTGCATTCCAAGCTGCACAAGCTGCTGGTGGGATCGCTGCGCTAAGCATCTTGCCGTGCGGGACACCCGCGGCTAACCCGCCGGGGCCCGCAGGCATGCCCCTGTGGCGGAATTGGTAGACGCGTTCGACTCAAAATCGAATTTCTACGGAAGTGCCGGTTCGAGTCCGGCCAGGGGCACCATTCATCTTTGGCCGGCAAAGTCGCGTCGCGCAGTTGCCATAGGCGGATAGGCGGATAGGCGGGTTTGCAATATACTACGCGGCATGATTCTCGGGACGGGGTCGCCTCTCCTTCCTGATCACTTGCCGGCGATCGGCGATCGCTGGAACATCTGGCTGCGGCCCGCATGGTTTGCAGTTCTGGCACTCACCATAATACTGGATCTGAGCGGAACCGTCTTCGCGCTGCGGGAGGTTTCGCGCTACGATGTCGCTTTTGCGCGTATCGGTCTCAATTCCCAATACGAGGACGATGGATCGGTGACGGTCGCCTCGCTCGCGACGCCCGGCGGCGGTGCAACGGACGTTCCCGAAGGCTCCCGGATCGTAGCGATCGACGGAAGGGGCGTGCCGCGCGACGCGAAGATCTGGACCATCGCCGCCCGGCTGGAGCGGGTAGAAGGAGAGGCGGTTCGTGTCGCCTTTGCTACGCCCGACCGGCGGCGTTTCGCCGAGACCATTCGTATCTCGTCCGCGTACGCTCGCACTGCGGAGGCGGGCATGGTGCTCAAGCGGGCCACCCGCATCGCCCTGCGCCTCGCGATTTCGCTGAGCACTTGCGCCGTGCTGATCGTATGCGCGATGCTCCTCTACCTGCGCCGTTCGCGCGACCCGGTGGCCGTGCTGCTGTCGATGTCCTTCCTGGTCTTCGCGGGATCGATCGATCCCCCGCTCATGATGTGGATCGCCCTCGGCACAGGCTCGCTCTACGATATCTACGTGACCGCGGGATGGGTCCTGCTGGTCATCGGGCTTGCGGCGTTTCCCGACGGCGAGTTTCGTCCCAGGCCCGTGCGCTGGACCATTGTCGCGGCCCCGGTGCTGGCCGTTCCATTGATGATCGACTCGATCCCCATGCCTATCCTGAGTACCATCGCCTTCGTGGCTCCGCTGGGACTCGTGCTGAGCCATCTGACCAAGTTTCGCAGGTACCCCGAGGGGATCGAGCGCCAGCAGATTAAATGGGCGGCGTTCGGTTTCGCCAGCGGCCTTGCCGTGCTCGCGGTGACCTTCTACCTAACCGCGATCCTGCCTTCCGGCTCGCGCTGGATGCCGATCTACGGCCTCGGCATTCTTGTCCTGTTCAATACGGGTTTCCTTTTGATGGCGTGCGGCCTGTTCGTCTCGCTTATCCGGTTCCGCCTGTGGGAGGCGGACCGGGTGATCAACCGATCGACCGCCGCCGCCGCGGTCACGCTCGTCGTCGGCGTGGTGTGGACCCTCACCAGCGATCTTGTGAAGACGGCGGTCCAGTACACGATCGGTGATGGGCACGAGGTCGTCGCAACCACCGCCGGTGCCCTGCTTGCCGCAGGATTGTTCGCGCCGACCCAGACGCTCGCGCTGCGGTGGACGAAACGACGCTTCGACAAGGATCGCGACCGCATGCGTCGCTTGACCACGCGGCTGCGGGCGTGGGGAACCGCCGAAACGCCGGAAGAGATTGCGCTGCGCACCCTGTCCAGCCTTGCCGCGATCATCCATTCGTCCTGCTCCGCGATCCTGGTCGATATGCCGCACGCCCGCGTGGTACTCGCAGCCCGGGATATCGGTGACGAAGCGCGGCTGGAGGGTTTGAACGTTGCGGGGCGGAGCGACCCCCAATTCGTGCGGACCGTTGCGCTGGAGGACGAAGACGGGCCGCTCGGACTGTTGCTGCTGGGCCCGAGAAGCGATCTCAATCGCTACAACGCCGAGGAACTGGGTTACCTCGACAAATTGTCCGCACCGCTGGCCGAGGCACTCAGGATATCGATGAAGCGGTTCCAGCAGACCGACCGGTTGCATCGTGCCCTCAACGAGGTGCAGGAACGCCTTGCGCGGCTGGAAAGCGACCCGCGTCAGCCACCGCCGGCGATGGCCTAGCGGACCCATCGATCGCTGAAGCGTGGTCATCATAGCGGCCACCGCGTCACGAGCCGGTATTCTGCCGTTAGGCATCGATCATTTCGGAAAAATCGAACGTTCCCTTTTTCGAGCATAGCTTCGCTTAGATGCGTCCCACCTTTGTGCAATGCGTCCGACCCATTGATTGCTCAGGATAACCTGGAGATCGGCGCGCGCCTGATTTTTTCGCGCGCGGGCAAAAGCGAAGGTCGGATAGTCTTTGCTGCGGTTTTCCGCCCTTGTGACCCACGCCCAACAGCGTAATCATGCACCCTCGGGATCGCAGGACGAGGAACGGGGACGGTGCGATTCACTTGGGCAATGCTGGAGCGGGCGGTGGTCTGGGCGGTTACAGCCTGTCTGGCGAGCGGCGCGGTGCCGGCGCTGGCGCAGGACGTGCCCGATGACGACGCCGTCGAACTGAGTTTCGCGCAGGCGGAGGCGCGGCATGGCGATCGTTCGGCGGCGTTGCGCGGGGCCGATTACGCAGTTGTCGCGGCGCGCGAGACGGTGGCGGCGGTTTCCACGCTGCACCGGCCGATCGTGACGGCTTCCGCATCCTATCTGGAGTATCAGAAGACCCTGTCGGTGGACCTTGCCGGACCCAAGCAGGAGGCGATCGCCGATACCCAGCAATTCCTCGGCGGGCTTCCCGGCACCTTGCCGCCGGAGTTTCAGGACATCGCGGCCGGGATCACCGACCGCCTGTCGCAAGCGATACCGGGCCTGCTCGGCGCAATTCCGGACACGCTGTCCTACCGCGCCCGCGACGACGTGTTCCGGCCGACGGTGCAGGCGGTGCTGCCGATCTATACCAGCGGCGCGATCGGCGCGGTGCAGGATGCGGCCCGGGCCAATGTCGGGCTCGCCTCGGCGAAGGCCGATCAGGTGCGGGACATTGCGCAAATCGACCTCATCCGGCTGTATTTCGGCCAGCAGGCGGCG
Organism: uncultured Citromicrobium sp.; assembly: GCA_964401795.1. Taxonomy (GTDB): domain Bacteria; phylum Pseudomonadota; class Alphaproteobacteria; order Sphingomonadales; family Sphingomonadaceae; genus Alteriqipengyuania. The sequence continues at coordinate 67,555 of CAYNZQ010000005.1, forward strand.
CAGGCGCTCGAACTATCGGCGCGGCAATCGTTCGCGGCGTTGCAGAGCCTTTACGACGATGCGCGCGCGCTGGAGGCGGAAGGGGTCATCGCGCATGCCCGGACGCTGGAGGCGCAGGTGGCGCGCGACACCGCGGCGCGCGCTCTCGAACGCGCGACCCTTGCGCATCAGACGGCGCGCAACGGACTGGCCGACAAGCTGGAACTCGTGGCGGTCGAGCCTACGACGCCGCTGTTCGTGCAGTCGCGCCCGCTGGCACCCCTGGCGAGCTTCACCGGCAACGAGGACGCCTTGCCCCAGGCGCGCCAGGCTGATGCGGCCCGCGACGTGGCGAAATCGGCCGTCGCGCTCGCGAGGTCGCGCTATGGCCCGCAGGTGTTCGCGTTCGGCGAGTACAATCTCGCGCGCGATCAGGCGCTACCGACGGAGCCGGACTGGATCGTCGGCATCGGTGCGCGCATCACGCTGTTCTCCAACATCAGCCGGGGCCACACCCTCGCGGCGGCCCGCGCGCAGCAGGCGGCGGCGCAGGAAGCCGCCGACGAAGCGCGCAAGACGGCGACCGGTGCGACCCGCCGCGCGTGGGAGCTGACCGAGGGCGCGCGTCGGTCCTTCCTGCTGCTCGACAGCTCGATCGCCGCCGCCCGCGAAAACTTGCGCGTGCAGCGCATTTCCTTCGCCGAGGGGGAGGCGCCTGTCACCGTCGTGTTGGGGGCGGAGGCCGCGCTGGCCACCGCGCGGGCGCAGCGCATCGCGGCCGCCTACGAATACGACCTCGCACTCGCCGGCCTGCTCGCTTCGGTCGGCGCGCTCGACCGGTTCGATGCCTATCTCGAAAACGCCGATATCCGTATCGGGCCGGAGCCTGTCCGATGACCGACGCCGACCAGCCTACCCCCAGCCGGCGCAAGCGCCTGATCCTCTATGCCGGGCTCGCCATCGTCGCAGTGCTGCTGGCAATAGGATTGTGGCTGGCGTCACGGCCCGCCAACCCGCCGCTCCAGGGCGAGGTCGATGCCGATACGGTCAATGTCGCGACCAAGGCGCTGGCGCGGATCGAGACGATCGGGGTGCAGGAAGGCGACCGGGTGAGGGCGGGCGCGGTGCTGGCGACGCTTTCCAGCCCGGAGATTTCGAACGGGCAGGAACAGGCGCAGGCCGCCTTGGACGGTGCCCGCGCCGCGCAGGCGCTGGCGGAGGAGGGCGCCCGGGCAGAAGACATCGCCTCGCTGAAGGCGACCTGGCTCGCCGCGCAGGCGAGCGCCGACCTTGCCAGGGTCAGCAGCGCGCGCGCCGACAGGCTGTACGCGCAAGGCGTCATCGCGGCGCAGCGGCGCGACGAGGCCAATGCGGCCCGCGACAGCACCGCTCGCGTGGCGCAGGCCGCGAAGGCGCAATATCTCAAAGCGCGGGCAGGCCCCCGTCCCGCGGCGAAGGCGGTCGCGGCCGCACAGGTGCGCGCCGCCGCCGCGGGGGCGGCCACCGCCGAGGCGTTGCAGCGCGAGACGCGGCTGGTGTCGCCCATCGCGGGCGAGGTCTCGCGGCGCCTTGTCGAACCTGGCGAGCTGGTCAGCCCGGTCCTGCCGGCGATTCAGGTCACCGATATCGACCACCCTTACGTCGTCGTGACCGTGCCCGAGAGCCAGTTCCAGGGCATGAAGAAAGGCCGTGTGCTGGATGGCCGGGTCCCGGCGCTGGGCCGGGTGGTGCGTTTCCGTGTCGGCCATATCGCGGCGCAGGGCGAGTTCGCGACCTTCCGGGCCGATCGCCAGTCGCGCGGGTACGACGTCCGCGCCTTCGAGGTGAAGCTGCGCCCGGAGAAGCGCACCGCCGATCTGCGGCCGGGCATGAGCGTGCTGTTCGACTGGCCGCAATGAGCATCGCCGCCGGCTTTCGCGACGAGATCGCGCGATTGCGGCGCACGCGGTTCGATCTCGCTCTGCTGACGGTTCTGCCGGCATTGCTGCTGGCGTCGATGGCCGCGATGATCTCTCCAGGGTCGCTCAGCGGGCTGAAGGTCGTGGTGGTCGACCGCGATGGCGGGCCGTTGGCGCGGGCGATCGTTCGCGATATCGAGGCCTCGCCCCGGCTCGAACTGGTCGGGGTGGGGGCCCAAGCCGGTCCCGCGCTGTCGGCGATCCGGCAGGAACAGGCGCAGGCGGTGGTCATTATCCCGCGCGGCGTCGGCCTGCTGCGGGGCGACGGCGCGCCGGTCGAGATCCTCTACCAGGCACAGTTCCTCGCCGCCGGATCGCTCACCTCGTCCTATGTCGAGCTTGCCGTCGGCGAGGCGCTGGCGGAGGCGACATCCCGGCAGGCGCGGGTTGGGGGGCAGGAACTGGTGCGCCGCGCCCTGCCGGGGCTGCACGTCCGGTTGCTCGGCAATCCGACGCTGAGCCTGGAATGGTATCTCGGGCTCTTAATGGGACCCGGCGTGCTCCATCTCGCCATCGCCGTCACCGCGATCGGCTCGGTCGGCCTGCTGATGGAAGACCGCTCCTTCGCCGCCTTCGCACGCAGGACCCGCGCACCGGTCGGCACGCTGGTCGGGCGGCTCGGCCCGCATGTCCTCGCCGGCACGGTGTGGGGCACCGCGTGGTTCCTCTGGCTGACGCTCGCCCGCGGCTACCGGATGGAGGGCGAGCTGGCGATCGTTGCTGCGGGGCTGTTCCTGCTGTTCGTCGCCACCGCCGCGCTCGGCCTGTTCCTGATCGCGGTCACGCGCGACGTGGCGACCGCGCTGTCGGGCGCGGTCATCGTCGCCGGATCCGCGCTTGCCTATTCGGGGGCGTCATTGCCGATCAACGGTGCGCCGTTGCTCGCGCGGCTGTGGAACGCGGCGTTGCCGCTGACGCATTATCTCCACCTGCAGATGGACGAGACAATGGGCGCCGCGCTGCGCCCGGCCCTGACGGAGGCTGCGATCCTGCTCGTTTATCCGGTCCTGCTGGGCGGGGCGGGGCTGTGGTCGATCGCGCGGGCGGGGCGCACACGATGAGGGCGACGATCCGTGCGTTCGAAGCGACCCTGTTCGAAATCCTCGGCGCCCGGGAGCTGCTCTCGCTCGCGATCGTGTCGGTGCTGTTCTACGCCTTCTACTACCCCGCGCCCTATGCGCAGCAGCAGGCGCAGGCCCTGCCGATGGTGGCGGTCGACCAAGCAGACACGCCCCTGTCGCGCGCGATCGTACGCGGGCTCGGCAATACGCAAACGGTCCGGATCGTCGAGCGGGCACCCGACATGATGGCCGCGCGCGAGGCGGTTCGCCAAAGGCGGGCGGACGGCATACTCTATCTGTCGCGCGGCCTCGGCACCGCCACCCTTTCCGGGCGCCCGGGCAGCGGTATCGCGCTGATCGTGAACGGGGCCTATTTCGTGCGCGCGGAAGGCATCGCGCGCGCGCTGGGCGAGGTCGTGGTCGGCGAGGCGGACCGGCTGGGGGAGGCGTTCGGCGTATCGCCCGCCGTGAACCCCGCGGATCTGGTCAGGGTCCAACCGCTGTTCAACACCACCGGCGGCTACCGCGATTACGTCTTCCCGGCGATCGTCAACATCATCCTGCAACAAACCCTGCTTTTCGCCGCCGCGCGCATGATCGCGGAGCGGCGCCGCCATGATCGTTGGCGCCGCGGCCTTGCGCAAGCGCTGGGCGACTGGGCGGCGCTGACGCTGATCGGCGTATTCGCCGGGCTGTTCGTGTTCGGGTTCGCCTTCTGGGCGCAGGACGTGCCGCGCGCGGGAAACATCCCCGGACTGCTGATCGCGTTGCCGCTGTTCGCCGCCGCCGTGGCGGCGCTGGGGCTGGCGGTCGGCAGCCTCTTTCGCAACGGGGACGACGCCTTGAAACTGCTGATGCCGACGTCGGTCCCGCTGGTGTTCCTGGCCGGCTTCGCCTGGCCGCTCGACCAGATGCCGCGCTGGCTGGAGGCGCTGTCGTGGTTGTCGCCGGCCACGGTCGCGATGCACCTGTTCGTGCGCTTCAACCAGATGGGCGCGTCCCTCTCGGAGGCGAGGGGGCCGTTGATGGGCATGGCTGCCCTGGCGATCGTCTTCGGCGCGTGGTGGGTCATCCGTGGCGGTAGGAGCGGGGCCGAGGCCGCGCGTTAGGCGGGACGATCCCGCCTAACGCGCCCTCATTTGGGGGCGCCGGTCACGCCGGCGGCGATGTCGCCGATACCGTCGAAGCTCGCGATCGCTTGCTGCCCGGCGGATATCGGGTGGACGCCGGTGATCGCGCCGCTCGAAACCCACCATCCGGCTTGCGGGGCTATCCCGCGTTCCGCCAGATTGGCGAGGAGGAAGCGCACCGCGCCGAACGGCCCGTCCAGCATGGTGGCGGTGGAGGCGCGGCCCACCTCGGTGCCCTCGATGGCGAGCGAGACCTCGATCGTATCGAGCGCCTGCCACCGGTCGGTCGGCACGCGCGTGCCCAGCAGCAGTCCGGCATTGTTGCCGTGGTCGGAGACGGTGACGCACGGCCCGTCCTCGTTGATGCGAGGGTAGGGGGAAGAGGCCACTTCCATGCCGATGCGGATTTCGTCGACCCAGCCCATGGCTTCTTCGCGCGTGGCGGGCGGGGCGGCGTCGCGGGGGGCGAGCCGCAGCATGAATTCCGCCTCGATGGCGGCGAACCCCCGCTCGAAGATCGGGAATTGGGCGACGCCCGCGCCCTCTTCCTCGACCGTGTCCGAGAACACCGGGCCGATCAGCCGGTCGGCGCCCAGCGCATCGCTGAGGGGCGGGCCGATCTTACCCACTTTCCAGCCGCCCACTGGACGATTCCAGAGGGCGAGGGCGCAATCCTGGATCGCGTAGGCGGATTTCAAATCTTGCGGCCGTTCGCCGGGATACTCCGCGATCGGCTGCCACGCGCGGCGCGCTTCCACAAATGCCGCTGCTATCTCGCGTGTCGCGCTATTCATCTCAGCCTTTCCCCCCGTGCAACTAGGTATCGGGGCGGTTCTGGCGAAAATGGACACCGGTGTCAAAACCAATCTGGTGCGGGGTCGGCGCGCGGCATGGATCGGCGCGGTGGCAACGGGCGCCTCTATCGTGTTGCTTCACAAAAGGTTCGCAATCGGCGACCGGCAAGCTATCGTCGTACACTCACCATCGGCAGGATTGGCGGAAAGATCGAGATGAGCAAACACGGTGCGGCACCGACGATCAACGATGTCGCGCGCGAAGCCGGGGTGTCCAAGAAGACGGTCAGCCGGGTCATCAACCGCTCCCCCCTGTTGAAGGCGGAAACGCGCGAGAAGGTGGAGCGGGTGATCGCGGAACTGGGCTACACTCCCAATCCGCAGGCCCGCGCGCTTGCGCTGCGGCGCAACTTCCTTCTCGGCCTGCTGCATCACAACCCCAACGCGCAGACCGTGCTGAACTTTCAGGAGGGGGTGCTCGACGCGATCCGCAGTACCGAGTTCGCGCTAGTCGTTCGCCCCGTCGACCGGCATTCGCCCGATATGCTGGACGACGTCCGCCGCTTCCTGGAATTGCAGCGCCTCTACGGGGTGCTGCTGCTCCCCCCGATTTCGGAAAACGACGAGCTGGCGGCGCTCTGCCGGGAGGTCGGCTGCGGCTACGTCCGGATGGGGTCGGCGGCGCTGGACGAGGCGGAGCATCTGGTTCAGTCGAACGATCGCGAGGCGGTGGAGGCGGTGGTCGACCATCTGGTCGAACTGGGCCACCGGCGCATCGCCATTATCTGCGGGCCCGAGGGGTTCCGTTCCGCGCTGGAGCGGCGCGAGGGCTTTCTCGCGGCGATGCACCGGCACGGTCTGGAGGTGCCGGAAAGTGCGATGGCGCCCGGGACCTACCGGTTCAATTCGGGGATGGAGGCCGCCGCACAGCTGCTGTCCGGGGACAGGCGGCCCACCGCGATCTTCGCCAGCAACGACGAGATGGCGTCCGGCGCCTTCCATGCCGCGCGCGAACGCGGGATCGCGGTACCGGGCGATCTGTCCATCGTCGGGTTCGACGATTCCCCCATCGCCGCGCATATCTGGCCTCCGATGACGACGGTCGGCTGGCCGATCCGGGAGATGGGCCGCGCCGCGGCGCTGAAACTGGTCGCGCCGGATCACGAACTGGCAGCCCCGTCGCAATTTCCCGCGCGTCTGGTGCGCCGCGAGTCCGTGGCACCGCCGCCGGACGATTTCTAGACAGGGGCGGTTGAAACGCGGGCGGATTTGTGGGTACTACTGTCCATGACACCGGTTTCCCAATCGAATCGAACGGGAGCCGACCGCATTACACAAGCTCTTGCGAGCGGGAGAGACCCCTATGAAAATCGCCCTCATCACCGAGAACAGCCAGGCCGCCAAGAACGGCATCATTCACGAAGCTCTGACCACGGTGGCCGAGCCGTTCGGCCACGAAGTCCACAATTACGGGATGTACACGGCCGAGGATGGCGCCTCCCTGACCTACGTCATGAACGGCCTGCTGACGGGCATCCTGCTCAATTCCGGGGCGGCCGATTTCGTCGTCACTGGGTGCGGGACCGGCATGGGATCGATGCTGGCATGCAATTCGATGCCGGGCGTCTTCTGCGGTCTGGTGATCGACCCGACCGACGCGTTCCTGTTCAGCCAGATCAATGCCGGCAACGCGATCTCGATGCCTTACGCGAAGGGTTTCGGCTGGGCAGCCGAGCTCAATCTACAGGATTGCTACCGCAAGCTGTTCGAGACCGAGCCCGGTCTCGGATATCCGAAGGAGCGGGCCGAGATTATGAAGAAGAACCGCGGTGTCCTGTCGGACCTGAAGCAGGCGACCTGCCACGACATGCTGACGGTCCTCGAATCGGTCGATCAGGACCTGCTCAAGGCCGCGATCGCGGGTGAGAAATTCGAAGAGCTGTTCTACGCCAATTCGCAGGACGAGCAGATCAGCGACTATCTGCGCGCGCTCTGAGCCGTAGGGTAACGAACGACAAGCCATCGGGGACGTGCGCCGGAAACGGCGGCGTTGCCGATGGAAATGGACTGAGCGGGGGAGCGCTATGACGACCAGTGTTTTCGATCTAACCGGGCGGGTCGCGCTCGTGACCGGCGCCAATACCGGCATCGGCCAGGGCATCGCCATCGCGCTGGCGCGCGCCGGGGCGGATATCGCCGCGGTGGGGCGCAGCGAGGCCACCGAGACGGCAGAGCAGGTGCGCGCCCTCGGGCGCCGGTGCGAAATCGTGTCGGCCGATCTGTCGACGATCGCGCCGGTCGAAACGGTCGTGAATACGGTGGTCGAAAAGCTCGGCCGACTGGACATCCTGGTTAACAATGCCGGCATCATCCGCCGCGACGATGCGCTGGATTTCTCGGAAAGCGATTGGGACGCGGTGATGGATACCAACCTCAAATCGCTGTTCTTCCTGTCGCAGGCGGCGGCGCGGCACATGACCGGCTGGGCCAGCCAGTCGGGCGACCGGGCGAAGATCATCAACATCGCATCCATGCTGACCTTCCAGGGCGGGATCCGCGTGCCCAGCTACACGGCCAGCAAGAGCGGCGTCGGCGGTCTGACCAAGCTGCTCGCCAATGAATGGGCGCCCAAGGGCATCAACGTGAATGCCATCGCGCCCGGCTACATCGCGACGAACAATACCGCGGCGTTGCAGGCCGACGAAACGCGCAATCGCCAGATCCTCGAACGCATACCGGAACAACGCTGGGGCGATCCCTCCGACATCGGGGGCGCCGCCGTCTTCCTCGCCAGCCGTGCGGCCGATTACGTGCAGGGTCATATCCTGGCCGTCGACGGCGGTTGGCTGGCGCGATGACCGCCCTGCCGGAAAGCGGGCATGTGGCCTGCTTCGGCGAATTGTTGCTGCGGCTCTCGCCCGCGCCGGGCAAGCCGCTGTCCCGTGCCGACGGGCTGGATCTTGCGGTCGGCGGCGCTGAGGCGAACGTCGCGATCGCTCTCGCGAGCCTTGGCGTTCCGACCCGCATGCTCGGCGTCCTGCCCGACAATCCGCTCGGCCTGCGCGCCCTCGCCGCGCTGAGGGAGGCCGGGGTCGATACCGGCGCGATGCGGCGTGCCGCAGGGCGAATGGGCCTGTATTTCTTCGAACCGCCCAGCGGACCCGTAGGCGGGCGCGTCACCTACGACCGCGCGGGAAGCGCGTTCGCGCTCGCGCAGCCCGAAGACATGAATTTCGCCGCGGCGCTACAGGGCGCGCGTCTCCTGCATCTCTCAGGCATCACGCCCGCCCTCGGGCCCGGTGGGACACGGTTGGCGCTGGCCGCAGCCGAGGCGGCGGCGGATGCAGGGGTTCCGATCTGTTTCGACGGAAACTACCGCGCCAATTTGTGGGACGGGTGGGACGGCGATCCGCGCGCCACGCTCAATCGGCTGGTCCGCCAGGCGACCGTCCTCATCGGCAACCACCGCGACATCTCGCTGCTGCTGGGCGAAAGCTTCTCGGGTGACGGGCCGGACCGGCGCCGGGAAGCTGCTGAGGCCGCCTTTGCCGCTTTCCCCAAGCTGAAGCTGATCGCATCCACCGCGCGCCATGTGGAGAGCGCGACGTGCCACCGGCTGGCCGCACGGATCGATCGGCGCGAGGATCACTGGCAGACGGAAGAGGTGCGCATCGCACCCATCGTCGATCGCATCGGAACCGGCGATGCATTCGCCGCCGGGGTCCTGCTCCGCTGGCTGGAGGACGGCTCGGCGCAGGACATGGCCAAGAGCGGCCTTTCGCTCGCGGTGATGAAGCATGGCGTACCGGGGGACGCAATCGCGGTGACCCGCGCCGATCTCGACGCTTTCGATCCTGGAGGTACGGATGTCCGCCGCTGACGGCATTACTCGCAGAGCGGCGCTTGGCCGCACAATCGCCGGGGCCGCGCTGATGGGCGCGCCGGGCCTCGCCGCCGCCGCTGCGGGACGGGAGGGCGATCCCGAAGTTCTGAATTACCGTGGCTTCGTGGATCGCGGCACGCCTGCCTTCTATGGTATCCGCTATGCGCGCGCCGCCCGGTTCGCGGTGCCGGTGCGCGAGCCGTTGCCGACCGAACCCACGCCCGCAACCGCGTTCGGCCCGCTGTGTCCGCAGCGCGGCGTCGAAGCCGGCGAGGCAAGCGAGGATTGCCTGTTCCTCAACATCTGGACGCCCGAGCCGCGCCGGGGCGCGCGGCGACCGGTCATGGTCTATTTTCACGGCGGGGCCTACAACGGCGGCACCGTTACCGATCCCCTGACCCAGGGCCCACATCTGGCGGCGCAGGGCGACAGCGTCGTCGTCACGGTCAATCATCGCCTCAATGCCTTCGGCTACGCGTGGCTCGAACCCTTCGGAGGACGGTTTCGTCACAGCGGCAATGCGGGGCAGTTGGACCTTATCTGCGCGCTCGAATGGGTGCGCGATCACATCGCGGCGTTCGGCGGCGATCCTGCGCGGGTGATGGTGTTCGGCCAGTCCGGCGGCGGGGCGAAGATCGCCACCCTGATGGCGATGCCCGAGGCCGAGGGCTTGTTCCATTCCGCCGCGACGATGAGCGGCCAGCAGGTCGTGGGGCAGGGACCGGGCAATGCGTGGAAGCGTACGCAGGCCTATCTCGCCGCCCTCGGCGTGGCGCAGGACGATCCGGGCGCGTTGCTGACGGTACCGGTCGAGCGGATGGTCGAGGCACTGCCGGCGACCGATCCGATCCTTGGCGGCGGGCTCTATTTCGGGCCTGTGCTGGACATGGTGCATCTGCCGCGTCACCCGTTCTGGCCCGATGCCGCGCCGCAATCGCTTCGTATCCCCATGATCTTGGGCAATACGACCGACGAGACGCGCGCCTTCATCGATCCCGACGGGCCGATGTTGGCGGGAATCGACTGGGCCAACCTGCCGGAGCGCTTGGCCCCCAATATCCGCATCGACCTGCGGCCCGACTGGGTGGCGGCACAGTATCGCGCGCACTTTCCGGACTGGTCGCCCACTCAGATATTCTACGCCGCGACGACGGCGGGCCGCAGCTGGCCGGGCCAGGTCATAGAGGCCGACGAGCGGGCGCGGGCGGGCGCCGATGCGACCTGGGTCTATCAACTCGACCGCGAGAGCCCGATCGATCCGCAGCGGGGCGCAGCACATACCGACGACCTGCCCTATGTCTTCGGGACGCTGGACGCGCCCGGAAGCTATTCGGGAACAGGCAAGCGTGCGCGGGAAATCAGCGCCGCGATGATTGCGGCCTTCAGCGGGCTTGCACGGACCGGGCGACCCGGCCTTTCCGATTGGCGACCCTACGACCTGCCCGATCGGGCCACGCTGGTGGTGGCGCAGGACCGGATCGCCACGCAGAACGATCCGCGCCGCTGGCAGCGCGAATTGTGGGCAAGGGCGCCTTACATCCAGCCGGGTATCTGATCCTGCCCGCAGTTGGGCAGTGCGCGGCGTCGCTCAGTCCTCGCGGCGCACCGGGTAGGCGATGACGATCGATAGCGGTGCGTCGCCCGTCTGGCGGATGCCGACCACCGCCCCTTCGTAGAGATAGGTGGCCATGCCGGGTTCCAGCGCGGCCTCGACCCCGTCCGAAACGACGATGCCTTGTCCCGCCGTGACGTAGTAAACCTCGTCGTGCGCAATCGGATGCGCCCCGATCGCTGCGCCCGGATCGAGTACGCGGCGGCGAAACTCCATGCGCCGTGGAGGGGGCGCGGCATCGCTGATGCGAAAGGCGGTGGACATGCCGATCGCCCCGTGCGGCGGCCGTTCGCGGACCATGACATCGCGTTCCGCGACGACGACCATGGGAGGGGCAGGGGAGGCGACGGGCACCAGCGGAGGGCGGGCGCCCGTCGCCGCGCAGCCGCCCGTCGCGAGCGCGGCGAGCGTCACGGCGACCGGCGCCCACGGCCTCACGATTTGGGTTCCTGCCGCATCTGGCGGTCGCGCGGCGACAAATGTTCCTGCGCGCCTTCCTTCTGACCCGGCCAGACGCCCGATTTGGGCTCCATCGTGGTGAGGTTCCACGCGACCGGATCGAACGCCGCGCGGGTCGATGGGAATTTCGGATATCCCCCGACCTCTTCCTCTGCATCGATCACTTCGCCGCGGCCTTCCGCGATGTAGAACAGCACGCGAATTTCCATCTCGCTACGGTCCCACGGCCGCGCGCCGGCCGTCGCCAGCAGGGTCGTCTCCACCTCGCGCGCGGGCAGGATGTCGTATCCCGTCAGATCGCGCAGCGGCTGCTTCTGTTCGCGGATGGTCGCCTTGGTCACACCATAGCGACCGAACATCGGCAGGGGGTTGCCGTGGCGGTCCACCGCGATGTTGTCGCGCCCGTAATAGAGAAGGTCGCCCACACCGCCGATCATCAGGAAAGGCAGGCCGGGATCGGTGCTGTTCCCGCCGCGCATGACATTGCCGACCGCGGTCAGTTCGCCATCGACGGGGTCGTGCCCGGCCCATTCCAGGTCCATGAGGTTGTAATGCACTGCCCGGTATTGCGGGTCGTAGATCAGGTTGTTGATCATCACCGCCTGCGAGCCGCCTTTCAGAAGAGGGGACCGCTCCACGTTGTGCGCCCAGATATTGCGTTCGAAAAGGATGTTGGTGACGTTGTCGTGGATGAGCGAGCCTTTCGAATGCTCGCCCTTGGGATGGGTCGAATCGGCCAGCCCCTCGCTGGCGAGATTGGACCGGAAAACGATGTCGTGGCTGGTGTTCTTGCGCCAATCCTCCACCGTCTCGCCATCGAAACGGGGGCCGGAGGCGGACATGTTCTCGTCGACCGCCCAGAAGAAGCTGTTGTTCTCGATCAGGACATTGTGAGCGGATCGGGTCGAAAAGGCGTCTGCTTCCCAGCCCTGCCGCTTGGGCAGGCCGTCGCTTCCCACCACCACGCGCAGATGCTGGATGACGACGTCGTGCGTGTTCACGTCCACTCCGCCGCGCATGATCGTGATGCCGGGCGACGGCGCGGTCTGGCCCGCGATGGTCAGATAGGGTTCCGCGATGGAGAGCGAGGAGCGTTCCAGATCGATCGCGCCGCCCACTTCGAACACGACGATGCGCGGACCCTTGGCCGCCAGCGCCGCTGCAAGACTGCCGGGGCCGTCCTTCGCCAGCGTCGTCACGCGGATGATGCGACCGCCTTCTCCGCCTTGCGTCGGGTCGGGTGCCTGTGCTGCAGCGGGCATTGCGAACAGCGCCATGCAGAATGTCAAAATACCGATTGCGAGTGTCTTCATCGCTGATTTCCTCCTCTTCCAAGGGCAACTTGACAGCATGGTCCGGATGGAGCAAGAATTATTGACACCGGTTACCAAAAACCGGGTTGGGATAGAGATACCGGTCAGGGCGACAGCAACGCGAAGCGTGCTCCCCGAAAAAAGACACCGGTGCCATTCTGGGGAGGAATGAGAAATGCGTACTGTTTCCCGCAAGGCGAAGGGCGTGCTGCTGGCCGGCGCGGTGTTCATGGTTCCCGGTGTCGCGCTGGGACAGGACGCCCCTGCCGCGCAGGTGCCGGAAGACGAGGTCGCGGGCACCGAAATCACCGAAGGCGACAACGTGATCGTCGTGACCGGTTTCCGCGAATCGCTGTCGGCCGCCGTCCGCGCGAAGCGGGAATCGAACAGCCAGATCGACGTGATCGTGGCGGAAGACATCGCCAAGTTTCCCGACACCAACCTGGCCGAATCGCTACAGCGCGTGCCCGGCATCGCGATCCAGCGCGATGCGGGCGAGGGGCGCACCGTCGTGGTGCGCGGGCTCGGCGGGCAATTCACCCGCGTCCGGGTGAACGGCATGGAAGCGATCGCGACCTCGCCCGACAACAACGGACGCGGGTTCGATTTCAACATCTTCGCGTCGGAGCTGTTCAATTCGATCGTCGTGCACAAGACGGCGGAGGCGTCGCTCGACGAAGGATCGCTGGGCGCGGTGATCGATCTCAACACCGGCAATGCGCTGGCTTTCGATCCGGGCTTCAACCTCGTCGCTTCCGCGCAGGTACGCTACAACGATCTGAGCGAGGATGCCGGCCCCCGGCTCGCCGGGCTCGTCGGGTGGACGAACGAGGACCAGACGTTGGGTGTCTCCGTCTCCGCCGCCTATTCGGAATACACGACGGCCCAGCTGGGCAACAATTCGGTGCGCTGGCAGCAGGCGGCGTTCGGCTCCGTCGAAGGCACCCCGTGCTTCAGCGGCGGCTCCTACGTATCCAGCGAGGCGTGCGACGAGGTCGGCCTGGCGTTTCACCCGCGCATCCCGCGCTACGGTCTCATCGAGCATAATCGCGAGCGGCTCGGCCTGACCGGCTCCGTCCAGTGGGAGCCGAGCGAGAGCACCCGTCTGTCCGTCGACGGCCTCTACGCCAAGTTCAACGAGACGCGTAACGAGCTGTGGGGCGAGGTCCTGTTCCGCTCGAACGAAAAGACGATCGACGTCGCCGATTACCGGATCGACGAGAACAACAACCTGATTTCCGGCACGTTCGACAATGCGTGGGTTCGGACCGAGAACTTCCGGCGCGAACTGGATACCGAATTCTACCAGGTTTCGGGCCGGTTGGAGCAGGACATCACCGATACGCTGTCGCTCGACCTGTTGGTCGGCAAGTCGCGGTCCGACGCGGACAGCCCGATCGAGACGACACTGGTTTTCGACGATCGCGATTTCGACGGCTATAGCTACGACTACACCGACATGCAGAGCCCGGTCCTGACGTTCGGCCAGAACGGCATCAGTGACCCCACGCAGTTCCAGCTCGCCGAATTCCGCGATCGCCCCAACACCGTCACCAACGAATTCGAAACGGTGTCGGCCAATCTGGCCTGGGAGCTGAACAGCAAGGCCACGCTGCAGGCCGGTGGCATCTATCGCAAGTTCACCTACGATACCGTCGGCTACCGACGCGACAGCACCTATTGCGCCGCATTCGACTGCGCGCCGGGTCAGTACGGCCTGCCCGTCACCGCCGATATCGCGCAGGACTTCACCCTGGGCAATGCAGGCCAGCCGGCCGGCACCACCGAAAGCTGGGTCATCCCCAATCTCGAAGCGGCGGCGGACGCGGTCGGGCTGTACGACCGCCCGCTGGTCGCGGACCTCGGCGGCGATCGCACCGTCATCGAAAAGGTGAAAGGCGGCTATCTCCAGCTCGACTGGGACAGCGACATTGCCGGGATGCGCGTGACCGGCAATTTCGGCACCCGCTACGTCCATACCGACCAGTTCTCCACCGGCTTCGTCGGTGACACGGAGGTCGCGGTGGATCGGAGCTACGACGACTGGCTTCCGGCCGCGAACCTCAACCTGTTCCTCGCGCCCAACCTCGTCCTGCGCGGTGCGTGGAGCCGGGTCATCACGCGACCGAGCCTGGGCAATTTGTCGCCCGGCGGATCGGTCGACCAGTTCAACTTCCGTATCTCGTCGGGCAATCCGCGCCTGGATCCGTTCCGGGCCGATGCCTACGACGCGGCGCTGGAGTGGTATTTCGCCCCCGGCGCGCTTGCATCGGTTGCCGTGTTCGCCAAGGAGATCGAGAGCTTCCCGCTGTCGAGCAGCTTCCAGGGCACCTACGCGCAGAGCCAGCTGCCGACATCGATCCTGACGCCCGGAACGCCGCTCTACACCGCGATCGTCGATGGGCAGAACCCGAACGTGCCGATCGAATTCCGCACCAGCGTGAACGGCGAAGGCGGCAGCCTGAAGGGCGTGGAATTCCAGCTCAACCTGCCCTTCGACGTGTTCGCCGACGGCTTCCTCGCCCGCTTCGGCGTGGTCGGCAACGTGACCCTGATAAAGAGCGACGTCGATTACACGATCCTGGGTCCGGCGGACCAGATCAATTCCAGCGGCAATGCGGCCGGCGGGACGTCGGACGTCTATGTCCGCCCGCTGACCGATCTGGCCAAGAAATCGGCCAACGGCACGCTTTATTACGAGGACGACCGGTTCTCCGCCCGCGCCTCGCTCGCCTATCGCAGCGACTATATCGACGGGACCAGCGGCAACCGGAATATTTTCGAAGGTTTCGGGAGCAACATCAACCTCGATGCCTCTATCCGGTACCGGCTGATGGAGGGCCTGGAGCTGTCGCTGGAAGGGACCAATCTGACCGACGCGTATCGCGATCGCTGGGTGAACGACCCCAGCCGCCGCAATTACGAATACAACCATTTCGGGCGCGTCATCATGGCCGGCGTCCGGGTGCAGATGTAATCGAACGGGTGGTTCGGAAGGAAGGGGTCCGCGGCATGAAAAGCGATCGCCGGTCACTGCTCGCCGCGGGCTTCACCCTCGCGGCGGCGGGAGGGGCTGCGGCGCTGGGACAGACCCCGCCGCCCGCGACCGGCGGTGGCCTGCCCCCCGGGCTGCCGCAACCGGTCGAGACCATCGACCTGTGGCCCGATGGCGCGTCCGGCATGCCCGCCCATCCCCCCACGGAACAGGTGGTCGAGCGCTCTGCGGACCCGCTTCTTACTGATCGCGCGGTATCGGGCATAACCCGGCCGCGCCTCGCGGTGTTTCGTGCCGAGCGTCCCAATGGCGCGGCGGTGCTGCTGACGCCGGGCGGCGGATACAAGCATGTGGTGGTGGACAAGGAAGGCTACGAAATGGGCCGCTGGCTCGCCGCGCGCGGCATCACGGCCTTCGTCCTGTTCTATCGCCTGCCGGGCGAAGGCTGGTCCGCCGGGCCCGACGTCTCCTTGTCCGATGCACAGCGCGCGATGCGCCTTATCCGCGCCCGTGCGTCGCGCTATGGTGTAATGCCCGAACGGGTGGCGGCGATGGGCTTTTCGGCCGGCGGTCATGTCTGCGCCGACCTCGCCACCCGCTTCGCGGCCAGAACCTACAGGCCCGTGGACGAAGCCGACACGTTGTCGGCCAGGCCGTTCTGCGCCGCGCCGATCTATCCCGTCATCAGCATGGACCCGGCCATCGCGCACGCGGGATCGCGCGCCTTTTTGCTCGGCGAAAAACCCACCACGGCAATGGAAGCCGCCCATTCTCCCGATCGCACGGTGCCGGAGGACGCGCCGCCGTTCTTCCTGCTGCATGCGGAGGATGACGATGTCGTGCCGGTCGAGAACACGCTGCGCCTGCGTGCCGGACTGAAGGCGCGCGACATAGCGGTGGAAACCCACCTGTTCGAACATGGCGGGCACGGCTTCGGCCTGCGCAAGACGGTGGGCAAGCCGGTCGGGGCCTGGCCCGACCTCTGGCTCGCATGGGCCCGGACGAGGAATTTCGTGTGAATCTCCAGCGTCGAAACCTGTTGCTGGGCACGGGCGCTGTGGGGATGGCCTCCGCCGTCCCGGCCTCGCTGCGCGCCGCGCCGCGATCCGGGGCGGAACGCGTCGAACATGCCGAGGCGCGCACGTACAGGCGCGGCTTCGATAACCAGCGCATCCCGGACCAGGGCGATGGGACGTTCCTCAATCCCGTCATATCGGGTGATCGGCCCGATCCCGCCATCCTGAAGGATGGCGCGGACTATTACATGACCTTCTCCACCTTCGACGCGTATCCGGGCCTGACCATCTGGCATTCGCGCGATCTGGTGAACTGGCGGCCGCTAGAGGCCGCGCTGACGCGCAATATCGGGGCGGTCTGGGCGCCCAGCCTGCACAAGGACAAGGGGCGCTATCTCCTCTACATCCCGGTCAAGGCGGAGCGCGGGAACGACATCTTCGTCAGCTGGGCGACGGATATCGCCGGACCGTGGAGCGATCCCGTGCCGCTGGGTCTGCCCGATCATATCGACCCGTGTCACGCGGTCGCCGAAGATGGCAGCCGCTGGCTGTTCCTGTCGGGCGGGGACCGGGTGCGCCTGTCGGACGACAACTTGTCGCTGGCGGGCGCTGTGGAACACGTCTACGACCCGTGGCGCTACCCGGCCGACTGGATCGTGGAGGGGTTCTCCCCCGAAGGCCCGAAGATCCACCGCGTGGGCCAGTGGTATTACATGCTGACCGCGGTCGGCGGCACTGCCGGCCCGCCGACCGGCCACATGGTGATCGCGGCGCGCTCGCGCTCGCTTCACGGGCCGTGGGAGCATCATCCGGGGAATCCGCTGGTGCGCACGACCAGCGTCGGGGAATCCTGGTGGTCGCGGGGCCACGCCTCCCTGGTGGAGGCGCCGGACGGCAGCTGGTGGTCGTTCTATCACGGCTACGAGAACGGGTTCTGGACTCTGGGACGCCAGTGTCTGCTCGATCCGGTAGAATTCACGCCCGACGGATGGTTTCGCATGACCGGCGGGGATCTCTCGCGCCCTATCGCCAAGCCGGGCGGAGGCGAAGCATTTCCCCATGGCATGGCATTGAGCGACGATTTTTCAGGCAGGCTGGCGCTCGGTCGCAAATGGGCCTTCTTCAGGCCCGATGCCGACGAGGCGGACCGGGTTCGCTGCGGTGGCGGCGTCCTGCGCCTGGCGGGTAAGGGCGACGCACCGTCCAGCGGATCGCCTCTCCTGCTGACGGCAGGGGACCGGTCCTACCGCTTCGAATGCGATATCGAGATCGCGCCGGGTGGCCGGGCGGGGCTGATCCTGTTCTACGACGACCGGCTCTATTGCGGGCTGGGATTCGACGAAGATCGCTTCGTCACGCATCAATACGGGCGCGAGCGCGGCCGTCCGGCCAATCCACACGGGCGGTCCATGCGCATGCGCGTGACCAACCGCCGCCATATCGTGGTCTATGATACCAGCGCGGATGGCGGGCGGACATGGCACAGGTTCGACCGGGGAATGGAAGTGTCGGGATACCACCACAACGTGCGCGGCGACTTCCTGATGCTGCGCCCCGGGCTCTATGCCGCGGGGCCGGGCGAGGCGAAGTTCCGCAATTTTCGCTTCACCGCACTGGACGATTAGGCAAGGCACGGGGAAAGGGTCGCGCAGATGATGAACGAACGGGCCGCGTTGTCGCGGCGTCGGCTGCTGGCCGGGGGCGCGTTGCTGGGTGCGGCGACCCTGTTGCCCGCCTGCAAGCCGGTCATGTCCGGCATGCTGACCAGCGCCGATGCGCATCCCGGCGACTACCCCACCGTGCGCGCGGTGGAGTTCATGGGCCGCTATCTGGACCGGCAGACCGGCGGCAGGCTGGGGATCAAGGTCTTCGCCGGGGGGCAGCTGGGCAGCGAGACCGACACCCTGGAAATCACCAGTTTCGGCGGCATCGATCTCAATCGCGTGAACTTCGCGCCGCTCAATTCGATCGAGCCGATGACCTTGCCTTTCTCGCTGCCGTTCGTGTTCGATTCCGTTGCTCACATGCGCCGCGTGGTCGACAGCAAGGTGGGCGACACGGTCCTCGCCGCGCTCGAGCCGCACGGCCTGATCGGGCTGGCGATCTACGATTCGGGCGCGCGCAACTTCTACAACATGCGCCGCCCCATCCGCTCGCCGGAGGATATGCGGGGCCTGAAGATCCGCGTCCCCGCATCCGATCTCTATCTGGCGATGGTCAATGCGCTGGGCGGAAACGCGGTCCCCATTCCCTTTGGCGACATCTACCAGTCGTTGGCGCAAGGGGTCATCGACGGGGCGGAGAACAACTGGCCGACATTCGTGGGGGAGCGGCATTACGAGGTCGCGCGCTATCTGAGCGTGACCGAGCACCTGCTAACACCCGAGGCGCTTGTCATGAGCCGGGAGAGCTGGGAACGGCTCGATCCGCCGGACCGCGCGCTGGTGCGCCGGGCGGCCAAGCTGTCGGTCGTGGAGATGCGGCGCCTGTGGGACGCCCGGGTCGAGGAGGCGCAGGCCGTGGTCGCGCGGTCGGATGTCGCGGTCAATCGGCCCGACAAGGCGCCTTTCGCGAGATTGATGCGGCCCGTGTGGGACGAGTTCATCACCACCCCGGCGCAACAGGCGGTGGTCCGGCAAATCCGCGCAATGGGAGGGGAATAGAAATGGCGGCGACCGTTTCGCGCTGGCTGATCGGCTTCGGCACGATCGGACTGCTGGCGATGACCGCGATCATCGGATGGCAGGTCTTCGGCCGCTTCATCCTCAACGCCAGCCCGTCCTGGACCGAGCAGGCGTCGCTGATCCTGATGATCTGGTACGTCATGTTCGCCTCTGCTGCGGGCGTTTACGAGGGGTTCCACATCCGCATCGCCCTGCTGGAGGAACGGGTGGGCGATAAGGCACGCATTTTGACCCGCATCGGCGGGGTCGTTGTCGCCATCGTCGGGCTGGTCCTGCTGGTCTACGGCGTGCAGCTGTGCTGGGCGGTGCGCGGGAACGTGGTACCGGCGCTGGGGCTGAGCCGGGCAGTCGCCTACGTGCCGCTGCCGATTTCCGGTCTGCTGATGGCCGCCTTCGCGCTGCCGCAGATCCTGACCGGACGCCATCGCACCGAAACCCGCGACGAAGTGGAAACCGCCTGATGGAACTGCTGGTCCTGTTCGGCGTGCTTTTCCTCATGCTGGTCATCGGCGTGCCGGTGGCGTTCTCGCTCCTCGCCGCCGCGCTCGCCTGCTTCCTCGCGATGGACATTCCGCTGATCGTCGCGGTGCAGCGCGTCGCGGCCGGGATCAGCGTCTTCACGCTTATGGCGATCCCGTTCTTCATCTTCGCGGGCGATCTCATGTACCGCGCCGGCATCGCGGAGCGGTTGGTTCGGGTCGCGGACGCGGCCGTGGGCCGGATGCGCGGCGGGCTGGGGGTGGTCGATGTCGGCGCCTCGATGATGTTCGGCGCGGTTTCCGGCTCCGCGATCGCCAGCGCGTCGGCCATCGGATCGACCATGGTCCCGCTGATGAAGGACAAGGGCTATCCCGGCGATTACGCCATCAACGTTACCTGTACCGCGGCGATCGTCGGCCTGCTGATCCCGCCCTCGCACAACATGATCATCTATTCGGCGGCGTCGGGCATCGGCGTGTCGATCGGCGATTTGTTCCTGGCCGGGGTGGTGCCGGGCCTGCTCACCGGCCTGCTGCTGATGCTGGCCGCGTGGCTGGTTGCGCGCCGGCGCATGCTGCCGTTCGGCCATTTCCCGGGTTGGCGGGTGTTCATCCGCGCCGCCGCCTACGCCGTGCCGGGCCTGATGACCGCGGTCATCATCATGGGCGGTATCCTCAGCGGCTTTTTCACCCCCACTGAAAGCTCCGCCGTCGCGGTCATCTACACCATGCTGATCGGCGCCTTCGTCTATCGCAGCCTCGGCTGGTCCGGCCTGTGGGAAGCCGCCGCCAAATCCGTGCGCACGGCGGCCATGGTATTGTTCATCATCGCCGCCGCCACCGCCTTCGGCTTCGCGCTGGCCCTGCTGGAAGTGCCGGCCGCGCTCGGCGGGTTGATCGGGACGATGACCGACAACCCGCTGCTCACGCTGCTCATCATCAATGTCATGCTGCTGGCGCTGGGCACGTTCATGGACATGGCGCCGCTGATCGTGATCACCACGCCGATCTTCCTGCCGGTGGCGATGGGGGTGGGCGTGGACCCGGTGCATTTCGGCATCATCATGATGCTGAACCTGGGCATCGGCCTCGTCACCCCGCCGGTGGGATCGGTGCTGTTCGTCGGCTCCGCGGTGGGCAAGGTGCCGGTGACGCAGCTGGTGCGCACGATCTGGCCGTTCTACCTCACGTTGATCGCCGCGCTCGGCCTCATCACCTACGTGCCGGCGCTGTCGCTGTGGCTGCCGTCCATCCTGGGCGGCTGAGGCTGGCGGCTCAAAGGGTTACGCCGCGCTTCCACAGCGCGATCACCCGCTGATCGTTTTGCTCGGCCCGCGTCGGCTCGCCACTGGCGACCGACAGCAGGTGGGCGGCGAAGGCCCGCTCCACCGGTTCGTGCCCGTCGGTCAGCATCCGGCCTGCATCGAAATCGATCCAGCGCGCCTTGTCCTGCGCAAGCCGCGAATTGGACGCGACCTTGACCGTCGGAACCGGGAAGCCGAGCGGCGTGCCGCGACCGGTGGTGAACAGGACCAGCGTGGCACCCGCCGCCGCCAGCGCGGTGGAGGAAACGGCGTCGTTGCCGGGCGCCTCCAGCAAGGTCAGCCCGGGACGCGAGACGGTCGCGCCGTAATCGATCACGTCGACCAGCGGCGCCGCGCCCGCCTTCTGCACCGCGCCGAGCGATTTTTCCTCCAGCGTGGTGATGCCGCCCGCGATGTTTCCGGGGGAGGGGTTTTCCGAAACCGGTTGCCCCTGGTCGAGGAAGTAGCGCTTGAACCGGTTTAGCAGCGCGCCTGCCGCCGCGAATACCTCGGGCGAACGGGCACGGGCGAACAATGCGTCCTCTGCCCCGAAGATTTCGGGGATCTCGGTCAGGATCAGGCGCCCGGCGCTGGCGCTCAACCGGTCGCTGAACCGGCCCAGCAGCGGGTTCGCGGTCAGGCCCGAAAGCGCATCGGACCCGCCGCATTTCAGGCCCACGGTCAGGGCGGAGGCGGGGGCGGTTTCGCGATGAACGGTTGCCAGCTCCTCGACCAGCCCGGCCACCGCCGCCAGCGTCCGCGCGCGCTCGTCACCCGGGTCCTGCGCGCGAACCGTCCGGATTTTCGCACGGCTGCGATCGGGGATACCGGCGAGCAGGGCGTCCAGTTGGTTGCTCTCGCACCCCAGCCCGACCAGCACGCCCCCCCCCGCATTGGGATTGTCGCACAGTGCCGCCAGCGCGGCCCGCGTGCCTGCAAGGTCGTCGCCCAGTTGCGAACACCCGTGCGGATGTCCGAAGCCGACCACGGCGTCGATCCGCCCGCGATGGACCGCATTCGCCTCGCGCGCCGCCATCTCCACCAGCGGCGCGACACATCCCACGGTGGGCAGGATCCAGATTTCGTTGCGCGTGGCATAGCGCCCGTCCGCCCTGCGATAGCCCATCCAGGTGCCGAGGGGCTCTGCCGAACTGGCGATGTCGTCGGCCGCGGCGAAGGCACCATAGGCCAACTCGCCCGCCAATGCCGTCTTCAGATTGTGGGAATGAACATGCGCGCCTTGCGCGATGGGCCGGGTGGCGCGCCCGATCCGCTCGCCATACCGCAGCACCGCATCGCCCGCCGCGTGATCGTGCAGGGCGAATTTGTGGCCGGCCGGAATGGGCTCGCGCAGCCGGAGCTCCACGCCCGCGATCTCCACCGGCTCGCCGTCCGCGAGATCGCGCAGCGCGATGCCGACCCCGTCCGCCGGGTGGCACCGCCAGACGGCGGTTTCGCCGGTCGGGGAAGCGGACGGGGCGGGGGTGGTACGGGACATCGGCATTCGCTCCTCGACCGGCGATGACCGGTTGATCTCGCCCCGGGCACCGGGCACAAGCTGTAACTGACACCGGTTACCATGACCCTCGGCGGCGATGCAATCGCGACGAGGGGTGACACGCGGCGCCGTGCGCCCCGAACGAAGGAACGAGAATGCCCAAACCGCTCCATCTTCACGAAGACAGGCTTTTCCCCACCGAACCGAAGGTGCGCGATCTGGCACGCGCGCTCTATCGCGAGGTCGCGGACCTGCCCATCGTCAGCCCGCACGGCCATACCGATCCCGAATGGTTCGCGACCGATCGACCGTTCGGCAATGCGACCGAATTGCTGCTCCATCCCGACCATTACCTGTTCCGGATGCTGTATTCGCAGGGCATCGCGCTGGAGCGGCTGGGCATCGTTGGCCATGCCGCCGATCCGCGCGAGGCGTGGCGCCTGTTCGCGCAGAATTATCACCTCTTTCGCGGGACGCCGTCGCGCCTGTGGCTCGACTGGGTATTCGCGCGGGCCTTCGGGATGGAGGTCCGGCTGGATGCGAACACCGCCGACCATTATTTCGACACCATCACCGACCGGTTGCAGCAGGACGCATTTCGCCCGCGAGCGCTGTTCGACCGCTACGGGATAGAGGTGCTGGCGACCACCGAAAGCCCGCTCGATACATTGGATCACCACCGCGCCATTCGCGACAGCGGCTGGGGTGGCAGGGTCGTCACCGCCTATCGCCCCGATCCGGTCGTCGACCCGGAATTCGAAGGGTTCGCCGACAATCTCGTCCGCTTCGGCGAAGTGACCGGCGAGGATACGATGCGCTGGGACGGCTATCTTGCCGCCCACCGCGCGCGCCGCGCGTTTTTCGCGGAGCATGGCGCCACCTCCACCGACCACGGTCACCCGACCGCCGCGACGGCGGACCTTTCCGCAGCGGAGGCAGAGGCGCTGTTCGCACGGGTCAGGGGCGGGGCGGCCTCACCCGAAGATGCGGAACTGTTCAGGGCGCAGATGCTGACGGAAATGGCGGCGATGAGCGTGGATGACGGGCTGGTCATGCAGATCCATCCCGGCAGCCTGCGCAACCACAATCGGCGCCTGTTCAACACCTTCGGGCGGGACAAGGGCGCGGACATTCCGACCCGGACGGACTACGTCCATGCGCTGCGTCCGCTGCTCGACCGGTTCGGAAACCAGGCCGGGCTCACGATCATCCTCTTCACGCTGGATGAAAGCACCTATGCGCGCGAGCTTGCGCCGCTGGCCGGGCATTACCCGTGCCTGCGGCTCGGCCCCGCCTGGTGGTTCCACGACACTCCGGAGGGCATGCGCCGGTTTCGCCAGATGACGACCGAGACGGCCGGGTTCTACAACACCGTCGGCTTCAACGACGATACGCGCGCCTTCCTCTCCATCCCGGCGCGGCACGATGTCGCGCGGCGGATCGATTGCGGCTTCCTCGCGCAATGGGTGGCAGAGCACCGGATCGAGGATTGGGAGGCGGCCGAACTGGCGCGCGAACTCGCCTACGACCTGGTCAGGAAGGCGTATCGCCTGTGAGGCTGTCGGCGGGCCGCGTCGCTCAGCTTCCCGGATCGGTGGAGCGGTATTCCTACGATCGGGACGCGCAGGCGATCGGTATCGTCCATTTCGGCATCGGCGCGTTCCACCGGGCGCACCAGGCCTGGTACACCGACCGGGCGATGGATGCAGGGGACCGGGACTGGGCGATCTGCGGCGTATCGCTGAGATCGCCCGATGTGGCGCGGCAGCTCGAGCCGCAGGACGGGCTCTATACGCTCACCGCGCGCGAAGGCGGGCGGCAGGACATTCGCCTCGTCGGCGCGGTGCGCGAGGTTCTGTTCGCGCCCGACAACGCCGGGGCGGTCGTCGCGCGCATCGCGGCGCCCGAATGCCGCATCGTCAGCTTCACCGTGACCGAGAAAGGCTATGCCCGCGATGCGTCCGGTGGGCTGGACCTCGCCGCGGCACAGGCTGGTTTCTACCCCCTCCTTGCCCGCGCACTGGAGCTGCGGATGGCGCGCGGCCTGCCGGGCATCACGCTGCTGAGTTGCGACAACCTCGCGGGTAACGGTACGGTGCTGCGGAGCCTGGTGCGCGAATGGCTCGCCGCCCGGTCGCCGGAGGTGCTGGGCTGGTTCGACCGCGAATGCACGGTGCCCTCGACCATGATCGACCGCATCGTTCCGCGCACCACCGCCGCGGATCGCGCCGCGTTGGCCGATAGGCTGGGCATGGTCGATGCGGGCGCCGTCTTTACGGAAACCTTCAGCCAGTGGGTGATCGAGGACGATTTCGCCTCCGGGCGCCCGGCGTGGGAGGCCGTGGGCGCGCAGATGGTCGGCGATGTCGCACCGTATGAAACCGCCAAGCTGCGCATTCTCAACGGTGCGCACTCGCTGCTCGCCTATTGCGGCCTGCGCGCGGGCCACGAATTCGTGCACGAGGCGATCGCCGATCCGGCCCTGCGCGGCCTGGCGGATGCGTTGATGCGGGAGGAAGCGCCACCGACGATCGATGCCCCGCCGGACCTCGACCTGGCAGGCTATGCCGACCGGCTGGTGGAGCGGTTCGCCAATCCCAGCCTGCGCCATGCCCTTCCGCAGATCGCGATGGACGGCACCCAGAAAATCCCGCAGCGCTGGCTCGACACGGCGCTTTGGCTGCGGAAGCATGACCGCGCCGCGCCGGCCCTGCGTGCAGCGATGGAGGGGTGGCTGTGGCACCTCGCCGACGGTCGCTTCGTCGACGATCCGCTCGGGCCCGAACTTGCGGGGCTCGCGCAGCAGTACGGCCGCGCCGGGGTCCTCGATCGCTGCTTCTCCGGATCGAACGACCAGCCGCCGCTGTGGCCGGGGTACGAAGCACTGCGCGCGCTGTTCCTTTAAGAGAAAACCCGGTCGCCAAAAGTCCAAGGGCAAACGTACCGTAATCACACGTCCATCGATAATGTTCGAAATTACGTGTATGATAAGTCGAATCGTCGAAGCTTAAACCGAAAGGTTGCGATACCGGGTTCGGTGAGTGGATTGATCGACTCGACAATTTGGCACGGAAAGACCGCTTCGATCTAGCAGGCGAACGTTGCAGCGTTATTCATTTGTGAAGCCGGGGTTCGCCGTGATGCTCTGATTGTGCGGCTGCACGACCGGTCGGCATAGAGGCCCTTTTCACTGCGTCCCGCTCGAACAGACCTGCCCGCAGCATTGTCGACACCCGTCAAAAAGCAAGTCGAACGGAAATTAATAAAGGTAAATGGAGGCACGAGATTGCTCACTTAAAGCCGCGCGAGAACAGCGAATGGACTGAACCCCTGAGCCTAAATCTCGACCGATATGCCCTTCTTTCCAGTGAAGACCGCGCCGAGATAAAGGCGCTGCTGGGCGGAACCCCGGTGCGGGTGAAGGCACGGGACGACCTTATTAGGGAAGGCGACCGGCCCGATGTCGTGCGTCTGATGGTCGGCGGCTGGGCCTGCCGGTTCAAGGATCTTCCCGATGGCCGCCGCCAGATCATCGGCTTTTTCATTCCCGGTGATTTCTGCGACCTCAACATCTATATCCTTCAGCAGATGGACCATTCGATCGGGGCGCTGACCGATGTCAGCTATCTCGCCCTCCAGCCCGATGCGCTGGCACTGTTGATGGAACGGCGTCCGCGGGTCGCCCGGGCGCTGCTGTGGCACGAGCTGGTCAGTTCGGCGATCCAGCGCGAATGGCTGCTCAACCTGGGGCAGCGGACCTCCTTCGAGCGGCTGGCCCACCTCTTCGTCGAGATGTTCACCCGCCTGCGGGTTGTCGGCATGACGCAGGGCAATACCTGCCGCTTCCCTATCACGCAGTCCGACCTTGCCGATGCGACGGGGATCACCGCGGTCCATCTCAACCGCACTTTGCAGGACATGCGGCGCGACGGCTTGCTGGAATTGCGGGCCAAGCGGCTGACCATCCACGACATGGATCGGCTGCGGCGCGTGGCGATGTTCAACGACAATTACCTGCACCTCGACCACGAGGGCCGGCATCTGGATGCGAATGGCTGATCCCGCCATCCTCGCCCCGATAGGCGGTGCGATGGCGGACACGGTTCGCGCGTTCGACTGGGCGACGACGCCACTCGGGCCGATGGCGGACTGGTCGCCGGGATTGAGCATCGCGGTCGCGTTCGTGCTGGAGCATCCCTTTCCCGCGGTGCTTGCTTGGGGGCCCGAGTTCACCACCATCTACAACGATCGCTATTCCATTCTGCTGCGGGGGCGGCCCGAGGCGCTGGGGCGGCCGTTCCTGTCTGTCTGGCCCGAGGTGCGCGAGACGATCGCGCCGCAGATCGAACGGGCACGGCAGGGCGAGGTCGGATCGTTCAGCAACGCCCGTTTCTCTCTCATGCGGGATACCGGGATCGAAGATGCCTGGTTCGACTATTCCTTCGGTCCGGCCCGCGACGGCGACGGAACGATCGGCGGTGTCCTCTATGTCGCGATCGAGACGACCGAGCGCGAACGCACTCGATCCGCGCTGGAGGCGAGCGAGCAGCGGCTGAAGACCCTGGTCGAAGGTGTTCCGCAGCTGGTCTGGCGGGCGCGACATGCGGGCGACTGGACCTGGGCGAGCCCGCAATGGACCGCGTTCACCGGGCAGGCCGAACAGGACAGTCATGGTCGCGGCTGGCTCGACCGTGTCCATCCGGAGGACCGCGACCACGCGCTCGCGCAATGGAACATGGCCGAAGGAGAAGAATCGTTCGAGGCGGAGTATCGCATCTTCGGCGCGGAAGAGGGCAGCTATCGCTGGTTCAAGACGCGCGCGGCGCCCTCATGCCGGGAAGACGGCACGGTGGCCGAATGGCTCGGCACCTCGACCGACATTCAGGAGTTGAAGGAAGCGCAGGATCGCCAGGGCCTCCTGCTCGCCGAGCTGCAGCACCGCGTGCGCAACCTCCTTTCCATGGTGCGGTCGGTCGTGCGTCAGTCGGCTGACGGGCACGACGACGTGGAGGAGTACGTCGCGCACCTCCTCGGGCGGCTGACCGCGATGGGACGGACGCAGGTCATGCTGACGCGCGCCGCCGGGGCGCGGATCAATTTGCGTACGCTGGTCTGGGACGAACTGGAAACTTTCGTCGGCGAACGGGCCGAGATCGCGGTATCGGGTCCGGAGGTTGAGTTGGCCCCCCGGACCGCCGAAATCCTGACGCTGGCGATTCACGAGATGGCGACCAATTCCATCAAGTACGGGGCGCTCGGCAATGGGGGCCGGATCGGGTTCACCTGGGTGCGCGACGAACGCGAAGGCCGGGCCTGGTTGTCGCTTTCATGGGAAGAGCATGTCGCGAAGCCCCTCGGCGGCCCGGCGCAGGGCGGCTTCGGCACCGACCTGATCGAGCGACGAATCCCCTATCAGGTCGGCGGGGAGGGCAGCCTGACCCGGACCGCGGACGGCGTCCGCATGGCCCTTTCGTTTCCGGTTACGGGCGAGGGGAGCCTGCTGGATACCTCGGCGAACGGGCTTCGACGTTGACCGTGCCCTTGCGCCCCGCGCACCGCCGGTAAAGTCCTTGGCCGAATGGCAATAGCTATCGGGGCACGCGATTTCGTGGAGCCGCGACCCTCCTTATCTCAGACAGGCCCCTTATCTCAGGCAGGCAAAGCGGCGTCGTCGTAGCCGATCTCCCAGCAATCGCCGGGCAGGCGGCAAAGGGTGCAGATCCGGCGCCCGTCGCGCCACAGTTCGGCCACGCCGCGCCGTGCCTCGTGCCGGGCGATGACCAGTGCCTGATAGGCGTCGGCCGCTTCGAACTCGATATCCTTTGCCGGCCGGTCACCTTCTTCGAAAAACTTCAGCCGATAAGTATGGCTGCCAGGTACCGGAACCGGATTTGAAACGCTCAAGGGGATGGCGGAACGGTTCGGTGTAGAAGGTGTCTTCATAACCACTCCTTTCACCATCGTATTAGGGAAAGAGTCGGGCTGCGTCCTTTATCTTTGTCAGGTTTGATCTTTTCATAAGTCGAACGGGACCGTGCGCACGCCGAATTCTCGCTGTAAACATTTATTAAACGAGAATATCGAATGGGAAGCGAAGGGCGTAGGCGGCCCGGGGTTGGCGCGCTCCGTCCGGGACCGGTGGCGCGCAAGGAACCGCCGAAATGCGCGCGAAAGCGCTTCCGCCCAGCGACCTTGTCCGTTAGGCAAGCCGCATGGGGCCCGCATTCTTCCGTACGATCGCCGTGGTCTCGCTGGCCCTGCTCTCCGCCTGTTCGGGCGATCAGGCGGAACAGGAACGCCCTGCGGTCGCGGTGGTGGCGCGGCCGGTGCGCGTCCTTCCCGAACAAAGCACGGTGGAAGCGATCGGAACGGCGCGGGCTGCCACCTCCGCGCAGGTCTTCGCCGAAAGCGCCGGACGGGTGGAGCGCGTGCTGT
Source organism: uncultured Citromicrobium sp. (assembly GCA_964401795.1). GTDB lineage: Bacteria > Pseudomonadota > Alphaproteobacteria > Sphingomonadales > Sphingomonadaceae > Alteriqipengyuania. The sequence continues at coordinate 96,155 of CAYNZQ010000005.1, forward strand.
TCGCGGCGGGGGATTACAAGCGCCAGGGCGCGCCGCTGGTCGAACTCGATGCCCGGCAGGAACGCCTCGCCGTCGATGCCGCGCGGGTGCAGGTACGCGAGGCGGACCAGCTGCTGGGGCGCTATCGCCGGATCGAGGATACCGGCGCCCTCTCCGAAAGCCAGATCGAGGCGGGCGAGACCGCGCTCGCTTCGGCCCGGGTCGCGTTGCAGCAGGCGCAGGCGGCGCTGGCCGACCGCACGGTGCGCGCGCCGTTTGCGGGCCATGTCGGCCTGACCGAAATCGATCGCGGCGACCGGGTGAACGATTCCACCCCCATCACCCAGATCGACCAGCGCGGTACGCTGTATGTCGATTTTCCGGCACCGGAGGAGATCTTCGCCTCGCTGCGACCGGGGCAGAGCGTTGCGGTTACGCCTTTTTCCGAACCCGATCGCGCGATCGATGCACGGATCGTCGCCACCGACAGCCGCATCTCGCAGGACGATCGCAATTTCATCGTCCGCGCGGCGATCCCCAATGGCGACGATCGCCTGCGCCCGGGCATGAGTTTTCGCGTCGCGTTCACGCGCAATGCCGCCACGCGTCCGGCCGTGCCGGAAGAAGCCATCGTGTGGGGCGGGCAGGGGTCCTACCTGTTCGTCGTGCGGGACGGAAAGGCGCGCCGCGTGCCGGTGACCATCACCTCGCGCCGTGACGGCATGGTGTTCGTGGACGGCAAGGTCGCGCGCACCGATCGCGTGATCGTGAAAGGGGTGCAGAAGGTTCGCGACGGGCAGGAAATCCGGCTGGTCGCCCCCGCCGAACCCAAGCCGCAAACGGTCGAGGTGCGCCGCACCGGCGATACCGATGCGCGATAGGACCGACCTGCCCATGCTGGCGGTCAAGCGGCCGCTGCTGACGGGCGTCCTCAACCTGCTGATCGTGATCGCCGGGATCGCCGCGCTGATGGGCGTGGACGTGCGCGAATTGCCCGACGTGGACCGGCCGATCGTCTCCGTCACCGCCACCCTGCCCGGCGCGGCGCCCGAAACGATGGACGCGGAGGTGACCCGCGTGCTCGAGAACGCGGTCGCGCGCGTTTCCGGCGTGCGCGAAATCCGCTCTTCCAGCGAGGAGAACAATTCGCGCATCCGGGTGGAATTCGATCCCGGCGCCGATCTCGACACCGCGGCGTCCGACGTGCGCGAGGCTGTCAGCCGGGTGACGCGCGAGTTGCCCGACCGGGTGGAGCAGGTGCGCGTGGTCAAGGCGGACCAGGACGCGCAGCCGATCATGACGCTGGCGGTGCTGTCCGACCGCTACGACCAGGCGGAACTGACGCGGCTGGTCGAAAACGACCTCATTCCCGAATTGCTGACGGCGCAGGGGGTGGCGAGCGTCGAGGAGTTCGGCACCCGCACCCGGCAGATGCGCGTGGCGGTCGATCCGCCCCGGCTCAACCGGTTCGGCATCACGCTGACCGATGTGGCGGACGCGCTGGAAGGCGCGCCTTACGACGTGCCGGTGGGCTCCTTCCGCTCCGACGCGCAGGAGTTGGTCGTCCGCGCAGAAGCGAGCGCGACCGATCCGGAGCGGATCGAGAACGTCCTGATCCGGGGCGATACGCGCGTGGGCGACGTCGCGCAGGCGGATTTCGCGCCTGCCGACGCGACCAATTTCGTCCGGCTCGACGGAGAGCCCATCGTCGGCCTCGGCGTGGTGCGCCAGGCCAGTTCCAACACCATCGCGATCTCCGATGCCATCCGCGCCTCGGTGGAGCGGATCAACCGCCGGTTCGACGGGCTGGAGCTGCGGATCATCTCCGACGATGCCGAATTCATCCGCATTTCGGTGCAGGAGGTGCTGATCACGCTGGGCTTCACCATCCTGGTCGTGATCGGGACGATGCTGCTGTTCTTCCGCGCGTGGCGCCCGACGATCATTCCCAGCACCACGATCCCGGTCGCGCTGGTCGGGGTGGTGGCGGGCATCTGGCTGATGGGCTTTTCCATAAACCTGCTCACCCTGCTGGCGCTGGTCCTCGCCACGGGGCTGATCGTGGACGACGCGATCGTGGTGCTGGAGAACGCGCAGCGCCTGCAGAACAAGGGGCTGGGCCGCCGCGCCGCCGCGGTGGTGGGCACGCGGCAGGTCTTCTTTGCCGTGGTAGCGACCACCGCGGTGCTCGTTTCCGTCTTCGTGCCCATCAGCTTCCTCCCGTCCGAGGCGGGCCGGCTGTTCCGCGAGTTCGGCTTCGTCCTCGCCGTCGCGGTCATCATCTCGTCCTTCGTGGCGCTGTCGCTGGTGCCCGCGCTGTCGGCCCGGCTCGACCTCAGGACCGACCAGGAGGGCGAGGGGCGGCTGGCGAGCTGGGGCGGATGGCTGAACCGGTGGTACGCGCGGCTGCTGACGCGATGCCTCGACCGGGCGCGCTTCGTCACCATCGGGGCGGTCGCCATCGCGGGGCTTGCCGGGCTCCTGTATGCGGAACTCGACAACGAACTGGTGCCGGACGAGGATCGCGGCGTCGTCACCATCGATGCGACCGGTCCGGACGGCGTCGGCATCGCCTTCATGGACGACGAGCTCGACCAGGTGGAGCGTGTCCTCAGGCGCTATCTCGACAGCGGCGAGATCCGCAGCACCTTCTCCATCGTCGGGCGTTACGATCCCAATCGCGTGCGGGTGACCGCGCAGCTTGCCGACTGGGGCGATCGCGACCGCAGCCAGACCGAGATCGTTGAATCGCTCAACGATCCGTTACAGGACATCCCCGGCTCGCGCGCCAATGCCCGTGGCCGCGGCACGCTCAGCTTCGGCGGCGGGGGCGAGGGGATCGAGGTCGCGCTGACCGGCGCGGAATACGATGCGATCTACGATTCGGCGCAGGCGCTCGCCACCGCGATCGATACCCGCTCCACCATCCTCTCGAATGCCGAAATCTCCTACCAGCCGACGCAGCCGCAGCTCTCGATCGCGGTCGATCGCGCGCGGGCCATCGATCTCGGGGTCGATCTCGACGACCTGGCGCAGACGCTGCACGCGCTGGTGGACGGGGAGGAGGTGGTCGACCTCAACGTGGGCGACCAGGCGGTGCCGATCTTCCTCACTGCGCAATCGACCAGCGTCACCAATCCGAACGACCTGCGCAATCTCTACGTCCGCGGCACCGGTGATGCGCTGATCCCGCTCTCCGCGCTCACCACCATCCGCGAGCAGGGCATCGCCGCGCAGCTCGACCGGACGGAGCAGCGCCGCGCGATCGAGGTCAGCGCCAATATCGCGCCCGGCACTCCGCTGCGCGACGCGGTCCAGGAAATAGAGCGCCTGTCGGCCGAGGCGCTGTCGCCCGATACCGACATGCTGCTGCAGGGCCAGGCGCAAAGCCTGGAGGAAACGTCGAACGACCTGCTGCTGACCTACGCCTTCGCGCTCGTCATCGTGTTCCTGGTGCTGGTCGCCCAGTTCGAGAGCCTGACGAGCGCGCTGGTCGTGCTGCTGACGGTGCCCTTCGCGCTGGCCGCGGCGATCCTGTCGCTGTTCCTGTCGGGCGTATCGCTCAACATCTATTCGCAGATCGGGCTCGTCATGCTGATCGGCCTGATGGCGAAGAACGGCATCCTGATCGTCGAATTCGCCGACCAGTTGCGGCACGAGGGGCGGTCCGTACGCGAGGCGGTGGAAGAAGCCGCCGCGATCCGCCTGCGGCCCATCGCCATGACCCTCATCTCGACCGTGGTTGGCACGGTGCCGCTCGTGATCGCGAGCGGGGCGGGGGCCGAGGCGCGCCAGTCGATCGGGTGGGTGATCTTCGGCGGGCTGGGAATCGCGGGCCTGTTCACCCTGTTCCTCACCCCGGTGATCTATCTCGGCGTCGCGCGTTTCGGCAAACCGCGCAGCCTCGACCTGGCGCGGCTTCGCGAGGAGATCGACGCGGTGGACGAGGATATGGGGGCGGCGCCCGCATGAGGGGTATCGCGTCCCTGTTCGCGGTGGCCTGCGCCCTTGCCGGATGCGCGACGGTAGGCCCGCCCGCGCCCGTTGCGCAGGTGGCCGCGCCGCCGCGCTACGCCCGCGATCTTCCGCCCTCCGGGCTGGCGGTGCAATGGTGGCGCGGCTTTGGCGATCCGGTGCTCGACGCGCTTGTGGAGCGCGGGCTCGCCGCCAATCTCGACGTCGAGGCGGCGCAGGGGCGCCTGCGCGCCGCCGCCGCACTGCTGCGGGCGCAGCGGGCGGACCGGCTGCCCACGATCGACGGGGCGGCGGATGGCGAGGTCACCGTCGGGAGCGACAGCACCACCAGCGCGAGCGCCGGGCTGTTCGGGCTGTTCGATCCCGATCTCAACGGGCGGTTGCGCGCGGAAATCCGCGCCGCCGCCGCCGATTACGCGGAGGCCGATTACCTGGTCGCGGATCAGCGCCGGCTCGTCGCCGCGGCGATTGCCAGCCAGTACATCGAATACCGGCGCAGCGGCGCGCAGCTCGAACTGCTGGAGGAATCGACCGGCCTGCAGGAACAGACGCTCGACATCGTCACCCTGCGTTACGAGGCGGGGCTGGCCGCCAATCTCGACGTGCGCCGCGCGGCGGCCGATCTGGCGCAGACGCGGGCGCGGCGCGGCCTGATAGAGATCGCGCGCGCCAATGCGGCCAGCGCGCTCGCCATCCTGCTGGCGGAACCGCCGGGCACGTTCGCGCCGCCCGATGCCGCGCCGGGGTCCACCATTCCCGAATTCGCGTCCGGCCCGCCCGCGGGCGTGCCCGCCGACCTGTTGCGGCGACGGACCGATATCCTCGCGGCGGAGGCACGGTTGCAGCGCGCCGCCGCCGATATCGGGATCGAGGAAGCGGACCTGCGCCCCTCGCTGACCATACCCGGCACGCTTGCCGTGGGGGACGGATCGCTTACGGGCCTGTTTTCGCAATTCCTGCTCGGCCTCGGGGCCGCGCTCGACCTGCCGCTGTTCGACGGCGGGCGACGCCGCGCCGAAGTCGCCGCCGCGCGGGCCATCGCCGATACGCGCATCGCCGAGTACCGCTCAACCTTCCTGCAGGCGCTGGGGGAGGTGGAAACCGCGCTCGCCGCAATCGACGCCTACGAGCAGCGCAACGCGGCGCTTGCCGAAGCGATCGAGCAGAGCGATACCGCGCTCGGCCAGTCGAACGCGCTATATCGCGAAGGGCTCGCCTCGCTGTTCGACGTCCTCGACGCGCAGCGCCAGCTTATCGCCAGTCGACAGTCGCTGATCGACAGCGAGGCCAATCTGGCCGGTTCCTACGTCGCGTTCCACGCCGCAATCGGCTCTCCAGGCTTCTGACGCGGATGGCGCAACCCGCACGATCGCGCGAGGGATCGCAGCAATCCGCTTGTGATCGGGCGGCAATTCTGGAATTCGCGGGACAGCGATGATCCCGGTCCCATCCCCCCACGCGATTGCCGCCATGGCGATTACCATCGCGATGTTCGTGGCTTTCGCGCGCGGCAAGATGTCGATCGAGATCGTGTCGCTGCTGACCATCGCGGTCATCGCGGTCGGCCTCTATTTCTTCCCGCTGCCCAGCACCCACCAGACCGATGGGTTGCAGCTCGCCTTTTCGGGGTTCGGCCATTACGCGCTCATCACGATCTGCGCGCTGATGGTGATGGGACGCGGCCTGGTGGTGACCGGCGCGCTCGACCCCGTGGCGCAGGTGCTGGAACGCCTGTTCAAGTTCAACCTGCAGCTCGGCCTGCTGATTTCGCTGCTGATGGCGGTGTTCCTGTCGATGGCGGTCAACGACACGCCCGTACTGGTGCTGCTGATGCCGATCTTCGTCAGCCTGGCCGCGCGCGGGGCGATGCCCGCGTCGAAGACGCTGATCCCGCTCAACGCCGCGGTGCTGATCGGCGGGATGGCGACGACCATCGGCACCTCGACCAACATTCTGGTCGTTTCCATCGCCAGCGACCTCGGCATGCGCCAGATGAGCGTGTTCCATTATACGCCCATCGTGCTGCTCGCCGGGGCGATCGCGCTGCCCTATCTGTGGCTGGTCATGCCGCGCCTGCTGAGTGACAACCGGGTGGAGTATGTGGCGCAGCGCCGCCGGTTCCACACCCGCCTGCGCATCGACGAAGAAAGCTCGCTGCTGGGGCAGGACATCGCCGCCATCCGGCAGCGCCTGCCCGCCGACATCGTGTTCGAGGACAACCCGACCGGCGTACTGCAACCCCAGCAGCGGCTGCGCATGTCGGGCACGCACGAGACGATGGAGGAGGCGCTGCGCACGCTGAAGGGCGCCATCGCCCCCGCTTGGGTGCTCGACCGGATCCGGCGCCAAGCGGATCAGAAGAACGATTCCATCCTGGTGCGCGAGATGTCGGTCACGGCGGATTCGCGCCTCATCAACCGGACCCTGCCGACATCGGGCGTCGCCGATCTCTACGGCGTGGCGATCATCGGCGTGCACCGGCCCGAACGCCTGGTGCGCGAGCGGGAGGTCTATACCGAGGGCGGGGACCTGCGCATCGCGGAAGGCGACGTGCTGCTGGCGATGGGCCTGCCCGCCGCGCTGGATGCGTTCGCCCGCGACGACAGCCTGTTGATGCTGGAGGGCGCGCGCGAGCTGCCGCGCCGGTCCAAGGCGTGGCTGGCAGGGGCGATCATGGTCGGCGCGGTCGGCAGCGCCTCCATCGGGCTGTTCCCGATCGCCATCTCCGCCCTCGCCGGCGCAATCCTGATGTTCGTGACCGGCTGCGTGAAGTTCGACCGCGTCGGGCGCGCGCTGTCGGCGAAGGTCATCGTGCTGGTCGCGGCCAGCATCGCCATCGGCCGCATCATCGACGAAAGCGGCGCGGCCGACTGGATCGGGCAGGTCATGGCCTATGGCCTGCAATATCTCAGCCCGGCGCTGGTGCTGGCCGCGATCATGCTGTGCGTGACGGTGCTGACCAATTTCGCCTCCAATGCCACGGCCGCGACGGTCGGGACGCCGATCGCCTTCAGCATCGCGCAGCAACTGGAATTGCCCGCCGAACCGCTGGTCCTGGCCGTGCTGTTCGGCTGCAATCTGTGCTATGCGACACCGATCGCGTATCAGACCAACATGCTCATCATGTCGGAAGGGTCGTACGAATTTCGCGACTACATCCGGACGGGGGTGCCGCTGGTGCTGCTGATGGTGACGACGCTGTCGATCCTGCTGGTGCTGACCTACGGGATGCGACTGATCTGAGCGGAAGAGGGCGGGGGAGAATGATTGTGGGAAAATGGGCATATTCGGCCGCAGCGGCAACCCTGGCGGTTGGGCTGGCACTGGCACCCGGTGCGGCGCGCGCGGACGACCTGCACGACGCCGTGGCGGCGCAGATGCCGGAACTGCTGACGCTTTACCGCGATCTCCACCGGAACCCCGAGCTTAGTTTCGAGGAACATGAAACCGCGGCGAAGCTGGCCAACCGGATGCGTGCGCTCGGCTTCGAGGTGACGGAAGGGGTGGGCAGAACCGGCGTCGTCGCGATGATGCGCAATGGCGACGGGCCCACGGTGATGATCCGCGCGGACATGGATGCGCTGCCCGTGGTGGAACAGACCGGCCTGCCGTTCGCCTCGACCAAGACCGCGACCCCGGCGTCGGGCGTGACCACGGGTGTCATGCATGCGTGCGGGCACGACACGCACATGGCCGCCTTCATCGGCACCGCGACCCAGCTCGCCGCGCGCAAGGACGCATGGAGCGGGACGCTGATGATGGTGCTGCAACCAGCGGAGGAGCTGGGGCTGGGCGCCAAGGCGATGCTCGACGACGGGCTCTACACCCGCTTCGCGACCCCCGACTACGCGCTCGCCTTCCACGATGCCGCCGCGCCTGTGCCCGCCGGCACGATCGGGACGACCGAAGGCTACGCGCTCGCCAATGTCGACAGCGTCGACATCACGGTGAAGGGGGTGGGCGGCCACGGGGCCTATCCCCAGTCGACGAAGGATCCCATCGTGCTCGCAAGCGCGATTGTGATGAAGTTGCAAACCCTCGTCAGCCGCGAAAACAGCCCCCTCGATCCCGCCGTCGTGACGGTCGGCAGTTTCCACTCGGGCGCCAAACACAACATCATCTCCGACGAGGCGAAGCTGCAACTGACGGTCCGCAGCTATTCAGACGCGACACGCAAATTGCTGCTCGACGGCATCGCCCGCGTCGCGCGCGGCGAAGCGATCGCTTCGGGTATTCCGGACGCGTTGATGCCGGTGGTGAAGGTGGAGGAGCCCTATACTCCGTCCACCTTCAACGATCCCGAACTGACCAAGCGGCTGACCGCCGATTTCCGCACCCGCTTCGGCACGGACCGGGTCATGGACATGCCGCCGGTCATGGGGGGCGAGGATTTCAGCCAGTTCCGCCGCGCTGCGCCGGACGACGTCGAATCGCTCATTTTCTGGGTCAGCGGCACGCCCGAAGACCTCCTCGCCAAGGTAAGGGCGGGGGAAGCGGACCTGCCGTCGCTCCACAGCCCCTTCTGGGCGCCTGATGCGCAGAAGGTCATCGCCACCGCGACGGAGGCGATGACGGCTGCGACGCTCGAGCTCATGAACCCGGACAGCTAAGCCTGCGGGTTCGAGAAATGCGGAGACCGCCCCGGTTTCGCGGGGGCGGTCTCCGATTCCACTACTCGGCGCCGGGCACGTAGGTGCCGAGCCGGTGGTGCAGCGCATTGATACGCGCGAGTTCCTCCCGATCGTCCGTCGCACGGGCGTGGCTGGTCAGCGCCGCGCGCAAGAGGCGGAAGTCCGCCGTGGAGAACAGCGCACGCGCCCTGCCGGGTTCGCGCGGCGTGGGGTCTGTCTGCGGTGCGTCTTGGGTCATCGTCGTCATCCTCTCTCTCCTCAGGCTGCGAACTGGTTCATGGTATTGGCCGAACCGCCCGCCTTCAGCGCGGCCTCGCCGGCGAAATATTCCTTGTGGTCGTCGCCGATATCGCTGCCGGCCATGTTCTGGTGTTTCACGCAGGCGATCCCTTGGCGAATTTCCTCGCGCTGGACCTGCTTGACGTAGCCGAGCATGCCTTCCTCGCCGAAGTAACGCTTGGCGAGGTTGTCGGTGCTGAGCGCCGCAGTGTGATAGGTCGGCAGCGTGATGAGGTGGTGGAAGATCCCCGCCTCCCGCGCGGCATCGGACTGGAAGGTGCGGATACGCTCGTCCGCCTCGCGAGCCAGATCGGTGTCGTCGTAATCCACGCTCATCAACCGGTCGCGGTCGATGCCCGTCAGGTCGCGGCCTTCATCGGCCCAAGCGTCATAGACCTGCTGGCGGAAGCTGAGCGTCCAGTTGAAGCTGGGCGAGTTGTTGTAGACCAGCTTCGCATCGGGGACGACTTCGCGAATGCGGTCGACCATCCCGCCGATCTGCCCGATATGCGGCTTCTCCGTCTCGATCCACAGCAGGTCGGCCCCGTGCTGCAACGCGGTGATACAGTCGAGAACGCAGCGGTCCTCCCCCGTCCCGGCGCGGAACTGGTAGAGGTTGCTGGGCAGCCGTTTGGGGGCCAGCAGCTCGCCGTCGCGGCTGATGAAGACTTGGCCATTGCCGATATCCGCCGGATCGACCTCGTCACAATCGAGGAACGCGTTGTACTGGTCGCCCAGATCGCCCGGTTCCTTCGAGAACGCGATTTGCTTGGTCAGCCCCGCGCCGAGGCTGTCCGTGCGCGCGACGATAATACCCTCGGGCACGCCCAGCTCGAGGAAGGCGTAGCGGATCGCGCGGATCTTCTGGAGGAAATCTTCGTGCGGGACCGTCACCTTGCCGTCCTGATGCCCGCACTGCTTCTCGTCCGACACCTGATTCTCGATCTGCAAGGCGCAGGCGCCCGCCTCGATCATCTTCTTGGCGAGGAGGTAGGTCGCTTCGGCATTGCCGAAACCTGCGTCGATATCGGCGATGATCGGCACGACATGCGTCTGGTGCTCGTCGATGGCATGCAGCAGACGGTGCGTGTTGACGGCATCGCCCGCCGCCTTCGCGGCGTCGATCTCGCGGAAGAGCATGCCGAGCTCGCGCGCATCGGCCTGCCGCAGGAAGGTGTAGATCTCTTCGATCAGGGCGGGCACGCTCGTCTTTTCGTGCATGGACTGATCGGGCAGAGGGCCGAACTCGCTGCGCAGCGCGGCGACCATCCAGCCCGACAGGTAGAGGTAGCGGCGCTGCGTGGTGCCGAAATGCTTCTTGATCGCGATCATCTTCTGTTGCGCGATGAAGCCGTGCCAGCAGCCCAGCGATTGTGTGTAATTGGCGGGGTCGGCATCGTAGGCGGCCATGTCCTCGCGCATGATGCGGGCGGTATGGCGCGCGATGTCGACGCCCGTCGCAAACCGGTTCTGGGCGCGCATGCGCGCCGCGCTGCTGGCATCGATCCCCTGCCAGGCCTCACCCCCGCTTGCGATGGCGCGTTGCAGGTCGGACAATGTTTCCTGATACGTCATTTTCAAAAAGCTCCCGTTCGGTTCGCTTTTCGATAATGGCCGATCGAGACTTGGGGTTAGTGAAAATTACAGATAAAGTTGTCCTATGCGACGTTTTCGCGCTATGAAGAGTGTAAAGTTGTAAGGAAAATTACAATGGCGGAGACGGAGATGCTGGCGGGTGCGGCGCTGCGCCGCTTGCGCAAGCGTGAGGATATGACCCAGGCGGCCATGGCGGCGCGTCTGGGGATTTCGCCCAGCTACCTGGCCTTGCTCGAACGCAATCAGCGCCCCGTCTCCGCCCGCGTCCTCGTCCAACTCGTCGACGAATTTGCGTTCGACCCGCTTCGTCTGCGCGAAGACGAGGCGATCGGGGGCGTTCAGGGCCTTGCACGGCGGCTGGCGGACGAACGCTTCGCCGATCTCGATATCGACCGCGACGAGGCGATCGAGTTTCTGTCCGCCGCGCCGCAGGCCGCCGCTGCCTTCGCGCGTCTGTTCGATCTCGCGGTGCAGGATCAGGGGCATGCGCCCGCCCCCACCACGCCGCTGGACGCCGCGTTGCGCGAGGTCGAGCGCTGGCAGAACCACTTTTCGGCCATCGACGAACGGGCGGAAAATCTGGCGGACGAACTGCGCCTCTCGCGGGCCGACATGTCCTTCGCCCTCGTCGAACGGCTGCGCGATCGCCACCAGCTTTCGCTGCGGGTCCTGCCCCAATCGGTGATGCCGGATTATCAGCGCAGGCTGGATCTGCACGCGCGGCAGGTTCAGCTGTCCGAACTGCTCGATCCGGCTGCCCGCCAATTCCAGCTTGCACTCCAGCTTATCGAATTGGAATGCCGCGACGAGATCGACGACGTCGTCAAGGGCGCACGGTTCGAGGACGAGGCGGCGCGGGTCCTGTTCGACAGGCACGTGACCGATTATTTCGCGGCGGCGCTGATCATGCCGTATGGCCGGTTCCTGCGGGCGTGCGACGCGACCGGCTACGACCTGCCCGTGCTACAACGACGGTTCAATGTCGGTGCGGAGCAGCTGGCGCAGCGCCTCACCTCCCTGCAGCGCATGGGGCAGCGCGGCCGGCCGTTCTTCATGGCTAAGGTCGACCGCGCCGGCCAGTTTTCCATTCGGATCGGCGGAGCGAGCGGGGCGGGATTTCTCGACGGCACCTTCGGCTGCCCGCTGTGGACCGTTTTCGCGGCGCCGGAGCGACCGGATGGCTGGTCTTTCCAGGCGATCGAGCAGGACCGGGCCGGGCCCGGGGCGCACCGCTGGATGACTTTCAGCACCACGCTCGCCGACCCGGCAACGCCCGATGGCGGGCGCTTTGCCGTCGTTGTCGGGGTCGAGGCGCGATATGCGGAAGGGTTGGTCCTGGCGCGCGGGTTCGAACCGGACGGGTCGGGTTACACCCCCGTCGGACCCGGCTGTCGCCGCTGCCATCGTCTTGAGTGCCTGCAACGGTCGCTGCCGCCCGTCGGGGCGACCCTGCGGGCGGATCGCACCGCCCGGCGCCTGATCCCCTTCGGCCTGGAGCCGCAACAACCCGGCTGACGGCATGCGATCGGCATTAACTATCGTTCGCGGAACCGGACGCGGGCCATCGGAATTGTCTGCGCAGTTTCAGGGAGTTTTTGGCATGACCGAAGAACGCATCACGACCGTCGAAAACCCGGACGGTCGCACCCACACGACCCACACCACCGTGATCGACGATGGCTCTCGGCGAAGCGGCGGCGGGGGCACTTGGCTCCTTGTGATCGTGCTGGTGCTGGCGATCGCCGTCGGCATCTATTTCTTCGCCGGGATCGGGACCGCGGAAGCGAACAAGGACAATGCGGTGGCGGCGGCGGCCGATCAGGTCGGCAACGCGGCGCAAAGCGTGGGCGACGCCGCAGCCCAGGTCGGCGATGCGGCGCAGGACGCCGCGAACGGCGCGGAGTAACGAAGGCTTCGTTCCCCTTCCATCGACCGTCGATCCGATCGAGTGTAAAGTTTACCGACATTTCATGACTGTGCGGTAGTCCGACGCTCCTCCCATTCTTGGGGAGCGACGGACCCGCCAGCATGATACGCCTGTTCAAGCATTATGTCCCTCACGCAGTCCTCTTTCTCGGGCTGTGCGATTTCGTCCTGCTGCTGATTGCGGGCGACCTCGCCTGGCAGTTGCGCGCGGGCCAGATCGGGATGGACCCCGGGCGCCTTTCCGATCGACTGTTCCCGCTGTGCGGTTTTGCCGTAACGGTATGGCTCGCGATGGTGTCGGTCGGCGTGTACCGGTCGGAATCGCTGCGTTCCATGCGCTACGCGGCCGCTCGTTTGCTGGTGGCCGTCAGCCTCGCGATCATCGCGCTCTCGACACTCGACTTCCTCTTGCCGGGTTCGACCTTCTGGCGCTCTACCCTCTTCTATTCGATGGTGCTGGCGATCCTGCTGCTGATTGCGGGACGCGTGGCACTCGACGCGCTACTCGGGCCCCAGGCCTTCCGCCGGCGCCTCGTGGTGATGGGTGCCGGCGCGCGCGCCGCACGGTTGCAGGCGTTGTCGCTGCGCCCGGAGAGCGGGTTCGAAATCGTCGGCTTCATCGCCATGGGCGAGGGGGCCGCGGTCGTCCGGGGTGCAACCGCGCGCGAGGAGATTGCCGAACTGGGCGAATGGATCGCCGGACTGCGCGCGGGGGAGGTCGTCCTGGCGCTGGAGGAACGACGCAACGCCCTGCCGCTGAAGGACCTGCTGCGGGTCAAGACGACCGGTATCTACGTCAACGAGTTTTCCAGCTTTCTGGAACGCGAGACGGGACGGGTCGATCTCGACACCCTCAACCCCAGCTGGCTGATCTTCTCGGATGGCTTTTCCGCCGGGCGCGCAGTTTCGGCGGCGGCGAAGCGGCTGTTCGACATCCTGGCCAGCGGGGTGCTGTTGATTGTAACCCTGCCGGTCATCGCGCTGTTCGCGTTGCTGGTGAAGCTCGACAGCAGGGGACCTGCGTTTTTCCGGCAGCGCCGCGTCGGGCTCTACGGCCAGTGCTTCGATCTCATAAAGCTGCGGTCCATGCGAACGGACGCGGAGAAGGACGGCGCGAAATGGGCGCAGAAGGACGATCCGCGCATTACCCGGATCGGCCGGTTCATCCGCAAGGTCCGGATCGACGAATTGCCCCAGACCTGGAGCGTGCTGAAAGGCGAGATGAGCTTCGTCGGGCCGCGCCCGGAAGTCCCCGCGTTCGTCGGCGATCTGGAGCAGCAGCTCCCCTTCTATGCCGAACGCCACATGGTGAAGCCGGGGATCACGGGCTGGGCGCAGATCAATTATCCCTACGGCGCCAGCATGGAGGATGCACGGCACAAGCTCGAATACGACCTCTATTATGCGAAGAACTACTCGCCTTTCCTCGACCTGCTGATCCTGCTGCAGACCCTGCGGGTCGTACTGTGGTCGGAAGGTGCGCGGTGAACGGGTCCACGCCCGCGATCGAGCTTACGGGCTTCCTCGTCTATCTGGCGGCGGCTACCGGCGCGAGCGTGGCGGCGGTTTCGATCGTGCGAACCGCGCAAGCGGGTCGGCGGGACAAATGGCCGATGATCGTCGCGCTGCTCCTATCGGCGGGATGGGCCGCGCTGAGTGCCGCCACGGGACCGGACGATATCGGCCCGCGACTGGTCGCGCCGGTCAGGGATTTCGCCTGGCTGTTCGTCATCTACCGCCTGTTCGCGAACGATGGCCGGTCGCACACGCAGGTGGCGGTGCCGCTGCTGGTGTTGGCGCTGGGTTTCGTCGCCTTGCTGGAGCCGGTGCTGGAACTGGCCGCGCTGTCTTTGCCGGAGGCCCAATCGATCGGCTGGACATTCCACGTGCTGGTGGCGGTAGGGGCGCTGGTCCTGCTGCACAATCTCTACCTCGGTGCTGCCGACCGAAGCCGCCTTGCCCTGCAATGGACCATTGCCGGCATCGGCATGTTCTGGATTTTCGAGCTCAACCTGTTCCTGTCCGCCGCGCTTTCGGAAGCGGTCAGTCCGCTTCTCGATCTGATGCGGGGGATCGTCGTCCTGCCAATCGCCGCCTGTGTGGCGCTGGGCGCGACCGCGCGTGCCGACACGCTGCGCCTGCACACGTCGCGCGCGGTGACGTTCCGGCTCCTCTCGCTGGTCCTGATCGGCGCCTACCTTTGCGCTATGGCGGGACTGACATGGCTTGCCGCGCGGTTCGGGGCGGATTTCTCCCGCATCGTGCAGATCGCCTTCCTGGTCGCGGCCTTCGCGGCGTCTCTCGCCTTGCTGCCTTCGTCGCGGCTGCGCGGGTGGACGCGTGTCATGCTGTTGAAGCACCTGTTTCGCCATCGCTACGATTATCGCGCGGAATGGCTTCGCTTCACGCAGACCATCGGGGATGCGGGGCAGACAGGCGACCGGTCGTTTCACCAGCGGGTCGCAAAATCGCTCGCCGACATCACTGAAAGTCCTGCGGCCGTGCTGTTCCTGCCGGACGAGGAAGGAGCCCTCGTCGAAGCGGCCAAGTGGCGCTGGCCGAACCTTGCCGAAGGGGGGGCGACCCTGCCGGCGGCGCTGTGTTCCGCGATGGAGCGGCGGAACCTGATCGTTGATCTCGCCACGCCGCAGCCGAGCGCCGATCGAGGGCCACCCGTCCCGGAGTGGCTCGGGGCCGAACCGCGGGCCTGGGCGATCGTGCCGCTGATGCATTTCACCCGCCTGACGGGCGCCGTCCTTCTCGCCCGGCCCGCTTTTGCGCGTGCGCTCGACTGGGAGGATTTCGATCTGCTCAAGATCGTGGGACGCCAGCTCGCCAGCTATCTCGCGGAAGAGGCCGGGCAACGCGCGCTGATCGAGGCGCGCCAGTTCGACGACTTCAACCGCCGCATCGCATTCGTCATGCACGACATAAAGAACCTTGCCAGCCAGCTGTCCCTGCTGGCGCGAAATGCGCAGGCGCATGCCGACAACCCGGCGTTTCGCGAAGACATGCTGGTGACGTTGCGTACCGGGTCGGAGCGGTTGAACGCCCTGCTCGCGCGGCTGGGGCGCTATGGCTCATCCAACCGGCCCGACTGCGCGCCGTTCGACCTGCTGGCCGCGGCCGGGATCGCCGCGTCCCGCTTCGAAAGCCTTCACCCGGTCGTGGTTACCGGGACCGTTCCTTGCATGGTGAACGGCGATGCCGCAACGCTCGAACAGGCGGTCATCCACCTGATCCAGAACGCGGTCGATGCCAGCGCGCCGGAACAACCCGTCCTGGTTGACGTGCGCAGGGACGGACGGGGCGGGGTGCTGGAGATAATCGATGCGGGCGCGGGTATGGAAAGCGAGTTCGTCCGCGACGGGTTATTCAAACCCTTCGTCAGTTCGAAGCAGGGTGGTTTCGGTATCGGTGCGCTGGAGGCGCGCGAGTTGATCACGGCGATGGGTGGGACGCTCGCGGTGCAGTCGCGGCCCGGCGTGGGAACCCGCTTCGCCGTCGTGGTGCCTTTGGCCGAGCCGGACCGGGGTTCGGAAACGGTGGCGGCGGCATGAGCGAAAGGAAGCCTCCCGTTCTGCTGGTGATCGAGGACGATCCCGGATTGCAGGCGCAACTCAAATGGGCGTTCGACGGGTTCGAGGTCGTGGTCGCCGGCGATCGCGACACCGCGCTGACGGCGCTACGCCTGCATGAGCCTGCCGTGGTGACGCTGGATCTGGGCCTGCCCCCCGATCCCGACGGGACGGCCGAAGGATTCGCCGTTCTCGACACGATCATGGAAGTGAAACCCCATACCAAAGTGGTGGTCGCATCCGGCCATGGCGCGCGGGACAGCGCGCTGCAGGCCATCGCGCGTGGAGCCTACGATTTCTATCAGAAGCCGATCGAGATCGACGCGCTCGAACTGATCGTTCGGCGGGCGCGCGAGTTGCACGCGATCGAAGCCGAAAACCGCGCGCTCGCAATCAGAGTCGGTCGCGAGCGGACGGTGCTGGGTACGCTCGTTACTGCCGCGCCGGAGATGGTCAGGGTCGCGCGAACGATCGAGCGGGTGGCGCGGGCCGACGTGTCGGTCATGCTGCTGGGGGCAAGCGGCACGGGCAAGGAATTGCTCGCGCGCGGTCTGCACGATGCCAGCGACCGGCGCGACGGAGCCTTCGTCGCGATCAATTGCGCGGCGATCCCCGAAAATCTGCTCGAAAGCGAGCTGTTCGGTCACGAGAAGGGCGCGTTTACCGGCGCGGTGAAGACCACAGAGGGCAAGATCGAACTGGCGCAGGGCGGCACGCTGTTCCTGGATGAGGTCGGCGATATTCCGCTGCCTTTGCAGGTGAAGCTCCTGCGGTTCCTGCAGGAACGCACCATCGAGCGGATCGGCGGCCGCAAACCCATCCGGGTCGATACCCGGATCGTGTGCGCCACGCACCAGGACCTGGAGGCGATGAGTGCCGCCGGTTCCTTCCGCGAGGACCTCTATTACCGCCTTGCCGAAATCGTCGTGCGCATACCCGCTCTGGCCGAACGCCCGGGCGACGCCGCCCTGCTGGCCCGGGTGTTCCTCAACCGTCACGCTCCCGATCTCAATCGGGCGGTCAAGGGATTTGCCCCCGACGCGCTGGCCGCGATCGACGCCTGGTCGTGGCCCGGGAACGTGCGCGAGCTGGAGAACCGGGTGAAGCGGGCCGTGATCATGACCGACGGGAAACTGATCACGGCGCAGGACCTCGACTTCGATGCGCGACCGGACGCACCGGAGCAGACGCTCAACATTAAGGCGGCGCGCGAGGAGGCGGACAGGCGAGTGATCCGCCACGCCCTGGCGCGCAGCGAAGGCAATATTTCGGGTGCGGCGCGCCTGCTCGGGATCAGTCGTCCGACGCTGTACGATCTGCTGCGCCAGTACGATCTGTCGGCCTGAGATTTTGCGCCGTCTCGCATTCCTATGGGCGATTGCCGCTGCATCCTCGCTGGCCGGGTGCGGTCCCGAGACGGCGCCGCTTCCGCCGCGCGAGCGGGCCCTTGCGGCGCTGGCGGCGGAGGACGGGTTCGGTGCGGAACTGGAACTTCGTGGCTTGCTGGATGCTGGCACGCCGCGCCGCGACGTTGCGGCCTTCATGGGCGAGGCAGAGCTTCTCCAGGGAAACGCGACAGAGGCGCATCGCTGGCTCGATCCGCGCGATTTCTCAGCCGAGACGAGCGCACGCGGCCTGCATATGCTGGGGCGTCTGCTGCTGCAGGAAGGCGACAATAGCGGCGCTTCCGAAGCCTTCGCCGCTTCGCTGCAACGCGATCCCGACAATCCCGGCCTGTGGGTCGATATCGGGCGTTTGCGCTATCGCACCGGGCGACAGATGGACGCGATCGAGGCCGCACGCCGGGCCATCGCGCTCGACCCTGCGAATTCCGAGGCGTTGCTGTTCAGGGGTCAGATCGCGCGCGATACGAAGGGGCTGAGGGCCGCATCGGGGTGGTTCGCGCGCGCCTATCGCGCTCGTCCCACCGATCCGGACATCCTGGCCGAATATGCCGCCACCCTGACAGAGGCGGGACGGGCGACGGACGCGCTGCGGATCATTCGCGAACTTGCTGCGCTGCGTCCGGGCGACCCCAGGGCGAACATTGTACAGGCCGTCATTGCCGCACGCGGGGGCGATTTCGATCTCGCGCAGAGCCTGCTCGACCGGACCGGGGATTTGCCCGACGACATGCCGGCGGCGTTGCTTGCAGGGGGGCTGATCGACCTCGCGGTATCCAACAATGCCAGCGCGGCGCAGGCATTCGATCGATTGTATCGCATGCAGCCCGACAATCGCGAGGCGCGCGAATTGCTGGCGCATGCCCTCGCGCTGTCGGGCGGGCACCTGGAACTGACGCATCGCTTCGGCGATGCCGCGCTGGCGCCCGACGCCAGCCCCTACCTGATGACGGTTGTCGCGCGGTCGTGGGAAGCGCTGGGCGAGAGGGGCAAGGCGGCGGTGTTGCTCGATCGCGCGGCGGCGCGGCGCGGGGCCTGGCTGGTGCCGCTGCAGCCGGGGGAGGGATCGGGCGCCAGCGGCGGGCCGCAGGCGCGGATCCGGGCCTTGATCGTCACCGAAAAACCGCAGGAGGCGCGCCGCGCGGCTGATGCATTCTTTGCCCGGTTTTCAGGGTCCGGCGATGCGCTCAGCCTGGCAGGCGATGCGGCCCTTGCGGCGGGAGATCCGAAGCGGGCGGAGCAACTCTATCGCAAATCCGCCGCGATCCGCGAACCCTGGCCGCTCGCGCGCCGGCGGTACGCGGCGCTCGTCCGCGCGGGACGGCCGGACGATGCGGAGCGATTGCTGGAGCGGTTCGCGCTTGCCCGTCCCGGCGTCCTCGAACCGGTGGTCTGGCTGGCGCAGCGCGCCTTCGCGCGCGGTGACCTGCCGCAGGCCGACAGGATGATCCGGCGCGCCCTCTATCTCGGCGCGCAGCGCGATCCGGAGGTCCTGGCGCTGGCGGTCGCGACGGCCGCGCGCCGGGGCGATCGCGAGGCGGCCCGCCGGTTCGCGGCACGCGCGCTTGCGATCCAGCCGGCCAATCCCGTCGCCCGGTCCGCGATGGCGGCGGTATCGGACGCGTCGGTCCGAAAGGCGCTCGCCGCGCGGGAACGGGCCGCGCGCCGCTGACCCGCCGACGCCGCCGCTCGACAAGCATCGGCCCGGCCGTCAAAGGGCGCGCGATGCGCAAGCTTTTTTCCGCCTTCGCCGATCCGATGATCGCCGTCCTCGCTCTCGCCGTTCTGCTCGCGGTGTTCGTCCCTGCGACGGGGGAGGCGCGCGGACGGTGGCAGGACATTGCCGATGGAGCAATCTTCACGCTGTTCCTCGTGAACGGCCTGCGGGTGCCGCGCGAGGAGGTCTGGCGCGGCATGCGCAACGTGCGCTACTTCGCGCCGCTGTTCGGCTGGATCTTCGCCGCGATGCCGGCAATCGGGGTGGGACTCTACGCGCTTGCCCAAGAGGCGGTGCCGCACGCCATAGCGCTCGGCTTCGTGTTTCTGGGCGTGCTGCCCTCGACCGTCCAGTCGGCGACGACCTACACCACGCTGGCGGGCGGAAACACGGCCCTCGCGGTCATCGGAGCCGCTGCAATCAATATCGCGGGCGTCTTCGTCAGCGCGCCGCTTTTCGCGGTGCTCGAAGGGGGCGCTGCGGTCGATATCGGGACCGACACGATCCGCCATATCGCCCTGCTGCTGATCCTTCCCTTTGCACTCGGTCAGCTCGCTCAGGGGTGGCTGGGCGGGTTCGCCCGGCGCCATCGCGACGCGAGCAAGTGGCTCGACCGGTTCGTGATCGGGCTGGCCGTATTCGTCGCCTTTTCGGGCGCGGTCGAGGAGGGGATCGGCGCGCTTTCGCCGATGGCTTGGGCATGGCTGGCCGGATTGATCGCGACCTTCCTGGCGGCGGCGCATGGCGGTGCGTGGCTGGCCGGGCGCGCGCTCGGCCTGTCGCGCACCGACCGGATCGCGTTCCTGTTCGCCGGGGCGCAGAAGAGCATCGCCATCGGCGCCCCCTTGGCAGCGCTGATTTTCCCGGCCGAGCAGGCCGGCTTCGTCATCGCGCCCCTGCTGCTCTATCACCTCGCGCAGCTGGTCATTGCGGCGCCGATCGCAGGCAGACTTTCGTCCCTCAGCCCGCCGCCGCAGCCTCGCGCCGGTTGAAGCGGACCGACCACCACAGCGACAGCCCGATCAGCACCGCGCCGATGAGGCCCGTCACCGCCTCGGGAATGTGGAACACCGCCGACAGCAGCATGATGACGCCCAGCGCGATGATCGCCCAGAACGCGCCGTTTTCGAGATAGCGGTATTCGGCAAGCGCGCCCTTCTGCACCAGGTGAATGGTCATGGAGCGCACGAACATGGCGCCGATCGACAGGCCCAGCGCAATCACGATCATATTGTTGGACAGGGCGAACGCGCCGATCACGCCGTCGAAGCTGAAGGAGCTGTCGAGAACCTGCAGATAGAGGAAGCCGCCGAGCCCGCTTTTGACCGCACGGCCCAGCGCTCGCTGCCGCTCCTCGCGATGCTCGAGATAGGCGCTGATAGCCTCGACCGAGACGAAAGCGACGATCCCGAAAATGCCGGAGACGAGGAACATCAGCGCCTCTTCCTGCGCCAGCATGCGCGAGACGGCGAACATTCCGAGGAGAAGCAGCGCGACCTCGATCGCGGGAACGCGCCCGAACGCGGCCAGCCGGCGCTCGACCGTCTTGATCCAGTGGATGTCCTTGCTCTTGTCGAAGAAGAAACGCGCGCCGACCAGGCACAGGAACGCGCCGCCGAACCCGGCGATGCCGATATGGGCGGACGATACGATGGCCTCGTAATCGTCCGGCCGGGCGAGCGACAGGCGCACCGCCTCGACCGGGCCAATCCCCGCCGCGATGGCGACGATGGCGAGCGGGAAGGCGATGCGCATGCCGAATACGGCAATCAGCATGCCCCAGGTCAGGAACCGGCGTTGCCAGATCTCGTCCATATTGCGTAGCACGGTGGCGTTGACGACCGCGTTGTCGAAACTGAGCGAGATTTCCAGGACGGACAGCACCAGGATGATCCACAACAGGCCGAGCGTGCCGGTAACCGATCCCGTGGAGGACCAGCCATACCACGCACCCAGCATCATGCAGACGACGGTGAAGCCGACCGACAGGCCGTAAAAGCGCCAGAGCCCGGACATATTCGGTTTATCCTGCTGTGAAGGTCAGTTCTTGGCTTGGTAGGTCTGGTCTTCGCCGGGGAAGCTGCGGTCGCGCACTTCCCGGGCGTAGCGTTCGGCGGTCTGCGAGATGAATTCGGCAAGGTCGCCGTATTTCTTCACGAAGCGCGGCACCCGCTCGAACATGCCGAGCATGTCTTCCGTGACCAGCACCTGCCCGTCGCATTTCGCCGAAGCGCCGATGCCGATGGTGGGGGCGTGCACCGCCTCCGTCGCGGCGATGGCGATGGGTTCGACCACCCCCTCGATCACGATCGCGAAAGCGCCCGCCTCGTCGAGCGCGCGGGCATCGGCCACGATCTTGTCCGCTTCCGCATCATCGCGGCCGCGTGCGGCATAGCCGCCCAGCATATTGACCGCTTGCGGGGTCAGGCCGACATGGCCCATCACCGGAATTCCGCGCTGGGTGAGGAAGGCGACGGTCGGCGCCATCGCCTCCCCGCCTTCCAGCTTGACCCCGGCGGCGTTGCTTGCCTTCAGCAATTTGCTGGCGCTCTCGAATGCCTGCTCTGGCGACTGTTCGTAACTGCCGAACGGCATGTCGACGATAACGACCGCGTGGTGGCTGCCGCGAACGACGGCGGCGGCGTGGTTCGCCATCATGTCGAGCGTCACTGGAATGGTGGAGGGCAGGCCGTAGATCACCTGGCCCAGCGAATCCCCCACCAGCAGGATGTCGCAATGCGCGTCGAGCAATTGCGCCTGGCGTGCGGTGTAGGCCGTCAGCATGACCAGCGGTTCCGCCACGGTCCCGCCGCTCTTGCGAGCGCGAATCTTGGGCACGGTCAGCCGTTTCATCGGCGCCGGGGTCGGGGTTGCGCGGCTAGTCGCCGTGTCGATCTGGAAGGTGGTGGACATGGCGGCGTGCCTAGCAAGCGAGCGGGTCGAGGGAAAGCTGCCCTTGGCTTGCCGCGCCGTTTCATGCTTTAGGCCCGAACCAACGATATGCGGCGAAAAGCGCCGAAACCCGCCGCCCCAGAGAGGACAGCACACACATGGCCGCCACATCCGACACCACCAGCGAAGGCTGGTCTTCCCGCTCGGCCTTCATTCTTGCGGCGATCGGGGCCGCGGTCGGATTGGGCAATGTGTGGCGTTTCCCGACGCTAGCCGGGGAGAGTGGGGGCGGGGCCTTCGTTTTGTTCTACATCGCCTGCGTCGTGCTGCTGGGCCTGCCCGTCGTGCTGGCGGAGATCTTCATCGGGCGAGCGGGCCAGACCGACGCGATCGGGTCCATCCGCCGCGTCGCGCGCCAGTCGCACGTGTCGGATGCATGGTCGGGCTTCGGCGCGATCGGCGCGATCGCGGCGTTCCTCATCCTCTCTTTCTATTCGGTCGTGGCCGGCTGGGTGCTCTATTATGCCGGCGTCATGGGCCTCGATTTCGTGCAGGCAGTGCTGGCGGGCGATCCGTTCCGCGGCGCGCTGGTCGGTGAAAGTCGCGAGGTCGTCGCCGGACGGATGACCGACCTGTTCGCCAGCCCCGGGCTGCTGCTCGCCATGCATCTCGCCTTCATGGGACTGACGCTCTTCATCGTGGCGCGCGGGGTTCACGGCGGGATCGAGAAGGCGGCGACATGGCTGATGCCGGCTTTCTTCGTGCTGCTCGTCGGGATCACGATCTACGGGGCGTTTGCCGGCAATATGGGCGAGGCTGCGGCGTTCCTGTTTACCCCCGACTGGTCGAAGCTGACCCCGCCGGTGATGAACGCCGCGCTGGGCCAAGCGCTGTTCTCGCTTTCGCTCGGCGTCGCGGGCCTGATTACCTACGGATCCTACATCAAGGAGGATACGGGGCTGGGGCCGACCGCGGCGACGATCGCCCTTGCCGATACCGCCGTGGCATTGCTTGCCGGGCTGATGATCTTCCCGATCGTCTTTGCCGTCGGGCTCGACCCGGCGGCGGGGCCGACGCTGGTTTTCCAGACGCTGCCCTTCGCGTTCCAGACCATGCCGGCAGGCGCGCTGATCGGGTTCCTGTTCTTCGTTCTTATCCTGGTCGCCGCCGTCACCAGCTCGATCTCGCTACTCGAGGTTCCGACCGCATGGGGCATCGGCGAACGTAGCTGGAGCCGCCCCGTCTCCGCTCTGGTGTTCGGCATCGGCGCGCTGGGCGTCGGGGTGCTGTGCCTGCTCGGCTACAACGTCTGGTCCGACGTCCGCCCGCTGGGCTTCTGGTCGATCTTCGCCGACACCGACATCCTCGATACGGTGGACGGCTTCACCGGCAAGGTCATGCTGCCCATAGGCGCGCTCATGACATCCGTGTTCGTCGGGTGGCGCGCCGATCGCACGCTGGTGCGCGCCACCACCCGGCTCAGCCCGGTGGCGTTCGCCGTATGGCGGTTCCTGATCGCGTGGCTGTGCCCGCTGGCGGTGGCCATCATCCTCGTAACCGGCCTTTTTCCACAGATACTGGGGGCGTGATCTTTCCCGTTTGCCGATAGCGCATTTGCCGCTTAGAAACGCGCGCAACAGGCCGGACGCGTGGGAGGGCTTCGCGACACGGCCGAGGGAGAACAGAGCCATATGATATTCGGTCGCGTGAAACCGCTCGACGCCATTCTGGCAACGGCGGAGAGAAAATCGCTCAAGCGCACGCTCGGCCCGATCCAGCTGATGCTGTTCGGGATCGGCTGCATCATCGGCACCGGTATTTTCGTGCTGACATCGGTCGGGGCCCAGAAGGCGGGGCCGGGCCTGATGCTGGCCTTCGCCATCGCCGGCGCGGTCTGCATCGTGGCGGCGCTCTGCTATGCGGAGATCGCAGCAATGATCCCGGTGGCAGGGTCCGCCTATACCTACAGCTATGCGGCGATCGGCGAGTTCTTCGCCTGGACCGTGGGCTGGGCATTGATCATGGAATACGCGATTTCCGCCTCCGCCGTCTCGGTGGGCTGGTCGGGCTATTTCGCGGGCACCATCCTCAACGAATACCTGGGCGTGCAATTGCCTGCGTGGCTGGCGCACGGGCCGTTGTTCTTGGGCGGCGAAGCGGGTGGTTTTATCAACCTGCCCGCCGCCATCATCGCGCTGCTGGTGACGGGCCTGCTCATCATCGGCACCAGTGAGAGCGCCAAGGTCAATACCGTGCTGGTGGCGATCAAGGTGACCGCGCTGACCGTGTTCGTCGCGCTGACCCTGACCAGCCCCGATTTCGACATGGAGCGGTTCAATCCCTTCCTGCCTGCCGGCGTCTTCGGCGAATGGGGCACGGGTACGGGCGCGGTGGGCGCGGCGGCGACCATGTTCTTCGCCTATGTCGGCTTCGACGCGGTCTCCACTGCGGCCGAGGAAACCAAGAACCCGCAGCGCAACGTGCCCATCGGCCTGATCGGCTCGCTGCTGTTCTGCACCATCTTCTACATTCTGGTGGCGGCCGGCGCGATCGGCACCATCGGCGGACAGCCGATCATGATCGGCGGCCTGCCCGTGGAAACGGGATCGGCCGAACTCGCGCGCCAGTGCGCGATGCCGCAATATGCCGATGCGCTGGTGTGTTCCGACGAGGCGCTGGCCCACGTGCTGCGCATGATCGGCTTCTCGGGGATCGGTAATCTGCTCGGCGTGGCGGCCTTCCTGGCGCTGCCGTCGGTCATCCTGGTGCTGATCTTCGCCCAGACGCGCATCTTCTTCGTGATGAGCCGCGACGGCCTGCTGCCCAAGGTGCTGAGCAAGGTGCATCCGCGGTTCCGCACCCCGCACATCGTCACCATGATTACGGGCGGTGCGGTGGCGCTGGGCGCGGCGTTCTTCCCGGTCGGGCGTCTGGCCGACATCTCGAACGCAGGCACGCTCTACGCCTTCCTGATGGTGGCGGTCGCGGTGCTGGTGCTGCGGCGGACCGATCCCGAGCGCAAGCGCAGCTTCCGGACCCCGGCGGTGTGGATCGTTGCGCCGCTGACGATCGCGGGCTGCGTGTTCCTCTATGTGAACCTGCCGCGCGACGCGATGCTGTTCCTGCCTGTGTGGGGCCTGGGCGGGCTGGTGATCTATTTCCTCTACAGCCGGCGGCACAGCCTGCTGGGCCAGGGCATCGTCGAAGTGGTCGACGATATCGAGGGCGACGAGGATCTACTGCCGATCGACGAACCCAAGGGCTGATACCAGCGCCTGAGGCCAACGAAAAAGGTTGTGCCAACTAAAAAGGGCCGCCCTTCCCATCCGGAAGGGCGGCCCTTTCGCGTGACGACCGGATAATCGGTTAGAGCGAGGCCTCGGCGTGGCTCTCGCGAACGGCCTTGTCGTCGTGCACGGTCTTGCCCAGCGCCATCTTGGCGGTGGTCATCAGGCCGAAATCGCCGTCCCAGATTTCTGCATGACCCAGGTCCATGCGCAGGAACAGGATGTCGGGATCGTCCTTGCCGCCGTCGTACCAGGCCTCGACGAAATTGTTCCAGAAATGCTCGAACCGCTCGCGGTTCTCCTCCACCGACAGCTGCCCGTGGAAGCGGCAATACATATCGTGCCCCTTGCTTTCGAAGGTGGCGGTCGCCTGGCCCAGCTTCGCAAAGCTGCTGTTCTTGTGGGTGAAGAACCAGATCGTGCTGTTGGCATCCTTGTCCAGCTGCGCGCTCATCGGGACGGCGGTTTCGGGATCGCCGTCGAGCTGCAGGAACAGGAAGGGGCTGTCGGCCAGCGCCTTCCAGAATTTCGTCTTGAGCGCGTCGGGATCGCCTTGCTTGTGGTTCATGTCTGGTCTCCTTCTTTCTCCATCAAAGGTCAGGGGCCCACGCGGTTCCGGTGGGAAGAAGGCCAGGCGGAGATTGCATCATGGAGAGCATAGGAACATAATAGGAACAACAGAGTCGATTCGCCATGACAGCACAGTCAGTTCCTTCTCCCGCCCGGCCGCTTTCCACGGTCGAGATCGCCGCGCTTTCCGCCGCCCGCACGCACCGGTGGCAGCCGGGGCAGCCTCTGGCCGGGGCGCGCCATAGCGAGGTTTTCGCGAACGGCACGGATGCGAGCGGAGCGGGCTTCGCGCTGGCGCTGGCGCTGGACGATCTGGCCACGCAAGCCCCGGCGGCAGGCGAGGAGGCGGAGGATCGACGCGCGGTATTGTGGGTGCAGGATCGCGCGGCGGTGCGGCTGACCGGGCGGCCCTACCGTCCCGGCCTGCCCGAAGCCTTGCGCCACCGCATCATTCACGTCTGCGCCGACAGCGCGCAGGATGCGCTGTTCGCGCTGGAGGAAGGGGTGCGGTGCCGCGATCTCGCCTGCGTGATCGGGGAGGTGGCGGGCAATCCGCGCGCACTCGATTTTACCGCCTCGCGCCGGCTGACGCTGGCGGCGGAGCGGCATGGGGTGGCCTTGTGGCTGGTACGGCTCGACGCGGCGCACGATTTGTCCTCCGCCCGGATGCGGTGGGAGGTGCGCAGCGCGCCATCGGCAGCGCCGCCCTGGGATGCCGCCGCACCCGGCCTTGCCGCGTGGCAGGCCGATCTCTTCCGCGCCCGGGCCCATGCGCCCGGCCAATGGACATTGCACGATGACGGCACCGGACGCCTCGCCTCCGCAGCCCACGCAGCCGGGGGCACCGCCGCGGCGGATCCTGTCGCTGTGGCTGGCGCAGCTGGCGATCGATCGCTGGCGGCTCGCTGAAGGCTGCCCGCCTGGCGAGGGGGCCGATGCGGCGCCGGTCGCGCTGATTGAGGAAACAGCGCACGGCCCCCGGATCGAGGCGGCGAACGCGGTCGGGCGCAGCCACGGCGCGCGGGCGGGCATGATGCTGGCCGATGCACGCACGCTGTGCCCATCGCTGCGCGCGGTGCCGGCCGATCCGGCGGGCGATCTCGACGCGCTGGAAAAGCTCGCCGCATGGGCGCGGCGCTGGGGCCCGTGGTCGGCGCTCGACCCGCCCGACGGGGTGCTGGTCGACGTCACCGCCGTGGCGCATCTGTTCGGGGGCGAGGCGAAATTACTGGCCGATGCGCGGGACGCCTTCACGCGGCGCGGGTTCGCCGTGCGGGCCGCGATCGCACCCACCGCCGGGGCGGCCTGGGCGCTGGCGCATCACGGCGCGGCGAAGACGGTGCGCGACGCCATCCTTGCGCCGGACGACGATATCCTCACCCGCCTGTCGGGCCTTCCGGTGGCGGCGCTGCGGCTCGACGGCGACGTGTTGCTGGTGTTGCGCCGGCTCGGCCTCAAGACGCTGGGCCAGCTGGCCGGGGTGGAGGACGACGGCCGGGGCAGGGACGCGCTCCAGCGCCGTTTCCGCAACCGCAAGTCGCCCGCGGCCAACCCGCTGGTCCGGCTCGACCAGATCGCGGGACGCGTGCCCGAGCCGCTGCTGCCGGTGGTGCCGCATCACATGCCGCTGGTGCAGCGGCGACTGGCCGAACCGATCCGCCACCGCGAGCCGCTCGATCATGTCCTCGCCGATCTCGCCGCCGACATGGCGCGGGTTCTGGAGGGGCGGGGCGAGGGCGCACGGCGGTTGGAACTGGGGCTGTGGCGGGTCGACGGGGAGGTGCTGGTGCGCCGGCTCGAACTGGCTGCGGCGACCCGCGATCCCGCGCATATCTGCCGCTTGTTCGGCGAAAAGCTGGACGATGTCGATGCCGGCTTCGGGATCGAGACCATGCGCCTGCGGGCCAGCTGGGCCGAACCGCAGGCGCTGGCGCAGGGCGACATCGAGACAGCGGCAGAGGCGCACGGCACGTCGCTTGCCGCCTGCATCGATCGGCTGACCATCAGGCTGGGGGCCAAGGCGGTCGCGCGCCCGGTGCTTCACGGCAGCCACCTGCCCGAACGGGCGCAGCGCTGGCAGCCGCCGCTGGAACCCGAGCCGCCGAGCCAGGGGGAACTGCGGTTCCATGCGCGGCCGCTGAAGCTGCTGGAGCGGGCGGAACGGATCGCGGTGCTCTACGCCACGCCCGATGGCTATCCGCAGCGGTTCCGCTGGCGCGGGGCCGTGCACGACGTGGTGCGGGTCGAAGGACCGGAACGGATCGCGCCCGAGTGGTGGCGCGAACGCTCCACCGCGCGGCTGCGGGACTATTACCGGATCGAGGATGGCGAGGGGCGCCGTTACTGGATCTATCGCAACGGCCTGATCGGCGACGGACGCGGCGGCGCGCCCGACTGGTTCCTGCAGGGGCTGTGCGCCTAAGCTCAGTTCCCGGCCAGCGGCGTACCGAAGATCCCGACCGCAAGCTCGGTCCAGATGGCGATCACCGCCACCACGGCAAGCCCGGCCAGGGCGAAGCGCAAGTGCCGGGGGGCGCGAACCGCCAGGTCCAAGCCCAGTCCCAGCAGGCCGAGCAACAGCGCGCCGACCGCGAAATCACTTGCGCCCCAGTTCACCTCCGGCGTCAATTGCATCGCTATGGCGGGGGCCAGCAACACCAGCGCGGCACCGATCCCATACGCGAACCGCCAGTTGAAGCGGTCGAACTGTTTCGAAGGAGCAATCGTGGTCATGGCCTGCTTCTCCTTTTCAAGGACCCGAGACGTATAGCAGGCAAGCGGCGGGCGCGCCATGGCCATGCCAATGCGGCCCAGGGTTGCCTCTTCGATAGCCCCGATCGGGTGATGTAATCGCGCAACTTCATTATTTTTCTGGACTTTTAAGTTGAACCCACCGCGCAACCTCTCTAGGTCGGGCACTGAATAAAGCAGAATATTCGGAGATGCTTATGAAGAATCGTATTGTTACCGCCGCCGCGACCGCGCTGGCTCTCGTCGCCGTGCCGACCATGGCGCAGGCCGAAACCCCGCGTCAGGCCGCTCCGGTCGAAGGCGAGAACGACATGATCGGCGGCGCCGGTCTCATCATTGGCATTCTGGCCATTGCCGCGATCGTCGGCGGCATCATCATCTCCACGAGCGATGATGACGAAGATCCGGTCAGCTTCTGATCTCTCAGAGATTGACGCATTAAGGGCGGGGCCGAAAGGCTCCGCCCTTTTTGTTTGTGCCGTTCGGTCGTCGCATGAAACGCCGCTTGCTGTCGGTTCCTGACCGACCTCAGGATAAGAGGCCCGGGTTTTCCGCAGGCGATGCGGCGGTAATTTCATCTCCACGCGCCCTCCCTTCCTATCGACCGCCCCCGCTTTCGCTTTCGACCAACTCCGGTCTGACAAGGGGCTGGCGTTTTCCTTGCGCAGAACATATATAGAACACATGGCTGCGCAGACGATTCTCGAAAGGCTCGAAATTCTTGCCGATGCGGCGAAATACGATGCGTCCTGCGCGTCGTCGGGCACGGCGAAGCGCACCAGCACGAACGGGCGCGGGATCGGCTCGACCGAGGGGATGGGCATCTGTCATGCCTACGCGCCGGACGGGCGCTGCATCTCGCTGCTGAAGGTCCTGCTGACCAATCATTGCGTGTTCGATTGCCACTATTGCATCAACCGCAAGAGCTCGAACGTGCGACGGGCGCGCTTCACTCCGCAGGAGGTCGCGGACCTGACGCTCGCCTTCTACCGGCGCAATTACATCGAGGGGCTGTTCCTATCCTCGGGCATTATCAAGAGCTCCAACCACACGATGGAGCAGCTGGTGGAAACCGCGCGAATCCTGCGGGAAGAGCACGATTTTCGCGGCTATATTCACCTCAAGACCATTCCCGAGGCCGATCCGGAACTGGTGCATCAAGCGGGCTTCTATGCCGATCGCGTCTCCATCAATGTCGAACTGCCGACCGATAGCGGGCTGACGCGGCTCGCGCCCGACAAGGATGCGCGCCAGATCGAAGGCGCGATGGGCAAGACGAAGGACGACATCGTCGAAGCGAAGGATGCGAAGAAACGCTTCCGTAACGCGCCGCGCTTCGCCCCCGCGGGCCAGTCGACCCAGATGATCGTCGGCGCCGATGCCGCGACCGACAGCGATATCGTCGGACGGGCGAGCCGGCTCTACAACAGTTTCGGCCTGCGCCGCGTCTATTACTCCGCCTTCAGCCCCATTCCCGATGCCAGCGCGGTGCTGCCCCTGAAGCGCCCGCCGCTGATCCGCGAACACCGGCTCTACCAGTCGGACTGGCTGATGCGCTTCTACGGTTACAAGCCCGCCGACGTGATGCAGGCGACCGAGGCGGACGGGAACCTGCCGCTCGACATCGACCCCAAGCTGGCCTGGGCGCTCAAGTTTCGCGAGAATTTCCCGGTCGATGTCAATCGGGCGACGCGCGAGCAGTTGCTGCGTGTGCCGGGGCTGGGGGTGAAGGCGGTGAACCGGATCGTAGCCGCGCGGCGGCACCGGTCGCTCCGGCTCGACGACGTGGCCAAGCTGACCGTGTCCATCACCAAAGTGCGCCCCTTCATCTGCACGCTCGACTGGCGGCCGACGCTGCTGACCGACCGCGCGGACCTGCGCACGCTGCTTGCCCCCCGGCAGGAGCAGCTGGAGCTGTTCGCGCCATGACCGCGCTCCAGCATGTGAAGCCTGACGCGTATTACGTCGTCAATCTGCAGCGACCGGACGATTTCGATGTCTGGCGCGAGCGGGCGCGCCAGCTTGTCCAGTGCGACGTACCGCCCGATCGTGTCGCCTGGATCGAACCGGATGGGTCGGGCGATCTTTTCGCGCGCGATTTTACAGGCGGCGACCGGCGGTTGCCGGTACCCGGGGACGACGCCCGGCCGGTGCGCGCCAACCGCCGGTTCGTGAGCCTGGCGAAGAATGCGGCCCTGCATTCCGACCCGCAGCGCTTCGCACTGCTCTACCGGCTGCTGTGGCGGCTCCAGTCCAATTCCCGGATCATGGAGGACAAGACCGACGACGATGTCCGCCGGGTGGAGGAACTGGACAAGAACGTGCGGCGCGACAGCCACAAGATGCACGCCTTCGTCCGTTTTCGCGAGGTCGAGGACGATGAGGGCGAGAAGCACTATGTCGCCTGGTTCGAGCCCGAACATCATATCGTGCGCGCCAATGCGGGTTTTTTCATGCGCCGCTTCGCCAACATGCGCTGGTCGATCCTGACGCCCCGCGGCACACTGCACTGGGATGGCGAGACCATGCGCGAAGGGCCGCCCGCACAGCGCTCCGACGCGCCACAGGGCGACCCGGTCGAAGAGCTGTGGCGCGGCTATTATGCGTCCATCTTCAATCCGGCCCGGCTGAAGGTCGGGGCGATGCTGTCGGAAATGCCGAAGAAATACTGGAAGAACATGCCCGAGGCGGCGCTCATTCCCGGGCTGATCGCCGGGGCGCAATCGCGAGAGGCACAGATGGTGGAAGCGGGAACGCTGGAGTTCGAGGATCGGCCCGAAACGCTGGAGGCGATCGACACCGCGATCCATGCCTGCCGCAAATGCCCGATCGGTGCGCTCGACAACCAGGCGGTGATGGGTGAGGGGCCGCGCGATGCGGCCCTTATGATCGTGGGCGAACAGCCGGGCGATCAGGAGGACGAGGCTGGGCGCCCCTTCGTCGGTCCCGCCGGGCAATTGCTCGACCGCCATCTGGAACGGGCCGGGATCGACCGCGCCGCCGCCTACGTCACCAACACGGTCAAGCATTTCAAATACGTCCAGCGCGGCAAGCGGCGGCTCCACCAAAGCCCGACGGCGAAAGAGATCGATACCTGCCGCTGGTGGATCGAGAGCGAGCGCGCGATCGTGCAGCCCAGGCTGATCCTCGCCATGGGGGCCAGCGCGGCGCGCGGCATATTGGGCAAGACGGTCAGTATTTCCAAGGCGCGCGGCGAACCCATCCCGCTCGACGACGGCAGCGAATTGTGGATCACCGCGCACCCGTCCTACCTGCTGCGCCTCGAGGGCGAGGCGGCGGAGAAGCAGGCGCGCCTGTTCGATGCCGATCTCGCCGCGGTGCGGGACAGGCTCGGCGAACTGTCGCAGGCCCCCTGATCCGCTCCCCCTGAGCCTGTCGAAGGACTGTCTCTAACACCGCAGCAAAGGTGAAGTACTGTCTTTCGATAGGCTCAGGACGAGCGGGGACGGAATTGCATTTCCAATGCCCGACAGCGACGTCATCCCCAAGCGCACCATCGACATCGACCCCGACACGGTCGCCGAGCCGCCGCGTGCGTCCTTCGTCGAGCTCGGCCTCGTCTCGTGCTTCAGCTTCTTGCGCGGCGCGTCGGACGCGGTCGATCTGGTCGAGACCGCGCGCGACCGTGGTTACGATGCGCTCGGCATCGCCGATGCGAACACGATGGCGGGCGTGGTGCGCATCCATACCGAGGCGAAGAAGCTGAAGCTGCGCCCGGTCATCGGCTGCCGGATCGAGACGGTCGAGGGGCTCGCCTTCCTCGCCTACCCGCGCGACCGCGCCGCCTATGGGCGGTTGTGCCGGCTCATATCGGCAGGGCGTCGAGCGACACTCGATAACGAATGGCAGGCGAAGGGCGTATGCGAGATCGACCTCGCGATGCTGGCCGAACACAGCGAGGACGTGCAGTTGATCCTGCTCCCACCGCGCGATCTGGGGGCGGAGTTCACGATTGCGGTTCCGAGCAATGTGGTCGTATTTCCCCTCTCGCATGCGGGAGGGGCCAAGGGTGGGTCCGCGGCGCAGCGCGCCGCGCGAGGCTACGATGCCCACCCCACTGCGACTAGCGAGCAAGCTCGCAAGTCTCGCCGCCCCTCCCGTGAACGGGCGGGGAGTTATCTTTCGGCTGAATTCTCCGACCTCCTCCCCCACCTTGCTGCACAACTCCCAACGCTGCGCCATATCGCCGCCAGCTTCCTGCATATCGGCGACGACATCGCTCGGATCGAGCGCCTCGATACGCTGGCTCGGGCGCACGGCCTTTCGATCCTCGCCACCAACGACGTGCATTACGCGACGCCCGACAAGCGCCCGCTACAGGACGTGATGACCGCGATCCGGCACAAGACTACGGTGGCGAAGGCAGGCCACCTGCTGCACGGCAATGCCGAACGCTACCTCAAGCCGCCGGAGGTGGTGATCCGCCTGTTCGAACGCTGGCCGCACGCGATCGCAGCGGCGCGGGCGGTGGCCGATGCCTGCGACTTTACCCTCGACGAACTCAAATACGAGTATCCGCAGGAGGAGTATCCCGGCGGCCTTTCGCCGCAACGCCATCTCGAACGGCAGGTGTGGAAGGGTGCAAGGGAATGGCGCTATCCCAACGGGTTGCCTTCGATTGTAAGGAAAACGCTTCAACGCGAGTTGAAGCTGATCGGCGAGCTCGAACTGGCGCGCTATTTCCTCACCATCAAGGAGATTGTCGATTTCGCTCGCAGCGAGGACATCCTGTGCCAGGGGCGCGGCTCGGCAGCGAACTCGGCGGTGTGTTTCTGCCTCGGCATCACCAGCGTCGATCCGGCCCAGCACCAGCTGCTGTTCGACCGCTTCATTTCGAAGGAACGCCGCGAACCGCCCGATATCGATGTCGATTTCGAGCACGAGCGGCGCGAGGAGGTGATCCAGCACATCTACAAGAAATACGGCCGCGATCGGGCCGGGCTGTGCGCGACCGTGATCCATTATCGCCCGCGCATGGCGGTTCGCGAGGTGGGCAAGGCGATGGGCCTGTCGGAAGACGTTACCAGCCTACTCGCCCGGACCGTGTGGGGCGGGTGGGGCAATGCGATCGACGAGCATCACGTGCGCGAGGAGACAGGGCTCGACCTCGCCGATCCGCATCTGCGCCGGGTGCTCAAGCTGACCGAGCAGATGATCGGCATGCCGCGCCATCTCAGCCAGCATGTCGGCGGCTTCATCCTGACCGACGGCCTGCTGACCGAGACGGTGCCGATCGGCAACGGCGCGATGCCCGAGCGTAGCTTCATCGAATGGGACAAGGACGATATCGACGATCTTGGCATCCTGAAGGTCGACGTCCTCGCGCTCGGCATGCTCACCTGCATCCGCAAATGCTTGGATCTGCTGCGCGACCATCATGATCGCGCGCTCGACCTGGCGAGCGTGCCGGCGGAGGACCCGGCGGTCTACGACATGCTGTGCAAGGGCGATTCGCTGGGCGTGTTCCAGGTCGAGAGCCGGGCGCAGATGAACATGCTGCCGCGCTTGCAGCCCCGCATATTCTACGATCTCGTGGTGCAGGTCGCGATCGTGCGGCCCGGCCCGATCCAGGGCGACATGGTCCATCCCTATCTGAAACAGCGGCGGCTCCGGCGCGAGGGAAAGACCGACTTCACGCTGCCCAGTCCCGCGCCCGAGCACGGGCCACAAGACGAGCTGTCCTCGATCCTCGGGCGCACCTACGGCGTGCCGATCTTCCAGGAACAGGCGATGAAGATCGCGTTGGATGCAGCCAAGTTCACGCCCGAGGAGGCGAATCAGTTACGCAAGGCGATGGCGACCTTTCGCAGCCGCGGTAAGGTCGACGCGCATCAGAACAGGATGGTCGGGCGGATGATCGAACGCGGCTACGATCCCGAATTCGCGGAGCGTTGCTTCAACCAGATCAAGGGATTCGGCGAGTACGGCTTCCCCGAAAGCCACGCCGCCAGCTTCGCGCTGCTGGTCTATGTTTCGAGCTGGCTCAAATGCCATTACCCGGCGGCGTTCGCCTGCGGGCTGCTCAACTCGCAGCCGATGGGGTTCTACGCCCCCGCCCAGATAGTGCGCGACGCGCGCGAGCACGGGGTCGAGGTGCTGTCGGCCGATGTGAACCTGTCCGATTGGGACTGCACGCTGGAGGGGAACCCGGTCGCCTTGCGCCTCGGCCTGCGCCAGATCGACGGCCTGCCAGAGGCGGTGGCGGCGCAGATCGTGGCGGAGCGCCAGGCGAACGGCCCCTATCGCGATCTGCGCGACCTGCACGATCGCACCCGCATCCAGGTCGCGCATGTCGAGCGGCTCGCCAGTGCCGATGCATGCGGCTCGCTCGGCCAGTCGCGGCGGCAGGCGCTGTGGGATGCGCGCAGCCTTGTCACCGCGCCCGATCTGCCACTGTTCCGCGCTGCCGCGGAACGCGACGAGGGGGCGGAGCGTCGTGCCACCATGCTTCCCGTAATGCCCCTGTCGGAGGAGGTGGTCGCCGACTACCAGACCATGCGGCTCAGCCTGAAGGCGCATCCCATGTCGTTTTTGCGCGAGGAGCTGGACGGGCGCGGCTTCGTGCGCGCTTGCGACCTGCGCAGCCGCAAGTTCCGCTCCATGGTGGAGGTCGCGGGCGTGGTGCTAATCCGCCAGCAGCCGGGATCGGCCAAGGGCGTATGCTTCATCACGCTGGAGGACGAGACCGGCGTGGTGAACCTGGTCATCTGGCCCGACGTCAAGGAGCGGCAGCGCAAGGTGGTGATGGGCGCACGGATGATGGAGGTGCGCGGGCGGGTCGAATACGACGACGAGGTGATCCATGTGATCGCCCACCAGATGACCGACGCGACGCATCAGCTGACCAAGCTTTCCGACGATCTGCTGCAGGCGCCGCTAGCCCGGGCGGACCATGTGAAGAACCCCCTGCCGGGCAACAAGTCGAACCCGCGCGACAATCTGCGCGAAGGGGCCGACGATCCCTATACCCGCGCCAAGCCGGTCGAACCGTGGCAGGAGCCGCCGCCAGGCAACCGGGAATGCGGCTATCACGGGCCGCAGGCGGGCGGGCATCCGCGCAACGCCCGGATCATCCCCAAATCGCGCGATTTCCATTGAGCGACCGCTGGCGTCTCTCGGGCCGGATCGGACGCTTCCGCCGCGACCGGGCCCTGTTCTGGGCCGTGGTGGCGCTGGGCGTGTTCGTCGCGGTCCGCGCTTGGCTGGCGGACCATCCCGGCGACGATCCCTGGGCTCCGCTCGACCTGCGGGACGAGCCGGGCTGGGCGACGGCGCGCAAGATTGCGGCGTTGCGGGACGATCCGGCACAGTGTCGCGCGGTGCTGGAGCGCAGCGAGGTCGTCTTCCGGCGGCTCGATCCGGCGGGCGAGGGTGCCTGCCGGCGCGAGGACCGGACGCGGCTGACCGACTTTCCGCTCAGTCCCGCACCCCCGCCGACCACCTGTGCCGTAGCCGCCGCGCTGGCGGTGTGGCGCCGCGAGGGGCTGAATCCGGCGGCGGCGGACATCTACGGATCGCAGGTCACGCGAATAGAGCATTACGGCGCCTATAGCTGCCGGCGCCTTTACGGGCGCGATAGCGGCCCGTGGAGCGAGCATGCGACCGGCAACGCGATCGACATCGCCGCCTTCGTCTTGGAGAACGGGCGCCGGATCAGCGTCCTGAAGGATTGGAACGCCTCGGGGGGCGACGGGCGCGACGCGCGCTTCCTGCGCCGGGTGCGCGACGCCGCGTGCGACGTCTTCGGAACGGTCCTGTCGCCCGATTACAACGAGGCGCATGCGGACCATTTCCACCTCGACCAGCAACGGCGCGGCCTTGGCGGCGCGTGCCGCTGAGGCCTAGCCGCGGATCGAGTAGCCCGCGCTGCGCACCGTGCGGATCGGGTCCTCCGCGCCTTCGATGTCGATCGCCTTGCGCAGGCGGCGGATGTGAACATCGACCGTGCGCAGTTCGATATCGCTCTCGGTGCCCCAGACGCCGTCGAGCAACTGCCCACGGCTGAAGACCCGGCCGGGGCTTTCCATCAGGAACTTCAGCAGGCGGTATTCCGTCGGGCCGAGATGCAGTTCGCGTCCCTTGCGCTCCACCCGGTGGGCAACCGGATCGAGGCGGATATCGCCGACCTCGATCGTTTCGCCCGCGAGGGCCGGGCGGATGCGCCGCATGACCGCCGCGACCCGCGCGAGCAATTCGCGCGGCGAGAACGGCTTGGTCAGGTAATCGTCGGCGCCGGTTTCCAGGCCGCGAATCCGGTCGTCCTCCGCCTCGCGCGCGGTCAGCATGATGATCGGAACATGCGCCGTCTCGCTGTCCCGCCGCAGCCGGCGGCAGACCTCGATCCCGCTGGTGCCCTCGATCATCCAGTCGAGGATGACGAGATCGGGAATGTCTTCGCGCGCCATCAGCAGCGCCTCGTCCCCGTCGGCTGTGACCCGGACCTGATAGCCCTCGTTGGCGAACCGGTATTCGAGCAGTTCGGCGAGCGCCGGATCGTCTTCGACTAGGATCAGCTTGGCTGGGGACACGCTCGCACTTTCGCTGTTATTCCGCAGGGCTGTCTATGACCGCCGCAAGACAGTTTCGTGTCACTCTTCCTCGTCGGTCGGATAGGTGCCGGTCGCGGCGAAGTGCACCATTTCCGCGACGTTGGTCGCGTGATCGCCGATCCGTTCGAGGTTGCGCGCGATGAAGAGCAGTTGCGCGGCGCTCGAAATGGTAGAAGGATTTTCGACCATGTGGCTGACAAGGTTGCGGAAAATGCTGTTGTAGAAGGCGTCGACCTTGTGATCCGCCTCGATTACGTCACGGGCAAGTTGCGGGTCGCGTGCGGCATAGGCGGAGAGGACGTCGTGCACCATCTCGATCGCCAGTTCGGCCATGGCGGGCAGCAGCGTGAGCGGTTCGAACTGGTTGCGTCCCTCGATCCGGCCGACCCGCTTGGCGATGTTCTTCGCATAGTCGCCGATCCGCTCCACCACGCCCGCGATCTTCAGCGCAGCGATGACTTCGCGCAGGTCGTCGGCCATCGGTGCGCGCAGGGCGATAATGCGCACCGCCATGCGATCGACATCCGCCTCCAGCATATCGAGCTTCTTGTCGTTGGCGACGACCTGGCGCCCCAGTTCCTCGTCGCCGCGGATCAGCGCGTCGAGCGCTTGTTGCGTAGCCAGCTCCGCCAGGCCACCCATCTGGGTGATGAGCCCGCGCAGCCGCGTGATATCCTCGTCGAAGGATTTGACCGTGTGTTCGGCGCTCATCCGTACCGTCCCGTAATGTAATCCTTGGTCCGCTCTTCGAGCGGATTGGTGAATATGTCACTAGTACGACCGTATTCCACCATTTTTCCCAGATGAAAGAAAGCCGTACGCTGCGACACGCGTGCCGCCTGCTGCATGGAGTGGGTGACGATGACGATGGCATAGCGCCCGGTCAGCTCGGCGATGAGTTCCTCGACGCGCGCCGTCGCGATGGGGTCGAGCGCGGAGCACGGCTCGTCCATCAGGATGACCTCGGGTTCCACCGCGATGGCGCGGGCGATGCACAGGCGCTGCTGCTGGCCACCCGAGAGCGCGGTGCCCGATTCGCCCAAGCGATCCTTCACCTCGTTCCACAGGCCGGCGCGCTGCAGCGAACTTTCGACGATCTCGTCGAGTTCGCCCTTGCTTTCCGCGAGGCCGTGGATCTTGGGACCGTAGGCGATGTTCTCGTAGATCGATTTCGGGAACGGGTTCGGTTTCTGGAACACCATGCCGACCCGCGCGCGCAGCTGCACCACGTCCATCCGCGAGCGGTAGATATCTTCCCCGTCGAGCTCGATCGTTCCCTCCACCCGCGCGGAGGGGATGGTGTCGTTCATCCGGTTGAGCGAGCGCAGGAAAGTCGACTTGCCGCAGCCCGAGGGCCCGATGAAGGCGGTGACATACTCGGTCGGAATGTCGATCGAGACGGAATCGATCGCCTGCTTGTCGCCATAAAAGACGTTGACGTCGCGCGTGCGGATCTTTGCGTCGAGCGCTTCCAGATTGTCGTGGACTACGGTCACCAGGTCTTCTCGAATTTGTTGCGGAGGTAGATCGCGAGGCCGTTCATCAGCAGCAGCACGCATAGCAGGACGATGATCGCGGCGCTGGTGCGGGACACGAAACCGCCGTCGATTTCGTCCGACCAGAGGAAGATCTGTACCGGAAGAACCGTGGCCGGGGAAGTGAAGCCGTCGGGCGGTGCGGCGACGAAGGCGCGCATGCCGATCATCAGGAGCGGCGCGGTCTCGCCCAGCGCACGCGCCATGCCGATGATGGTGCCGGTCAGGATGCCCGGCAGGGCGAGCGGCAGCACGTGGTGGAACACCACCTGCATGCGCGAGGCGCCGACCGCCAGCGCCCCGTCGCGGATCGAGGGCGGTACCGCCTTGATCGCGTTGCGTCCCGAAATGACGATGACCGGCATGGTCATCAGCGCCAGCGTCATGCCGCCGATCAGCGGGGCGGAGCGCATGTTGGGAAAAATGAACAGGAACACCGACAGGCCGAGCAGGCCGAAGATGATCGATGGCACCGCGGCGAGGTTGTTGATCGAAACCTCGATAATGTCGGTCCAGCGGTTCTTCGGCGCGTATTCCTCCAGATAGAGCGCCGCGAGGACGCCGACCGGGAATGCGAGGAGGAGCGTGACGATCATGGTCAGGATCGAGCCCTTGAGCGCGCCCCAGATACCCACCTGCTGCGGATCGGTCGCATCGGAGCGAGTCAGGAAGCCGCCGTCGAACCGCTGCGCGAGCACCCCGCGCTGTTGCAATTGCCGGGCGAGGGCTCGCATCTCGGGCGCGCCTTCGCCGTCCATCCCCTTGGCAAGGTCGCCGGTGGCGGGCAGCCACAACGTGACCTCCTGCTGCAGCAGCGTCGGGTCCGCGACGAGATCGGCCGCGACCTCGCGCCAGGCGTTGCCGCTGAGCTGCTCCGCGCCCTCCGGCCCCAGCGACTGCTGTGCCGCCGAGGACACGGTATCGGGCAGGCCCTGCAATTCCAGCATCTGGACAGCAGCGGGCTGCTGCAGCGAGCGGGGATCGGTGGAGAGGCCCGATTGCGGGAAGTCGATCGTCAGTTGCAGCTCGGCCCGCTCGAACCCGCTTGCGCCCTTGTACAGCATGTTGCCCAGCAACAGGCCGAGGACCAGCACCGAGAACAGGATCGCGCCGAGGCCGAACCACTTGAACCGGCGTTCGGCGGCATAGCGCCGGCGCAACCGCTTTTCGAAAGCCGCGCTGCGAGTCGGGGCGACGTCGGGTAGGGGAGTGGGGTTATTCATACGCCTCCCGGAAGCGCTTCACGACGCGCAGAGCGATGAAGTTGAGGCCCAGCGTCACCATGAACAGGACGAAGCCGAGCGCGAAGGCGCTGAGCGTGGCGGGATGGTCGAAACTCGCCTCGCCGGTCAGCAGCGCGACGATCTGGACGGTGACGGTGGTCATCGCCTCTAGCGGGTTGCCGGTAAGGTTGGCGGCGGTGGATGCGGCCATGACGACGATCATCGTCTCGCCGATGGCGCGGCTGACCGCCAGCATGACGCCGGCCACGATGCCGGGTAGGGCGGCGGGGATCAGGACGCGCTTGATCGTCTCGGACTTGGTCGCGCCCATGGCGAGGCTGCCGTCGCGCATGGCGCCGGGAACGGCCGCGATGCTGTCGTCGGCCATGGATGAGACGAAGGGAATGATCATCACGCCCATCACCAACCCGGCGGCCAGCGCGCTTTCGCTCGATGCGTTGGCGATGCCGATCGACTGGGCCCCATCGCGGATCAGCGGCGCGACAGTCAGCGCGGCGAAATAGCCGTAGACGACGGTGGGGACGCCGGCAAGCACCTCCAGCGCAGGCTTGAGCCATTTGCGCCACGACGAACTGGCATATTGGGTCAGGAAGATCGCGCTCATCAGGCCCAGCGGGATGGCGACGATCATGGCGATGATCGCGCCGATGAAGATGGTGCCCCAGAACAGCGGAATGGCGCCGAACCGGTCGGCCTGCGTGTTCGCGATCGGGGCCATCGGATCGGGCGCCCAGTGCGTGCCGAACAGGAAATCGATCGGCGACACCATGCCAAAAAAGCGAATAGTTTCGAAAATCAGGCTGACCAAAATGCCGAACGTGGTCAGGATCGCCACCAGCGATGCGATCAGCAGGACCGTCATCACCGTGCGTTCCACCCGGACCCGGGCGGGGAATTTGGGGTTCAGCCGCGTCCAGGCCCAGATGCCGCAGATCGCCGCGATGGCAAGCGCCAGCAGGATCCCGGCGGTGCCGTAGAAATTCAGGGCCTCACGGAACGGCTGGACCAGCCCCTGGGCATCCGGATTGAACACCGCCTGCGCATTGCCGGTGGCGACCGCGCGCGCTTCCGCCAGCATCGTATCGCGCTGGAACCCGAAGGCGGGCAGGTCGGCCGCCGCGGGCGTCGCCAGCACCGAATTGGCGACCAGGATCGGGGAAACGATCGACCAGACCAGCGTGAAGACGGCGACCGGCAGCGCGATCCACAAGGTGACGTACCACGCATGGTAGGTCGGGCGCGCGGTGATGCGCCTGGTGTTCGATTCGCGCAGGAAGCGCTTCGCCTTGGCACGGGCGAGCAGCCAGCCGGCCAGCCCCAGACCCACAATCAGCATGAAATAGACGACGGGAGACATGGCGATCAGCGGGGTCCTGCGGCTGCTTGGGCGCGTGCCGGAAGACGAGGCACGAACGCGGGTGAATCGCGGCCGCTGTCCCCCTTCGGCGCGCCACCGCTCGCGCGGCCTGTGTGAGAGATTTGTGACACAATCATTACGCGGCTCCCTTCGAAGGCGATTCCGCTGCGGATTCCGGCGAATCGGAATGTGCCTCGGTCGCCCCGCGCACGGTGGGAAGGCGCACGCTGACGCAGGTGCCTGCGCCGGGCGCGCTGTCGATTTCCATGCGGCCCTGGTGGCGCTCGACGATGTGCTTCACGATCGCCAGACCCAGCCCGGTTCCCCCCGCAGCACGGCTCCGCCCCGGATCGGTGCGGTAGAAGCGCCGGGTCAGAAGCGGGATATGCTCCGCTGGAATACCGTCCCCGGTGTCGCGCACACTCAGCACCGCGTCGTCCGCCGTGCGCCGCTTCAACTCGACCGTAACCGGTCCATCGTTCGCGCCGTATTTCAGCGCGTTATCGACCAGGTTTCGGACGAGTTGTTCGAGTTGCTGGGTATCGCCCAGCAGGACTATGTCTTCTTCCAGCGCGAAGCTGAGCCGCGCCTGCCGGTCGTGGCCCGCGCCCTCGTTCGCCGCGCGTTCCACCAACGGCGCGAAAGCGAGCCGGGTATCGGGCAATTCGTGCTTTTCCGCCTCCACGCGCGATAGAGACATGAGATCGCTGACCAGGCTTTGCAGGCGCCGGGCCTCGCGCTGGATGATGTCGAGGAACCGGGTCGCGGTCTTGGTATCGAGTGCGGCGGGATCTTCCTGCAGGGTCTCGATATACCCGATGATGGACGCCAGCGGGGTGCGCAGTTCGTGGCTCGCATTGGCGACGAAGTCGGTGTGCGCGCGGCTGATATCGGCCTCCGCCGTGCGATCCGACAGCTCCACCACGTCGAAACCAAGCTCGCTGCGAAACAGGCTTACGCGCCAGATGTCCTGGCGCCGGACAAGGCCGGTGACGATGGTTTCGCCGTTGCGCTCCGTCTCCAGCAGTTCCACCGCATTGGGATGGCGCAGCGCGACGCGCACGTCCTGGCCCAGGATATGGGGGCCCAGCGCGACGCGCGCGGCATT
The DNA here is from genome assembly GCA_964401795.1 of uncultured Citromicrobium sp. Taxonomy (GTDB): domain Bacteria; phylum Pseudomonadota; class Alphaproteobacteria; order Sphingomonadales; family Sphingomonadaceae; genus Alteriqipengyuania. The sequence goes on from CAYNZQ010000005.1 coordinate 138,553, forward strand.
GTTGGCGCGCACCACGCGGTTGCGCACCGCCAGCATGATCGGCGTCGCCGAATGCTCGACGATTTCGGCAAAGGCCTCGCGCATCGCATCCGGGGTGGGGGCGCTTGCCTCGGTGCGGGTTTCGGGGCTGGGCAGAATGAACAGCGAGCCGGTCCACACCAGCAGCAGCGTCAGCGACAGTGCCCAGGACAGGCCGGACGCGAACAGCGCCGCAGAACCCACGATGGCCAGTAACAGCCCCGGGACGGGAATGCGGCGGTCCGACTCCATGGCCGCGGCCCTAGCCACTTTCGCACAGGCCGACCAGCCATGGCGAACCATCGGCGCGCAGTTGTTCGAAAGGGGAGGGGGAGGTGTGTGGTGACCCCTACGGGAATCGAACCCGTGTTTCAGCCGTGAGAGGGCCGCGTCCTAACCGCTAGACGAAGGGGCCATGCCGCCGGGCGCAACCGCCCGGGCAATCGCGCTTCCGGATGGTGACCCCTACGGGAATCGAACCCGTGTTTCAGCCGTGAAAGGGCCGCGTCCTAACCGCTAGACGAAGGGGCCGGTGATACGCCATCCGGAAGCGAGCCGCGCGTTTAGAAGCGCTGATCGGAGCGGTCAACCCCCGATTGCCAAGCTTTATCGGTCGGCCCAGGCGGCGTCCTCCAGATGCAGTTCCGCTTGCGGTCGGCTTGCCCAGTCGTCGATCCGCGCGCGCCCGACCAGCCACAGGCGGCGCCCCCGCTCTGCATGGAGGAGGGCCTGGCCCCAGTCGCTCTCCGCGGCGCGAAACGCGATCGCCTTTAGCGAGCGACCGTCGGCGCTGCCCGCGATGAGGCGCAGGTGTCCCGATCCGACTATATCGGCCTTGATGAGGGAGACGGGGCCCACGGCGACGCGCGGCCCCGGCCAGCCCATGCCGTAGGGCCCGGCCTTCTCCAGTGTCTCCACCAGATCGGGATGCAGTCCCCCCGGGGCGAGCGCGAGGTCGATGGCAGCCTCCTGCCCCTCCATCGCGCGCCCCACCGCCGCGCCGAGCCGCTCGTCGAGCCAGTCGGCGAATTCGCCCACCCGGCCCTGGTCGATGGTGAGGCCGGCCGCCATCGCGTGCCCGCCGCCCGCAACCAGCAACCCGGCCTCGCGCGCGGCGATGATGGCGGCGCCCAAATCTACCCCGGCGATGGATCGGCCCGAACCCTTGCCGGTGCCGGTTTGCGCATCACTGGCGATCACGATCGAGGGCTTGCCGGTCTTTTCCTTGATTCGCCCTGCGACGATACCAATCACGCCGGGATGCCAGCCTTCGCCCGACAACACGTGCACCGCACGGTTGTGCTGGCTGGCAAGCTGCGCCTCGGCCGCTTCCTGCACCTCGGCCTCGATGGCGCGCCGTTCCTCGTTGAGTTGCGACAATTGCGCGGCGATCCCCGCCGCCTCGTCCGGATCTTCGGTGGTCAGCAGCCGCACGCCCAGCGTCGATTCGCCCACGCGGCCCCCTGCATTGATGCGCGGGCCGAGAGCGAAGCCGAGATCGCCACAGGCCGGCGCGCGCTTCAGCCGGCTCGCATCGATCAGCGCACTCATCCCGATGTTCGCGCGCCGCGCCATCACCTTCAGCCCTTGCGCGACGAAGGCGCGGTTGAGGCCATGCAGGGCGGCGACGTCGGCCACGGTCCCCAGCGCGACGAGGTCGAGCAATCCGATGAGATCGGGTTCAGCCCGGTTGGCGAAAAAGCCGTGATCGCGCAGCGTGCGCACCACTGCGACGGCGAGAATGAAGGCCACGCCGACCGCGGCAAGGTGGCCGTGCGCCGCAGCCTCGTCATCCTCGTCGAGCCGGTTGGGATTGACGACCGCCACCGCGGGCGGAAGTTCGGGCGCGCATTTATGGTGATCGACAACGATGACGTCGACCCCCGCATCGCGCGCCATCGCCAGCGCCTCGTGTGCCATCGCGCCGCAATCGACCGTGACCACCAGGCTCGAGCCGGCTTCGCCCAGCCGCACCAGTGCTTCGCCGCTCGGTCCGTAGCCTTCGAGCAACCGGTCGGGGATGTAGTAGTCCGCCGCGTGGCCCAGCATTCCGAACAGGCGAATCAGCAGGGCGGCACTGGTCGCGCCGTCGACATCGTAATCGCCGTAAACGGTCACCCTCTCTTTCGACAGGATCGCCTGCGCGATCCGCTCCGCCGCGACATCCATGTCGCGGAAAATGGAGGGGTCGGGCAGGAAGGCGCGCAGCGTCGGGCTGAGGTGCCGGGTGATGTCGTCGCGTCCGACCCCGCGGGCCAGCAGCAACTGGGTGACCAGATCGTCCTCCAGCCCGATCGTCCCCGCTGTCAGATCGACATTCCCGCCGCGCCAGGTCCAGGCCTTGCCGCCGAGCGACCGGGAAACGCCGAAAACGTGGGAGATGGATCGCGCATGCATGCGCACAATCTAGACGTTCCACCCGGCGGCGCAATCGCGGCGCGGTTGACTTTCACCAGCCGAGCCTGCGCATGATGGTACGATGGCGGACGAGAACCGGCTCCTTATCGCGTGGCACAGCCGGACGGGCGCGAGCGAAGCGCTCGCCCGCGCGGCCGCGGACGCGGCCGGAGCGAAGGCCCGTCTTTGTCCCGCGCGCACGGTGCAGCCCGAAAACCTGTTGCGCGCCGCGGCGTATCTCTTCGTCTGTCCGGAGAACCTCGCCAGCATGAGCGGCGAGATGAAGGAGATGTTCGACCGCTGCTATTACCCGGTACTCGGCAAGATCGAGGGGCGGGCCTTCGCGACGATCATCGCGGCGGGATCGGATGGCGAGGGCGCGCAGCGCCAGATCGACCGGATTGCGAAGGGCTGGCGGCTGCGGCGCGTGGCCGATCCCGTGATCGTGTGCACGCACGCGCAGGCCCCGCAAGATATCCTCGCGCCCAAGACCGTGCCGGAGGACGAATGCGCCAGGGCGGCGGAGCTGGGGCAGGCCCTGTCCGAAGGCGTGGAACTGGGTCTGTTCTGACCGGTTCAGGACCGATCTAAAGCATCCGTTTCGGACCGAACTCGTCCCCGCGCTCTCGACGCGAGGTCGGGCCCCGGCCAGGAGCGTTCGGCCGCTCCGCGCCAGTCAGGGAAATCTCGTCATCTCAGCGCCGAATTCAGTCCCCGGGGCGACACCCGACGCCGCGATCGTGCTCGCCTTCGCGCCCGGCGAACGGCCTGGGCTGGAGGATGTGGCGGAGCGACTGACGCGGAACGGGGATATCGGATGCCGCTCCACGGCCGACGGCTCGCTGGAACTGGTCTTGGGCGCGATGGCGTTCGATCTTCGCGCCGCGAAGGCCAGAGGAGTGCCGCCCGTGTTCGACCTGCGCCTGGGCTTGTCGGGCTCCAGTCCGTTCGATTTCGGATCGACTCTCTGGTTGCGACCGGGTCCACATGTCGCCTCCGGCGCGCGCAGCCTGCCGGTGCTGCGCGAATGGCTGTCGCTGGCGGCCCGGCTCGCCGCCACCATGCCGCAGCTGTCGGCGGTAGGCTGGACGCCGGCGCGGTTGTTGGCGAGCCCGGCCGAATTCGATCGGCACGTGGTCGACTGGCAGGCCGGGGGCGCGTTTCCTTCCGCTGTGCTGTGTGGGTTCGTCCCGGCGCTGGAACGCGCGGTGCAAAGCGTCGGGCTGCGCTTCGTGACGGGGCAGGAAATGTGGCTGGAGGGGGATTTCGATCTCCGGTCCCGGGCAGCCGAACAGCTCGGGCGGCATGTCGCGGCCTATCTTGCGCATCATGGCCCGGTGACTACGGACCATGACCTCACGCTGCCCGATGGCAGACGCGCGCGGATACGGCCTTCCCCCAATGCCCTGCTGGTCCGCGTCGAGGTGGAGGGCTGAGCGCGTTCCCGACTGCCCCCGCCCCGACGCGCCGTGGGCCTTTACCGGCGGGAGGGGCAAGGCTAGGTCGCGGGCGAGAGGTTCGACGCGCCATGCCCCGCAATCCATTTCGCCGCGCCGTGCGCGCAATCCGCTCTCCCGGTAGAGTGGCCATTCTGGCGCCGATGCTGATCGTCGCCGCCTGCTCTGGCGGGGGGCAGGGACGCGAGGGGGGCAACACGCCCCGCTTCCCCGATCCCGACCGCCCGGTTTCGGGCCTCGGGTCCAATCAGTTCAGCACCGAAGACCAGCGCGACAGCGTGAACGAAGCGCAGAAGGTCATGGACCTCGCAGGCATCGCCCCGGGAATGACCGTCGCAGATATCGGCGCGGGCGAGGGCTATTACACCGTCCGGCTGGCCGACCGGGTCGGTCCGAGTGGCCGCGTGCTGGCGCAGGATATCGACCGCGACGTGCTGGAGCGGTTGGGCAAGCGGATAGAGCGCGACCGGCTGGACAATGTTTCCATCAAGCAGGGTCGCCCGGAAGACCCCGGCCTGCCCAATGGCAGTTTCGACCGCGTTTTCATGGTCCACATGTATCACGAGATCGCGCAGCCTTACGCCTTCCTGTGGCGGATGTGGCCTTCCCTGCGCGAAGGCGGCAAGGTGATCGTCGTCGATATCGATCGCCCGGCTGACCAGCACGGCATCGCGCCCCTGCTGCTTGCCTGCGAGTTCGAACAGGCGGGGTACCGGCTGGACGCGTTCCGCGACGCGCCGGAAATTTCCGGGTACTATGCACAGTTCCGTAGAGCCGCTAGGAGGCCGGAACCGCAGGATATAGAGCCTTGCCGGGGCGCATCCGCCTCCGAGGCGAACTGACGCGGCCGCCGGCCGCCTAGAAAACTGGAACGATGCGACCATGGCTTTCAAAGGGCTGAGCCCGATCAATTATGGCGGACGCGAAGTGTGGCCGCTGGTGGAAGGGGGCAAGGGTGTCTCCGCGACCAATCACGCCAGTTCCGGCGCCTGGGCGGCGGCGGGCGGCATCGGCACGGTCAGCGCGGTCAACGCCGACAGCTACGATGCCGAGGGCAAGATCGTGCCCCAGGTATACGACCAGCTGACCCGCAAGGAACGGCACGAGCAGCTGATCCGCTATGCCATCGACGGCGCGGTGGAGCAGGTGAAGCGCGCGCACGAAATCGCGGATGGCAAGGGCGCGATCAATATCAACGTGCTGTGGGAAATGGGCGGGGCGCAGCCCGTGCTCGAAGGCGTGCTGGAGCGGACCCGCGGCATGGTGACGGGTGTGACGTGCGGCGCGGGCATGCCTTACAAGCTGGCCGAAATCGCCGCCCGGTTCGAGGTCTGCTACCTCCCCATCATCAGTTCCGCCCGCGCGTTCCGCGCCCTGTGGAAGCGCAGCTATCACAAGGTCGGCCACCTGATGGCGGCGGTCGTCTACGAGGATCCCTGGCTGGCGGGCGGGCATAACGGCCTTTCCAACGCGGAAGACCCGAAGAAGCCCGAGGATCCCTACCCCCGGGTCAAGGCCTTGCGCGATACCATGCGCGCCGAGGGGGTGTCGGAAGACGTGCCGATCGTGATGGCCGGCGGGGTCTGGTTCCTGCGCGAATGGAACGACTGGATCGACAATCCCGAGCTCGGCAAGATCGCCTTCCAGTTCGGCACGCGGCCGCTGCTGACCGAGGAAAGCCCGATCCCGCAGGACTGGAAGGACCGCCTGCGCGATCTCGACGAAGGCGACGTGCTGCTGCACCGCTTCAGCCCCACGGGCTTCTATTCCAGCGCGGTGAAGAACGATTTCCTCTACGACCTGATGCGCCGGTCCGAACGTCAGATTCCCTACAGCAAGGTGGAGGCCGGCGAACACACGCGCCAGCTCGATATCGGGGTGCGCGGCAAGAACTTCTGGGTCGCGCCAAAGGACTACGACCGGGCGAAAGGCTGGTTCGCAGAAGGCTATACCGAGGCTATGAAGACGCCGGACGACACCATCGTCTACGTCACCCCCGCCAGCCGCGACACGATCCGCCAGGATCAGAAGGACTGCATGGGCTGCCTGTCGCACTGCCAGTTCTCCAGCTGGAAGGACCACGACGACTACACGACCGGGCGGCTGGCCGATCCCCGCAGCTTCTGCATTCAGAAAACCCTGCAGGACATCGCCCATGGCGCGCCGGTGGACGACAACCTGATGTTCGCCGGCCACGCGGCCTACCGGTTCAAGCAGGACCCGTTCTATTCCAACAACTTCACCCCGACGGTGAAGGAATTGGTCGACCGGATCCTGACAGGCGACTGAGGTTAACGCGCGCGCCGCCGGGTCGACCGGCTGGCGCGCGTCACTCGGCGATGAAGGCCCGCTCCCCATGGGTGCCGAGGTCGAGGCCCGCTTCCTCGGTCCGTGCGCTCACCCGCATTGGGAAGATGACGCTGACCATCAGTGCGAGGATTGCGCTCACGACCGCGCTGTAGAGCGCGACGGCGAGTACGCCCGCGCCCTGCGCCGCCACTTGCCTAGCAAGGCCGACCCCCTCGACGAAGCCCAGTCCGCCAAGGGAGGGGAGCAGGGCCGGGGCCACCAGCAACGTGCCGACCGCGCCGCAGACGCCATGGGCCGCGAAGACGCCCAGCGTATCGTCGATCCGGGCGACATCGCGCACGAACCGGGCGGTGTAGTGGCAGGCGAGCGCCCCGATCAGGCCCAGCGCCATCGCGATAACCGGTGCGACATAGGCGGCCGCGGCCGATACCGTGACGAGCCCTGCCAGCGCGCCATGCGCCCAGCCGGTGGCGGAGCTTCGACCGTCGCCGAGCCGCTCCAGCGCCAGCCAGGCGAGGGCGCCTGTCGCCGCGGCGGCGTGGGCGTTGACGATCGCGGCCGCGGCATCGTCGGTCGCGGTCAGCGCGCTTCCCCCGACCAGGCCGAACCAGCCAAGCCAGAGCAGCGCGCCGCCCACTATGGTGAGGGCGGGGATACCTTCCGCCCGGGTGGCGTAGGCAGGCGCGCGGCGGCCGAGCAGCAACGCGGTAACCAGCGCGGAGACGCCGGCGGCGGTGTGGATAACGAGGCCGCCAGCGAAATCGATCGTGCCGAACCCTGCGACCAGCCAGCCGCCGCCCCACACCCAGTGCGTGACGGGGGCATAGACCGCCACACTCCACAAGGCGGCGAAGGCTACCGCCCAGGCGAAGCGGGCCCGCCCGACCCACGCGCCGGTCATCAGCGCGGCGGCGAACAGGGCCGCGCTCATCTGGAACAGGACGAAGGCGCTTTCGGGGACTGTCGTTCCCACGCGGATCGAACCCAGATTGCCCAGCATCCAGAAGATGCCGCTGCCGATCCACCCGTTGGAGACACCGCCGAATGCGAGGGTGTAGCCGACCACGATCCAGAGGAGTGAGACGATGGCGGCGACGGCACCGATCTGCGCCATTACCGAGAGCGCGTCGCGCCAGCTGGCCCGGCCCGCGTAGAACAGCGCGAGGCCCGGCAGCGCCACCATCAGCACCAGTACCGAAGCCGTCAGCATCCACGCGGTGTCACCGCTGTCGCTCACCGCGACCTGTCCGATCGGGATCTGCGCGGTCGCGGTGGCGGGCAGGGTGGCCAGCATCGGGCCGAGGGGGGATTGGAAAGGCACGATGGCAACGTCCCGAATGGTAGGGCAGAAAAGCACGCGGCCCTAGGATACGGCCAGTTAAGATTGTTCCTACACCATGCTGCGCGCCGCAGGACGCATGCGGGGTCAGACCAAGGCGTCGAGAACCTGGTCGGGGGGCCGGTGTCCGTCGGCCCAGAAGCGAATATTGGCGATGACCTTCTCGCCCGACGCCTCGCGCCCCTCCACCGTCGCGCTGCCGATATGCGGCAGGGTCATGACGTTGGGATGGGCCACCAGCCGGGGATCGACGGCGGGTTCCGCAGGATACACGTCCAGCCCGGCGCCGATCAGGCGCCCGTCCTCCAGCGCCGCGACCAGCGCATCGTAATCCACGAGATCGCCGCGCGCCGTGTTGATAAGCGCCGCGCCGTTCCGCATCCGCGCGATGCGTCGCGCATCGATCAGGTTGCGCGTCTGCTCGGTCGAGGGGCAATGCAGCGTCAGGATATCGGCTTCGGCCACCAATCGGTCGAGGTCGGCGACGTATTCGGCCGACAGCATGCTTTCCACCGCTCGCGGCAACGGCTTGCGATTGTGATAGGCGATGCGCAGCCCGAACGCCTTGGCGCGGTGCGCGACCGCCTGCCCGATGCGGCCCATGCCGACGATGCCCAGCAGCTTTCCGCCCAATTGCCGCCCCAGCATGGCGGAGGGGGCCCAGCCGGTCCACTTGTCGGCCCGGACCAGCGAAACGCCCTCGCGCAGGCGCCGCGGCACCCCGATGATGAGCGCCATCGTGAGATCGGCGGTATCGTCGGTGAAGACGCCGGGGGTGTTGGTAACCATGATCCCGCGCGCGGCCGCTGCGGCGAGGTCGATGTGATCGGTTCCGGCGCCGAAATTGGCGATCAGGCGCAGCCGTTCGCCAGCCTCGTTGAGGAGAGCCGCGTCAAGATCGTCGGTCACGGTGGGGACCAGCACGTCGCAGTCCTGCATCGCCCGGCGCAGCGCGTCGCGGTCCATCGGCACGTCGGCGCAATTGAGCTGCGCATCGAACAGTTCGGCCATCCGCGCCTCGATCGCGGGCATCAGATGGCGCGTTACCACCACGCGGGGCTTGCCCGCGACCCGGCGACCCGGATCCTGCACGGTGCTGGGATTGGTGTGGTCCATCGCGGTAGAACGATTGGCCATTCGCCCCGTCGGGGTCAAGCGGCACGCTTCGATGTTGCGGCAGGCGCAGCCTTGGCCGTATGACGCGGGCGATGATCCGCCTTTCGCTCCTCCTGCTTCTTGCCCCCGTGATGCTCGCCGGTTGCGGCGTCCTGCAGGGCGACGACGACGAGCCTCCTTATTGGGTCAGCCTCAAATCGAACGAGGCCAACCTGCGCGTCGGGCCGAGCGAGGCCTATCGCGTGCAGTGGGTCTATCGGCGCAAGGGCCTGCCTATGAAGGTCGTTCGCGTTCACGAAGGCTGGCGGCTGGTGCGCGATGCGGACGGTGCGCAAGGGTGGATGTCGCGCCCGCTGCTGAGCCCGGAACGGACCGCCATCGTGGCCGGCAAGGACAGCGTAGCCATGCGGGCGGAACCCGGGGGCGAGGCGCGCCTGAAATGGCGGATCGAGCCGGGGGTGATCGGCAAGCTGGGCGATTGCGAGCAGGGCTGGTGTCGTCTCTTGGTGGGCGAACGCAGCGGCTATGTTCCCGCCGACACGCTGTGGGGTGCGGGCGAGCCCTGACAATGCAGCACCCGCCCCTGATTTCCGGCTAACCGTCGGAGCGGACGACCGACACTTTTTCTCCCCGACCGTCTGTCGCGGTGAAGGTGCCCGTGGCGCGCGGGTCCGACAGGGTCCAGCAGCGCGGGCTGCCGTCGCCGTCCTTGTCGAAGCAGGTCTGACCGTCGCTGTCGACGACCGTGCCTTTTTCCTGTTTCCCGTCGGCATAGGCGGCGGAATAGGTGCCGTCCTTGCCGATTTTCGTGTGCCATTTGGTGCCATCGGCGGCCGTCACGTCGTAATCGCCCGACCGGTCCGTGGCGGTGGCATTGGCCGTCGTCACGTCGGCGACCTTGGCAGCGTCGGTCGGCTCGCTACCGCCCTTCGAATCGGCGGAGGCGGAGCAGCCGGCCAGCAACAGGCCGAGAAGCGCGATGGATGCAGTGGTTTTCATAGGTTCCTCTCCCTCTGGAACGGAACCAGCCTACGCCCCATCGGCCCGCGCGGCAAATGCTGCCTTATGCCAGCTTTGCCGCGCGGAAAGGACCGTGGATCAGACCATCTCCACCGCGACGGCGGTAGCTTCGCCGCCACCGATGCACAGGCTTGCCACGCCGCGGGTCTTGCCCTGCTGCTTCATCGCGTTGAGCAGCGTCACGAGGATACGCGCCCCGCTGGCACCGATCGGGTGGCCGAGCGCGGTGCCGCCGCCATTGACGTTGATCTTGTCGTGCGGAATGCCGAGGTCGCGCATCGCGAACATCGCGACGCAGGCGAACGCTTCGTTCACTTCCCACAATTCGACGTCGTCGACCGACCAGCCAGCCTGATCCAGCACCTTCTCGATCGCCCCGATGGGCGCGACCGTGAACTTCGCAGGTTCCTGCGCATGGGCGGCGAGGCCGACGATCTTCGCCACCGGCGTCTGCCCGTTGTCGCCAGCCACGCTCTGGCGGCTCAGGACGAGCGCGGCCGCGCCGTCGGAAATGGAACTGGAGGTGGCGGCGGTGATCGTCCCGTCCTTGGCGAAGGCGGGGCGCAGGGTCGGAATCTTGTCCGGCCGGCCGCGGCCCGGCTGTTCGTCGGTATCGACCACGGTTTCGCCCTTGCGACCGCTGATGGTCACGGGGACGATCTCGTCGGCGAACGCGCCGTTTTCGATCGCGGCATTGGCTCGCCGCAGCGACTCGATCGAGTATTCGTCCATCTGCTCGCGCGTGAGCTGGTATTCGTTCGCCGTATCCTGCGCGAAGGTGCCCATCGCGCGGCCTTCCTCGTAGGCGTCCTCCAGCCCGTCGAGGAACATGTGGTCATAGGCGGTGTCGTGGCCGAGCCGGGCGCCGGAACGGTGTTTCTTAAGAAGGTAGGGCGCGTTGGTCATGCTCTCCATGCCACCCGCGACGACATAGTCGATGGTGCCGCTGGCGAGCGCCTCGGCCCCCATGATGACCGTCTGCATGCCGCTGCCGCACACCTTGTTGACGGTGGTGGCCTGCACCGACTTGGGCAGGCCGGCCTTGATGGTGGCCTGGCGCGCGGGTGCTTGGCCCAGGCCCGCCGGCAGGACGCAGCCCATGTAGACGCGGTCGAACCGGTCGCCGGCCACGCCCGAACGCTCCACCGCCGCCTTGACCGCCGTGGCGCCCAGATCGGTCGCGCTCGCATCCGCCAGCACGCCTTGCATGCCGCCCATCGGGGTACGGGCGTAGGAAAGGATCACGATTGGATCGGATGCGGCGAACTGGGTCATTGGTAGGATGCCTTTCGACTGGCTGGATTTCGGATTAGGATGGCTGGCGAGTTAGGACCGCGCCCCCGCGTTGGCAATGGAGCGATACATGAGTGGAACGAGCGAAGACGATCAGCGATCCATCCTGGAGGCGCAGCGCCGCGCCTTCACCGCCGCGCGGCCCGAACCGCTGGACGCGCGCAAGGACCGGGTCCGCCGCGCGATCGGCCTGCTGGTCGATCACGGGGAGGAGCTCGCCGCCGCGATGAGCGCCGATTTCGGCAATCGCAGCCACGATGCCAGCATGATGACGGACATCGTCGGGACCATCGGCTTCGGCAAATACTGCCTCAAGCACATCGATCACTGGGCGCGGCCGGACAAGCGATCGCTGCGGTTCCCGCTGCCGCTGCTGGGCGCGAAGGCGGAGGTCCGGTACGAGCCCAAGGGCGTGATCGGCATTCTCAGTCCGTGGAATTTCCCGGTGAACCTGTCCTTCGGCCCGCTGATGCAGGTGTTGGCGGCGGGCAACCGCGCGATGATCAAGCCGAGCGAATTCACCGAGCGCACCAGCGACGTTCTGGCGCAGCGCGTCGCGGCGGCATTTTCCCCCGAAGAGGTGGCGGTGGTGACCGGCGGGCCGGAGGTGGCGCAGGCCTTCTCCTCCCTGCCGTTCGACCATCTGGTCTTCACCGGCTCGACCGCGACGGGCCGCAAGGTGATGCAGGCAGCCGCCGCGAACCTGGTGCCGGTCACGCTCGAACTGGGCGGCAAGAGCCCGGTCATCCTAGGCGAGAGCGCCGACCTGACCCGCGCGGGCGAGCGGATCGCGCTGGGGAAGATGCTGAATGCGGGACAGATATGCCTCGCGCCCGACTATCTGCTGGTTCCGGAGGACAAGGAGGAAGGCGCGATTGCGGCGGTGCAACTGGGCGTCCACACCATGTACCCCACGCTGCTGGAGAACGACGACTACGCCTCCGTCGTGACCGACCGCCATTTCGACCGGCTCCAGGGCCTGGTCGCCGATGCGCGCGAGAAGGGGGCGGAGGTGATCGAGGTCAATCCAGCAGGCGAGGACTTCTCCAACACCAATGCGCGCAAGATGCCGCTGACCATCCTGCGCAACGTGACCGACGACATGCAGGCGATGCGCGAGGAAATCTTCGGACCAGTCCTGCCGGTGAAGACTTATCGCACCGTCGACGAGGCGGTCGGCTACGTCAACGATCGCGACCGGCCGCTGGGCCTCTATTATTTCGGCAACGATTCGGCGGAACGGGAAAGAGTGCTGTCGCGCACCATTTCGGGCGGTGTGACGATCAACGACGTGGTGATGCACGTATCGATGGAGGACCTGCCGTTCGGCGGCGTCGGTCCGTCGGGCATCGGGTCCTATCACGGGCCCGAGGGCTTCCGCGAATTCAGCCATGCGCGCGCCGTCTACACCCAGCCCAAGATCGACGTCGCGAAGCTCGCCGGATTGCGCCCGCCCTATGGGCAGACCACCAAGAAAGCGATCGCACGGGAAATGAAAAAAGCCTGATTTCCGGCATCTCGGGCCGATTTTTTCCCCGGCGCGCCCCTTGCGCGTGGCGGAGCAGGGGACTAGTGCGCGCCCGAAACCTTTTTCCTCACTGGCGCGAGTCTGGCCTTGGTCGATCTCTCACAATATCTGCCGATCCTGATGTTCCTCGGCGTTGCGCTGGGCATCTCGGTACTGTTCGTGTTCCTGCCGATGGGCGTCTCGCGCCTGACCGGCGCGCACAACCCGAGCGCGGCGAAGCTGTCGGAATACGAGTGCGGGTTTCCCGCGTTCGAGGAACCGCGCAGCCAGTTCGACGTGCGCTTCTATCTCATCGCGATCCTCTTCATCGTGTTCGATCTGGAGGCCGCCTTCCTCTTCCCGTGGGCGGTCAGCCTCAACCTGACCGGCTGGCCCGGCTGGCTGACCATGATGGTGTTCCTGTTCGAACTCGCCATCGGCCTCGCCTACGCGTGGAAGAAGGGTGCGCTCGACTGGGAATGACATGACCGATCAGACTACGCTTCCCCCCGCCGCCCAGCCGGGCGAGGTCCGCCATCCGGACCAGGATTATTTCCACGCGCTGCAGACCGAGGTGAACGACAAGGGCTTCCTCGTCACCACCACCGAGGATCTGTTCAACTGGGCGCGCACCGGCAGCCTGTGGTGGATGACCTTCGGCCTCGCGTGCTGCGCGGTCGAGATGATCCACGTCAACATGCCGCGCTACGACATGGAGCGGTTCGGCGTCGCCCCGCGCGCCAGCCCGCGCCAGTCGGACGTGATGATCGTGGCGGGCACGCTGTGCAACAAGATGGCCCCGGCGCTGCGCAAGGTCTACGACCAGATGTCGGATCCGAAATACGTAATCAGCATGGGCAGCTGCGCCAATGGCGGCGGCTATTACCACTACAGCTATTCGGTGGTGCGCGGCTGCGACCGCATCGTGCCCGTCGACATCTACGTGCCCGGCTGTCCCCCGACCGCCGAGGCGCTGCTTTACGGCGTGATGCAATTGCAGCGGAAAATCCGCCGCGTCGGCACGATCGAAAGGTGACAGGCGCGCGATGACCGTTCTGCATTCCGCCCCCCGCTTCGCCTCCAACGCGGGCATGCGCGAGACGCTTTCGGGTGCGCTCGGCGACATGCTGGTCGAAGCGCGCGAGGAGCATGGCGAAATCCTGCTCCGCGTCGCGCGCGACCGGATCGAGGACGCGCTGCGCATCCTGCGCGACGAACACGACTATCAGCAACTGATGGAAATCGCGGGCGTCGACTATCCGTCGCGGCCCGAACGCTTCGAAGTCGTCTACATGCTTCTGTCGGTGACGAAGAACCACCGCGTCATGGTGAAGGTGCGCGCCGCCGAGCGGACGCCGGTGCCCACGGTGACGACGCTGTGGCCCAATGCAGGCTGGCTCGAACGCGAGGTGTTCGACATGTACGGCGTGCTGTTCGAAGGGAACACCGACCTGCGGCGCATCCTGACCGATTACGGGTTCGAGGGTCACCCCTTCCGCAAGGATTTCCCGCTGACGGGCTATATCGAACTGCGCTATTCCGAGGAGGAGAAGCGCGTGGTCTACGAGCCGGTCGAGCTGGCGCAGGACCTGAGGCAGTTCGATTTCATGAGCCCGTGGGAAGGCGCCGATTACGTCCTTCCCGGTGACGAGAAGGCCGAGCAGCCGCCCGTCGACGAGCCGACCGTCACTGAAAAGCCGAGCGACACCGGCGCTGGCAAAAAGGCGGACGAGGAAGCGAAGGAGAAAGTCGGCGACGAACCGCCCGGCACCAAGAATGGCGGTCCGACCGAGGACAGGGCGCCCGAGCCGACGCAGAGCCGCAAGGACCGGCCCGAGCGCGAAGGCAAGGCGCGAGAAACCAAGGGCGCGACGCAGCCCAGGGAAGGCGACGCATGAGCGGACTAGTACAGGAACGCTCCCCCACCACGCAGGGGGAGGAGATCGGTAACTACACGATCAATTTCGGGCCGCAGCATCCTGCGGCCCACGGCGTGCTGCGCATGGTGATGGAGCTCGACGGCGAGATCATCGAGCGGGTCGATCCGCATGTCGGCCTGCTGCATCGCGGCACCGAGAAGCTGATCGAGTACAAGACCTACCTGCAGGCGCTGCCCTATTTCGACCGGCTCGATTACTGCTCCCCGATGTGCATGGAGCATTCCTATGTGCTCGCGATCGAGAAGCTGCTCAATCTGGAAGTGCCGCTGCGGGCGCAATATCTGCGCGTACTTTTCGCGGAACTGACGCGTATTTCCAACCACATGCTCAATATCGGCAGCCACGTGATGGATGTCGGCGCGATGACGCCCAACCTGTGGGTGTTCGAACTGCGCGAAGATTGCATGAACTTCTTCGAACGCGCCTCGGGCGCGCGCATGCACAGCGCGTATTTCCGCCCCGGCGGCGTGCACCAGGACGTGCCGCTGAAGCTGCTCACCGATATCGGCGACTGGGTCGACAACCGGCTGCCCGAACTGTTCGGCGATGCGATGAGCCTCGTCATGGACAACCGCATCTTCA
>CAYNZQ010000006.1:0-137551 GCA_964401795.1 uncultured Citromicrobium sp.
GCGATGCCAGCGTCTACGACGCGATGGTCCGCCTCGCGCAGGATTTCGCGCTGCGTTACCCGCTGGTCGAGGGGCAGGGGAACTTCGGCAATATCGACGGTGATAACGCCGCCGCCTACCGCTACACCGAAGCGCGCCTGACCCGCACCGCGCTGCGCCTGATGGAGGGGCTGGACGAGGGCACGGTCGATTTTCTGCCGACCTATAACGGGGAAGAACAGGAGCCGGAGATCTTCCCCGGCCTGTTCCCCAACCTGCTCGCCAACGGGGCCAGCGGCATCGCGGTGGGCATGGCGACCAACATCCCCAGCCACAACGTCGCGGAAATCGTCGACGCCACGCTGGAGGTGATCGACAATCCGCAGGTCGAGCATGCCCTGCTGATGGAGCTGTTCAAGGGCCCGGATTTCGCCACCGGCGGCCTGATCGTCGACAGCCCCGAAACCATCGCCACCGCCTACGAGACGGGACGTGGCAGCTTCCGCGTGCGCGGTCGCTTCCACGCGGCGGAGGCGGGCACGCCGGCCGACCGCGCGGCGGGGATAGAGCGGCTGGGCGGCGGGCAGTGGCAGCTCGTCATCGACCAGATTCCCTACCAGGTCGCGAAGGGCAAGCTGATCGAACAGATCGCGGCCGCCATCGCCGACCGCAAGGTGCCGATCCTGGAGGACGTGCGCGACGAGAGCGACGAGGCGATCCGCATCGTGCTGGTCCCGCGCAGCCGCAACGTCGATCCCGAGCTGCTGAAGGAATCGATCTACAAGCTGACCGATCTCGAAACCCGCTTCGGCCTCAATCTCAACGTGCTGGACGCCACCCGCACGCCGATGGTGATGGGGCTGAAGGAGCTGATCGAGAACTGGGTCCGCAGCCAGATCGACATCCTGCAGCGGCGCAGCCAGCACCGGCTGGACCAGATCGCGCGGCGGTTGGAGCTGGTCGAAGGCTATATCGTCGCTTTCCTCAACCTCGACCGGGTGATCGAGATCATCCGCTACGAGGACGAGCCAAAGGCGGTGATGATGGCGGAGTTTTCGCTGACCGACCGGCAGGCGGAGGCGATCCTCAACATGCGGCTGCGATCCCTGCGCAAGCTGGAGGAGATGCAGCTGCGGCAGGAGAAGGACGACCTGCTGAAGGAAAAGGACGAGCTCGACAAGCTGCTCGGTTCGCCCGCGCGCCAGCGCACGCGGCTGAAGCGCGATCTCAACGCGCTGAAGAAGGAATACGGCCTCGACACCCCGCTGGGCGCGCGGCGCACGCATATCGAGGAAGCGGCGCCCGCGGTCGAATTCAGCATGGATGCGATGATCGAGAAGGAGCCGGTGACGGTGATCCTGTCGCAGAAAGGCTGGATCCGCGCGGCGAAGGGTCACGTCGAGCTCGACCAGGATTTCAAGTTCAAGGAAGGCGACGACCTCGCCTTCGCGATTCACGCGCAGACCACGGACAAGCTGCTGATCGCGGCGGACGACGGGCGCTTCTACACAATGGGTGCGGACAAGCTGCCCGGCGCGCGCGGCTTCGGCGAGCCCATTCGCAACACGCTGGACGTGGATGCAAGCGCGCAGCTCGCCGCATTGCTGGTCCACCGGCCCGGCGCGCGCATCCTGCTGGCGGCGGACAGCGGCAAGGGGTTCGTGGCGGAGACGGGCGAACTGCTCGCCGAAACGCGCAAGGGGCGCCAGGTCATGAACCTGAAGGGCGAGGCGAAGATGATCGTCGCGCGCCCGATCGGCGCCGGGGACGATCACGTCGCCGCGGTCGGCGACAATCGCAAGCTGGTGGTCTTCAACCTGGAGGAGGTGCCGGTCATGACCCGCGGGCAGGGCGTACAGTTGCAACGCTATCGCGACGGCGGGCTGTCCGATGCCACGACTTTCAAGCTGGAGGATGGGCTTATCTGGCAGATGGGCGGAAAGGGCGATCGCACCCGGACCGAAACCGACATCTGGCAGTGGAAGGTGGCGCGCGGCGCCGCGGGGCGGATGCCGCCGATGGGCTTCCCCAAGGACAATCGCTTCACCTGAGCGCTGCCGCGCCGAGCGTGGCGGTCAGCGCCCGGCCAGTTCCTGTTCCAGCAGGGCCTCCACCCGCGCCCGGTCGGGAAACCCTTCCGCGACCCAGCGATCCTCCACCGCGCGCAGGATCCGCGCGACCTCCGGCCCGGCGCCGATACCCCGGGCCACGATCTCGCCACCCTTCAACGGCAGGACGGGCGGGGTGAAGCCTGCCAGCGGGCCGACATCGAACCCGCCCAGCAGCAGGCGGTCCATCGCGCCGTCGCGGCCCAGCCGATAGGCGAGCGCGCGCGGATCGTCCGCATCCCCGGGCCCGCGCGCGGCGGCGGTCACCAGCCGTTTCTTCTGCCCGTTGGACAGGCGCAGGCGGCCCGCGACCTTCGTCGCCGTTTCGGGATCGGCGGGCAGCAGGCCGGCCAGGTGCCGGACGGGATCGGGCGCGACGCCGTGCGCGCGCTCGGCGCGGCCCACGTCGTACTGCGCCATGTCCGCTTCCGGCAGCACCACGCCCAGCACGCCCAGCCGATCCATCCAGCGCAGCGTCTCGCCCGCATGGTCGCTCACCAGCAGGCGCAGCAACTCGTTCGCGATCCGCTCCCGACTGATGCCCTTCAGCATCGGCGCCAGCTCGGCGCAGGCGGCGCTCGCCTCCTCGTCGGGCGGGAAGCTGCCGAAGCGCGACTGGAAGCGGAAATAGCGCAGGATGCGCAGGTGATCCTCGCGGATGCGCGCCCTCGCATCGCCGATGAAGCGCACGCGCCGCGCCGCCAGATCGTTGAGCCCGCCGAAATAGTCGTGGATCGTGCGCGTCGCGGGATCGGCATAGAGCGCGTTGATGGTGAAATCGCGCCGCGCCGCGTCCTCGCGCCAGTCGGTGGCGAAGGCGATCGTCGCATGGCGCCCGTCGGTGGCGACATCGTGGCGCAGCGTCGTCACCTCGACCGGCCCCTGCGGCAGGACCGCGGTCACGGTCCCGTGATCGATCCCGGTCGGCACGGCCTTGATCCCCGCCGCCGCCAGCCGCTTCATCACGGTCTGCGGCGTCAGCGGCGTTGCCGCATCGACATCGTTGACCGGCAGGCCCAGCAGCGTGTCGCGCACCGCGCCGCCGACCCAGCGCACGTTTTCGGCGCCCAGCGCAGCGACCAGCCGCGGCAGGTCGCCGCGTTGCAGCCACGGGGCATCGGGCAGGCGCTCAGCCATCGAACAGCGCCGCCTGGCCGATCCGGCGCGACAGGTTGGCGATGATCGCCGCGGTCACGCCCCAGATGCGATAGCCGTCGTGATGATATTCGAGGTAGCGCCGCTCCGCCCCGCGCCAGAAAACCGAGCGTTCGTCCCAGTTCGACCGGTCGAGCAGGGTCGCCAGCGGCGCCTCGAACCACGCCGCGACCTCGCCCGGATTGGCGACCAGCGGCAGGTCGGGCGGGATGACACCCAGCACCGGCGTGATCTCGAACCCGGTGCCGGTCTGGTACCGGTCGGTCGCGCCGATCACGCGCACCTGCGCAGGCGGGAGGGCGACTTCCTCCTCCGCCTCGCGCAGCGCGGCGGCGATGGCGTCCTCGCCCGCGTCGATCTTGCCGCCCGGGAACGCGACCTGCCCCGGATGGTCGCGCATGTCCTGCGGCCGCTGGGTCAGGATGACGCCGGGCCGCGCGCGCTCCGTCACCGCGATCAGCACCGCCGCACCGGTCGCGCGATCGGTGCGTGCGAAGCGTTCGTCGGACAGCAGATCGGGGATGTCCTGGCGGTGCCCCTCCTCGAACAGAGCCGTTAGCCGGTCGAACAGCGCGCTCATGCGGGCGGGACCAGGCGGAAGGTCGCGCCCCGGCTCGCCACGGTCCAGTCGTCGCCATGCGCCAGCGCGATCTGCGCCAGCTGTTCGTAAGTCGACCGGTTGAGCCGCGCCTCCAGCCCGCGCCGCACGTGGAGGTAGAGCGCGGGCCGCTCAGCATCGCCGCGCGCCAGGATGGGGTTGTCGGGGCCGGCCAGCACCAGCTCGTCGGTATTGAGGCGGAAGGCGAGCGCGCCGTCCGTCTCGCTCACATCGGTCGCGATGAAGGCCGCATCCTCGACCGCTATGGCCAGTTTCTCGAACGGCGTGACCAGGAAATGCGCGCCGCTGTCGTCGCGGGTCAGCAGGCCGGAAAAGGCGCGCACCATGCCCGGTCGAGCGACCGGGCTGCCCTGGTGATACCAGGTGCCGTCGGCGGCGATCCGCATCTCGCTGTCGCCCGTACGCCCCGGCGCCCAGTCCTCCACCGGGGGCAGCTTGCGCGCCGCGACCTGCTCGGCCACCTGGGCAAGCGTCAGTCCGGCGAGATCGGGGGGCGGCTGGTACGGCATCGCGCGCAGCGATGGCAGATCGCGGGCCCGCGCTCAATCCTCCCCGACCGGAGCGGGGGCGCGAACGGCGCGGGCGGGATGGACGCGGGCGGTCGGGCGGCCGGTCAGTCCTGTCCGGGCCAGGGGCCCAGCATGCCCTCTGCCGGCAGCACCGCCGGATTGGGGCAGCGCAA
This sequence comes from uncultured Citromicrobium sp., assembly GCA_964401795.1. Classification (GTDB taxonomy): domain Bacteria; phylum Pseudomonadota; class Alphaproteobacteria; order Sphingomonadales; family Sphingomonadaceae; genus Alteriqipengyuania. Next base: position 4,544 of record CAYNZQ010000006.1, read on the forward strand.
CAGCAGACGGGCCTGGTCGTAGGGGCCGGGGCAGCGCCACCCGTCGGTATGTTCGGCGGTGAAGCCCCAGCGGGCATAATAGTCCGGGTCGCCGATCAGCACCTGCGGCAAGGGCGGACGCGCCGGGCTGGCATTGGCCTCCAGCGCGCCCAGCGCCGCGGCCATCATCGCCTTGCCGAACCCCTCGCCCTGCCGGCCCGGCATCACCGCGACGGGGCCCACCATCAGCAGCGGATGGGCGCGGCCCTCGCGCGTGATCAGCGCGACGGGCCACAGCTGGATGGACCCGACCAGCAGATCGTCCTCGTCCAGCGTGGCGAAGCTCAGCCCCTCCAGCCAGTCCATCCCGGCGCGGATGCGGTAGGCGGTACGCGCGTGCCGCTCCTCGCCGAAAGCGGCGTCGAGCAATTCCTCGAGCATCGCGGGCTCGACCGCGGAAAGGGGAATGAGCGTGGTCATGATGGCGGCGCGCGGTACGGGCGCAGGCGCTGCCTGTCGATCAATTTCGCCTTGCGGGCGATGCGGTCCGGCCTATCGGCCCGCGGGCGTCAGTCTGCGCAGCCGTGCGCCCGAACCATCCTCCAGCACCCACAGCGCGCCGTCGGGCCCCTCCACGATCTCGCGCAGGCGGCGGCCCAAATCCCATCGGTCGGTTTCGGTCGCCTGCGTGCCCTGCATGTCGACCCGGATCAGCGCCTCCGTCTTCAGGCCGGCGATCAGCGCGTCGCCCTGCCATTCGGGCCACAGAGTCCCGTCGTAGAACACGAAATCGCCCGGCGCGATCACCGGCGTCCAGTGGATCGCGGGCGCGGCGAATTCGGGCCGGGTGGAATGGTCGGGAATGGGGGAACCGTCGTAATCGACGCCGTCCGACACGATCGGCCAGCCGTAGTTCTTCGCCCGCTCCACATGGTTGAGCTCGTCCCCGCCCTTGGGCCCGTGCTCCAGGTCCCACAGGCGTCCGGCGCTGTCGAACTGCAGGCCCAGGAGGTTGCGATGGCCGTAGGACCAGATCTGGTCGGACGGGCTGCCGCGATCCGCGAAGGGATTGCCCGCCGCGGCCGAGCCGTCGAGGTTGAGGCGCAGCACCTTGCCCAGATTGACCGACAGGTCCTGCGCCGGATCGCCCTTCTGCCGCTCCCCACTGGACAGGAACAGGTATTTGCCATCGGGCGAGAAGGCGATGCGGTGCGAGAAATGGCCGCGGCCGGTCACCTTGGGCTGCTGGCGCCAGATCACGCTCAGCCCGCGGATGGCGCAGGCATCGCCGCCGTCGCACACCAGCTGCCCGCGACCGAGCACCGCGCCGCGCGTGTCGTCACTGCCCCCCTCCACCCAGGTCAGGTAGATCGTGCGCGTGCCGACGGTGGCGGCGCTTTCGGATGGCAGGAAGGCGACGTCGCCGAAGCCGCCCTGGCCGCCGTAGTCGACCGTCGGCGTGCCGCCGACGGTGCCGGTGCGGCCCGTGGCGGTATCGACGAACTTCATCGTTCCCGCCTTCTCGGTGATGAAGAGGGTCTGCGTGCCCGGCGCAAAGGCGGCGCCCCACGGTTCCTCGAACGTGCCCATGTCGGTCACCGCGAAGGGGCCGACCGTCTCGTCGGGCGCCTGCGCCTTCGCACCGGCGGGCGGCGGGGTGGATTGCGCCGTCGCGCCATCCCCGGATACCGCGCCGCCGCAGCTTGAGATCAGCGCCGCGGGAAGCGATAGGGCGAACGACATGGAAAGAGAGCGGATCGTCATGCTGTCGGGAACGCCCAACGCGGCGTTCGGTGCCGGGTTCGGCGCGGGCCAGCTGGTGGTCGGCGTGGACGAGGCTGGGCGCGGGCCGCTGGCAGGGCCGGTGGTCGCCGCCGCGGTCGCCCTGTGCAAGCCGTGCCCCGCGGGTCTCGCCGATTCGAAAGTGCTCGCCGCGCCCAAGCGGGCGAAGATCGACCTCGCCGTGCGCGCCCGCTGCGCCTGGGGGGTCGGCGTGGTCGAGCCGGACGAGATCGACCGCCGCAACATCTTCGGCGCGACCATGCTGGCGATGAGCCTGGCGGTGGAGCGGCTGGCGGCGGCGCTGGGCCGCGCGCCCGACCTTGCGCTGATCGACGGCAACCTCACCCCCATCGGCCGGTGCGAGCGCTGGGCGTGGCCCGCCCGCGCGATCGTGGGGGGCGACGCGAAGGAGCGCGCCATCTCCGCCGCCAGCATCGTCGCCAAGGAATGGCGCGACCGGATCATGGTCGCGGAGGCGGGGCGCCACCCGCATTACGGGTGGGAACGCAACAAGGGTTACGGAACCGCCGATCATCTCGCCGCATTGCGAACGCACGGGCCGAGCCCGCTGCACCGCCGCAGCTTCGCTCCGGTCGCGCAGATGGAGATGTTCTGACCATGGCCGGCTTTACCTTCGACGACATTCCGCAGCAGACCGGCGTCACCGCGCTCGTCACCGGAGCCAATACCGGCATCGGTTTCCACATCGCGGACGAGCTGGCCCGGCGCGGCGCGCGGGTGCTGATGGCCTGCCGCAGCGAGGACAAGGCGCGCGAGGCGATGGACAGGATCGCCGCGCACACGCCCGATTCGGACCTCGCCTTCGTGGCTTGCGACCTTGCCGATCCCGCGTCGGTGGAGGCTGCGGCGAAACAGGTGGGGCGAGAGGACAGGCTGGATCTGCTCATCGCCAATGCGGGCGTGATGATGCCCCCGCTCTCGCGCGTGAAAAGCGGTACCGAACTGCAATTCGCGGTCAATCACCTGGGGCATTTCGCGCTGATCGGGCAGTTGCTCGACCAGCTGGCGCGCGATGGCGGCGCGCGCATCGTGATCCAGTCGAGCCTCGCGCACCGGCGCGGACGGATCGATTTCGACAATCTCGATGCGGCGAACGGTTACGACCGGCAGCGGTTCTATGCCCAGAGCAAGCTGGCGAACCTGCTCACCGCGCTGGAGCTCGACCGGCGGCTGCGCGCCGCCAGTTCGCCGGTGGCCGCGATCGCGTGCCATCCCGGCATCGCGCAGAGCGAGCTGATGCGCCACCTCGGCCCAGCCGCGTTGCTCGGCCCCGTCATGGGCGCGGTTCTCAACACCGCGCGTCAGGGCGCGTTGCCCGCTTTGCAGGCGGCGACCGACCCACGCGTGACCTCGGGCAGCTATCTCGGCCCCTATGGCCTCATGGAAATGCGCGGCAGCGCGTCGGGCCGCGCGGTCGCCACCGACACCGCGCACGATCCGCTGCTGGCGGCGCGCCTGTGGGCCATTTCGCAGCAGATGACGGGCGTCGATCCGGGCCTCGCGCCCGCCGACTGAGCGGACCCCTGCCAACGCGGCGGGGGCGAAAACATCGCCCCCGAGTCCTCGCGGCCACACCGCAGCATCTTGAGTCTCGCCGCCGCCGGACCGCCCCATATCTTGTGCCGGACTCGCTTCGTTCCGCGCGCGGTCGGCGCGCCGCGCGCGGTGTCCGGCTGCAATGCCCGGTTGACGCGCGGGCCCGATGGACTCACCCTGTGGATAAGTTTGGACAGGCGCCGCACGGGGCGCATTCGCGATTCAGGGGGTAATGGAGAATGGGGGTCGTCGAGACCACGACGAGGCAGCGTGCGCGGGGCCGGGCGAAGCCGGTGCCCGCACCGCGCGAACTGCTGCCGCTGGGGCGGATCCTGGACGGCGATTGCGTCGCCGCGATGCGCGCCCTGCCCGATGCGAGCGTGGACCTCGTCTTCGCCGATCCGCCCTACAACCTCCAGCTCGGCGGCGATCTCAACCGGCCCGACGGCAGCCATGTCGATGCGGTGACGGACGACTGGGACCGCTTCGACAGCTTCACCAGCTACGACGATTTCACCCGCGCCTGGCTGACCGAGGCAAAGCGCGTGCTGAAGCCCGACGGCGCGTTGTGGGTGATCGGCAGCTACCACAACATCTATCGTGTCGGCGCGATCCTGCAGGATCTGGGCTTCTGGATCCTGAACGACATCGTGTGGCGCAAGACCAACCCGATGCCCAATTTCCGCGGCACCCGCTTCACCAACGCGCACGAGACGCTGCTGTGGTGTTCGCAGGGCGAGAAAGCCCGCTACCAGTTCAACTACCGCGCCATGAAGACGCTGAACGACGAATTGCAGATGCGCAGCGACTGGGTCTTTCCCATCTGCGCGGGTGGCGAGCGGCTGAAGGACGATGGGGGGCACAAGGTCCACCCGACGCAGAAGCCCGAGGCGCTGCTCTATCGTGTGCTGCTGGCGACGACGGAGCGCGGCGACGTGGTGCTCGACCCGTTCTTCGGCACCGGCACCACCGGCGCGGTGGCGAAGCGGCTGGGCCGCGAATGGATCGGGTGCGAGCGCGAGGGCGTCTATCGCGACGCCGCGCTGAAGCGGATCGAGAAGGAGCTGCCGCTGGACGAAAGCGCGCTCACCACCATGCAGGCGGGCCGCGCCGCGCCCAAGGTCGCGTTCGGCGCGCTGGTCGAAACGGGCATGCTGAAGCCCGGTACGCAGGTGTTCGACAAGAAACGGCGCTGGATCGCCACCGTGCGCGCCGACGGCTCGCTCGAATGCGGCAAGCAGAGCGGCTCGATCCACGGCCTCGGCAAGGATCTGCAAGGCGCGCCCAGCTGCAACGGCTGGACCTTCTGGCACTACGAAAATGGCGGAGAGATCAAGCCGATCGACGCCGCGCGCCAGCTCTATCTGCTGGCGGCGGAGGAGTAGCGCGCCCGGCCCGCTCCGGTGATTTCCCAATCGTGGCGTCGCGCGCCCGTGCCCTAATGGGTGCCGGGGCGGCGACAGAACGTGAGGGTATCATGGACAAGTTCGTGAAGATCGTGGCGGCGAGCGGCGCGGTGCTGGCGATTGCGGCAGGTGCAACGCCCGCCGCCGCCCAGCAAGGGCCTTATGTGGGGCTGAGCGGCGGCTACGTGCTGCCCAATAATTCGGACAATACGGGCGAGACCACGGCGGCGGTCCCCGCGACGGACGACTGGCCCGCGATCCCCAGCGGGACCGCCATCGGCTGGAAGACGAAGTTCGACGACGGCTACGCCATCTCGGCGCAGGCGGGCTATGCCTTCGACAACGGCATCCGGCTGGAGCTGGAAGGCTTCTACAGCCATTACGGCGTGAAATCGCACTCGGGTGTCACCGTCGGGGGAAGCAATATCGACGGGCTGGACGTCGGCGTCGTCACGCGCGACCCGCCCACCACCGGCGGGCCCACCGTGGGCCAGTTCGTATCGAGCGATACCGGCCGGGTGAGCACCTACGGCGTCTTCGCCAATGCTTTCTACGATCTGGACGCGGGCGGGGGCTTCCGGCCCTATGTCGGCGGCGGGATCGGCTATGTCAGCACCGATGTGCGCTACGAACCGTCGGGCGTCTCGGTCCTCGACGACAAGGACGGGGGCGCGGCCTGGCAAGTGATGGGCGGCGCCAGCTTCGCGATCGCGAGGAACGTCGATCTGTTCGCGCAATACACCTATCGCGACCGGTTCAATGACGCGAAGGTCAGGCTGGACGCGTTGCCCGCCGATTTCCGGGTCCAGACCGCGCAATCCATCCTGTCGACCGGCCTGCGCTTCCGCTTCGGCGGCTGACCGGGGCGATAACGGCGCGGTGCAGGGGCGAGGGGGGGCGAGCCCGCGCGCCGCGCCGTCGCCGCTGTCCTACCGCGCGGCGATCGGCTAGGCTGGCGGGAATGACGCCAAGCCCGCTCCATCGCCGCGCCTGCCCGCCGCGTACCCCTCGCGCCGCGAAAGGTGACACGCGCTCGCACGAATTCGCGTCCAAGCAGCTGACGCACAAGGATAATCGCCCCGGGCAAACTTTTGCAAAGGGGCCCGGTCGGCGTTCCATCCGCTCGGCCCGCTGCTACGGGATGGCGGCATGAGCGAGCGTATCTACATCCGCCCGATCGGCTTCGCCCCCGGCCCGCAGGAGGAAGAAGGCGACGCGATCCGGCTTGCAGGCGGGATGGTGTTCGCCAGCCGGTTCGCGGTGATCCTGCGACGGGGCGGGGAGACGGTCGCACGCTGGCAGGCCTCCCCCGCCACCATGGCGCGGGTGCTGGGCGAGTTGCCCGACACCGTCGGCGTGGCGGCGGAGGCGCAGTGGGCCGATCTGCGCCGGGCGCACCCGCCGCTTTCGCTGGGTACGCGCACCATCCGGCTCGACCAGCCACAGGTCATGGGCATCCTCAACGTGACGCCCGACAGCTTTTCCGACGGGGGCGAGTTCCTGGAGCGGCCCGAGGTCGGGCGCGAACATGCCGCCGCCATGCTGGAGGCGGGCGCGGCGATCCTCGACATCGGGGGCGAAAGCACGCGCCCCGGCGCCGACGCGGTGTGGGAGGAGGAGGAGATCCGCCGCACCCGCCCGGCGGTCGAATATTGCGCCGCGATGGGCGCCGCGGTCAGCATCGACACGCGCCGCGCCGGCACGATGGAGGCGGCGTTGCAGGCGGGCGCGGGGCTGGTCAACGACGTCTCGGCGCTGCGTTACGACCCGCGCAGCCTGGAACTGGTCGCGGCGACCGGTCGTCCGGTGGTGCTGATGCACCTGCCGGGCGACGGCTCGCAACTGCACGACAATGGGGGTTACGACAGCGTCGCGTTCGACGTGTTCGACGCGCTCGCCGCCCACCGCGACCGGGCGATCGCGGCGGGGGTGGAGCGGGCGAACATCGTGCTCGACCCCGGCATCGGCTTCGGCAAGTCGCTGACCGACAACCTTGCGCTGATGAATGCGCTGCCACTGTTCCACGCGCTCGGCCAGCCGATCCTGCTGGGCGCCAGCCGCAAGCGCTTTATCGGCGCTCTCTCGAACGAGGCGCCGGTAGAGCGGCGGCTGGGCGGCAGCCTCGCCATGGCGATCGCCGGCATGAATGCGGGCGTGCAGTTGCTGCGCGTCCACGATGTGGCGGAAACCGTGCAGGCCCGCAATGTGTGGCGCGGCCTGAGGGACGCCGCGCTCACCGATTTTGCGGGGATGACGGGTTAGGCGGCCTGGTGTTCCTCGATGTATTCGTCGGGGTCCTTCTCCGCCCGCTCGTACGAACCGGAATGTTCCGCTTCGAAGGCGAGGTACCGGATCCCCAGCTTGCGCCGTTCCTCCGCCGGGACGCGGCGGCGGAAATCGGTCAGGCCCTGCCGCTCTTCCTCGGACAGGTGGACCGAGTTGTTGCGGTTGCACTGGTCGACGCAGTCCCACCACTTGGCGGAGCCGACCTCGTGCTTGTCCGCCTCCTCGGCCGCTTCGGCAATATCGTTGTGATCGCCGATCGCGTCCTCGGTGGTTTCCTCGGCGCTGTCGCTGTCGAGCGCTCCGCTGCCGCATTCGAGCAGGCGCGGATAGAAGAAACGTTCCTCCGCCGCGGCATGCGCCTCCAGGTGGTTCTTCAGCCGGTGCCAGATCTTGCCCAGCGAATCGGTGTCGTCGCGCGCCTCGTCCAGCGCGGAGAACCAGCGGCGCTGGCGGTCGTGGTCGGCCAGGATGCAGTCGACGATATCCATGTGAGAACTTCCCCGTTTCGGCATGTGAATACGCCACCCAAACGGAGGATGAACCACGCGGTTCCGTGCGGCGCGGCCCGGCCCTGCCGCTCAGGCGGCGTCGTCGATGCCCAGATCGGACAGCTTGCGGTACAGGGTGGAGCGGCCGATCCCCAGGCGCCGCGCGACCTCCGTCATGCGGCCACGGTAATGCCCGATGGCAAGGCGGATGACATCCGCCTCGATCTCTTCCAGCGGGCGCAGATTGCCGTCGTCGGTATAGAGGATGACGCCGACCGCCTCGGGCTGGGTGCCGCCATTGCTCTCCACCACCTCGCCCAGCATCTCGGACAATTGGGGAAAATCGCGCGCGGTCAGCGCCTCGCCGTCGCAGAACACGGCGGCGCGGAACAGCACAGCCTGCAACTGGCGGACGTTGCCCGGCCAGTCGAACGCGCCGAGCAGGCCCAGTGCGCTGTCGGCCAGGCTGAGATGGCGCAGGCCCGGCTGTTCGCCGATCCGCGCCAGGAAGTGGCGCGCGAGCGCGGGGATGTCCCCCGGCCGCTCGCGCAACGGCGGCAGCTCGATCTTGGTGGCAGCTATGGCCTCGAGCAGGTCGCCGTCGAAATGGCCCGCCTCGACCATGTCGGCGAGGGGAAGGTTGCTGGCGGTCAGGAGCCGCACGTCGATGCGAAATCCGTGCGTGGCGCCAACCGGGCGGACGATGCCGGTCCTGACCGTCTCTGCCAGACGCGCCTGCAGGTCGGGCGGCAGGCGGTCGATCTCGTCCAGCGCCAGCGTCCCGCCATCGCACATCTGCAAGGCGCCCACCTGCCGGTCGAAGGCACCGGGAAAGGCGCCCTGTTCGTGGCCGAACAGGTTCGATTCCATCGAATTGTCGGGAATGCCGGCGAGGTTGATGAGGCGGAACGGCGCCTTCGCGCGCGGGCTGGCCGCGTGCATGGCCCGCAGCAGCATTTCCTTGCCCGTCCCACTTTCCCCGGTGATCAGCGCGTGCCCGTGGCCCCTCGCCGCCTTCGCCGCGCGGGCGAGCGCGGTGCGGAAGGCGGGCGCGGTGCCGATCATCGCCTCGAAATCGAGGCTGGCGGGCATCTTTTCCGTCAGCGGCTGCAATTCGTCGCGCGGTGCCTCCAGCCGCGTCGCGCTCCTGAGCGCGCGCATCAGCCGTTCGGGGGCCACGGGCTTGATGAGGTAATCGGTCGCGCCTGCGCGCATCGCCTCCACCGCCTGCAGCGGGCTGGCGCTGGCGGTCAGCATCAGGATCGGCAGGGCGGGGCGGCGGCTGCGCAGTTCCGCGATCAGCGCGCAGGCATCGTCGCCCGGTACCCACTGGTCGAGGATGATGGCGGACAGCTGCATTCCCTGGCGCGTGCCGAGCGTGGCGATCGCGGTTTCGGGATCGCCCACCACCAGCGTGCGCCAGCCCTCGCGCGCGGCGAGAGCGGCCACGAGGCGGCTTTGTGCCGGCTCGTCGTCCACCAGCATCAGCAGGCGTGTGTCGTCTTTCGCCATCGTCCCCGCATGGATCCCTGTCCGCCCGGGAGCCGGGCGAGCGTGTTCGGCCACCGGGTTAGCGCGATAGGGTAAAGGGGCGCTTAAGAACGGGGAGACAGGGGCAGGGCCCGCGCGCGGACTTGGCAAGCGCAGGGCATGGCGATAGGGCTTTTGCCTGACCGTATCTATCCAAAGGGGAATGGCCAGCCATGGCTGCGAACGACATGAAATCCGCCAGCGCGACCTATTCGCGCTTCATCTCGGTGGTGAAGGTCGCGGTGCCGGTAATCGCCGTGATCGTCCTGCTCCTGATCGTCATCATCAGCTGATCGGGTGCGGATCGCCGCCCTTCGCGAACGCGCTGCCGGCGAAACGCGCGTCGCGCTGACGCCGGAAACGGCGAAGAAGTTCGCCGCGCTGGGCGCGACGGTCGCGGTGGAGGCGGGCGCGGGCGAGACCGCCGCGATTGCCGATTCCGCCTTCGCGGAGGCCGGAGCCGAGGTGCTGGCGGCCGATGCGGCGGTGAAGGACGCCGACATCGTGCTGGGCGTACAGGCGCCCGAGCCCGCGCTGCTGGCGGGGGCGAAGCCGGGCGCGATGGTGGCGGCGGTGTTCGATCCCTTCGGCACGACGCCGGGACAGGGGCGCGAGCGGGTGGACGCCTACGCCGCCGCCGGATTGCAGGCGCTGGCGATGGAATTCATGCCGCGCATCACCCGCGCGCAGAGCATGGATGTCCTTTCCAGCCAGTCCAACCTTTCGGGTTACAAGGCGGTGATCGCGGCGGCGGACCAGTACGGCCGTGCGTTCCCGATGATGATGACCGCCGCGGGCACGGTTCAGGCGGCGCGCGTCTTCATCATGGGGGTCGGCGTTGCCGGCCTGCAGGCGATCGCCACCGCGAAGCGGCTGGGCGCGCAGGTTTCCGCCACCGACGTGCGCAGCGCGACGAAGGAACAGATCAGGTCGCTGGGCGCAAAACCCATCTTCGTGGAGGACGTCGCCGGGATCGAGGGCGAGGGATCGGGCGGCTACGCCACGGAAATGAGCGAGGAATACCGCGCCGCGCAGGCAAAGCTGGTGTCCGAGCATATCGCGAAACAGGATATCGTCATCACCACGGCGCTCATCCCCGGCCGGCCCGCGCCGCGCCTGATCGCCGACGAACAGATCGCCAGCATGCGGCCGGGCGGGGTGATCTTCGACCTCGCGGTGGCGCAGGGCGGCAATGTCGAAGGATCGGTGGCCGACGAGCTGGTGGTGAGGCACGGGGTGACGCTGATGGGCTATGCCAATACTCCCGCTACGCTGGCGCCCGACGCCTCCGCCCTGTTCGCGCGCAACCTCTACAACTTCCTTTCCGCCTTCTGGGATGCCGATACAGGCACGGTGACGCTGGACGAGGAAATCGGCGATGCCGTGCGGCTGACGCAGGACGGAAAGGTCGTCAGCGAGCGGTTGCTGGGCTGAAGAAAGTCCACTGTTCGGCGGGTTTCGTCGGAAACTTCCACGTCCGCGAGCCGTTGCCCGCCTAGTGCCCTGCCCATTGTGACAGGTTCGAACCGGGCCGATGGCACAGACAGGAGAAGATTTCCCATGAAATATCACCTTCTTGCCCTGACGGGTGCCGCTGCAATCGCGCTTGCCGGCTGCGGCGACAACACCGCCGCCCCGGCGGACACCGCGACCGAGGACGCAATGGCGACCGACGCCGCGACGGATACCGCCATGGCGGGCGACAGCACCAACCCGATGGTCGGCGGCGCGCCCATGCTGGCGAGCGAGACGATCGTCGCGAACGCCTCCAACGCGCCGAACCTTTCCACGCTGGTTTCCGCCGTGAAGCAGGCGGATCTCGTCGAAACGCTGTCCGGCCCGGGGCCTTACACGGTGTTCGCGCCCACCAACGAGGCGTTCTCCGCCGTGCCCAAGGCGACACTAGATTCGCTGATGAAGCCGGATAACAAGGACCAGCTCAAGAAAGTGCTGACCTACCACGTGGTGCCGGGCAAGGTCGTGGCGGCCGACCTCGTGCAGCAGATCAAGGACGGTAACGGCACCGCGACCCTCAAGACGGTCGAGGGTGACGATCTGACCGCGACCATGGACGGCCAGAACGTCAAGCTGACCGGCAAGGATGGCAGCACCGCGATCGTCACCACGGCCGACGTCATGCAGTCGAACGGCGTGGTTCACGTGATCGATGGCGTGCTGACCCCGACGATGTAGTCGCATTTCGACCCGTTCGGGTACCTGGCGCCGGGCCGCGAGCGATCGCGGTCCGGCGTCTTGCCATCCGCTTTCGGCTCGACAGCGCGCAGGCGCCTTGCAATAGCTGGGGCGTGCGAGCCGCGAGCTGACAAGAGGGGGGCTGCCGCGTGGACTTCATCTCGATCCTTTCGATCTTCGTCCTGGCCTGTTTCGTGGGCTATTACGTCGTCTGGTCGGTCACGCCGGCGCTCCATACGCCGCTGATGGCGGTGACCAACGCGATTTCCAGCGTCATCATCGTCGGCGCGCTGATCGCCGGCGCAGCCGCCGACGTGCCGGGGGCCAAATGGCTGGGCCTCGCCGCGATCGTGCTCGCCAGCGTCAACATCTTCGGCGGTTTCGCGGTGACCGAGCGGATGCTGGCGATGTACAAGAAGAAGGAGAAGAAGTGATGGGCGCGCTTCTCCTCGCAGCGCCGGCAGCCGAGCATGCGCCGGTAAATCCATGGGTCGCGCTCGCCTACCTCGTCGCAGGGGTGTGTTTCATCCTCGCCTTGCGCGGCTTGTCGAGCCCGGCGACCAGCCGCACCGGCAATCGCTTCGGTATGCTGGGCATGGCCATTGCCGTGGCGACCACGCTGGTCACGCATTTCCCGATGCGCAGCGCGATGACCGGCCCGGACACGATGGCGGTGACCATCGACGGCACGACCGCGATCGAGATTCTGGTGGCCATCGCGATCGGCGCCGCCATCGGCCTCGTCACCGCGCGCCGTATCGCCATGACCGCGATGCCGCAGCTGGTCGCGGCGTTCCACAGCCTCGTCGGGCTCGCCGCGGTGCTCGTTGCGGGCGCGGCGTTCCTCAATCCCGGCTCGTTCGGAATCCTCGACGCGGCAGGCAATATCCTCAGCGTCAGCCGGGTGGAGATGATCCTGGGCGCGGCGATCGGCGCGATCACCTTCTCCGGCTCGGTGATCGCCTTTGCCAAGCTGAACGGCACGATGAGCGGCTCGCCGATCCTGCTGCCCGCACGCCATGTCATCAATCTCGGCACGCTGGTGGCGATCGTGGTGCTGACCGCGCTCTACGCGATGCAACCGGTCGCGCCCGCGGGCGAGGGATGGATTTTCTGGGTCGTGCTGGCGCTCGCCTTCGCGGTCGGGTTCCTTCTCATTATCCCGATCGGCGGGGCGGACATGCCGGTCGTGGTGTCGATGCTGAACAGCTATTCGGGCTGGGCCGCGGCGGCGATGGGCTTCACCCTGCACAACACGGCGATGATCATCACCGGCGCGCTGGTCGGCTCCTCCGGCGCGATCCTTTCCTACATCATGTGTCGCGCGATGAACCGCAGCTTCCTGTCGGTGATCGCGGGCGGCTTCGGCGCGGAGGCGGCGAGCGGCGGCGACGGGGCCGCGCGCGAGCAGCGCCCCTACAAGCAGGGCAGCGCCGACGATGCCGCCTTCATGCTCGCGCAGGCGGAGAAGGTCATCATCATCCCCGGCTACGGCATGGCGGTGGCGCAGGCCCAGCATGCGCTGCGCGAGATGGCGGACGTGCTGAAGGAGAAGGGGGTGGAGGTGAAATACGCCATCCACCCCGTCGCGGGCCGGATGCCGGGCCACATGAACGTGCTGCTGGCTGAAGCGAACGTGCCCTATGACGAGGTGTTCGAGCTGGAGGACATCAACTCCGAATTCGCGCAGGCCGACGTCGCCTTCGTCATCGGGGCGAACGATGTCGTGAACCCCGCGGCCAAGACCGACAAATCGAGCCCGATCTACGGGATGCCCGTGTTCGATGTCGGCGCGGCCAAGCAGATCTTCTTCATCAAGCGCAGCATGGGCGGCGTCGGCTATGCCGGGGTCGACAACGAGGTGTTCTACATGGACCAGACCATGATGCTGCTGGCGGACGCCAAGAAGATGGTCGAGGAAATCGTGAAGGCGCTCGACTGATGCGGGCCGGCTGGCTGATCCTTGCAGGCGCGGCGCTGCTCGCCACCGGCTGCGTGGAACGGATCGCCGAAGGGCGCGTGCGCGGCGCGCTGCTCGATGCGGGACTGTCGCGGCCCAATGCCGACTGCATGGCGCAGCGCATGGTTGACCGGCTGACGATCGACCAGCTCAAGAAGCTGGAAGCGATGAAGGCGCAGCGCGGGGAAACGGACAAGCCCGCCTCGCTGCGCGATTTCGTCGCCCGCGTGCGCCGGGTTGGGGATGGCGAGGTGGTCGCGGTCACTGCATCCTCTGCCGCCCTGTGCTATACCGGGCTTGCCGACGAGAAGCGCTAGCACGCTCCGTCTCACGGCAGGAACGCGTTTTCGCACCCCTGTTCACGCGCGGTGTTTCGCGGCTAGGGGAGGGCGCGGGCCTTTCCGGACCGCACCAACCCGACAGGAACAGGGAACGACACTTGCGCAAATTGGGAATGATCGGCGGGATGAGCTGGATCTCGACCGAAACCTATTATCGGTACATCAACGAGCGGGTCCGCCGCGACGCCGAGCCGATGGCGTCGGCACCGCTCCTCATCGAAAGCCTCGACTATCGCGAATTGTGGGGCCTCGTCGATGAAGCCGACTGGACCCGCGCGGGCGACATTCTGGAACGGTCGGCCCGCCGCCTGGCCGATGCCGGGGCCGAGGGCCTGATCCTCGCCGCCAATTCGATGCACCGCCTGTACGACCGGTTGAGCGGCGCGGTGGACATCCCCGTCCTCCACATCGCCGATGCGGTGGGCGCGCGCATGCGCGAGAACGGCGCCACCGGCAATGCCGCGCTGATCGGCACGCGCAACGTCATGACCGAAAGCTTCTACCGCGAACGGCTGGTTGCGCAGGGCATCGACCTGCTGCCGCCGGACATGAGCTTTGCCGAACACAGCGACGCGATCATCTACCAGCAATTGATGCAGGGCCGCGCCTCGCGCGATGCGCAACGCTATTATCGCACCGTGATCACCCAGCTGGAGCAGAAGGGCGCGAAGGCCATCGTGCTCGCCTGCACCGAACTGGCGAGCGTGATCGATGTCGATGCCAACGTGCTGCCGATCTACGATTCGGCGCGGATCCACTGCAATGCCGCCGTGGACTGGATGATGGATGGCTGATCCCGCAACGGGCCGCGCGCCGCTGGCCCATCTCGCCGCCCGGCCAGGGGCGACACGCGGGCGCGAATTCGTGCATCCGGGCGGTGGCGAGACCCGGGGGCCGCGCAGCGAATTCCAGCGCGACCGCGACCGGGTTATCCATTCGATCGCCTTTCGCCGCCTGCGGTCCAAGACGCAGGTGTTCGTCGCGCCCGACGGCGACCATTACCGCACGCGGCTGACCCACAGCCTGGAGGTCGCGCAGATCGGCCGCGTCATCGCACGCGCGCTGGGGCTGGACGAGGACCTGACAGAGGCGCTGTGCCTGGCGCACGACATCGGCCATCCGCCCTTCGGCCATGCGGGCGAGGACGCGCTGGATCAGGCGATCGCCGCCCATGGCGGGTTCGACCACAATGCCCAGACGCTGCGCACGCTGATGCGGCTGGAAAGCCCCTATCCCTCGCACGACGGCCTCAACCTGACATGGGAGATGCTGGAGGGGCTGGCGAAGCACAACGGGCCGGTCGACGCGCCCCACTGGTCGCTGGCGGAGCTCGATCGCGCTTTCCCGCTGGAGCTTTCCACCTGGCCGTCGCTGGAGGCGCAGGTCGCGGCGGTGGCGGACGATATCGCCTACGACAACCACGATATCGACGATGGGCTGCGGGCCGGCTTCCTCGACCTGGAGGACCTGCTCACGCTCGACTTCGTGCGCGATCAGTGGCGTGCGGTGGAGCAGCGCTATCCCGCGGCGGCGCACGATCGCAAGCTGCGCGAGCTGGTCCGTGGCCAGATCGGCTGGATGGTCAACGACGTGATCGAACACGCCACGGCCCGCGCAGGGTCGCTGACCGACCGGGCCGAGATCGCGCGGGCGGGCGAACTGGCAGGCTTTTCGCCCGCGATGCAATCGGCCGAGCGCCGGCTGAAGGCGTTCATGTATGCGCGCCTCTATCATCACCCGCAGCAGGTGGAGACGGCGGACAAGGCGCGCACCGTCGTCGCGCGGCTGTTCGAAGCCTACAGTGCAGAGCCCGCGCTGCTCGCCGCGGACTGGGCGGCGACGCTGCCGGAAGGCGAGCCGGAGCGCAGCCGCCACATCGCCGATTACATCGCCGGGATGACCGACCGTTTCGCGCTCGACCGGTGCCGGGAACTGCACGGCGACGTGCCGGCGGACCTCAGCAATGTCTGACCCGGCGCGGGTCGTGGTGGCCGGCGCGAGCGGGCTGGTAGGGCAGGCGGTGCTGCGAGCAAGCGTCGGGCGGGCCGACATCAGGCTGACGGCGGTGGCCCGGCGCGAGGTTCCCCTGCCGCAGGGATCGCGGCTGGAGGTGTTCCTTTCCAATCCCGCGCAGTGGGGCGAGGTTTTCGCCGCCACGCGCCCCGATGTGCTCGTCTGCACGCTCGGCACCACATGGAAGAAGGCGGGCCGGGACGAAGCGGCCTTCCGCGCGGTCGATCACGACTTGGTGCTGGAAACCGC
Source organism: uncultured Citromicrobium sp. (assembly GCA_964401795.1). GTDB lineage: Bacteria > Pseudomonadota > Alphaproteobacteria > Sphingomonadales > Sphingomonadaceae > Alteriqipengyuania. The sequence continues at coordinate 20,328 of CAYNZQ010000006.1, forward strand.
GCGGCAGGCGCGCGACGCCGGGATCGATCGGATGGTGGTGGTCAGTTCGGTCGGCGCCGCGCCGCTTTCGCGCAGCCTGTACCTGCGCACGAAAGGCGAGATGGAAACGGCGCTGGGCAAGCTCGGTTTTTGCAGGCTCGACATTCTGCGTCCCGGCCTGCTGCGCGGGCCCCGTGGGGCGGATCGGCGCCCGCTGGAGCGGCTGGCCATGCTGGCCGCGCCGATTACCGACCGGGTCATGCAGGGCGGGCTGCGCCGTGCGCGATCCATCGCGGCGGACGAGGTGGGGCGGGCAATCGTCGCCCTGTCCCTGCGCACGGCACACGGTCGCTTCGTCCACGACAACGATGCCATCGCGAGCGCGGCGCGCAGCCTCGATCACGTTCACCGGGCGGGAGCGCGGCGCTAGACGGCAGAACGGCTCCGTTCCCCTTCGGAAACGGAGCCGCCGGCGTCCCTGACGGAACGCGAAAAAACCTTAGTCGATTGCGTCTTCGCCGGCCTGGCCGACGGATTCGATGTCCCGGCCCGCACCCTTCACGGTGTTGCAGGCAGTAGCGGAAAACGCGAGGGCGGTCGCGCCGAGCGCAATCAGGATCTTGCGGGTCATGATATGGTCCTTTCGTTGAACGGCGGGTTCCCACCCATCCGCCAGACCCATCAAACGTCGATTACGCGACCCGGTTCCGCCGCAGGCGATGTTCGCGCCACGCGACCACCAGCCCGGCGCCGATGATCAGCGGGGCCCCCAGCCACATCGTGGGCGGCGGCAGGCGATCGAACACCGCCTCACCGTAGAAGATCGCCCAGATCAGTGAAGTGTAGTCGATCACGATGATGGTCGCGGCGGACCCGAAGCGCAGCGACCAGGTGAGGAACAGCTGGGCGACCGCGCCGGCCAGCCCCATGGCGACGACGATGCCCCATGTCGTCCAGTCGTGCGATCCGGCGAAGAAGGGGAGGAACAGCGCCAGCGCGGGCGTGGTGAAGGCGACGAACCAGAACACGATCGACCACGGACTCTCCGACCGGTTGAGATCCTGGATCAGGAACGAGATCAGCGCGACGAACGCGCCCGCGATCAGCCCGACGACGACGCCCCACGGTGACACCCCGGTACCGAGATCGGGCAACATGACGATACCCACGCCGGCGAAGCCCAGCGCCACCGCGCTCCAGCGGTAGATCCCGATATGCTCGCGAAACCACACCAGCGCGATCAGCACCGCGAACAGCGGGGTGGTGAAGCCGAGCACGGTCGCTTCCGCCAGCGGCAACAGCAGCAGCGCGCCGTAGACGAAGGCCATGCTGGTCACGCCCAGGAAGGCGCGGCGGGCGTGCGCGCCCAGCCGCTGCGTGCGCAACGTGGCGATGCGCCCGGTCAGCGCGATCGCGCCGCCCAGCACGACGAAGGTGATCGCCTGGCGCCAGAACAGGAGCTCCGGCAGGGCGACCCCGCGCGCTCCTGCCAGCTTCACCAGCATCGCCATGGTCGCGAGCGACGCGGCTGCGAACAGCCTGACGACCAGGGCCAGGATGGGGCGCGGGGCTGCAACGGAACCGTCCATCGCTAGGCCCTAGCCGCACCGGCGAAGCGATCAAGCGTTGCGGGGCGTTGGCCGAGCGCCCATATCGCCGCGCGGCATGACATGGCTGCACGATCTCGTCTTCGCCAGCGACGCGGACATCATGGCGCTGTGGGGCGGCGTATTTCTGCTGCTGGCGCTCGTCGCGCTGGTGGCGGAACGGCGCCGCGTGCGCCGCGCACGGATCGACCGCGTCGGCTGGGTGCCGTGGACGGGCCTGTTCCTGCTCTGCGCCGTGGTCGCGGGCGGTCTGCTCGCCTTGTCGGTGCCCGCGGTGCTGAAGGGCTAGCGGTCCGTCGCGGTCAGAGGCAGGCTTCGAGGTAGGCCTGGTCGAAGCCAAACTGGCGCGCCTTTTCCAGCGTGTAGGGCCTGAGGCCGGACGCGCGGAATTCGCCGATGATCTTGCCGTCGTCGGTTTCGTCGAGATATTCGAACTTGAACAGTTCCTGCGTGACGATGACGTCGCCTTCCATGCCGATCACCTCGGTGATGTTGGTGGTGCGGCGGCTGCCGTCGCGCAGGCGCTTCACCTGCACGATCAGATCGACGCTTTCCGCGATCTGGCGGCTGATGGCTTCCTTCGGGATCTTGATATCGCCCATCAGGATCATGTTCTCCATACGGCCCAGGCATTCGCGCGGGCTGTTGGCGTGGAGTGTACACATCGACCCGTCGTGGCCCGTGTTCATCGCCGCGAGCAGGTCGAAACACTCCGCGCCGCGGATTTCGCCCAGGATAATGCGGTCGGGGCGCATGCGCAGCGCGTTCTTGACGAGGTCGCCGATGGTGATCGCGCCCTGTCCTTCCAGGTTCGGCGGGCGCGTTTCGAGCGGCAGCCAGTGAGGCTGCTGCAGGCGAAGTTCGGCCGCGTCCTCGATCGTCAGCACGCGCTCGCCCGGGTCGATCATCTTCGACAGGGCGTTGAGCATGGTCGTCTTGCCCGAACCCGTACCGCCGGAGATCACGACGTTCATCCGGCACGCACCCGCGATCTTGAGCGCGGTGCACATCTTGTCGTCCATCGAGCCGAAATTCTTCAGCATGTCGAGCGTGATGGGCTTTTCGGAGAATTTACGAATCGAGATCGCGGTGCCGCGCAGGGACAGCGGCGGCACGATCACGTTGACGCGGCTGCCGTCCTTCAGGCGCGCGTCGGCCAGCGGCGTGGTCTGGTCGACGCGGCGGCCGACCTGGTTCACGATGCGCTGCGCGATCTGGAACAGGTGCTGCTCGTCGCGGAAGCGGATCGGCGCGACGGTCAGCTTGCCCTTCTTTTCGATGTAGGTCTGCTCGGGTCCGTTGACCATGATGTCGGTCACGTCGGGGTCCTGCAGCAATTCTTCCAGCGGGCCGAAGCCCAGCAGCTCGTCGATCAGCACCTTTTCCAGCGCGAACTGCTCGCGCCGGTTCAGCGTGACCTTCAGCTCGGCCAGCACCTCCATGATGATCGGGCGAAATTCGTCCGACAGCTCTTCCTTGCTCAGCGTTGCCGCCGCTTCGGGATCGACGCGCTCCAGCAGGCGGGGGAGGACCTCCTCCTTGATCTTGTGGATGCTGGCTTCGAAGCCGCCGATTTCCTGCTTCTCGTGAACCGCGTTGGCACGATCGGTCAGCCGGGCGAGGGCCTCGGCGTTCTTGCCTTGCCCCGATCCGGCCTCCGCACCGAAGAATTCGCTCTTTTCCTCGTCCTTGTCGGGCAGGGGCGGGAACTGCTCGCCGCCTTGCGGGGCGGGCTGGCCCGCATCGGAGCGGTCGCCGCCCTTCATCGGGCGCGCGACGCCGAAGGATGGCCGTGCGCCCCCGGGGCCGCCGGTGCCGGTCTTTCGTCCAAATGCGCTCATTCGCCCCTACCTCAGATATCGTGGTCGCGATCCATCACCCGACAGACGGTGAAATTCCGCAAGCGAAGAGGGTAAATAGATGGGAAACCTTATGACTTTCCTAACCGTGGATCGTCCGTGTTTCCCACGCGCGGGCTTGCATCGCACCGCCTAAGGGGGCAGCGGCGCGCAGACAGTCTTCGCGCCGGCAGGGCCGGTCGAACCGAGAGGGATTCATGCAGACAGACGATCGCGCGGGGCTGGTCTTCGCGCTGGCGGGCTTCGCCTGCCTTTCCTTCGGCGATGCCATCATCAAGACGATGGCCGGCGCCTGGTCGCCGCTGGCCGTGGCCGCCTTGCGCTATACCTTCGGCGCCATCGGGCTGGGCGCGCTGCTGCTGCGGCACGAGGGGCCGCGCGCCTTCCGACCGGCAAAGCCGTGGCTGCAGGCGGCGCGCGGGCTGTTCGTCGCCCTGGCGACGCTGTGCTTCTTTTCCGCGGTCTTCGTGATGCCGCTGGCGGAGGCGACCGCGATCGTGTTCGTGTCGCCGATGATCACCGCGCTGCTGTCGCGTCCGCTGCTGGGCGAGAGGGTCTATCCATCCACCGTGATCGCCTCGCTGGTGGCGTTCGCGGGCGTGCTGGTGGTGCTGCGGCCCAATGTCGCCACGCTCGGCCTCGCGGCTTTCCTCCCGCTCGGTTCGGCCCTGTTCATGTCGCTGCTGATGATCGCCAACCGCGCGTCGAGCGGGCAGGGCAGCGCGCTGTCGATGCAGAGTTTCGTCGCCGGGTTCGCCGCTCCCGTGCTGATCGCGGCGGCCCTTCTCGGCCGGGTCAGCGGTGTCGAGGCGCTGCACTTCGGCTGGCCGGCATGGGACGTGGTCGCGCGCTGCGCCATCGTCGCCGTCACCGCCAGCACCGCGCATTGGCTCATCTACCTTGCCACCATGCGGGCGGGCGCTGCGACCATCGCGCCTATGACCTATGTCCAGTTGCTGGTCGCGAGCGCGCTGGGCTGGTGGTGGTTCGGCGACCGGCCCGACCTCGTCACCTATCTGGGCGCCGCGGTCATCATCCTCGCGGGGTTGTACCTGTGGTATGCCGGCCGCCAGCGGCAACGCGCGGTGCCGCCGGGCACGCCCGATTGATTTGCCGCGCCTGTCCGGTAAGGGCGGGTCAACACTGAATTTTTTGTAGGGTCGAGACTATGTGCGGAATTATCGGTATCGTCAGCCAGGATCCGGTGGCGGATCGCCTGACCGACGGGCTGCGGCGGATGGAATATCGCGGCTACGACAGCGCCGGGCTGTGCACGCTCGACGAAGGGCGCCTGATCCGGCGCCGCGCGCAGGGCAAGCTCAACAATCTGGTGCGCGTGCTGGCGCAGGAGCCGGCGCCCGGTACGCTGGGCATCGCGCACACGCGCTGGGCGACCCACGGCGCACCGACCGCGGCGAACGCGCACCCGCATGCCACCGGCGAAGTGGCGATCGTCCATAACGGCATCATCGAGAACTTCCGCTCGCTGCGCGAGGAGCTCCTCGCCGACGGACGGACCATGGAAAGCGAGACCGATAGCGAGGTCGTCGCCCACCTGATCTCGCGCGAGGTCGAGAACGGGGCAGGCCCGACCGACGCGGTGAAGGCCGTCCTGCCGCGCCTGCGCGGCGCCTTCGCGCTTGCCATCCTGTTCCGCAGCCACCCCGACATGCTGATCGGCGCCCGGCTGGGGTCGCCGCTGGTCCTCGGCTATGGCGAGGACGAGATGTTCTTGGGCTCCGACGCGCTGGCCCTGGCGCCGCTGACGCAGCGCATCAGCTATCTGGAGGAAGGCGACTGGATCGTGGTCACGCGCGACGGGGCGCAAGTCCACGACGAAAACAACGTTTCCGTGGAGCGTCCGATCGTGGCCTCCGGCGCGAGCGCGGCGGAGGTCGAGAAGGGCAATTACCGGCACTTCATGCAGAAGGAGATCTTCGAGCAGCCGACCGTCGTCGCCCAGACCCTGTCGAGCTACGTTCGCCAGGCCGATGCGAGTGTCGCGCTGCCGCAGATCGATTTCGACCTCTCCGCGGTGCGCCGCATCACCATCGTCGCATGCGGCACGTCCTATTATGCCGGGCTGGTCGCGAAATACTGGATCGAGCAGTTCGCCCGCGTGCCGGTCGACATCGATGTAGCGAGCGAGTTCCGCTATCGCGAACCGGTGTTGGAGGATGGCGGGCTCGCGATCTTCATCTCGCAGAGCGGCGAGACGGCCGATACGCTGGCGGCGCTGCGCCATTGCCAGGCCGAAGGGCAGACGATCGCGGCGGTGGTCAACGTGCCGACCAGCACGATGGCGCGCGAGGCGGACCTGCTGCTCCCGACCCATGCCGGGCCGGAGATCGGCGTCGCCAGCACCAAGGCGTTCACCTGCCAGCTGGCGGTCCTCGCCGCGCTCGCCGCGCATCTCGCGGTGCGCAAAGGACGAATGGATCGGGCAGAGGAGCAGGAGGTGGTGCGCCACCTTCTCGAAGCGCCCGCCTGCCTCAACGCGGCGCTCAATCATGACGACGAGATCGCGCGGATCGCGCCGCTGATCGCCCCGGCGCGCGACGTTTTGTATCTGGGACGTGGTCCCGATTTCCCGATGGCGCTGGAGGGCGCGCTGAAACTGAAGGAGATCAGCTACATCCACGCCGAGGGCTATGCCAGCGGTGAGATGAAGCACGGGCCGATCGCGCTGATCGACGAGAACGTGCCCGTCATCGTGATCGCGCCCTCCGGCCCGCTGTTCGAGAAGACGGTGTCGAACATGCAGGAGGTCCGCGCGCGCGGTGGCAAGGTGGTGCTGATTTCCGACGCCGCCGGGCTAGCCGAGGCGGGCGAGGGGTGCCTCGCCACGATCGAGATGCCGCGCGTCCACCCCCTGATCGCGCCGCTGGTCTATGCGGTTCCGGTCCAGCTTCTCGCCTATCATGTCGCCGTGGTGAAGGGGACCGACGTCGATCAGCCGCGCAATCTGGCGAAATCGGTCACGGTGGAATAGCGCCAGCTTTTTCAGTGCTTTGCTCCATCCCGGAGCTATCGTTTACGCGCGCCTAACCATTGGGCTCTATCGGCCGGGGGGTGAGTTCTCCGCCCCCCACGACGCGCCGACACCTGCGGCCCGATTCGCAGCTCAGCCTGTCGGCGCTACTGGGGCTGAGCGATGGCGGCGGCCTCGACTGGTCGCGGCTGCGCGCCCTGCAGCACCAGCATAGCGCACGGCACTGGAGAACGGGGTTCCTCGGCCATCTGTTCGCCTGCATCGCCGCGGTGTGGATTTCGCACCACGCGCTGCCCTGGTGGGCGAGCGTGGGCTGGATCCTGACCCTCGCGCTCGGCCTTACACGCTACATCGTCGCGAACCGGATCCCGGTCGACCGGATCGAGCGGATCAGTCGCCAGCGCGCGTTCCTGCGCGCGCTCGGCTCCGCCCCGATCGGGCTTGCCTGGGGCGGGTTCATCCTGTCGCTCGCAATCTGGGGCGATCGCGGACAATTGCTGACGGCGGCGCCGCTGTTGATCGCGGTCATGGCGACGTCCGCCGCGCTGATGGCGGTCGTGCCGCTGGCCGCACTGCTATTCCTCGCGCTGTCGGGAGGCGGCGCCGTCGCGGCGCTGATCCTGGGCGGCGCGCTGATCCCGGCCGGGGCCGTCGCGGTGCTGACACTGACGCTGGCGACCAATGTCGTCCTGCGCGGCGAAAATTTCCTGCGGGTGCGCGATGCCGAGGCCGACCGGGCCGAGAAGGACGAGGTCGTCTCCCTACTCCTCCGCGAATTCGAGGAGAGCGAGGCGGACTGGCTGTGGCAGATCGACACGGCACGCCGGGTGCGCGATCCCAGCGTCCGCTTCGCCTACGCGCTGGGCCGCGATCCGGACGCGATCGAAGGCGAGCCGTTCCTGCGACTGATCCTGGGCGCGGACTGGGACGAGAGCGAATTCCTGCCCTCGCACCGGCAGCTTGCCGACCGGCTCAACCGGCGCGAATCCTTTTCCAGCCTCGCGATCCGGGTGGCCATCGGCGGCGAGGCGCGATGGTGGGAATTGTCGGGCATGCCGATGTACGACGAACGCGGTCATTTCGCCGGGTTCCGGGGTGTGGGCTCCGACGTTACGGAGCAGCACGAGTCCAACCGGAAGATCGCCTACCTCGCCCGCTACGACACGCTATCGGGCCTGCCCAACCGTATGATGCTGACCGAGGCACTGGCCGAGGCGCTGCGTTATGCGGAAAAGTGGGACACGCAGTGCGCGCTGCTGATGCTGGATCTCGACCGGTTCAAGGCGGTAAACGATTCTCTGGGCCATCTGGTCGGCGATGCACTGCTGGCGCAGGTCGCACGGCGGCTGCGCGACGCGATGGACGACAACGCCTTTTGCGGCCGGCTGGGGGGTGACGAATTCGCGGTCGTCGTGCGCGATGCGTCCGACCGGCAGGCGCTCGATCGGTTTGCGGAGCGGTTGATCGCGATCCTGTCCGAACCCTATACTGTGGACCAGCACACCTTGCATATCGGCGCCAGCGTCGGGTCCGCGACCGGACCTGCCGATGGGACCACGGTGGAAAAGATGCTGCGCAACGCCGACCTCGCGCTCTATCGGGCGAAGGACCGGGCGGGCGGCACGCACAGCCGCTACGAACCCAATCTGTTCGCCGTCGCCGAAGAGCGCAGGCAGCTGGAAAGCGCGCTGCGCGGTGCGCTGGAGCGGGACGAGTTCCGCCTCAAATACCAGCCCATCGTCGATGCGGAGAGCGAGACACTGAGCGGGTTCGAGGCTCTGGTTCGCTGGCAGCGCGAGGATGGCGAGATCATCGGACCCGACCGTTTCATCCGCCTTGCCGAGGAAACGCGCCTGATCCTGCCGATCGGCCGCTGGGTGATGGAAAGCGCCTGCCGCGATGCGGCGGACTGGCCCCCGCACGTGCGGCTGAGCGTGAATGTCTCTGCCGAACAATTGCTGGACGCGGATTTCGTCGGCGACGTGGTGCGCGCGCTGACGACCAGCGGGTTGACACCCGAGCGGCTGGAGATCGAGGTGACGGAAAGCGTCTTCCTGAACGATGCCGACGGGGCGCGGCGGGCGATGGAGGCGATTATCGCGCTGGGCTGCAAGGTGGCGCTCGACGATTTCGGCACCGGCTATTCCTCGCTCGGCTATCTGCGCAAGCTGCATTTTTCCAACATCAAGATCGATCGCAGTTTCGTGACGGGCGCTGCGGAAGGCAATATCGAGAGCCTGGCGATCATCCGCGCGGTGGTGGCGATGGCGCAATTCCTCGACATGGCGACCACGGCCGAGGGTGTGGAACAGCCCGCCGAGGCGAACCTCGTGCGCGAACTCGGCTGCAGCAAGATGCAGGGGTATCTGTTCGGGCGCCCGATGGATGCGCGCGAGGCGCTGGGCCTGTTCCGCCGGATGACGCGCGAAAGCGCCTGAGCGGCCGGATGGCCGATCGGCCGCGTCAGGCGGGTGCGAGCGCGTCCAGCGCAGCTTCGAACAGTGCGCGCCCGTCCGTTCCGCCGTGCGCCGGCTCGATCGCGCGTTCGGGATGGGGCATCATGCCCAGCACATTGCCCTGCGCGTTGACGATCCCGGCGATATCGCGCCGTGAGCCATTGGTCGCATCGAGATAGCGGAACGCGACGCGTCCCTCGCCCTCGATCCGGTCGAGCGTGTCCTCGTCGGCGTAGAAATTGCCGTCGTGATGCGCCACCGGGATGCGGATTTCGCTGCCTTCGTCGTAGCGGGACGTGAACAGCGTCTGCGTGTTTTCGACCCGCAGGCGCACGGTACGGCATATGAAGGTCTGCGCTGCATTGCGCATTAGCGCGCCCGGCAGCAGCCGCGCCTCCGTCAGCACCTGAAAGCCGTTGCACACGCCAAGAACGGGGACGCCGCGGTTCGCCTGCTCGATCACGGCCCGCATGATCGGGCTGTTCGCCGCCATCGCGCCCGAGCGCAGATAATCGCCGTAGGAAAAGCCGCCGGGCAGGGCGATCAGCCCCACGCCCTCGGGCAATTGCGCATCCGCATGCCACACCCGGATGGGCGCGGTGCCCGACACCGTCTCCAGCGCGACCGCCATGTCGCGATCGCAGTTCGATCCCGGGAAGGTGACGACCGCGATCTTCATTACGCGACCCCTTCCATCGCGATCTCGTAATTCTCGATCACGGTGTTGGCGAGCAACCGGTCGCACATCTCGGCGATCGTCGCCCGGTCGGTGCCGTCCGCGACCTCCAGGTCGATGGTCCGGCCCACACGCACTTCGTCCACCCCATCGTAACCGAGACCCTGCAAGGCATGCTGGACGGCGCGGCCCTGCGGATCGAGCACGCCGGGCTTGAGGCTGACGAGGATGCGGACTTTCACGGTGCGGGTGCTCCTGCTGCGGTGCGGGCGAAAAGGGCGGATTGCCCGGCCCCCATAATGCGACGGGGCGGCGCCGTCCATCGGCACCGCCCCGTCTTTTGCCGGCGGCGGGCCGCCTGCGCGAACGACGCCTCTATTCCGGCTTCAGGCTTTCGTGGATGACGGTGACACGCTTTTCCGCATCGGCGGACAGGTATTCGCGCGCCGCGGCCTGGATATCGGCAGCCGTCACCGCACCGTAGCGTTCCTTGCGGGTGCGATAACGGTCGAGCCGGTCGGCTTCGCTCTGCGCGTTCGACGCGACCGACAGCCAGTAACCGTTCTCGCGCAGCGACTTGTCGATCTGTTCCATCAGCGGTGCGCGGGCGCGCTGAAGGGTGTCGGCGTCGATCGGTTCGTCGCGCAGTCTTTGCGCGATCGCGTCCACCGCGTCGTACACCTCCTGTCGATTGTTCGGATCGACCACGACCTGGACCCCCAGATAGCCGTAATCGCGGAACACGTCGGACATGGTGGAGAAGGCGTTGGGCGAATAGCTGGCGCCCAGCTTCTCGCGGATTTCGTCGGTCAGTTCGAGTTGCATGACCTGCGACAGCATCTGAACCACCGCTTCGCGCTTCGCATCGCTGTCATCGGTGGTTGGCCATGCGACGACCGCCAGACCCTGGTCGGGCGTGCCCGCGTGATAGAGCGTGACCTCGCTGCGATCGGCGGGGAAGCTGATCCCGTCGAACGCGGTGGTCGGCGCGAACCGGGCCTTGCGCTCGGGCAGTGCGCCGAAGGTTTCGGCCACGTCGGCAATCACGGCATCGGCATCGAATTCGCCGACGACGGCGATCTCGATCGGCGCGGTCGGGAAGATGCCCGCCAGCGCGGCCTTCAGCTCCGCTCCGTCGCGTTGCAGCAGGACGTCCTGCGCCGGAATGCCGAAGCGCTGATCGCCGCCGGCCAGGATCCGCTCCAGATTGGCCGCCGCGACCTGTTGCGGCGTGGATTTGAGCCGCGCCTCGAACGGTGGGACCAGCGCCTGCCAGCGCGAATCCATTTCCGGGCGATAGCCGGGATCGGTAAGGAACGCGGTGCTCAGCTCCATCTGCCGCTCGAAATCGGCCATCTTGGTGCTGCCCGAGACGTTGAAGCTGTCGACCGTGGGAGAGAGGCCCACGGTGACGTCGCGGCCCGCCATGATCGTCTGCAACTCGTCATAGCTGTGCTTGCCCAGGCCGCCTTGCGAATACATCGCGCTCATGAAGATCGGCAGGCCGGGTTCGTCCTTCGGCAGGGCCAGGACACCGCGCCCGACATTGACCGTAAAGCGCAGCTTGCCGTCCTCGTAATCGGTCGGCTTGAGATTGAGCATCACATTGTTGGCAAACCGGATCGTGCGGATGCCCATGTCCTCGATCGTCGTATCGCTGACGATCTTTCCGGGTATCCCGAAATCGGTGTATCCGAATTCCGCCGCGGCCTGCTCTTCGGGCGCGGTCACGGGGGTCTGTTGCGCGGCGCGATAGACCGACAGCACGCGATCGGTCCCGCCTTCGATCGGTTGCTTGCTGCTGACGAAGATCAGCGGATTGTCGCTGGCGAACTTCGCGTCGAAGGCCGTCTCCACCGCATCCACGGTCAGGGTGGGCTTCACCTGTTCGAAGGCCGCCAGAAGCGCCTTGGGGGTGACGAACAGGTCCTCCTCCGCGACGGTGTTGGCGATGCCTTCGGCCAGCGCCGCACTGCGCCGCGTCGCCTCCTGCTCGGCAGCCTGCTGGAAATTGCGCTCCAAATTCGCAAGCTGCTCGGTCAGTTCGGCCTGGGTGAAGCCGTACTCGGTCGCGCGACGCAGTTCCTGTTCGGCGAGACGCAGCGCGTCTTCCCACTGGCCTTCCTTCGCGGTCAGGCTGATCGAGGCGGTATCTGCGCCCTGCAGGATCGAACTGATCCCGGCGCCGCCGCCGATGATGGGCGAATCGGCCGACTGCGTGATCTTCTGGATGCGGCGCGAGACGATGCCCGCGCCCAGGCTTTCCAGCAGCGACTGGCGCAGGGTCGCGACGGTGGTCGGCTTGCGCGTGTAGTCGCTGATGCGGTCGATCGACACGCCATAGGGTACTGCGGGATCGACGAAAATCTCCGCCTCGGTTTCGCGAGCAGCGTCGACGGAGCCGCGGTCGAGCGGCGCACCCGCCGCCCCGGTCGGTTTCCAGTCGGCGAAATACTTGCGGATCTGCGGCTCGACCACCGCCGGGTCGATATCGCCGGCCACGACCAGCACCGCATTTTCGGGGCGGTAATAGCGCTCATAAAGCGAGCGGATCTGCGCCGCAGTCGCGTTCTTCAGCACCTCCTCGGTTCCGATCGGCAGGCGATCGCCGAACGGGGTGCCAGGCAGTTCGAATTGCAGGTTCTTGCGCGCCTGGCGCAGGCCGAAGCTGTCGCGCGTGCGCATTTCGGACAGGACGACGCCACGCTCCCGATCGACCGCTTCGGGCGCGATCGTCAGATTGGACGCGGTTTCGCGGAACAGCATCAGGCCGGTGTCGAGCAGATCGAGATTGTTCTGCGGCAGATCGAGCTTGTACATGGTCGCGTCGAAGCCGGTCGAAGCGTTGGTGTCGGCACCGAAAGCGAGTCCCTTGCGCTCCAGCAGCTTGATCATTTCGCCTTCGGGGACGTTCTTCGATCCATTGAAGGCCATGTGTTCGATGAAATGGGCAAGGCCCTGTTCGGCATCGCTTTCCGCAATCGAACCGAAGCCGAAGCGCATCCGCAGTGCGACGCTGTTCTTGGGCGTCTCGTTATGCAGAATCGCGTATTTCATCCCATTGTCGAGCACGCCGTAGCGCACAGCCTGGTCGATGCCGATGTCGTAGATGGGAAAGCCCCACGGCGTTTCGCCGGTGACCGTCGGCTGGGTGCTTGCCGGGGTCGGCGCGGGCGCGGGTGCGGGTGTCGCTTGCGTGGCTGCGGGCTCGCGCGCGAGTGCCGCGTTGTCGACCGCGGCGTAGGCCGTCGTGGTCAGGGCGAACAGCGGCAGCAGTGCGATGGCCGAGCGACGGCGCAGAGAGGTCAGGCTCACGATCAGATTTCCCCAATTTTCCCGGAATTGCTTTCGTTGGATTAGGGGCACGACCCTAGGGCCCATGCCGCTCATGTAAAGCGATGCGGGAAAATTGTGACAGGATCGATATCGAACCCCCGCGGGGGCAGGTGCGGCAGGCGCCTCAGCTTTTCGGCTTGGGCTTGCCCGTATTGCGCAACCGCCCGCGGTGAGCGCTCATGTCGAGGACCTCGCCCGGGCCATCGCTTTCGCCCTGCAGCAGGCCGAGCCGGCGGGCGACCTCCTGATAGGCCTCCTCCTCGCCGCCCAGATCCCGGCGGAAGCGGTCCTTGTCCAGCTTCTCGCCCGTCTTCATGTCCCACAGGCGGCAGCCATCGGGGCTGATCTCGTCGGCGAGGATGACGCGCGAATAGTCGCCGTCCCACAGCCGTCCGAATTCCAGCTTGAAGTCGACCAGGCGGATATCGATCGCGGCGAACATCCCGCACATGAAATCGTTGATGCGGATCGCCATGCTGGCGATGTCCTGGATTTCCTCGTGCCCGGCCCAGTTGAAACACGCGATGTGCTCTTCCGAAACCATCGGATCGCCCAGCGCGTCGTCCTTGAAATAATACTCGATCAGCGTGTGCGGTAGCTGGTCGCCCTCGGGGATGCCCAGCCGTTTACTGATGCTGCCGGCTGCCACGTTGCGCACGACCACTTCCAGCGGAATGATCTCGACCTGCCGGATCAGCTGCTCGCGCATGTTGAGGCGGCGGATGAAATGGGTCGGGATGCCGATATGGGCGAGGCGGGTGAAGACGTGTTCGCTGATGCGGTTGTTGATCACGCCCTTGCCGTTGATCGTGCCCCGCTTTTCCGCGTTGTTCGCGGTCGCGTCGTCCTTGAAATACTGGATCAGCGTGCCCGGTTCGGGACCCTCGTAGAGGATCTTGGCCTTGCCTTCGTAGATTTGGCGGCGGCGCGACATGGCAAACTGTCCTGTCCGGTGGCTGAAAAGCGTAAACGCCCCGGCGCTGGTGCGCGGCCGGGGCGATGGCACGCCTATAGGTGAAGGTGGGCGCGAATGCAATCTGCCCGCCCGGCCCGCGCGGCCCGCGGCGGATCAATAATCCATTGGCGGCGGCATCGGCTCCTCGCGGCGCTCGGGTTCGACGGAAGGGTGATGGCGATCCTGCAACTTGGCAATCAGCCGCCCGAGCGTCGCGCGCTGGATCAGCACGCTGAAAAGGACTGCGGCGAAGGTGGCGGCGAGCAGCAGGTTGCGCGTCGTGCCCGATGGCAGCGACAGGGCGAGCGCGATCGAGATGCCGCCGCGCAAGCCGCCCCACCACAGGACGCGGCTGGCGCCGTGGGTGCCCAGATTGACGCCCGGCACCAGCTTGGTCGTCGCCCCCACCGAAATGGCGCGCGCGAAAAGCGTGATCGCCACCGCCGCGATCCCCAGCACCAGATGGTCGAGGCGCGGGACCAGTGCGATCATTTCCAGCCCGATCAGCAGGAACAGGACCGAATTGAGGAGTTCGTCCACCAGCTCCCAGAATTTATGGACATAGTCGCGGGTGATATCGCTCATCGCCCGGGCAAAACCCTGGTTGCCGATGAGAAGCCCCGCCACCGCCATCGCCAGCGGGCCCGAGACGTGGACCGCGCTCGCCAGCGCATAACCGCCCATCACCACCGCCAGCGTGATCAGCACTTCCAGCGAATAATCGTCCATGCTGGCAAGCGCGTGAAAGCCCAGCCAGCCGATGATAAACCCTATCAGCAGCCCGCCGCCCGCTTCGATCGCGAACAGCCGCGCGCCCTCCGACAGGGAAAAATCGCTGCCCGTCACCGCCGCTTCCAGCAGGATGGCAAAGACCACGATCCCGACCCCGTCGTTGAACAGGCTCTCGCCGGCGACCGCGCTCTGCAGCGATGCGGGGACCGCCGCCTCCTTCAATACGCCCAGGACGGAAACGGGATCGGTGGGAGAGATCAGCGCGCCGAACACGAAATACCAGACCGGCGGAACGGGCAGGGCAAGGACGTGGCCCACGCCCCACATGGCGAAACCGACGATCAGGGTGGAGAGCACCACCCCGATGGTCGAGAGCAGCAGGACGGGAAACCAGTTGCTCTTCAGCTTTTCCAGATCGACATGCAACGCACCCGCGAACAGCAGGAAACTGAGCATTCCCTGCAACAGGGTCTGCGTGAAATCCATCCGCTCCAGCAGTCCCGCGACCCAGTTGTCGAGCGTGACCCACGGCAGCAGGCGGTTCGCCAGCATCAGGCCGAGCGAGGTCACCGCGCCCATCACGGTCAGCCCGATGACGTGGGGCAACCGCAGATAGTGATGGTTGATGTAACCCAGCACCGCCGCCGCCACCACCAGGATGGCCGCGACGTCGAAGGCGCTCAGCAAGGCGGGGGCGTTTCCCATCCGTGTTGCCTAGCGGGCGCCGGCCGCATTGGCGACAGCCGCGACGATCGCGTCAGTCCGCAAGCCGCACGGCCGTCTGTGCGACGCGCTTGCCGAGATAGCGGGCCCCGGCAAGGTCGACGTCGCTCGGCTGGCGGCTGCCGTCGCCCGCGGCGATCGTGGTGGCGCCATAGGGACTGCCGCCATGGACCTCGTCCACGCCCATCTGGCCGTCGAACCCGTAATCCAGGCCGACCACGGTCATGCCCATGTGCAGCAGGTTGTTGAGCACCGACCACAGCGTGGTTTCCTGGCCGCCGTGCTGGCTGGCGGTGGAAGTGAACGCGGCGCCCACCTTCCCGATCAGCGCGCCTTTCTGCCACAATCCGCCGGTCTGGTCCCAGAAAGCGGCCATCTGGCTGGTCATCCGCCCATAGCGGGTCGGGGTGCCGACGACGATGCCGTCGTAATCGGCCAGTTCGTCGGGCCCGCCGATGCATTCGTGGCCCGGCATCTTCTGGAATCCGGCCTGCTCCACCACCTCCTGCGGCGCGGTTTCGGGCACGTGGCGGATCACCGCCTCCGCGCCACCATCGCGAATGCCGTCGGCTACGGCCTCGGCCATTTTCGCGGTGTGTCCGTAGGAAGAATAATACAGAACGAGAATGCGGGCCATCGATTGCTCCTGTCCGGTCGATTGGGAGGTGTCAGGCCCTACAACCCGGCAGCGGAGCGATGTTTCCGTTCCGCGAGACGCGCATTCCCGATCACGCTGATCGAGAGGCCGGCGCGGCGATGCGAATTCTGCGGGAAGAGGTACCCGTGCAGGCCGGTCGATGGCGGTGCTGAAGGAAGGAGTGGTGCCCAGGGACGGAATCGAACCGCCGACACTGCGATTTTCAGTCGCATGCTCTACCAACTGAGCTACCTGGGCGCCGCTCGCCCCATTCGCGGGTCGGACCCTGTGGGCAAGCGAGTGCGCGCCTATGGCGAAGCGCGCGCGCCTTGGCAAGAGGGTGCGCAGCGCTCCTGCGTAAAAAGCCGCAAGCGTGTCCCCGCTTGTCGGGCGCGCGGCGCGCTGCGATACTGCCGCGCGGTCCACGACAAGAGAAGAGGATGTCCCCATGGCGACCCAGGCAAAAGCGGCGACGGAGCCCGCGATCGATTGTTCGAAGGCCGAATGGCAGGCCCGGCTGGATCTCGCCGCCTGCTATCGCATCTTCGACCATCTCGGCTGGTCCGAATCGATCTACAATCACATCTCGCTGGCGGTCCCGGACGAGGAAGGCGCCTTCCTCATCAACCCGTTCGGCCTGCTTTACGACGAGGTGACCGCTTCCAACCTCGTGAAGATCGACGTCGAGGGCAACAATATCGGCGGCTCCCCCTACATGGTGAACAAGGCGGGCTTCACCCAGCATGCCCATTTCCATCGATCTCTTGGCGAGCGGGCGAACGCGATCTGCCATGTCCACACGACCGCGACGATGGCCGTCTG
Organism: uncultured Citromicrobium sp.; assembly: GCA_964401795.1. Taxonomy (GTDB): domain Bacteria; phylum Pseudomonadota; class Alphaproteobacteria; order Sphingomonadales; family Sphingomonadaceae; genus Alteriqipengyuania. The sequence goes on from CAYNZQ010000006.1 coordinate 37,102, forward strand.
CAGTCACGAGCGCGGGCTGCTGCCGACCAATTTCTACGCCTGCAATTTCCAGGGCCAGATCGGCTACCACGATTTCGAAGGCGTGACCGTGCGCGGCGAAGAGGGCGATCGCCTGGTCGAAAATCTGGGCGATCATTCCATCCTGATGCTGCGCAATCACGGCCCGGTGGTGATGGGCCCTACCATCCAGCAGATGTTCGTCCAGATGTGGGCGCTGCAGCGGGCCTGCGAGATCCAGGTGGCGACGCTGTCCATGGGGACGCCGGTGGAGGTGGGGCAGGATGTCCTCGACGTGCACCAGCGCGACCTGTCCCAGATGACCGCGCAGGGTGGGGCGGGGCTGTTCGATTTCGAGGCGTGGAAACGCCGGGTCGACCGGATCGACGACAGCTGGCGGACCTGACGGAACGATGGAGGCGGACGGTCACCCCGCGGCGCGGGCCTGCGGCAAGTGCGGCGGCCGGATGGCGCGCGGCTTCGCGGCGGAGAACAGCCAGAACCGTTATTCCCCGGTCAAATGGCATCCCGGCGCGCCCGAGAGAAGCTGGACCGGCATGTACAAGATCGACAAGAAACAATTGCGCGACATGATGGCCTATCGCTGCGAGCGCTGCGGCCTCGTCGAATTCTACGCAGGCTGAGAAGCGCCCGATGTCGAAGATGATCGTCAACGGGCGACCGGTCGAATATCTGCTCGATCCCGAAACGCCGCTTCTGTGGGCGCTGCGCGACGCCTCCAACCTGACCGGCACCAAATATGGATGCGGGGTGGGCGATTGCAGCGCGTGCATGGTGCTGGTCGATGGCGCCGCGCTGCGAAGCTGCCTCATCACCATCACCGAGGCCGAGGGGCGCGAAATCACAACGATAGAGGGGCTGAGCCGCGACCGGTCGCATCCCGTGCAGCAGGCGCTGGTCGCGGAACAGGCGATCCAGTGCGGGTTCTGCACGCCGGGCATCGCGATAGCGGGCGCCGCCCTGATCGCGCGCAATCCCGACCCGTCCGAGGCGGAGATCGTGGACGCGATTCCCAACCTGTGCCGGTGCGGCGTCTACCCCCGGCTGGTGCGCGCGATGCAGCGCGCGGGGCGGGTTGCGCGGCGGCGCGAGACGATCAGCGCCGCGCCCGCGCCGGGGATCACTTCGCAGGATGCGGCCGAGGCCGTGCCCGCCATGACCACATCGAAGAACGAGGAAACCCCATGAAGGCCACCATCTGGCACAACCCCAAATGCGGCACGTCGCGCAACACGCTGGCAATCCTGCAGGAGCGCGACGGCGTGGAAGTCGAGGTCGTCGAATACCTCAAGCATCCGCCCACTGCCGAAAAGCTCGCCCAGCTTTATGACGATGCGGGAATGACGCCCAACGAAGGGTTGCGGCTGCGCGGCACCGACGCGACCGAGCGCGGCCTGCCCGATGCCGATGCGCAGACGGTGCTGGCGGCGATGGTCGCCGACCCGATCCTGATCGAACGCCCGCTGGTGGAAACCGGGAAGGGCGTGCGCCTGTGCCGCCCGAAGGAGCGGGTCGAGGAAATCCTCTAAGCCACCCTGCGCGAAAAAAGCGGAGCGAAGGTCAAAGGTGCAATCCTGCCTCGCGCAACAGGCCCTTCGCGATGATGGTCTGCTGGATCTGGCTGGTGCCTTCGTAGATGCGCAGCAGGCGCACGTCGCGATAGAACCGCTCCACCTTGTATTCGCGCATGTACCCCGCGCCGCCATGCACCTGCACCGCGCGGTCGGCGATCCGGCCCAGCGCCTCGGTGGCGAAATACTTGGTCGCCGCGACATCGCCCGGCGCCCGCTCGCCTGCGTCGAAGCGGCGCGCGATGTCGCGCGCCATGCACCATGCGGCGTAGGCTTCGGTGCGGCTGTCCGCGATCATGCCCTGGACCAGCTGGAAGGTGCCGATCTCCTGCCCGAACTGCTTGCGCTGTGCGGCGTAGGCGACGCTTTCCTCCACCAGCCGGTCGGCCATGCCACACGCGCTCGCCGCGATGTTGATCCGCCCGCGGTCGAGGACCTTCATCGCGGTCTTGAAGCCCCGACCGGGCTCGCCGCCGATGATGTTCGCCGCCGGGACCAGCGCATCGTCGAACATGACGTCGCAGGTCTTGGTCCCTTTCTGACCCATCTTCTTGTCGACCTTGCCCACGGTCAGCCCCGGCGTGTCGGCGGGTACGATGAAGGCGGATACGCCCTTCGCCCCCGGCGTATCGGGATCGGTCCGCGCCATGACGGTGAAGATGCCCGCGCGCGGCGCGTTGGTGATGTAGCGCTTGGTCCCGTTCAGGCGGTACTGGTCGCCGTCGCGGATCGCGGTGGTCCTGACGGAGCCCGCATCGGAGCCTGCCTCCGGCTCGGTCAGGGCGAAACTGGAACTGATCTCGCCGCTCGCCAGCCTGGGCAGCCAGTGCGCCTTCTGATCCTCCGTCCCATCGATCAGGATGCCCTGGCTGCCGATCCCGACATTGGTTCCGAACACCGAGCGGAACGCGGAGGCCGTGCGTCCCATCTCGAACATGATGCGCGCTTCTTCCGACATGGTGAGGCCGAGGCCGCCGAACTCTTCCGGGATGGATAGGCCGAACAGGCCCATTTCGCGCATCTCGTCGACGATCTCGGCCGGAACCTCGTCCTCTTCCTCCACCCGGTCCTCCGCGGGGATGAGCCGCTCGTTGACGAACCGCCGCACGGTATCGCGCAGCATCTGGAAGGTCTCGGTATCCATCGGGTCTCTCCGTTAGAATCGCGCGTGTTGCCGGGTCTTTCGGGAATGCCATAGCCCGGCTGCGGCGCCAAACGCGCTACGTCTTGGCGGGCCGGGCCCCAGAGCCTAGGGCGAATGCGATCACAGACGCGAGAGGAGACGCCGCATGCCGGGTATGTATTTCGAACAGTTCGAGGAAGGCCAGAGCTTCGACCACGCCTTTTCCCGCACGGTGACGGAGCATGACAATATCAGCTTCAGCCTGATGACGTTGAACCCGCAGCCGCTCCATATCGATGCCGATTTTGCGAGCCGGACGGAATTCGGAAAGCCGCTGTTCAACAGCCTTTACACGCTGGGCATCATGATCGGCATGACCGTTTACGACACCACGCTGGGGACCACGGTCGCCAATCTGGGCATGAACGACGTCACCTTTCCCAAGCCCGTCTTCGCGGGCGATACGCTGAAGGCGCATACGAAGGTGCTCTCGACCCGGCCCAGCAAGTCGCGCCCGGGGCAAGGTATCGTGGAATTCGAACACACCGCGACCAACCAGCACGGCGATGTCGTCGCGCGCTGCACCCGCGCCGCGCTGATGATGGGCGGGGAAACCACAGCGGACTGACCCGTCCCGCGCCGGACGGCACCACCACCCTCATAAATGATAAGAACCGGAACGGGACGGGGCGGCCGGGCTTTGCACCCGGTACGACGGCGCGCCCGCTTTCCGGGCGGCCCGGGATGAGGATGGAGATTTGCGGTGCAGTCCGCGCAAGATACCACGCTATCCAAAGATCGCGCCCCGGGGCGCAGGCTTGGTGCTGCCCCGTCCGGGCGGCCGGTGTGGGAAGTCGCGCCCGAGAAGCGCGAGGCGATCGTGGCGCAGCTCCATGCCTTTATCGCCGGGCGCGAGTATCCATGCGTGGGGGCGAAATCGGTGCTTGCCCGCGACACGCTCGACGTGCTGGTCGCGTGCGATCTCCAGAGCGGGTGGGACGACCTGCGCATCCATCAACGGCTGCTGGGATGGTCGTGGGCCTACAAGGAGGATCCGACGTTCCTGCGCAGCCTCGCGATCGTGTTCGATCGACCGCGCGATCTGGGCGAGGAAGCATTCGAAGCGGCGATGTGGGCGCGGCTCCAGTCGCTCGCCGACAAGGACGAATGGCGCGGGCAATCCTATGATGCCGGCGTTAGCGCCGATCCCGCCGATCCGCACTTTTCGCTCAGCTTCGGGGGCGAGGGCTATTTCGTGGTCGGGCTGCATCCCAACGCATCGCGCCCGGCGCGGCGGTTTGCCTATCCCACGCTGATCTTCAACCTGCACGGCCAGTTCGAGCGGCTGCGCGCCGACGGCCGGTATGCGAAGATCCGCCGCACCGTCCTCGACCGCGACGAAGCGCTGGCGGGTGACATCAATCCGATGCTGCAAGCGCATGGCGAGGGCAGCGAGGCGCGCCAGTACAGCGGCCGCGCCGTATCCGACGACTGGGTCTGCCCATTCCGGGACAAGCGCGACCGGTCGTGATCGTCGGCCCGGTTTCCTTCATAAAAGATAGGTTTGGAACGTAAGGGGGGTTCGGCGGCTCGTTCCTTCGAATGCAGTCGCTTTCCATCATGCACATTGCCCTGGGCGGATGCCTTCGTGCGGAACCCCGCTACGGGCTGACCGAGGATACAGGTGGCCATATCACCTACATCCTGGGGGAGGCGCGCGCGCTTGCCCGGCGCAGCGACGTCGCCGCGTGCGAGATCGTCACCCGGCTGTTCGATGCGCCAGAATTGGGGGAAGTGCACGCCGTACCCGCCGAAGACGTCGCACCCGGGCTCGTCATCACGCGGATCGACAGCGGCGACAGGCGCTATCTATGCAAGGAAGCGCTGGCCGCCGACCGGACAGCGTTCACCCGCGCCCTGATCGCCAACCTCCGCAGCCGGCCGCGCCTGCCCGACGTCATCCACGCGCATTTCTCCGACGCTGCCGACGTTGCCCTGCGAGTGCGCGAGGCGCTGGGCATTCCGGTCATCTACACGCCGCATTCGCTAGGGCGCGACAAGCAGGCGGCGACCGGGGCCCAGCCGGGCGATCTGGCGGCGCGACTGGCGGAGGAAGACCGTGCCATCGCGCAATCCGATGCGGTAATCGCATCCTCGCGCGACGAGTGCGAGCGTCAGCTGTCATCCTATCCCGGCGCCCGGATAGAGCGCATCTGGCGCGTCCATCCGGGTATCGATCAGACGCAGGCGAGCGCGGACGATATCGAGGCAGGGCGAGAGCTCGTCGCGCCGTTCCTGCGCGATCCTGCAAGACCGATGGTGCTCGCCATCGCGCGGCCGGTGCGCAAGAAGAACCTCGCCGGGCTGGTGGAGGCGTTCGCCCGGCACGACGCGCTGCGATCGCGCGCCAATCTCGTCATCCTGCCCGGCCTGCGCCGTTCCATCGACGGCGGTGAGGCCGAGCAAAGTGGCGTGATGCGCGATCTGGTCGACCGGATCGACCGGCACGACCTGCACGGCAGTGTCGCCTACCCCCGCCGCCACGACCATTCGAGCGTGCGGGGGCTCTATGCGCTCGCCGCGCGTTCGGGCGGCGTCTTCTGCAATCCGGCGCTGGTCGAACCGTTCGGCCTCACCATCCTGGAGTCCGCCGTGCACGGCCTGCCCGTGGTCGCGACCCATCGCGGCGGTCCGGTCGATATCGTGGGCGAGATCGGCCACGGTCTGCTGGTCGACCCGGAAGATCCCGCCGCCTTGGGCGAGGGGCTGCATGCCATGATCGCGGATCCGGTGCTGCATCGCGAATGCGCGGCCCGCGCGCGCCGCAATATCGCCGCGGTCACCTGGGATCGCTACGCCGATCAGTTCGCGGCGATCGCGCGGCGCATGGTGAAGCCGACCCGTCCCGTCGCGCAGACCCGCTCGGTCCAGCAGCCGCACACGCTGCTGCTGTGCGATATCGACAACACGTTGACCGGGTGTCGCAAGTCGGCGGCTACGCTCGCAAGCTACCTTGCCGCGCGACCGCATATCGCATTCGGAATCGCTACAGGGCGCAGCCTGCCCGAGGCGCGGCGTCTGATGCTGGAATGGAGCCTGCCCGAACCCGCCGTCTGGATCACCTCGGTCGGGACCGAGATCTACTGGCGGCAGGACGGCGAACTGGTCGCGGATCGGGCCTATGCGGATTGTCTCGCCGCGGGATGGGACGCCCCGGCAATCGACCGCTTCATGCAAGCGCGCGCGCACGTTCAGCCGCAATCCGGGATCGAACAGCGCACCTACAAGCGCAGCTATTTGTGTCAGCGCGCAGACATCGTCGGCGCGCTGCGCAAGGCGTTGCGCGCGAACGGTATCGCGGCGCGCGTGGTCTACAGCCACGGCCGCCTGCTCGACATCCTGCCGCATGCAGGCGGGAAAGGGGCCGCCACGCGGCACGTGGCGCGCCGGCTGGGCCTGCCGCTCGAACGGGTCATGGTGGCGGGCGACAGCGGCAACGATACCGACATGATCCGCGCCTGCCCCAATGCGATCGTGGTCGCCAATTGTGAGGACGCGCTTCGCCGGGCCGGGCGCGAACACGGCGCCTTCATGGCGACGCGACCGCATGCGGCGGGGGTTTTGGAAGGGCTGATGGCGTTCGCGCTGGCCGAAGAGGGAAAGAGCGCAGCGTAATGAGCATGACCGGACCGATCGGCTATTTCGTCCATCACCAGGGACGCGGCCATGCCGAGCGTGCGGCGGCCATCGCCAACGCGCTCGCGCCAGACCGGGCGGTAACGCTGTTCTGCGCCCGGACCGATATCTTTCCCGCGCTGGCGGACGGGGTCGAGGTGCGCGAAATTCCCTCGCTGTTCGAGGCAGCGCATCCGGTCGCACCCGGCCTTGCCGCGCTGGAAACGCCGGAAACGCTGCATTGCGCGCCGGTGGGGTGGTCGCAGATCACCACCGCGACGGCAGAGCTTACCGGCTGGTTCGCGGCCGAAAGCCCGGCGCTGTTCGTGACCGACGTGTCGGCCGAACTGGGGCAACTGGCGCGCATCGCATCGGTCCCGCATCTCGCGGTGCTGCAGCACGGCATGCGCGACGACCCCGGCCATGTCGCGGCCTATCGCGGCGCGGCGGGCCTGTTGGCGCCTTACGCCAAGGGTCTGGACCAGCCCAACGTGCCGGGGTGGAAGGCGGCGAAGACCATTCACGCCCCCGGCGTCGGAATCGATACGAATGTTCTGCGCGATCGGAAGGACGCGCGCGAGCGACTGGGTCTGGCGCAATCGCAGGACTGCGTGGTCGTCTTGGGCGGCGGGGGCGGTCGCGGCATCCCCAGCGCGCCGCTGACCCTGGGCGCGCGGTCCGAACCCGACACGCTGTGGGTCACGCTGGGCAAGATGGAGAGCGAATGGCACGAAACGCCGCCCGCGAACCTGGCCCACATGGGCTGGGTGGACAATGTCGGCGACTGGATTTCGGCCGCCGATCGCATCGTCTCGACCGCGGGCAACACCACCGTCCACCTGGTGGCGGCGGCGGGCAAACCATGGGTGGTGGTGCCCGAGTGGCGCTATTTCGCGGAACAGGTGTGCAAGGCGGAGGCACTCGACCGGGCCGGCGCCGCCGCGCATGCGCGGCTGTGGCCGGCGAGCGCGCAGGAGTGGCAGGGTTACTGGCGCGCCGCGTCGATGATCGATCCCGAATGCCAGCGCGCGCTGGTCGATCCCGACGCGGCGCAGGTCGCGGCGCGCGAGATCGAGGCCCTGATAGAGCGGCTATGGGCCGGTCGAGGGATGGATGCGGACCATCCGTGCACGCTTGCGGCGGTGCGCGCATGACGGTTTCCGTCTGCACGCTGGCCCATGGCCGCGAGATCCACCTTTCCAACCTCGTCCGCGGGCTGGCGGCCGGCGATACGCTGCCGGACGAACTCGTCATCGCGGTCATGCAGGACGAACCGTACCGCCTGCCGCCCGCGCCCTTTACCGTACGGCAGATCATGCTGGGCGGGCGGGGCATTCCCTTGGCTGCGGCGCGCAATCGGGCGGCCCGGGCGGCGACCGGCGCGCTGCTGGTCTTTCTCGACGTGGACTGCATTCCCAGCGCGCGCTGCGTGGCGGATTACGTACGCCATGCGGCGGGACATGCCGGCCTGCTGATGGGCGAGGTCGCCTACCTGCCCAAGGGCGCAACCGACGCAGGGATCGACGAAGCGCGGTTCGACCGGGTGGGGGTCAAGCATTCGGAACGCGCCGGGCCGCCCGTGGGCGAAACCGCGCCCTGCCGCGACTATCGCTGCTTCTGGTCCCTCAACTTCGCGATGAGCGCTGCGGATTATGCCGCGACGGGCGGGTTCGACGAACGCTATTGCGGCTATGGCGGCGAAGACACCGATTTCGGCCGCGTCGTCGCCAGCTGCGACCTGCCGATCTGGTGGGTGCGCGGGGCGAAGGCCTATCACCAGTACCACCCGCACCACATGCCGCCGGTCCACCATCTCGACAGCGTGCTCGCCAACACGCACCGCTTCATCGAAAAATGGGGCGAGCCGACGATGCAGCACTGGCTGCGCGCCTTCGTGCTGATGGGACTGGTCGAGCGCGACGGGAAGGGTTGGCGCAAGCTGCGCGACCCCGACCAGAACGACCTGCTGCTGACGGCCCAGCAGGAAGACCAGCCCTATGGCAGCAGCGCGCGGGTCCTCGACTGGCTGGAAGCCAGAGCGGCAGGCGCGATGGCGGACGATCGGGGCTGAGCGAGGGGGCCGCTCATGGCTGCGCGGTAGATCGCCTCGTACCCCTCGATCATGCGGCGCAGCGAATAGAGCCGTTCCACCCGGCGGCGACAGGCCGACCCGTCGAGTTCGTCGGCCCGCCGCATGGCGGATGCCAGCGCGTCGACATCGCCCGCAGGCACAAGCCGTCCGCAGTCGCCCAGCACCTCGCGCATGGCGCCCCTGTCGAACGCGATGACCGGGACCGCGGCGGCCATCGCCTCGGCCGCGACGAGGCCGAAGGGTTCGTCCCACATCGGCGTGACCACCGCGGCGCGCGCGCCGGCCACCACGCGGCGCAATGCGCTACCTTGCAGATGGCCGTCATAACGGATCCGGTCGTCCAGGAAGGGGCGCACATGCGCCTCGAAATACGGCGCATCCTCGATCGTGCCCACGATGCGCAGCCGCGCGCCTGCCAGCCGTGCGGCGGCCACGGCCTCGCGCAGGCCCTTGGTTTGCGCGATGCGGCCGTACCATACGAGGTAGTCGCTCCGCGCGGTCCCGCCGTGCCAGCAGGCAAGGTCGATCCCGTTCGGCACGACATGCATGTTCGCGCCCGCGTCCTCCCCCCACAGCGAAAGCTGCTGGCGCGAGGTCACGGTGAAGGCCGACCCGGCGACATCCTTCGCCCGCGCGACCGCGCCCCGCATCGTGGCGAAAGGCGGGACGTGCTGCGAGGTGACCATGGGAACGGTCGCCGAGCGGCCCCAGTCGATCACCTCGGGCGACAGCGAATTGTTGTGGACGACGTCGTATGCGCCGCGGGTAATGCCATCGATGGCCCGCGCAAAGGCATCGGCCTGAAAAGCGACGAGGCGATCTGTCCCGCGCCACTCACTCCACGGCAGAACGCGCTCGTAAGGCGCACCGATCGCGACGAGGTCGGGCGCGTCGCTACCCGCCGCGGCGAACAGGGTGACGCGGTGGCCGCGATCGGACAACGCCTGCACCAGCTGATGGCAATGCGCCTCCATCCCGCCCATGAACGGAGGGGCGATCGGGTGGCGGATGTGGCCGATAACGGCGATTTTCATGAACGGGGCGACGCGGGACGGCACATGATCATGCCTTTCAACGCCTTGCCGAACGATAGCGTCCCCGAAACCTGCATATATTAAGTTGGACCTGCGAAGGAACCGGGCGAAGGGCGACGCATAATGACAGCATGGCAGGAGGATCGATGACGCTCGCGACAGAACTGACGCGCTATCCCCGGACCGGCCGGTTCATGGCCAGCCGGCTGCGCCATGCCATGACCGCCGAGGAAAAGGCCATTCTGGAAGGCCTGATCGAGGAGGTGCGCGAAACCCAGGGGGAAACGTGCCTCCTGTCGCGGGGCGATTTCTGCGATCATTCAACCGTGTTGATCGAAGGGTTCATGCTGCGCACGATCGAGCACGAGACCGAACGCAGCATCGTCGGTTTCCAGGTGCCCGGCGATTTCGTGGACCTGCACGGCTTCGCGCTGAAGCGGCTCGACCACGACCTGGTGGCGTTCGGGCGCACGAAAATCGGCATCGTCCCGCACGAGAAGCTGCGCCACGTGCTCGAGAACGAGCCGCATCTGGCGCGTCTGTTCTGGTTCGCGACCCTGCTCGACGCGGCGATCCACCGCGAATGGATCGCCAAGATGACGAAGCTGCGCGCGGTCGGGCGCGTCGCCCATGTGTTGACCGAATTGTGGTACCGGTTGCGCATGGTGGGGCTGGGCAATGCGAAGGGGTTCGGCACGCCGTTCACGCAGGTCCACCTGGCCGACATGTGCGGCCTGTCGGAAATCCATATGAGCCGGTCGCTGCGCGATCTGCGCGAGGGCGGCGTCGTGGAATTCCGGCGCGGTCGCATCACCATCCTCGATGCCGAGCGGCTGAAGGACATGGCCCGGTTCGATCCCGCCTATCTCTACGGCGAAGGCGGGCTGGAGGTCGGCCACGCGCTGGACAAGAATGCAGGAGAGCGGCGGGCGGGCGCGTGACGCCGTTCGCCGGGCGGTACGTCTTCGTCGCCGGCCTCCACCGGACCGGGACCAGCCTGCTGGCTCGCCTGCTCGCCTCCCATCCCGAGATCGCGGCGCTGGCGCACCCGACCGCGCCGGAGGACGAGGGCTGCTATGCCCAGGGCGCGATCCCGCACACCGCGCAGCATGGCATGCCGGGCCATTACGCCACCGATCCAGACCAGCATCTGGTGGAGGAGTGCCGGTTCGACACGCTGGCGGTGCGCACGCGCATGGAGGCGGACTGGGACCGCTGGTTTGCACCCGGGGGGCGCTGGCGGGTCGAAAAATCGCCCGTCAACCTCACTCGCATGCGCCTTTACCAGCAACTGTTTCCGATGGCGCAGTTCGTGATCGTCCTGCGGCACCCGGCGGTGATGGCGGCCGCCCTCGCCAAATGGGTCGACGATCCGGCGGCGCAGCTGATCGACTATGCGCTCGATGCGTACGAGCTGATGACGCGGGACCTTGCCTTCCTCCACTGCGCGCTGGTGATCCGGTACGAGGATCTGGTGCGCGCCGATCCGATGCCGGCACTGTGCCGCTTTCTCGATCTGGCCGCGGCCGATAGTCCGGTCGCGCTGCGGGACGGCAATGCCGACTATCCCGCACCGCCGCCGCTGACGGCGGAGCAGGCGCGCCGCGCGGCCCGCTGGGGCTATGGCGGGGATGGTGCGGCGGGCGCGTTCGCCCCCATCGTGCGCCATCCCCTGCGCCGGATCCGCGCGGAAACCGCAGCCGCGCTGCGCTGACGGCTATCCCCCGCGCAAGCCCAGCGTGCGACCCCAGCGGCGACGCAGGACCGCGCGCTCCAGCACGACGACGACGGCGAGGCTGATCCCGAACAGCGGCACGACGAACGCGAGCGCGACGACGGCTGCGACCAGCGCACCGCTGTGCCGGATCGTGCCCTTGGGCAGCGGCGCACCCAGTTTCCCGGTCGGTCGCCGTCGCCACCACATCACTGCCCCCGAAACCGCCACCGTGACAAGCGCGAGCAGGGTCGCGAGGCCCAGCAACTGGTTCGCGAGACCGAACAGCGCGCCTTCGTGGATCGCGATGCCGTAGCCCACCAGCCGATCGATCCAGTGACGCTGCGCAAAATCGACGCGGCCCACCACCGCGCCGTCGCGGCCGTCCACCTCCACCGTGCTGCGCTGCGGCCGATTGGCGGGGTTGGCCTGAACTTTCCACACGCTGGTTCCGGGGGTGGGCGGGGTGATCTCCACCGGCGAGGGCAGGTCGAGCGCGCGGGCCGTCGCCACCACCCGGTCGAGCTGGTTCAACGAAGCCCCGGCGCCGCCGTGCATCGCCATCGATCCGTGCCCGGCATGCGGGCCCAGCGCGGATCGGCTGGCGCGGTCGAGCCGTGCGCGTTGCGCGGCCTCGGCATCGGAGCCGCGCGACCAGTCCACCGGCCCTGCGACCTGTCCCGTCGCCTCGCGCACCACCGCGAGGTAGTCGTCCCAGTTCTTCGCCCAAGGGAGCCCGCTGAAGATCAGGAGGATGGCGAACACCGACACCCACAGGCCGGTCACCGCGTGCAGGTCCTTCCAGAAGCGGCGTCCGCCGCGCCCCAGCCGGGGGTACAGCACGCCCCCCGGCCCGCTGCTTTCGCGCGGCCACCACAGGAAGATGCCGGTCAGCAGCATGACGATCGCCCAGCTTGCCGCCAGTTCGACCACGGTCGAGCCCCAGCGGCCCGCCATCAGCTCGCCATGCAGGCGGAAGATCACCTGCATCAGCCGGTCCTCTTCGCCGATGGTCCGAAGCATGGCCCCGGTTCCCGGATGGAGATACACGCGCGTTTCCTGTGCGCCGACACCCACCACGATGCGCTGCGCGTCGTCCGCCTCTTCGCGCAGGACGAAGCGGTGCAGCGCCGCATCCGGCACCATCGCCTCGGCCCGGCGCACGAGGTCCGACGGCTTGGCCGGGGGACCCGCCACGCGCAGTTCGTCGTACGGGCGGTCGATCCAGCCTTCGATCTGCGGCTTGAACAAATAGATCGCGCCGGTGGCCGACAGCCACAGGATGAAGGGGATGGTGAACAGCCCCGCGTAGAAGTGCCACCGCCACACGGTGCCGTACCAGCGTTCCTGCCGCGGGATCGCGATGCCCGCGCCCATCACAGGCCCCCCTTCCAGCGCACGCTCGCGACGAAGGTCCGCCCCGGATAGGGATGGAAGACGAAGGCCTTCTCATCCATCAGGTTGTCGATCCCGAAGGCAAGGTCGAACCCGTCGAAACGGATGGTCGATTTCAGGTCGACGAAGGTGAAGGGCGAAACGCAGTAATAGGTGTCGCAGCGCGAGCTGGCGCTGTTTTCGAGATTGCGGTCCGGCGTGCTCTGGTGCCGGACGTTCGCAGCGACGTCGATCTTGGACGAGACGGCATAGCGCAGCGAGGCGTTGGCCCGCCATTGCGGCACGCGCGGGAAGCGATTGCCCTCCAGCGCCGGATTGAGGAGGTTCTCGGTGATCTTCGCGTCGATCCACGACACGTTTCCGTCGAAGGACAAGCCCGGGATGAACAGGTCCTCCGCCGCGACGATGAAATCGACGCCCCAGGTTTCGACCTCGCCGATATTGGTGATCAGCGACTGGCTGACCGGTACGTCGGGATCGGTGGCGCTCGGCACCAGGATGGTCTGCCCGAACAGCGTGTCGTCGACCGCCTGCCGGAACCCGCTGAGCGTGAGCTTCACATTGCCGAACCGGCGCGACCCCGTAAGCTGCAGGTCGAACCCCCGCTCGGGCTTCAAGTCGGGGTCGAAGCCGCCCAGATCGATCTGGCCCACCTCCGGGCCGTAGCTGATGAGCCCCGCCTGATAGAGTTCGCCGATGGTTGGGAAGCGGGTCGCCCACGCCGCCGACGCCACCAGCTCGGTCGCATTATCGGGCCGTAAGGTGAGCGCCAGCTTGGGCGACAGCGCGTCTTCGGAACGCGATGCGTAATCGACGCGGGTACCGCCATTTCCGAGGAAGCCGTCGCTGGCACGCCAGGTCTCGTAACGCAGGCCGAGCGTCGCCTCGAGCATCGGGGCGAGCGCGATCGCGTCCTGCGCGAAGAACCCCGCCAGCCGGGTTTCCCCGCCCGAGGCGTTGCGGATTGCCGCGGGCGTTCCGCCGCGCCAGTCGCTCACCGCGCCGGTGCGGTTCTCGCCCGAATAGGCCGCATAGGACGCGCCCAGCGCGATGCGGTGCGCGCCGAAACGCCGTTCGGCCGACGCCTCCAGGCTGGTCCAGTGCGCGTCCTTGTCGGTGACGATGCCGCTGTCGGGAATGATCCCGGTCGCGACGTCGACCCCGTCGGATTGCCTCCCACGATCCTTCAGCAATTCGAACCGGCTGGCGGTGAGATCGATGGTCCAGCCCGATAGTTCGCCCGACAGACCGACGCCGGTCAGCAATTCGGCGCTGCGCGTCAGGCCGCGGGTGACGCCCGCTATGCCGATAAAGGTCGGATTACCGGCCGCGTCTTCCAAGAAGCTTTCGGGATCGGTCGTATCCTCGGCGTCGAGGAGCAGTGCGGCGAGCCCGCGCGCTTTCCAGCCCCCGCCGAGGTCGTAATTGCCGCGCACGCGGATCTGGTCCTCCACGCTGTCGACCACGCTATCCTGAGCAGCAATCCGCAAAGGGAAGCCGAGCGCGTCGTCGACGATCGCCTGGTCGGCATAGGGCGTACCGGGCGCGACGGTACGCCACTGCATCGGCTGGCCCTGATTCTCGAGATGGCGATAGGCGACCGAGATCCCCCCGCGCGATCCCAGGGCGACGTCCGCCTGCCCGTCCAGCGCGTAGCCGAGCAGGTCCTCGTCGGTGTCGTAATACCGGTAGTTCTGATAAACCCCCTGCGCGCCGAGGGTCAGCGCATTTTCGCGTACCGGCGCGGTCTCCAGCCGCAGCACGCCGCCGAGCGAATTGCCCGAATAGCGCGCCGAGGTCGGCCCGTAGACGATCTCCGCCCGCGCGATGTCGGTGGGCGAGAGCACGGCCCATTTGGGCGCGGTATCGAAATCGGCCCCGAGAAAGTCGGAGATCAGGAACCCGTCGACCGTCACCAGCGCCCGCGGCGTTTGGGTGGTGTGCATGTTGCGGAACGAGAGAGTAGCGTTGGCATCGCCGACATAGCGCTTCCTGACGATCAGGTTGGGCGCATAGCGGATACTGTCCTCCGCATTGACCGCGTTGACCGCCGCGATCTGATCGGCGTCGATCGCGATGCCCAGCGCAGGCGTGTCGAGCGCGCGCAGGTCCCGGCTGTCGAGAGCGCCGGTGACGACGATGGTGGTCTGGTCGGTTTCTGACGCAGCCTCTTCGGAGGCGTGCGCGGGGGTGGCTAAAGATATGAGCAGCAGCGCCGGTGCGCTGAGATGCGCCCGGCCAATTCGATTGCGATACATGAATCTGGTCCCGATAGGAGGCATGGAGGCGACACGCGCGAAAGCGCGCGCCGCGGCAGCACATCAGGACTTCAGCGGTGGACCCCGGGCAGGCGGTGGCGGCGCGGCCAGACCGTGCCCGGTCGCGATGGCGGGCAGCGCGTGGTAGGGAGGCGCGGCGGGACCGATCGGGGACACGAAGACCGGCCCGTGCGGATCGATCCCCGCGACATGCGCGGCGACGCCGTAGGGGCACTGCTTCGCCATCGCATCATGCTTGGGGGCATCGTGTTTGGACGACGATCCTTCGTCGCCGCCCCCGTGCGCCATGGCCATCGCGGTGTGCGCCTGCCGCGTAAACAGCGCCTGCTCCTGCGGGGAGAGGCCTTGCGAACAGATGACGATCGCAAAACCGCCCTCGCTGTCGGCCCCCGGCATCCAGCCGCGCGGGATCGCGGTGCCCAGCAGCAACGCCGCCCCGGCGAACCACAACAGCGCCGTGCGCAATAGGAGGCGGTCGAATCCCACGATTGGGTGCTGTTAGCGACCGCGTCCGCAATTGGAAGGGCGCACGTCGGGCCGAAGCGGGCATGGGATGCGCCGGGGCGGGGGTGCGGATTGACCTCTTCCGGGCGAGCGACCGGAACGGTAAGAGGTTGCGCGCGCCCCTTTCCCCGATCCGGAAGCCCCAGTCCTCGTCGCCAGGCCCATGCATCCCGTGTCCCCACCCCCTGCGCTGGAGGCTGCGTTCGCGGCCCACCGTGCGCCCCTGCTGCGCTTCGTCCGCGCGCGCGGCGCGGGCGACGCGGCGGAGGATGTGTTGCACGAGGTCTGGCTGCGACTGGCCAGCACCGCCGATGCGGGCGCGGCCGCGCGGCCCGGCTACATGATGCGCACCGCCGATCGCGTCATGATCGACCGCTTCCGCTCCACCCGGCAGGCGCGGGCGCGGGAGCAGGCCTGGGCCGAGGCGCAGCCCGGGGTGGCCGAGGGCAGGAGCGCGGACCCGTCTGCCGATCGCATCGTGGAGGGGCGCCAGCATGCCGCGCTGGTGGAGGAGGCGCTGCGCGAGCTGGGCCCGCGTGCCGTGGCGATCTTTCGCCGGCACCGTGTGGACGGCATACCGCAGCGCGAGGTGGCGCGGGAATTCGCGGTCAGCCTGAGCACGGTGGAAAGCGACCTGCGCCTCGCCTATCGGGCGCTGGTGGACGTGAGGAGGCGGATCGATGAGGGCTGAGCGCGTCGTCTCCGTCATCTTGTCAGGAGGAGCGGCAGATGCATCCTGACGAGACGATTCACGAACAGGCCCTGCGCTGGGCAGTTTCCACCGGCGATCCCGCTTTCGAGGAGTGGGAGGCCTTCACCGCGTGGCTGGAACGCGATCCCGCGCATGGCGAGGCGTACGATACGGTGTTGGCAGCGGTCGCGGATGGCGCCGAGACATTCGCACACCGACCGGCGCCGATGCCGGCGGCGGAGCCGGCTGCGAACGACGACGAGACGCCGTCCCGCGCGGGCATTTGGACGCGGCGATGGTTCGCGCCCGCGCTTGCCGCCTGTCTCGCGACCATCGCCTTCGTCTGGGTGTGGCAGACACCGGGCGCGGACCGGATCTACAGCACCGCGCCGGGCGAGACGCGGCAGGTCGCCCTTGGCGATGGCAGCACGATCCGCTTGGCAGGGGGCAGCCGTCTCATCGTCGCGGCGGACGATGCGCGCAGCGCGCGGCTGGAGCGGGGGCGCGCCCTGCTCCATATCCGCCACGACGAGAGCGATCCCTTCCGCCTGGTCGCCGGGCGCGACACGCTGGTCGATGCGGGGACGGTGTTCGACGTGCGGCTGGACGCCACCGGGCTGGAGGTCGCGGTCGGAGAGGGCGCCGTGCTCGTCAATCCGGCGGCGCAGCGCCTGCGGCTGGACGCGGGCGAGCGGCTGGTCCGGCGCGAGAACACCTATATCGTCAGCCCGGTGGCACCGGCAGAGGTAGGCGAATGGAGCGAGGGCCGCGTGACGTTTCGCGACGCGCCGCTTGCCCGAATCGCCGCCGATCTTGCCGCCAACACGGGCATCGCCTTCCGGGTCGCGCCGGACAGCGCCAATGTGCGCTATTCGGGCAGCATCGCACTCGATCCGCTGCGCGCAGATCCGCAATCGCTGCAGCCGCTGCTGGGCGTGCGTGTGCGCCGTGTGGGTAAGGGGTGGGAGCTGTCGGCAGACTGACATGCGCCCGCTGTTCGCCGCCTTCGCTGCCCTCGCGGCGCTGATCGCCGCGCCGCTGTCCGCGCGCAGCGCCGACCTGGCGATTCCGGGGGGGAGCCTGTCGGATGTGGTGATCGCGGTCGCGCGCGAAACCGGCAGCAGCATCGTCATCGCCGATCGCGCCATCGCCCGCCGCAAGGTTGCGGGCCTGCGCGGGCGGATGGATGCGGCCACGGCGGTGCGCGCGATCGCGCGTGCGAGCGGCCTGACGGCGGTTCGCGTCGGTCCGCAGGCCTGGCGGCTGGTGGCGGCGGAGCCGGCGAGCGTCCGCGCGGCCCCGGCCCCCCGGTCGGAGGCGGCATTGCCCGTGCCGCCCGCTCCGCTGGTTGAGAGCGAGCCCATCGTGGTCGTGGCGAGCAAGCGCGAACTGCGCCTGCGCGACCTGCCGGCGCAGGTGTCGCTGCTGGAAGGGAAGAGCCTGGAACTGGGCGGCGTCGGCGGAACTGAGAAGATCGCGCAGCGCATCGCCACGGTCAGTTCGACCTATCTCGGCAGCGGGCGCAACAAGCTGTTCATCCGGGGAATCGCCGATTCCAGCTTCACCGGTCCGACGCAGGCGACCGTGGGCCAGTATCTGGGCGATCTGCGGCTGAGCTACAACGCGCCCGATCCCGATCTGCGCCTGTCCGACATGGAGCGGGTGGAGGTGCTGGAAGGCCCGCAGGGCACGCTGTACGGGGCCGGCTCGCTCGGCGGGATCATCCGCCTCGTTCCCAACCCGCCGCGGCCGGGCGAAACCGAGGTACGGCTGATGACGGGCGGCGCGATCATCCGGCACGGCGAGCCGGGATCGGATGCGCATGCCACCGTCAACATTCCCCTGACCGGGGGAACCGCGCTGCGGCTGAACGGCGATTTCACCTCCGATGGCGGCTATATCGACAAGCCGAACCTGGGGCGGCGCAACGTCAACCGGACCCGCATCCTGTCGGGCCGCGCCGCCTTTCGCGCCGAGCTGGCCCCCGACTGGACGCTGGACCTGATCGCGGTGGGCCAGGATACCGACGCGCACGACAGCCAGTATGCCGACCGGGCGGGCTCGCGGCTCGAAAGCTCCGCCCGCGTGCGCGAAGGCGCCGCGGCGCAGTACGGCCAGGTGCAGGCGGTCGTTGCCGGCCGGATCGGTGCCGTCCGCCTGCGCAGCTCGACCGGCATCGCCGGGCAGGATCTGCGCGAGCGGTACGATGCGACGCCCCGGCAGGGCGACCCCCGCCTGTTTATCCAGCGCAACGATACGCGCATGATCGCGAACGAGACGCGGGCGTGGCAACCGATGGGCGATCGCTTAGGCTGGGTGCTGGGGGCAAGCTTCCTCGACAACCGCACCCGCCTGACCCGGTCGCTGGGCGCGGATGGGGAGCAGATGCTGACGACCGGCGTGCTCAACACCGTGCGCGAGATCACCGGCTACGGCGAGGCGAGCCTGCGCCTGTTCGGGCCGGTCGTCGTCTCCGGCGGGCTGCGCGCGACCCATGCGCGGCTGGGCGGGGCGGGGGAGGACGTTGCGCCCGCGCTGGCGATGGCGGGCCGCACGATCACGGCGGAGCGAACCGAAACCGCGTTTCTGCCCTCCGCCTCCATCTTGGTGGAGCTACCGTCGGACGCGCGCGCCTATCTGCGCTATCAGGAAGGCTTCCGGCCCGGCGGCCTCGCGGTGGCGGGCAATTTCGTCCAGCAATTCCGGTCCGACCATGTCGGCACGGTGGAGCTGGGCGGCGGGCTGGGCGCGCCGGGGCAAGGCAGCGTGTGGTTCGCGGGCAACCTTTCCTACACGCGGTGGCGCGACATTCAGGCCGATTTCATCGACGTGTCCGGGCTGCCCACCACCGCCAATGTCGGCAATGGCCGGATCTGGGCGGCGAGCCTTTCGGCAGAGGCGCGGCTGGCACCCGGTCTGCGCCTCGAAGCGGGCGCCAGCTACAATGACAGCAAGGTCGACCAGCCGGTCTTCGCGACCTTCGACCGGCTGACCCAGATCCCCAACATCGCCCGCTTTTCCGGTCGCGTCGGTCTCGACTGGAGCAAACGGTTCGCGAACGGCCTGACGCTGGATGCGAAGGGGTGGGTCAGCTATGTAGGCCCCTCGCGGCTGGGCGTGGGCCCCGAACTGGGCGAGCTGCAGGGCGATTATCTCGATAATGCGGTGGTGGTGCGGTTCGGCCGCGACCGGGCCGGGCTGACCGTGTCGCTGACCAATATCGCCGACACCACGGGCAATCGCTTCGCGTTGGGCACCCCCTTCGCGATCGGGCGCGAGCAGGCGACGCCGCTGCAACCGCGCACGCTGCGCATCGGGCTCGACGCGCAATTCTGACCGGTCCGCCGACGCGCGAATAAATTTCGCGCGCGGCCAAGGTCGCGCGCCGACGCCTCCGTCTTTCCGGTCAGAAGGATCAGGAGGACCCATCATGTACCGTACGCTTCTCGCCGGCACGGCGCTCGCCGCGCTGGCCGCCCCGCTGGCCGCGCAGACCGTCATCAACACGCCGCGCACCACCCCCGTGCGCACGTCGCAACTCGACAACGGGCAGGGCGCGGACCTGAAGATCGGGACGGATGGCGCAATCACGCTTTCCACCGGCACCGCCGTCACCGTCGACAGCGACAACGACGTCACCAATGACGGCAAGATCACGATCACCGGGGCCGACGGGGCGACCGGTATCGCGGTCACCGGCCCGCGCGTGGCCGATATCGTGAACACCGGCACGATCACCGTGGACGAGAGCTACACGCCCACGGACAGCGACAAGGACGGCGATCTCGACGGGCCGTTCGCGACCGGTACCGGCCGCGCGGGCATCCGCGTCGACGGCCCGCTGACCGGGCGGATCGTCCATTCGGGGATCATCGCGGTCGAAGGCAACCAGTCCGCCGGCATCGCGCTGGGCGGGCCGCTATTGGGCGATCTCGTGCACGACGGCAAGACCACGGTCACGGGCGACGATTCGGTCGGCGTCTCCGCCGGTGCCATCGACGGCGACGTGCGGCTCGCGGGCCAGATCGCGGCAACGGGCAAGAATTCCGTCGGCGCGCTCATGGGTGGCGACATCGGCGGGACGCTGGTGGTGCAGGGAACGATCGCCAGCACCGGCTATCGCAAGACGACCGCCCCCGCCGACGTATCCAAGCTGGACGCGGACGACCTGCTGCAGGGCGGCAGCGCGCTGGTGGTCGCGGGCGACGTCGCGGGCGGCATCGTGTTCGACGTCGCGCCCCGCAATGCCGATGCGGACGACAAGGACGAGGACGACGACGGGATCGAGGATGCCAAGGAAGGCAATGCGGCGATCGCGTCCTACGGTGCCGCCCCCGCGGTGGCGATCGGCGCTGAGGATCGCGACATCGCCATCGGGGCGTTCGCAGGGTCCGAAGAAGGCTACGGCATCGTGATGAAGGGCGCGGTGCTGGGCAGCGGGGTCTATTCCGGCGTTACCGGCACCGGCTTCGCGCTGGGCGGGCGCGGCGGCGCGGTGACGGTCGCCAACGGGATGCAGGTGACAGGCTCCATCGCGGCGACGGCGGTCGATGCGGACGCCACCGGCCTGTCGCTGGGGGCGGGCGCGACCGTTCCCGCGCTCGTCAATGGCGGTGCTATCACCGCGAAGGTCACCGGCACCAGCGGCCGCGCGGCCGCGATCGTGGTGGCGGAAGGCGCATCGCTTCCCACGCTTTCCAACGCAGGCACGATCCGGGCGGAGACGGTGGAGAAGGGGTCCGCCTACGCCATCCTCGACCGCAGCGGCACGCTCGGCATCGTGGAGAACCGGGGCGCGATCCTGGCTGGCGGGGCCAAGGCGGGCGAAGGCCGGTCGATCGCGATCGATCTTTCCGCGCGCACGGGCGACACCACGGTCAAGCAACTGGTCGCTGCCGAGAACGCGGCCGCACCCGCGATCGAAGGCGCCATTCGCTTCGGCAGCGGGTCCGACCTGTTCGACATCGCCGACGGCACCGTAATCGGCGATGCGACCTTTGGGGCCGGGGCCGACCGGATGCGCCTGACGGGCGACGCCGCCTATTCGGGCAAGGCGGTGTTCGGCGGTCAGGCCGACCAGCTTTCGCTGGCCGGAACGTCGCGCTTCGTGGGCACAGCCGATTTCGGCGGCGGTGCGGGCTCGCTCTCGATCGGCGACAAGAGCGCGTTTTCGGGCGTGCTGGCGGGCGCGCAGAACACCGCTGTGTCGGTCGCGGGCGGCACCCTCGCCTTGACGCAGCCGACCACGATCGCATCGCTCGACATGGGCGCGACGGGCGTACTCGGCGTGACGCTGGGCGGCGATCCGCAGGCCAGCGCGCTCACGGTGGGCGGGGCCGCCAGCTTCGCGAAGGGCGCGAAGGTCGGCATCCGCCTGACCCAGCTTGCCGACACCGAGAACCCGTACCGCATCGTAACGGCGGGCTCGCTTGCCGGGGCGGACCAGCTCGCTCTCGAAAGCGCGCTGCTGCCCTTCATCTACAAGGCCGCGCTCAGCACGTCAGGCAACACGCTGAGCGTCGCGATCGACCGCAAGGATATCGGCGAGCTCGGCCTCAACCGCTCGGAAGCGGCATCGTTCGACGCGCTCTACGAAACGCTGTCGAAGGACGAGGATGTGGCGAGGATCTTCCTCGGCATCGACACCTCGGAACTGCTGCAGGCCTATGTCGGCACCACCTTGCCCGATCATGCGGGCGGCGGTTTCGAAGGGTTGAGCCAGGCGCTGCGCGCCTTCGATCGCCACCTGACCGACCCCGTCGGCCCGCTGGAGCAACAGGGCAAGTTCCGCATCGTGGGCGATTTCGCGACCTGGAAATCGAAGAAGGACCGCGGCGAGACCATGGCCTACGATCTCGACGGGCTGGGCTTTCGCGGCGGGGTCGAATACCTCACCGGGATCGGCGCGTTCGGCCTGACCGGCAGCTGGCTGTGGAACAAGCACGAGGCGCCGTTCGACAACACGGTGGACGACACCAGCTACGAAGGCGGGGTCCACTGGCGGGGCCGGTTCGGCGCGCTCGGGGCCTTCGCGCGCGCCGGCATCGGCAAATCCGATTTCGAGGGGTCGCGGGTGTTCCGCGGCGGGACCGGCGAGGACGCGGTTTCCTTCACGATCCAGCGCGACTGGTCGGGCGACTTCGCATCCGCCACCGGCGGCGTTTCGCTGGAAGGCGGCTCGCAGTTCTTTTTCTTCCGCCCCTCGCTGGTGCTCGACTATCTCAAGCTGACTGAAAGCGGGTCGACCGAAACGGGTGGTGGCGACGCGCTCAACCTGACCGTCGCGGAACGCAAGAGCGAGGAGCTGGCGCTCAACATGGCGATGGCTGCGGGCGCCGACCTGTTCGGCATGCAGCGGCGCGACGAATTCTGGCTCCGGCTGGAAGGCGAAGGCGGCTGGCGCCAGCTGTTGTCGAGCACGCTGGGCACCACCACCGCGCGGTATGGCGACGGCGAGGCGTTCCTGCTGGTCCCGGAAGAGCGCGAAAGCGGCTGGTTCGCCCGCCTGCGCGCCTATGGCGGCAACGGCTTCTACACCATCGGCGCGGATGCCGGGGCGGAGGAGCAGTTCGGCAAGATCGGCTACAACTTCCGCGCCTCGATACGGTTCGGCTGGTAACCGAGCCGCCGCGCCGGATGCCGGCGCCGATCGCGAGAAGAGGAGAGGGCGGCGGGCGGAAAAGTCCGCCGCCTTTTTCGCGAGCCATCGTGCCGTTGCTGCGCTGACGGGCCATTGCCTAATGTCGCGTCAGTTCGCTTAGGGGAAAATGGCGGAGCGGGAGGGATTCGAACCCTCGATACGGGGTTACCGTATACACACTTTCCAGGCGTGCGCCTTCGACCACTCGGCCACCGCTCCGCATGTTCGGGCATCCCGGCCTGCCGTGCATCTGGGATGCGTGGACCGTGCGCCGGTTCGAACAAGAAGGCGCGCCCTAGCCGCGCGGGCTTGCGAGCGCAAGCGTGTGTGCCTAGCTCTTGCACGATGGCGCAACGCTTCGGTCCTGCTCCCTCGCTGGAGGATATCGCCCGGTTGGGGCGCGAGGCCTATGACCGGCTGCCGCAGCGCTTCCGTGCCGAGCTCGGCGATGTCGATTTCCGGGTCGAGGATTTCGCCGATGCGCGCACGCTGGCCGTGGTCGGGCTGGAGGAGCCGTTCGAGCTGTCGGGCATCTACGAAGGGCATCCGCTGCCGACCCGCAGCATCGAGATGAGCGGCCAGATGCCGACCCGCATCCGCCTGTTCCGCCGCCCGATCCTGGACGAATGGGCGGAGCGCGGCGACGTCACGCTGGAAATGTTGGTGGCGCATGTCGTCATCCACGAGATCGGCCATCATTTCGGCTTTTCCGACGAGGACATGCACGCGCTGGAAGACGCAGCGCCCTGACTGAAGGCGCTTGCCTTGGCGGCGGGCCGTGGCAGGATGCGTGGCCATGAACAGGCTCATTCCCGCTCTCGCCGCGCTGGCCCTGGCGCTCCCCGGATCGACGCTGGCGCAGGAGGGGGAGGCCGCGAAGCCGCCGAGCGCGAAGGAGGTGCTGGATGCCGCACCCGCCGCCGCGTGGCAGGAGGTGCGGCCGGAGGACCTGCTGGTATTCGAACTGAATCCGGCGCCGGACGGCACCGAGCGGCGTATCGTGATGCAGCTGATGGGCGAGCCGTGGAGCCAGAAATGGGTCCGCAATATCCGCAAGCTGGCGCAGGCGCGCTGGTGGGACACGCATTCGTCGGTCTATCGCATCGCGCCGGGCTTCGTCGCGCAATGGGGCGACCCGGACGAGGAGCGCGCCCCGCTGGAAGGGCTGGAGCGGGTCGGCCGGGCCGATTTCACCCATCCGCTCCCCCGCCAGGCGCCGTTGGCCGACCCGTGCGGCGATCGCGTGCTCGACAACGATTTCTGCGATTCCTACGCGCCTTCCGCCGCGTTCAAGGGCGGCTGGCCGACCGCCACCGACGGGGCGCAGGACTGGCCGCTGCACTGCCCCGGCATGGTCGGGGTGGCGCGTGACGTCGACCCCTCGACCGGGCTGGGCGACACGTTCTACACCGTGATCGGCCATGCGCCGCGCCGGCTGGACCGCAATCTTGCCGTGGTGGGGCGCGTGGTCGAAGGGCTCGACCTGTTGCGCACGCAGCCGCCGGGTACGGGCGAGATGGGCTTCTACGCCGACGGGCAGGATCCGCTGCAGATCCGGTGGGCGCGGCTGGCGAGCGAGTTGCCGGCGAAAGATCGCCCGCGCTACAAATACTTGAAGAGCGACGGCGCGACCTTCGCCGGGTGGCTGGCGGCGACCGGGCGGCCGAGCGAATTCTACGCCACCGTGCCGAGCGATTACGACATCTGTTCGCTGACCTATCCGGTGCGCAAAATCGAGGGCGCATGAGCCTGCGCGGCGCCGCGACGCTGCTGGCCGCACTCGCGCTGGCCACGCCGGTCGGGGCACAGCCTGCCGCGCCATCCCCGGGCGAGATCGTCGCCGCCGCGCCGCAATCGGACTGGGTCGCGATTGCGCCCGAGGACCTGCTGGTGATGACGCTTTCCCCGAATGGCGAGGGCCAGCGGCGGCAGGTTCTTATCCAGCTGATGCCGCCGCCTTTAAGCCGGGGCTGGGTCGACAATATCCGCACGCTCGCCCGCGCGCATTGGTACGACGGGCTCGCGGTGATGCGGGTGCAGGACAATTACGTCGTCCAGTGGGGCGATCCCAACCACGACAATCCCGAGAGCGAGGGGCCGGAAAAACCCTTGCCGCAGGGCGTGCGCACGGTCGCGGAGGAGTACGTCTATCCGCGCCACCTCGACCGGCCGCGCGCCCTCGATCCGCTGTTCGTGCCGCCCAACGACATCATCCGCTGGACGAGCTTCTATCGCGGCTTTCCCGTGGCGGGTGTGGCGACCCCCGATACGGAGCGCAATTGGCCCGTCCATTGCTATGGGATGGTCGGCGTCGGGCATGGCATGCCGCCCGATACCGGCACCGGGGGTGAGCTCTACGCCGTGATCGGGCAGGCACCGCGGCATCTCGACCGCAACCTCGCGCTGGTCGGGCGGGTAGTGGAGGGAATCGAATACCTCTCCAGCCTGCCGCGCGGGAAGGGCGATGCGGGCTTCTACGTCGATCCGGCGCAGCGCACGCGCATCGAGAGCATCCGCGTGGCGAGCGATTTGCCGACCGGGAACCGACCGCGTTTCGAATATCTCTCGACCGACAGCGACAGCTTCGCCGCCTATGCCGCGGCGCGGGCGAACCGGCGCGATGCGTTTTTCGTGTCGCCGGCGGAGGGGGCGGACATCTGCAACATCCCCGTGCCCGTGCGCCGCGCGAAGCGCTGACGAATGCGAGCGGGTCAGACCCGCTGCATCAGGCGCGCTGGGCGTCCGCGACCGCGTCGCTCGCGCGCAGGGCGCTGAGCATGCGGGTGAGGTGGGCGAGGTCCTGCACGTCGAGATCGATGTCGTAATGGGTGAAGGGATGGTCGAGCTCGGTCTGGACCAGGCTGCGCACGTTCACGTGGTTGCGCGCGAAAATCCCCGCCATTTCCGCCAGCGTGCCGGGCCGGTCGTAGAGCGTCACGTGCAGCCTTCCGACGGCGCCCGCCGACTGCTTGCCCCATTGCAGGTCGATCCAGTCGCTGTCGACGCCGCTCGCCAGCGACAGGCAGTCGATCCGGTGGACCTCCACCCGCTCGTTCTGGTGGCGCAGCCCCACGATGCGGTCGCCCGGAACCGGGTTGCAGCAATTGGCAAGGCTGTAGGCGACGCCGGGGGTCAGCCCGCGAATGGAAATCGCGCGTTCCTGGCTGATCCAGGTGGTATCGGAATCGATATTGGTGGTGCAGCCGGGGACCAGCGCCTCCATCACTTCCTTGTCGGTGATGCGCGCCGCGCCGATCGCGTAGTTGAGATCGTCGATCTCGGCCATGTCGAGCCGTTTGAGCGCCGCGCGGATCGCCTTGCGCCCGATTTCGGCCGGCACGCGCTCGGCAATTTCCTCGAACAGCTTGGCGCCCAGCTCGGCGATTTCGGCCCGTTCCTTCAACCGCACCGCGCGGCGGATCGCGGCGCGGGCCTTGCCGGTGACGACGAAGCCGAGCCAGCTCATCTGCGGTTCGGCCTCGGCGCCCTTGATGATCTCCACCACGTCGCCATTATTCAGCGCGGTGCGCAGCGGCACGTGCCGTCCGTTGATCTTCGCCCCCACCGTGTGCGCACCCAGATCGGTGTGAACGGCGAATGCGAAATCGACCGGCGTCGCCCCTTTCGGCAACTGGAACAGCGCGCCCTTGGGCGAAAAGGCGAAGATGCGATCCTGGTAGATCGCCATGCGTGTGTGTTCGAGCAGTTCCTCCGGATCGTGGCTCGCATCGACGATCTCGATGAGATCGCGTAGCCAGCCGACCTGCCCGTCGGCATCGCCGTGCTGCTTGTAGGCCCAGTGCGCGGCGAGCCCGAAATGGTTGGTCCGGTGCATCTCGCGGGTGCGCAGTTGCACCTCCACCCGCATCGATTTTTCGTAGATCAGGGAGGTGTGCAGGCTCCGATAGCCGTTGTTCTTCGGCGTCGAGATGTAATCCTTGAACCGGCCCGGGATGAACTGCCACGTGGTATGGAGAATACCCAGCGCGCGGTAGCAGTCCTCGACGCTTTCGGTCACCACGCGGAAAGCGAAGATGTCGGTCACTTGGTCGAAACTGACGTGGCGTTCGGCCATCTTGCGCCAGATCGAATAGGGCTGCTTCTCGCGCCCCTTCACCTCGACCTTCAACCCCTCTTCGGCGAGTGCCTGCTTGATCGCCAGCGCGATCGCATCGACCTGCGCGCCCTCCTGCTCGCGGATCTGCGCCAGCCTGCCGGAGATCGTGGCGAAGGCGTCGGGCTCCAGATGCTCGAATGCCAGCGCCTGCATCTCGCGCATGTATTCGTACATGCCGATACGTTCTGCCAGCGGGGCGTAGATATCGATCGTCTCGCGCGCGATCCGGCGGCGCTTGTCCTCGTTCTTGATGAAGTGAAGCGTGCGCATGTTGTGCAGCCGGTCGCCCAGCTTGACCAGCAGCACGCGGATATCCTCGCTCATGGCCAGCAGGAACTTGCGCAGGTTTTCCGCCGCCCGCTCGTCCTCCGGCATCTGCTCGATCTTGCTGAGCTTGGTCACGCCGTCCACCAGCCGCGCGACGTCGGGGCCGAAATTCGCTTCGATGTCCTCGATCGTCGCCAGCGTGTCCTCGACCGTGTCGTGGAGCAGGGCGGTCATGACCGTGTCCTGGTCCAGCTTCAGGTCGGTCATCAGCCCCGCGACCTCGACCGGATGGCTGAAATAGGGATCGCCGCTGGCGCGTTTCTGGCTGCCGTGTTTCTGGACCGTATAGACGTAGGCGCGGTTCAGCATCGCCTCGTCGACGTCCGGGTCGTAGGATTTGACCCGTTCCACCAATTCGTATTGTCGCAGCATCACCCGGAATGTGCGGGCGCCACACCCGCGCTGCAAGCGAAAAGAACGCCGCCGCCGCGCCTGTCCGGCGGGTTTCCGGCGCCGCGCCGATGTCGCAAATCGATCATAATCGCAGGCCCCAACAGGGCGCTACCCGGTTGATTCTGCGTTCGAACGAGGCCGCAAAGCGACGAATCGCGGGAACGGGGCGCGCTTGTCGTCACAGGGCTGTCACGTGTAATGGTCTAGGGACGTCGCATCGGAGGGCACATGATTCTCGCCAAGGGTGGCGGCGCGGCGCTGTTCGCTGCGCTGGCTTTGACAGTCAGCCCCGCGCAAGCGGATGTTCTGGAGATCGGCGACGACGGCGCACGCTGGGTCGCCGGCGACCAGGCGGTCGTGCCCGGGGCCGGCACAGGGGAGCTGGCGGCCGCGTGGGCCGCGGGCCTCCCCCTTGTGGCGACATCGGACGCGGCGGCCAATAGCGGGGCGATCCCGGCGGTCTATGCGGCAAAGGTGCACGAACTGGCGCGCCGGTTCGACCTCAGCCCGTCCCTGATCGAGGCGCTGGTATGGCAGGAAAGCCGCTGGCAGGCCGCCGCGCGGTCGCCGGTGGGCGCGCGCGGGCTGGCGCAGCTGATGCCCGGCACCGCCCGCTATCTCGGAGTCGATCCCGACGATCCCTTCGCCAATCTGGAAGGCGGGGCGCGCTATCTGCGCGAGCAGCTCGACCGGTTCGACGGCGATATCGAGAAGGCGCTGGCCGCCTACAATGCGGGGCCCGGACGGGTCGCGCGCGCGAACGGCGTACCGCGCATCCGCGAAACGCAGAATTACGTGGCCGCGATCATGGGTCGCCTGGCCGATCACTCCCGAGAGGACGACTAGACAATGCACTTGATGACTCGCCTTGCAGCGCTCGCCGCGCTCGTTTCCCCTTCGGTCGCGCTGGCGCAGGTGCAGGGCCAAGACCCGGCGGGGTCGGGCCCGATCGTCAACGCGCTCGCCTGGCTGCAGGGCACGCTGCTGGGCAATGTCGCGACCGCCGTCGCGGTGATGGCGGTGGCTGCGGTCGGCTTCATGATGCTGACCGGCCGCCTCAACTGGCGCTTCGGCGCGACGGTCATCATCGGCGTGTTCATCCTGTTCGGCGCGGCCTCGATCGTGTCCGGCATCCAGTCGGCGGCAGGCTAGGGGCGCGCGCGATGGATCAGCTCGTCCGCCATCCGGTCCACCGCGCCCTGACGCGCCCGCAGATGTTCGCGGGCGTGACCTACAATTATTTCATCATCAACGCCGCGGTCACGACCGAGGTGTTCCTGATCACCGGCAGCTGGCTGGCGCTGCCCGCCGCGGCGGTCATGCACGGCATCGGCTATTTCGCATGCATGCGCGAACCGCGCATCTTCGACCTGTGGATCACCAAGGTCAGCAAGTGTCCGCGGGTGAAGAATTTCAAGCGCTGGGGCTGCAACAGCTACAGCGCATGACCGAACCGGAAAGCCCTGACCTCACGATGAGTATGCGCATATGAGCAAGTGGATCGGCACCGCCGCCTGGGGCCAGAAGGAAGCCCGGGCCGGCGATCGGCTGCCCTATGCGCGGCTGGTGGACGAAAGCACCGTGCTGCTGCGCGATGGCTCCGTCATGACCGCGCTGCAGGTGCCGGGCCTGTTGTTCGAAACCGAGGATACCGACGCGCTCAATGCCCATGCGGCGACGCGCGAGGTGATGCTGCGCTCCACCCTCGATGCGCGCTTCGTGATGTACCACCACGTGATCCGCCGCCGGGTGGAGGTGGAGCTGGATGCGCAGTTCGGCGATCCGCTGGCGCGCCATATCGACGCGCGGTGGAAGGAGCGGTTGGGATCGGGCGCGCTGTTCATCAACGACCAGTTCGTCACCCTCATCCGCCGTCCCGCGCGCGGCAAGGCGGGCTGGGTCGAGAAGGCCTCGAAGAAGCTCAACCGGCGCAAGCGCGACGAGGTGGAGGTCGATCCCAAGGACCTGCGCAGCCTGAAGGCGGCGGCGACCGGCCTGGTCGCTTCGCTGCAGCCCTACGGCGCGGCGCTGCTGGGCGAATACAGCGGCCCTGCCGGCAACACCAATTCCGAGATGCTGGAGCTGCTTTCCGCGCTCTACAACGGCGAGATGCGGCCCGTGCGTCGCCCGGCCGAAGACACCGATATCGGCTACATGCTGCCTTATCGGCGGGTGTCCTTCGGGCTCGACGCGATGGAACTGCGCGGGTCCGGCGATCCCGACTTCGCCTCCATCCTCAGCCTCAAGGATTATCCCGACGCGACCAGCCCGGGCCTGATCGACGGGCTGCTGCGCCTCCCCTACGAAATGGTCGTGTCCGAAAGCTACGCCCCGGCGGAGCGGACCACCGCGCGCGAGCGGATGGACCTGGCTCTCAGGCGCCTGCGCTCGGCGGACGAGGAAGCGCAGGCGGAGCGCAACGACATGCTCGCCGCGCGCGACGCGCTGGGCAATGGCGCGGTCGGCTTCGGCGACCATCATCTGTCGGTGCTGGTGCGCGAACGCACGCTGCCCCGCCTCGACGATGCGACCGCCGCCTGCGCCGCGGCGCTGGCCGATACCGGCGCGATCGTGGTGCGCGAGGACGTGAATCTGGAACCCGCCTTCTGGGCGCAGTTTCCGGGGAACGAGAACTACATCGTGCGCCGGGCGATGATCTCCAGCGCCAACATGGCGAGCTTCGGGAGCTTGCACGGCTTCGCGCTGGGGCAGGCCGACGGCAACCATTGGGGCGAGGCGGTGACGCTGCTGGAAACGACCAGCGCCACGCCGTTCTTCTTCAACTTCCACAATGGCGATCTGGGCAATTTCTCGGTCATCGGCCCGTCGGGTTCGGGCAAGACCGTGGTGATGAACTTCCTCGCCGCGCAGGCGCAGAAGTTCAGCCCCCGTACCATCCTGTTCGACAAGGATCGCGGGGCGGAGCTGTTCGTGCGCGGGATCGGCGGGCGGTACGACCGGATCTATGCCGGCGAGCCGTCGGGCTTCAACCCGCTGGCGCTGCCCGACAGCGCCGCCAACCGCGCGTTCCTGCGCGACTGGCTGGGCGTGCTGTTGAAGGCGGAAGGCCCGGAGGAGCTGCAGACGATCAGCCACGCGGTCGACGCGACGTACGAGAACGCGCCCGACCTGCGCCGCCTGCGGCACTTCCGCGAGCTTCTGTCGGGTACGCGGCGGCCCGAACCGGGCGATCTCGCCGATCGGCTCTCGGCCTGGATCCACGGCGGCGAACATGCCTGGCTGTTCGACAATGGTGAGGACAAGCTCGACCTCGCCAACCGCACGCTCGGCTTCGACATGACCGCGCTGCTCGAAAATCCGAAGCTGCGCACGCCGACGATGATGTACCTCTTCCACCGGATCGAGGAGCGGCTGGACGGCCAGCCGACCATGATCCTGATCGACGAGGGGTGGAAGGCGCTGGACGACGAGGTGTTCGCCGCGCGCATCCGCGACTGGCTCAAGACCCTGCGCAAGCGCAACGCGCTGGTCGGGTTCGCCACCCAGAGCGCGCGCGACGCGCTGGAAAGCCGCATTTCCACCGCATTGGTGGAGCAGACCGCGACCATGGTCTTCATGCCCAACAGTCGCGCGCGGCCGGAGGATTACTGCGACGGCTTCGGCCTGACCGATCACGAGCTGGCGCTGATCCGCAGCCTGCCCGCGCACAGCCGCTGCTTCTTGGTGCGTCAGCCCGATGCGAGCGTGGTGGTCCGGCTCGACCTGTCGAACGCGCCCGAAGTGCTCGCCGTCCTCTCGGGCCGCGAAAGCACCGTGCGGCGGCTCGACCTGCTGCGCGAGGCACTGGGCGACGATCCCGCCGACTGGTTCCCCGCGCTGACCGGCCATGCCTGGCCCGGCGGGGCGAGCGAGCGCGCCGACGACGACATCGCGTTCAGGCAGGCCGCCGAATGAGCGCCCGGTGCGACATGGTGATGAGCCAGGCGGCGGGCGGCGTCGCCGCGGCGCTGCAGGCGGTCGACTGCGTCGCGGGCGAGGTGACGGGCGCGGCCTTCGGGCGCCTGTTCGCGCCGGGCGGCGCGATGGCGACCGTGCTGACCATCCTGCTGACGCTCTATGTCGCGTTCTTCGCGATCAACCTTCTGACCGGGCGCGGGTCGCTGGGCGTACGCTCGCTGACCCCGCGCATGATCACGCTGGGCCTCGTGCTGACCTTCGCCACCAGCTGGGTCGCGTATCAGTCGGTGGTATGGAACCTCGCGATCGGCGCGCCCGACTGGCTCGCCTCGGTGCTGACCGGCGATGACGGTTCGGCCACGCAGACCTTCGCCAGCAAGGTCGACATCGTGTTCCAGGCGATCGAACAGGCGAGCCAGGGGAAAGAAGATATCTCGGCCTTCTCGCCCGCCGGGATCATGTGGCTCGGCGCGCTGCTCTTCATGCTGGGCACGGTGGGCGTCCTGGTGACCGCGCGCATCGCGCTGGCGCTGCTGGTCGCGCTCGGCCCGATCTTCGTCGTCATGGCGCTGTTCAACGGGACGCGCGGCCTCTTCACCGGCTGGCTCAAGGGCGTGGTGATGCTGGCGCTGACCCCACTGTTCGCGGTGCTGGGCGGCAGCATCATGCTGGAAATGGCGGTGCCCGTGCTCTCCGCGCTGGCGCAGAACGGCCCCGGCGGCGAAATTCCCCAGCGCGCGGCGTTGGCGTTCTTCATGATCGGCGCGGTTCACGTCGCGCTGATGATCATGGTGCTGAAGGTGACCGGCACGATGGTGGCGGGCTGGCGCGTTTTCGGCCTCGCCGCCGACCGCGAAGAAAGCGGCGGGCGGATATCGACCGCCGCCGCCCCGGCAGCTGCGCGCGCCGCCCCGCTCAGCACGGCGCAGGCGGCAGGACCGGCGGCCGCAGGCGGCGGATCGGCGGCGCGGCGTACGGCGGTGGTCGCGGCGACGCCCGTATCCGCACCGGCCAACGATACCGGCGGGGGTTCGCGCGAGACGCGCGTCCTCGCCACCGCGCCCGGCGGCGGGCAGGTCGCCCCGCTCAGCAAGGGCACATCGCGCACGACCGGGCTCGGCATCCGATTCAAGCCGTCGGGTGCGCGTTCGATGGAGAAAGTGAAATGATCCGCGCCGGACTGTCCGCGCTCGCCCTTCTCGCCGCCCTCGGGGCGTATCCCGCGCAGGCGCAGGATGCGCGGCTGGTGGAGCGGCTCTATGATCCCGACGCGGTCGTCACCATCACCGGCAAGACGAAGGTGCAGGCGGCGATCGAGTTCGGCGACGACGAAGCGATCGAGAACGTTGCGGTGGGCGATTCCGCCGCGTGGCAGGTGACCCCCAACAAGCGCGCGAACCTGCTGTTCGTGAAACCGCTGGCCGAAAACGCGAGGACCAACATGACGGTGGTCACCAGCGAGCGGACCTATTTCTTCGATCTCGTCGCCAGTCCGCGCGCGAAGCCCGTCTACGCGCTGCGGTTCACCTATCCCGAACCGCCCGAGCCCACCGTGGAAGAGCGCGCGCAACTGGCGCAGGCGGAGCCCGCGCCGCAGGCCAGCGCCACCGAAATGACGGCGGCGACCGATCCCTTCGCAGTGCTCGATCCCGCCAGCCTCAATTTCGCGTGGCAGAAGACGGGCGATAGCAAGCTGCTGCCAGCGCGCACCTACGACAATGGCGAGGCGGTGTTCATGACCTGGCCCGCAGGCACGTCGGTCCCGGCGATCCAGGTCAAGGATCGCAAGGGGACCGAGGGGCCCGTCAACTACATCGTGCGCGACAACACCATCATCGTCGACGGGATACCGTCCGAAATCATCCTGCGCCTGGGGGAGGAAAGCGCCATGCTGACCTATGCCGGGCCGGAAATCGTTCGCAAATTGCCCGATCAGGCCGCACTCGGCCGACCGGGTCGGGGGGAGTGACGCCATGCGCCTAGCCATGAAGATGTCCGGCAAGGGAGCCGCCGCCGACGCAGCGCGCGACGCTGACCCGCGCGAGCGCGAAAGCGCCGAGATCATCGATCTCGCCAGCCGCAATTCCTACCCCGCCGTCGCGCAGAAGAAGGGTAAGTCCGACGCGGCGGGCCTGGTCGCCGGCATCGCCATCGTCGCGGCGCTGGGCGCGGTCACGCTGTGGAGCATGAACAGCGCGCGGATCGAGGAGCCCGCCGGTATCGGCAATCCGGCGGTCCAGCCGCCGGCACAGACGGTGGCCGCGCCTGCCGCTCCGGCGAGCGCTCCGCCCGCGCAGGCCGGCGCGCCCGCGGTCATCCAAGCGGATCCCGCGCCCAGCCCGGTCCTCGCCCGGGCGCCGGGTGTCGCAAACATGCCCGCCGCCAACCCCTACGCCACCGAAACGCTGGTCTTCGATGCCAGCGGGCGGGCCCAGCAATTGAGCGGCCCCGCCGCCGCGCTCGCCGCGGGCGGGGCGCCCGATGCTCCGGGCGCCAATGTCGGCGGATCGGCGGGCGAATTCGCATCGAAGATCGGCGGGGTCGGCGGCGGGACCGCGCAGGCGATGCCGCTTGCCAATCCGGCAACCACGGTGACACAGGGTACGCTCATCCCCGCGATCCTGGAAACCGCCATCGATACCGATGTCCCGGGTTTCGTACGCGCGGTGGTGAGCCAGGATGTGCGCAGCTTCGACGGCCGCAACGTCCTCATCCCGCGCTCCAGCCGCCTGATCGGCCAGTATCAGTCGGGCGTGCAGCAGGGGCAGAAGCGCGCCTATGTCATCTGGACGCGGCTGATCCGCCCCGACGGCGCAAGCGTCTCCATCGCCTCACCCGCAGTCGGGTTCGACGGAACCACCGGCCTCCCGGGCAAGGTCGATACCCATTTCTTCCAGCGCTTCGGTTCCGCC
Source organism: uncultured Citromicrobium sp. (assembly GCA_964401795.1). Taxonomy (GTDB): domain Bacteria; phylum Pseudomonadota; class Alphaproteobacteria; order Sphingomonadales; family Sphingomonadaceae; genus Alteriqipengyuania. The sequence continues at coordinate 71,505 of CAYNZQ010000006.1, forward strand.
ATGCTGCTGTCGGTGGTCAGCGGGCTGTCCGCGATCGGGACCGGCGGCGCGTCGGTCATCGTGGGCGGCGGCGGTCAGGCGGCCGCGGCGGCGGCGGTGCAGTCGGGCGACAAGATCGCGCCCACCATCCGCGTGCGTCAGGGCGAACCGATCCGCGTCTTCACCGCGCGCGATCTCGATTTCGCGGGCGTGCAGTAAGGCGGCGGTGAAGCGCCGGACCCGTCCATGACCGCCGAAGTCCACCCCCTCGCACCGCAATCGGCAACGCCGGCGCAAGCGGCCTCGCAGCCGCCACGCAGCCCGGTGATCGCCGAACGCAGCGTCTATCTCGACGCCTATCTCGCGCCGTTTCGCGAGTGGCTGGAGCGCGACTCGGTCACCGAGATCATGGTCAATCGCCCGGGCGAGGTGTGGATCGAGGATTCGGCCGATCCCGGGATGAAACGGATCGACACGCCGGAAATCACCGACACGCTGGTCCAGCGCCTGGCGGAACAGGTCGCGCGGGTCAGCCACCAGGGCATCAACCGCGAACATCCTTTGCTGGGCGCGACCCTGCCCGCCACCGGCACGCAGAGCGGCGCGCGCGTGCAATTCTGCGGCCCGCCCGCCAGCCGGCGCCACTGGGTGATGGCGATCCGCCGCCACCGCCGGCTCGACCTGCCGCTCGACGCCTACGACACCGGGCCGCTCGATCCCGCGGCAGAGCCGGACATGCCCGATCCGCAGCAGCACCCGATCGCGTTCCTGCGCGAGGCGATCCGCCAGCGGCGCACGATCCTGATCTCGGGCGGCACGAGCACCGGCAAGACGACGTTCCTCAACGCGATGCTGGGCGAGATCCCGCGCGAGCAGCGTGTGGTGCTGGTCGAGGATACGCCCGAACTGCGCCTGCCGGGCGAGAACGGCGTGGGCCTCGTCGCGGTGAAGGGCGAGCTGGGCGAAGCGAAGGTCACCGCCAACGAATTGCTGCAGGCGGCGCTGCGGCTGCGCCCCGACCGCATCGTGCTGGGCGAACTGCGCGGCGCGGAAAGCGTGTCTTTCCTGCGCGCGATCAACACCGGCCATCCGGGCAGCTTCTCCACCATTCACGCCAATTCGCTGCGCGGTGCGCTGGAGCAGCTGAGCCTGATGGTGATGCAGACCGGCATCGGCCTGACGCGCAGCGACACCATCGCCTATGCCGCCAGCGTGATCGACGTGCTGGTGCAGCTGGGCCGGGGGGCGGACGGGCGGCGCGGCATCACGCAGATCGCGCAGAGCCGCGATCTCGTCTGATGCGGGACCGACCGGGGCGTCCGGACGGGAACGCCTTGTGCCGCTCACCACTTCGATACATGCGCGTGGCGGCGGGCCACGAGAAAAGCGGGATGAGATGACAGGCGGACCGAGCGAGAGCGCGATGCGGGCAGACGCGGAGCAGGGACAGGGCCGGGGAGCGGCGGCGAACGACACCGCGCCGGAAAGTCCCGTCGAACGCTATTTCAACCGCGAGCTGAGCTGGCTGGAATTCAACGACCGCGTGCTGGAGGAAGCCTGCAACGGCGATTTTCCCCTGCTGGAACGGCTGCGGTTCCTCTCCATCTCGGGCTCCAATCTCGACGAATTCCTGATGATCCGCGTCGCCGGGCTGGTCGGGCAGGTCCAGCGCGGGATCGAGACGCCGTCGATCGACGGGCGCACGCCCGCGCGCCAGCTGAGCGAGGTGCTGGACCGCGTCGACCGGCTGATCGACAAGCAGCAGGCGACCTGGCGCTCGCTGCGCGCATTGCTGGCGGAAGAAGGCATCCACATCGCCGCGGAGGAACGGATCGACGACGCCGCGCATCGCTGGCTGAAGGACTATTTCCTGACCGAGGTGGTGTCGGTAATCACGCCGCAGGCGATCGATCCCGCCCATCCGTTCCCCTTCATCGCGAACGAAGGGCTCGGCCTCCTTTTCAACGTCCGGCGCGAGGACGAGGAACTGGTGGAAATGGTGCTGATCCCCAGCGCCCTGCCGCGCTTCGTCCGCGTGCCGGGGGACGAGGCGCTGTATATCAGCATCGAGAGCCTGATCGTGCGGTTCGCGGAGAAGCTGTTTACCGGTTTCGAGGTGTGCGGGCACGGCGCGTTCCGCGTGCTGCGCGACAGCGACATCGAGATCGAGGAGGAGGCCGAGGACCTGGTGCGCACCTTCCGCACCGCGATCCAGCGCCGCCGCCGCGGTCAGGTGATCCAGCTCGAGATCGACGAGAATTGCGATCCCGCGGCCGAGGCGATGCTGCGCGAGAAGCTGCTGATCCCCGGTGCGACGACGGTGAAGACGGATTCGCTGCTGGGAATCCAGGGTTTGTCCGACATCGTGTCGGAGGACCGGCCCGATCTGAAGTTCGAACCGTTCCAGCCGCGCTATCCCGAACGGGTGCGCGAGCACGACGGCGACGTCTTCGCCGCGATCCGCGAGAAGCCCTTCATCGTCCACCACCCCTATGAAAGCTTCGACGTGGTAGTCGATTTTATCCGGCAGGCCGCGGTCGATCCGCAGGTCGTCGCGATCAAGCAGTCGCTGTACCGCGCAGGCAGCCAGTCGGCGGTGGTCGAGGCGCTGGTGCAGGCGGCGGAAAACGGCAAGTCGGTGACCGCCGTGGTCGAGCTGAAGGCCCGCTTCGACGAGGAGCAGAACCTCATCTGGGCGAGCAAGCTGGAACGCGCCGGGGTGCAGGTCATCTACGGCTTCGTCGACTGGAAGACGCATGCCAAGCTGTCGATGGTGGTGCGGCGCGAGGACGACGGCTTTCGTACCTATTGCCACATGGGAACGGGCAATTACCACCCGGTCACGGCCAAGGTGTATACCGACCTGTCCTTCTTCACCGCCGATCCGCGGCTGGGGCGCGATGCGGGCCGCGTGTTCAACTTCGTCACCGGCTATGTCGAACCCAGCGGGACCGAGCTCCTTGCCGTCAGCCCGGTCAACCTGCGCCAGCGGCTGGAAGACCTCATCGATGCGGAAGCCGCCAATGCGCGCAGCGGCAAGCCCGCGGCGATCTGGGCGAAGATGAACCAGCTGACCGATCGCGACATGATCGAGAAGCTCTACGATGCCAGTCAGGCGGGCGTGGACATCCAGCTGGTGGTGCGCGGCATCTGCGACCTCAGGCCGGGCGTTCCCGGCATGTCGGACAACATCGTGGTGAAGTCGATCATCGGCCGGTTCCTGGAACACGGGCGCATCTATGCCTTCGCCAACGGCGCGACCATGCCCAGCGACCGCGCGCTGGTCTTCACCTCCAGCGCGGACCTGATGACCCGCAATCTCGATCGCCGGGTCGAGCATCTGGTGCCGATCGACAACCAGACCGTGCACGATCAGGTGCTGGAACAGGTGATGCTGGCCAACCTCCTCGATACACAGCGCAGCTGGTTCCTGAACGCGGACGGCAGTTACGAGCGCGCCGATCCGGGCGAGCAGCCGTTCAACTGCCACAGCTATTTCATGAACAATCCCTCGCTGTCGGGGCGCGGCGGCGCGCTCGAACCGGACCGGGTTCCGCGCCTTGCCCTGCGCAAGGGTGCCGCCGCGTGAGCCTGACCGGCCGGCGGGAGGATCGCGGCGGGCTGTTTTCGGGCAACAAGCCGCACCGCGCGATCATCGATATCGGGTCCAACACCGTCCGTCTGGTGCTGTACGGCGGTGCGCCGCGTGCGCCCACGGTGCTGCTGAACGAGAAGGTGCAGGCGCGGCTCGGCCGCGATATCGCGAGCGAGGGGCGGCTGGCGGAAGAGGCGATGACACTCGCGCTGGATGGGCTCGCCCGGTATCGCCTGCTGCTGATCGACCTCGGGATCGACGATATCGAGGTCGTCGCGACCGCCGCGGTGCGCGACGCATCGAACGGCGACGCGTTCCTCGACCGCGTGCGCGCCCTCGGCTTCGCGCCCCGGCTGCTGTCCGGGGTGGAGGAAGCGGTGGCCAGCGCCTCGGGCGTGATCGGTGCCTTTCCCGGTGCGCAGGGCCTCGTCGCGGATCTGGGCGGCGGCAGCCTCGAATTGGTACGCATAGCGGAAGGGCAGACCTGCGAGGCGGAAAGCCTGCCGATCGGCACCCTGCGCATGGCCGAACTGGGCGGCGGCGATCGCGCGCGGCTGAAGGACGCGCTGAAGGAGGCACTGCGCCCGTCGCACGCGACGATGCCGCAGGACGGCGATCTCTACCTGGTCGGTGGCACCTGGCGCGCAATGGCGGTTTACGCGATGGAGCGGGCAGGATCGGTCCTGACCGATCCCCATGCGCTGGCGCTGACGCAGGAGGAGGCGCTGTCGCTCGCACGCAAGCTCGCCCGGTCGGCGCCCGCCTATCTGCACGAGATGCCGCGGATTTCCACCATGCGTTCGCAGATGCTGCCCGACGCGGCGGTGCTGCTGCACGTGTTGGTGAAGCGGTTCCAGCCCCGGCGGCTTGTCGTTTCGGCGTGGGGCCTGCGCGAGGGGTTGCTCTACGCCGGGCTGGAAGAGCACGTGAAGGTCCGCGATCCGCTGATCTCGGGCGTCTCGAACTTCGCCCTGCAACGCGGGGCGCCGCCCGCCCTCGCCACGCGGGTGGCGGGCTGGACGGTGGAGGCCGCGCCGCCCCGCCGCAATGGCGAGGAACGGCTGCGGCTCGCAGCCACCATGCTGGCCCTCGCGGCGATGCAGATAGAACCGAACCTGCGCATCCGGCAGGGGATCGAATGGGCGCTTCACAAACGCTGGCTGGCGACCGATGCGCAAGGCCGCGCGATGCTGGCAGCGGCGATCTGCGGCAATGGCAACGCACTCGACCTGCCGCGCGAAGTGCGCCGTCTTGCCCCGCCCGAAATGCTGGAGGAGGCGCTGTGCTGGGGGCTCGCCACCCGGCTCTGCCGGCGGCTCGGCGCGCGCAGCCTGCGCTCGCTGGAGGCAAGCCGCCTGACCGTCGAGAAAGGGCGCCTAGTCCTGGCGATAGAGCGCGATCGCTCGGCCCTGTTCGCCGAGCCGACGCAGAAGGATCTCGAGCTGCTGGCCGGGCGGCTCGGGTTGAAGCCGCGGATGAAGATCGTCGATCGCCTGTCGGACTGACTCGCCGTCAGGCGGGCGGGGCGTCGCGCCGTTCCTTCGCGAACGGCGAGAAATCGGTTTCGGTGTCGAACACCTCCACCCCTTCGCGCCGCTTCAGCCAGCCGACCACGCCGTAGGTCACGGGCGTCAGCACCGCTTCCCACACCGTCTTGATCAGCCATTGCGACAGGACGACCTGCCAAAGCAGCTCCGGCGGCCAGCCCGCAAGCCCGTAGAAGGCGAGCGGGTAGAAGATCAGGCTGTCGAGGCCCTGCCCCACGATGGTGGAACCGATGGTGCGGCTCCACAGCGCGCGGCCCCCGGTCCAGACCTTCATCTTGGCAAGCACGAAACTGTTGGCGAACTCGCCCGCCCAGAAGGCGACGATGCTGGCGGCGACGATGCGCCAGGTGTTGCCGAACACCTGCTCGTACGCCGCCTGTCCGTTCCACCCCTGCGCCGGGGGCAGGGCGACCACCACCCAGCTCATGAACGCCATGAACACCAGCGCCGCGAAACCGGCCCAGATCACCCGGCGCGCGCGGGCATAGCCGTACACCTCGGTCAGAACGTCGCCGATGATATAGCTGACGGGGAAGAACAGCACGCCCGCCCCGAACGACCACTGCGTGCCGTTCGGCAAGGTGACGAAGCTCGGCTTACTGGCGCCGATCAGATTGGACAGCAGCAGAATGGTGACGAAAGCCGCCATCACGAGGTCGTAATACCGCCAGCGATGGGTGGAGGGTACGGGCGCGATGGGGGCAGGGCGGGTCATGCGCCTTTCGATTATCGCGGTTTGTCCCCGCTGCAAAGCGCGCTAAGGGCGCAAATGGTGCTGCGCCCTTAGCTCAGTTGGATAGAGCGCGGGTCTTCTAAACCTGAGGTCGCAGGTTCGAATCCTGCAGGGCGCGCCATTTTCCTCCCCGTTTGCTAAGCCATTTCCAGCCGGCGATCGCGGCGTTCCAGCGTGATGGCGATGGTGAGGATCGCGATTCCGCCGAGCGACAGGGCGAGGCCGACGTAGCCGGGCGCGGTCCAGCCCATTCCGGCGCTGATGGCGAGGCCGGCGAGCCACGGGCCCAGCGCGTTCGCGACGTTGAAGGCTGCGTGGTGCAGCGCCGCGGCCATCGTCTGCGCTTCTCCCGCGACGTCCATCAGGCGGATCTGCAGTACCGGCCCCAGGCCGCCGCCGATCCCGATCGCGAAGCAGACCGGCGCCAGCGTCCAGACATTCGCGGCCGTCAGGGTGAAGGCGGCCAGGAACACCGCGCTCCAGGCGAGCAGGCCGATCGCCGTTCCGTTCAGCGCGATGTCGGCCATCCGCCCGCCCAGCAGGTTGCCGGCCAGAATGCCGAGGCCGAAGACCGCGAAGATCCACGGAACGCTGGCCGGCGCCGCTCCCGCGTACTCCGTCAGCACGGGGGCGAGGAAGCTGTAGACCGCGAACAACCCGCCGAAGCCGATCGCACCCCCGCCCAGCGTGAGCAGGACCTGCGGGTGGGCCAGCGCGCGCAGTTCCGCGGCCAGGTCGCGCTGACCCGCTGCGGGCTGCAGCGGGGCAAGCAGTTGGAGCGCGAGCGCGGTCGTCAGCGCGATCCCGGCCACGCCGCCGAAAGCGACGCGCCATCCGACGGCGAGGCCGAGCCAGTTGGCGAAGGGGGCACCGATGACGGTCGCTACCGCGAGGCCGGCCATCACGTAGGATGCGGCCGCCGCGCGCCTTTCCGGCATCAGGGATGCGGCGAGCAGGGCGGCGACGCCGAAATAGGCGCCGTGGGGAACACCGCTGAGAAAGCGGAAGGCGAGCAGCGCCTCGTAACTGGGCGCGAGAACGGTCGCGCCGTTGCCCAGCGCGATCATCACCATAAGCGTCACGAGCAACCGGCGCCGGGGCCAGCTGGCGCCCATGAGCGCGAGGATCGGCGCCCCGACCACGACGCCCAGTGCATAGGCGCTGACGGCATGCGCGGCGACCGGCTCGCTGACGGCGAAATCGCGTGCGTAGAACGGCAGCAGGCTCATCGCCGCGAATTCGGTGGTGCCGATCGCGAACCCGCCCAGCGCGAGGGCCAGGATCACGGCGGCGACCCGCCCCCCGGAGGGTCGGTCGAAGGTGTCGGTCATGCGGGTCGTCCGTGATGGGTGCCGGCCCGGCGCGGGCGCGTGCTCAGACCCGACTAGATGGAGGGCCTGGCAGGGGGATCAAGCCGCAGCGAGGCAAGCATTCGTATGCCCTGCGTCGGCCCGACGGTGCCGGGCGTCTCCCCCCCGCATGAAATCGGTCGCGCGATCTCAGCCGTCGACGACGAAGGTAATCGTCAGCGTATCGGAATAGCTGCCTGCTGCGGCCCCGGGTTGCGGATCGACCGTAATCTGGAAGGGGATCGACTGCGGCGACCGGGTCGCTTGCGTCGCGGGTGAGCGTTCGACCGGGGCGGTAAGATCGACCGCCTGGCCCGCCACGGTGAGGCGATAGGGGATGCCGCGTGCGCCGGCGGTGTGCGCCAGTATTCCGCGATTGGCGGAATCGACGCTCACCTCGACCGGGGCATTGCTGCGCACCGCGAAGTCCAGCGCCCGCTGCACCCCCGGTTCGAGATTTCCCAGATCGACATCCAGCGCGCGGTTCCCCGGCCCGGCTTCCGCGCTTTCCACCTTCATGGTCGAGGGAACCGAGGCGACGACGTCGATCGCGGCCTGATCCTCCAGTTCCGGGGCGCCGAGGTCGCTGCGAAACAGGCGAAGTAGCGCCTGGCCGCTATAGGCCCCGCCGCCGACGAACTGCCCGGGCGGGATCGCGACGTAGAGCGTGATCTGCTGCGCCGAGATGCCGTCCCCGAACCGGCCCTGCAGGCGCGAGAGCTGGGTCCCCGAAAAATCCTGCGAGATGACCGAGGGACCGTTCGGCTGGCGCAGGACATCGAAGGCGAGCGCGCCGTAGGGGCCGCGCAATTGGGGCATGCCCGCCGCTTCCTGCGAAGTTCCGGTGAGGAAATAATCGCACGCCGCCCCCTCGTGCCGGATGGTGACGGTCGTCACCTCGAACGATTCCTCGTCGTCGAACACTTCGTAGCCGCGCCCGTACAGACCGCGCCAGTCGATGCTGTTCTCCACGCGCATCTCCAGCCGGCAGGGTTCGGGCGTCATCAAGTCCTGCGCCGTGGCAGGCAGCGCCGCGCCGGGCAGGGTTGCGGCGGCAAGGACCGCGAGGAGGCGGGATGACATCATGGTCGTGCTCCTTGTGCCGGACCGCTCGGTTCCAGCTCGAGCTGCTGATCGAGGCGGTAGATGCCCACGGTTCCTTCCGGGATCACCAGCGTGGTTTCGATCTGCGTATCGCCGCGCCCGATCACGAGGCGATAGCTCTCGCCCGCGCGCAGCCCGTCGAGGAAGAAGCGGCCGCTGCCATTGGTGAATACCTGCAGCGGTTCCTCGTCCGGGCTGCCGACCGCGGTCGCAGTGCCGGTGGCGAAGGCGAGCGGCGCGCCATCGGCATCGGTCAACGTCCCGACCGCGGAGGCATTTGCTCCGCTGCCGACCTTCAGGCGGTAGCCGCTGCGATAGCCCGGCCGCAGCGAGAACACCTGCCCGCCGATCGAGGTGCCGGCGGGCGCATCGGGCGCGTCGACCTGCAGCGTGCGGTCGAAATAGGCGGGCAGGGTGGGCACGACCGCCGGACCCAGCCAGTCGCTGTAGGCGGTGTAGAGCGTCTGGGTGGAGCCGAAGCCGCGGCGCGGCTCCACCGCTATGCGGTAGGCGTCGGCCTGTTCGTCGACGCCGACGATGGCGAAGCTGTTGGTGACCGGCCGTCCGATCGCGAAGGCGCCGTCCGCCATCACCAGCGCGGTGCCAAACGTCGCGGAGGTGCGCAGGTCGCGCCCGCCGCCTCGCGCGGTCGAGTGTTCCTGTTCCACCGCCGCTTCGAACCGGTTCCCGACATAGGTCAGCCGCGCGTACTGCCGATCGTAGTCGTCGCGCCGCTCCACCCCGCCGCCGAAGCCGATCGAGCCCACGCCGAGCGCGGCGAGCCGCGTATATTCCGCGCGAGCGGCATTGTCCTGGCTGGTATAGCTGGCGGACAGCGTGCCCGGACCCAGCGGCATCGAATAGGACAGGCGGATGACGGGGCCGTTTTCCTGCGGCGACTTGCGGTATTCGGCGCCCAGAGAGAGCGACCCGAAGTCGAACTGGTGCGACAGCGTGATCCCGGCGAAATAGCGACGGCCGAACTCGCGCGCATCCTCGTATCCGCCATAGACCTGGCCGCGAAAGCGCGGACCGAACGACTGGCCCACCCGCGCCTGGGCCGACACCCCCACCACGTTGCCGCCGAACAGCTGGTTGAGCGTGCGGTAGTCACGCCCGGTGAGGATGAGCTGCGCATCGATCGAGCGGCCGCGATACTGGTCGGCATCGCGCCACGCATATTGAAGCGCCAGCCGACCGGTATCGGGCCCCGGATCGCGCACGTTCGTCGCCGCGTTGATCGCGAAGGAGCCGATCGGCGAGGCCCAGACCGCTTCCGCCCCCAGCGTGTCGAAATGCCGGTTTCCTTCCCAGCTCAGCCCGGCGGTCAGGGTCGGACTGAAACCGCGGCGGACATATCCGATCACGTTGTAATCGTTGCCGTCGTAGATGCGCCGCCCGTCCTCGTCGCGATAGTACACGCCTGCGTTCAGGGCAAAATCGACCAGCCCCGGTTCCAGCAGCTCGATGTCGTAGAAGGCGGGGAAGGACAGCACCTCTACCCGGCCCGTGGAATAGGTCACGCGCAGTTCGATGTTGTTCGCCGCCGACGGGATCAGCGGAAAGTCGCGCAGGCGGTAGCGGCCGGGCGCAAGCTCGAAACTGCGGACCGGCGCGCCGTTCAGGAAGATTTCGACGCGGGCGGGCTCGTCCAGCTGGAACCCCTGTTCCGATACCGGGCGAATGTTGCGGTAGGGATCGATGGGAAATTCGCGAAAGGCGGCGATCCCTGCGATGCGCGGTGCGAGCTGGAACGGGCGCCGTCCGACGCTGAGGTCGCCCAGCTCGTACCGGATCAGGTGGTCGACATCGTCGTAGGTCAGGCGGATGTCGCGCCGCGTGAACCTGTGCGTGCGGCGCTCGTCGTAACGAAAGCGCGCCTGCAGCGCGATGCCGCCGATATTGAGCGCCGCGTCGATGTCGGATGCGAAGCCGCTCAGCCCCGTATCCTCGATCGTCGAATCCTCGATCACGTCGATGCCCGCCCGCGCCGAGACATATGCCGAGATGCCCGCCTGGCGCACGTATTCGAGATTGGCACGCTGCTGCGCGCCGCGCAGGGCCAGCGATCGCGGGGTGCGCAGCCGGGGCGGGATCGCGATCCGCAGCACGAGGCGTCCGGGATCGAACGCGACATCGAACCCCAATTCGCGCAAGGCGGCGAAATCCACCTGCGGCTGCGTGGCGAGCCGCTGAAGCGCGGTCTTGGTTTCGTCTATCGCGATCGGGATGAGCGCGGCGGACAGCAGCCGCGCTTCCACCGACCCGCCCTCGGCCTCCGGATCGATGCGGTATTCGCCCACATTCACCTGGTCGACGACGACGGTGTAATTACCGGCGGCGATGGTCGGGCGGTCCTTGCCGAAAATCTGGCGATAGATGCTGTCGACGTCCATCTGCTCGCGCGGAACGGAGACGGCGGCGGGCGGGGCAGGCTGCGGCACCCCAGGTCCCGGGTCGGCCGGCGGGGCGGGGGTCGGCGAAGGCTGCTCGCCGGCGTCGCTGGCCGCGTCCTGCGCCCGGACGGGGGCCGGTTGCAGGACGAGGGTCATCGCGAGCGCCAGCGCGCTGACGGCGCCGGGTCGGACATGATGTCGCATGATCCCGGCATGCCTATTGCAGGACGACGTATTTGGTCTGGAGCGAGCCTGTAACGGGGCCGGCGGTCAGGTCGGCGGGCGCGGGGATGCGCACCTTGCGCGAGACGCCGGGCAGGATGTTCAGCCCTTCGAGCGGCTTGATCGCCTCGCCCGTCAGCGACACCGTCCCGCCCGAGGCGCCGGCAAGGTCGAGCGTCGGCTGGTCGAGGATGGCGCGCAGCGTACCTTCCGATGCGATGGTCAGTTCCAGCAGGGGGGCGCCGTCGTCCCCGGTCACGCGCTCGACCGAGACGAGCCGGGCCGAGGGCGTCGCGCCCTTGGGCACGATGTAGAGCGCGGCCTCGTAGCGATAGCGCACGGTCAGATCGGCGGTCCGTTCGCCTTCGACCTTCTTCTCGAACTTGATCGGCAGCTGTTCGGTCACGATGCGATAGGCCCGCTCGCTGTCGATCGTCGGATCCCCGACCCATTGCACCTTGAAGCTCTGGCTCGCCTGGGGCGGGATCACCATTTGCGGCGGATAGATCAACAGGTCCTGGTCTTCGGGCGTCAGCTGGTCCTCGCCCGAGGGGAGCTGCGTGCGGCGAAAGGCATGCACCTCGATCGCGATCGGCACTTCGTGGGTGTTGGTGACGACCATGGTCTGGCTCGACCCGGCGCCGCTGGGCGACAACTGCAGCACGATCGGCTGGAGATCGTAGGACCGGGCCGGCCCGACGGGTGCGACCAGCGCGGCGACGGCAAGTGCCGTGGCGAGAAACTTGTACGATTTCGGCATGACAGATCCCTCATCTGATGCCGGCCCTGACGGGTGTGAAACCGGGAGGGAGGACGCTCCCTCCCGGTCCTTGCACAAACCTTGGGCCAGGGACGCTCAATAGTTTGCGGCAAGCGTGATGGTCAGCTCGTCGCTGTAGGTACCTGCGACCGCGTATTCGTTGATCGAATCGAACGACAGGTCGAGGTTGCCGGTGCGCGTGCCGCCATTGGTCAGGATGTTCTGCCAGTCGTTGTTGGTGACGATGGTCACCGGCGACGCTTGCATCGAAGCGGAGTTGGTCGAGGTCGCACCGATCCCGAGGCCGAGGAAGCTGGCTTCGACGTCGTAGTCGATGTTGACGGCGCCGCCGCTTTCCGCGTGACGCATGCCGCCGTTCAGCGACTGCAGCGAAACGGTGTAGGGTGAGTTGCACGAATACAGGATCGTCAGGACGCCCTGGTTGCCCGTGTTGAGCATGTCGACGTTGTAGCTGCCGTTGCCTTCGGGCACGAGCTCGCAATTGCTGGCGACGGAGCCGGACAGAGCGATGGTGTAGGATTCGGAATCCTGCGCCATGGCCGGCGTGGCGAGAAGGGCCGGCGCGGCAACGGCAACGGCGGCGATCTTCGCAATGGTCTTCATTTCAGTTCTCCAGATTTGCGTGTTTGCAAAAGAAGGAGACGCTTCCCGAAGCCGGAAAAACGCGGTCTCGTCGCCATGTTCGTGGTGATCGAGAGGCCGGTGTCCGGCGGCGGGAGGATGCCCCCCGCCAGAAAGAATACGGATCGTCGAACGGGCCGCGATGCGTCTTGCGGCTGCGAATCGCCCATCATCGGCGTGCCGGGACGAGTCCTGCGGCGCCAGGCAAGCGCCCTTGCGATAGCGAGCCCTACCGAAAGTGTACCGGAACGATCCAAAGTACAGGGGGGGCTATACCAAAGTGCAGGGCATGCGATTGCGCGCCACCCCTTTGGATGGTAACTAACCGTTAACGCCCCCGATTCGGTTTTGTTTCCGGATCGAGAAGAAGGCCGGGTTGCATGTCTACTCTCGCAAGTAAAACGGGGGGAATGGCGTGCACCGCCTTTTCCCCAGCTATACTGTTAGCCAAAAGGGGGAAACATGCGACAATCTCTTGAAGTCGTTCTCATCTGTCGCGGTGCCTTGATCCGCGAATCTCTTGCCGAGGCGCTCGATACGGACGGTATCGAAGTGACCCATCAATCGGATTCTCTCCATGCTCTTGCAGATCTGCGGGTAACCGCAGGCAGGCTGGGCGTTTATGTCTGGTCCGGGGGCGACCGGCAGTTCGCGGCGCGCGAGGCGGGCCTAGTGCCGCAATGCGAAGTCCGCAACTGGGTGGTCCTGTGCGAGGACCGGCGGAACGCGATCGTCGAAAGCATGCTGGCCGACGACCGGCCGATCTGCACCGCGCCGGTCGACGTCTCGCGCGCCGACCTGGTCCATCTGGTGCAGCTCGCGGCGCGCAATCGGCGCCTGTGCGTCGGCTCCACCTGCGGTCCGTGCCAGACCTCCCGGCCTAGCTGCCTCACCCGAGCCAGCCTGAGCGATCGGCAATGGCAGTTGATGCGCTATCTGTCGGAAGGGTTGTCGAACAAGGAGATCGCCCGGCTCGAACGCTGCACCGAAAGCACGGTGAAGGTCCGGATGCGGGGCTTGCTGGAACGGCTCGAGGTCAGCAACCGGACCAAGGCGGCCGTGCTCGCTGCCCGGGCGGGCCTCAAATTCCGCCCCGACCCGGACCAGCCGCTGCGTTTCTCGCCGGTGGCGCGCAGCGGCCATTCCATCCCGGCGCGCGTTCTGCTCGACAGCTGACCAGGCCAGCGGGGGAGGAGGGTTCGCGTTGCTCCCTCGCGCAAGGGCCAAGCGGTTGAATCGTCTGCCGGTGTGCCTAGCTGAAAGGCCGGACACGCGAAGGAGGCGATGCAATGGCCACAGCCAACGGACGCAAGACCGCGACCGTCTATCGGATGGATATGCCGGGGCACACCTGCCCCTATGGCCTCAAGACGCTCGACCTGCTGAAGCGCGAGGGGTTCGCGATCGAGGATCACACCCTCGAGACGCGCGAGGCGACCGACGCCTTCAAGGCGAAGCACGACGTGAATACCACGCCGCAGACCTTCATCGATGGGCAGCGGATCGGCGGTTACGACGCGGTGCGCGAATATTTCGGCAAGAAACCGCTGGAGAAGGACGGAGACGAAACCACCTACCAGCCGGTGATCGCAATCTTCGCGGTCGCGGCGCTGCTGGGGCTGGGGTTGAGCTGGTATCTATCGGGCCGGGTGCTGACCGTGCAGGCGGCGGAATGGTTCGTCAGCCTGTCGATGAGCTTCCTCGCCCTGCAGAAGCTGCAGGACGTGCGCAGTTTCTCGCTGATGTTCCTCAATTACGACCTGCTGGCCCAGCGCTGGGTGCGCTATGGCATGCTCTACCCGTTCGGGGAGGCGCTGGCGGGTATCCTGATGACCGCGCATGCCCTGCCGATCGTCTCGGTGCCGGTATCGCTGTTCATCGGCACGATCGGCGCGGTGAGCGTGTTCAAGGCGGTCTACATCGACAAGCGTGAGCTCAAATGCGCCTGCGTCGGCGGCGACAGCAACGTGCCGCTCGGCTTCGTCTCGCTGACAGAGAACCTGTTCATGATCGGCATGGGCCTGTGGATGGGCGGCAAGGCGCTGGGCCTGATCGGCGTCTGACGATCACTCGGATCAGGGGCCGCCGGCCCAGCGGGCGCCGGGCGAGGGATGCCGCCGTCAGACGGTCGGCATCCCCTCGATCAGCTTGTCCAGCGTGATGGGATATTTGCGCACCCGCACCCCGGTCGCGTTGTAGATCGCATTGGCGATCGCCGCGCCAGGGCCGCAGATGCCGAGTTCCCCGACGCCCTTCGCCTTCAGCGGGGAGATCACGGGGTCCAGCGTGTCGAGAAACACGACCTCCTGATGCGGGATGTCGGCATGGACCGGGACTTCGTACCCGGCAAGGTCGTGATTGGCGAAGAAGCCGAACCGCGGATCGACCGCCAGTTCCTCCATCAGTGCGGACCCCGCCGCCATGGTCATCGCGCCGATCACCTGGCTGCGCGCCGATAGCGGGTTCAGGATGCGGCCCGCATCGCACACGGACAGCATGCGCCGGATGTGCGGCTCGCCCGTGTAGGCGTCCACCGCGACCTCGCAGAAATGCGCGGCGTAGGTGCCGATGTCGTAGCCCTGCTTGAAATCGCCGAAGCTGATCTCGCCCTCGGCGGAAAGCGCACCTGCATCGGTCAGCGGCGCGCTGCGGTCCCCTTGCGCGATCGTGCCATCGGCGAACGTCGCGGCATCGCCGTCCATCCCCACCGCCTCGGCGATCTTGCGGCGCAGGTTCACGCAGGCGGCATAGACGCCGGCGGTGGAGGACGCGGCGCCCCACTGCCCACCCGAACCGGCGGACACGGGATAGCGCGAATCGCCCAGCTTCACCGCGACCCGCTCGATCGGCACGCCCATGCATTCCGCCGCGGTTTGCGCGATGATAGTGTAACTACCGGTCCCGATGTCGGTCATGTCGGTTTCGACCGTCACGCTGCCATCGGCCTCCAGCCGGACGCGCGCGCCCGATTTCATCGTCGGTCCGCCGCGATAGCCGGCCGCCATGCCGATTCCGGTGAGCCACCGGCCGTCGCGTGCCTGCCCCGGCTTCGCCTGCCGCTTCGCCCAGCCGAACCGTTCGGCGCCTTCGCGCATGCAGCGCACCAGATGCCGTTCGGAGAATTTGGTCGCGGGATCGCCGGGCATCGCCTCCGGCTCGTTCAGGACGCGGAACTCGATCGGGTCCAGCCCCAGCTTCTCGGCCATTTCGTCCATCGCCACTTCCAGCGCGAGATGGCCCACCGCCTCGCCCGGCGCGCGCATGGCGTTCCCTTCGGGCAGGTCGAGATTGGCGACGTAGGATCGGATCGCACGGTTGTCGCCCGCATAGAGCCGCTTGGTCTGCTGCGTGCCGTCCTCGCCATTGGCGCCGTCGATATTGCCGGACCAGCACTCGTGCGCGATCGCGCTGATGCGCCCGGCCTTGTCGGTGCCGATGCGCACGCGCTGGATCGTTGCCGGGCGGTGCGTGGTGTTGTTGGCGATGAGCGGGCGCTGGAGTGCAATCTTGACCGGGCGCCCGGCGGCCTTCGCCCCCAGCGCCGCCATGACCGCGTCCGAACGCACGAACAGCTTTCCGCCGAACCCGCCGCCGATATAGGGGGAATCGACGCGGATGTTCTCCGCCGGAATGCCCAGGATACTCGCGAGCGACTGTTTGCCCCAGTCGATCATCTGGTTGGACGTCCACACCGTCAGCCGGTCGCCTTCCCACGCCGCGATGGTAGCCATCGGCTCCATCATCGCGTGGCTCTCGTCGGGCGTCGTGTAGATCTGGTCGAGCGTCACGGGCGCGGCCGCGAAGGCGCCGTCGAAATCGCCATGCGCCTCGTCCAGCGTCTCCCCGCTATAGCCCTTGCCGATCACGCTCGCACTCTTGTGTTCGGCAAGATCGTAGGCGCCGTCCGCCCGGTCGTAGCGCGTACGGATGAGACCGGCGGCGGCGCGCGCCTGTTCGAACGTCTCCGCCACCACGACCGCGATGGCCTGGTGGTAATGGGTCACATCGCGCCCGCCGAACAGCGGTGCGTAATTGAAATTGCTGGAGCCGACCGGCTTGTGCTCGGTCGCGGCGACGATCGCGATCACGCCGGGCGCGGCGCGTGCCTCGCCCAGATCCATCGACTGGATCCGGCCCTTCGCGATCCCTGCGCCCACCACCCAGCCATAGGCCTGGTTGGCGGCGACATCGTGCCGCTCGTACGCATAGGGCGCCGTGCCTGTGGTCTTGAGCGGGCCGTCGATGCGGCGGGTCGGCTTGCCGACGACCTTGGCCTTGTCGAAGAGGTTCTGGCCTGCGGGTGCGTTGAATTCCATGTCGTTGCTCCGGGTCAGGCCTTGGCATCCGCCAGCACGCCCGCGAGGGTGCGCTGGGCGAGCGGGATCTTGAACGAATTGTCGCTGGTCGGGCGGGCATCCGCGAAAGCGCGGTCGACCACCGCCTTCGCGCCTTGCGGCAGCAGGGCGTCCGCCTCCGCCACGCGCCACGGCCTGGGGGCGACCCCGCCGAAGGCGACGCGCCCGGTGCCGTCGGGTTGGATCACCGCCGCGACCGAGACCAGCGCGAACGCGTAGGAACGCCGGTCGCGCACCTTGGCATAGAAATGCTTGCCGCCCAGCGGCTTGGGCAGCGTCACATGGGTGATGAGTTCGCCCGGTTCCAGCGCGGTCTCGATATGCGGCGTATCGCCCCACAGCCGGTGCAAGTCGGCCGCCGGAATGGCGCGGGTGGTGCCGTCGGGCTTCACCGTTTCCACCACCGCATCGAGCACGCGCATCGCCACCGCCATGTCGCCGGGATAGGTCGCGATGCAGGCGTCAGACGTGCCGATGACGCCCAGGCTGCGCGAGAAGCCGCCGATTGCGGCGCACCCGCTACCGGGCGCGCGCTTGTTGCAGGGCATGTTGGTATCGTAGAAATACGGGCAACGGGTGCGTTGCAGCATGTTGCCGCCGGTCGTGGCCTTGTTGCGCAACTGGCCGCTGGCGCCGGCCTGGATCGCCCGGGTCAGCACGGCATAATCGGTTCGCACGCGCGGATGGGCGGACAGCGCGGTGTTGCTGACCAGCGCACCGATGCGCAGGCCCCCGTCCTCGGTATCCTCGACCGCGTCGAGCCCGAGCCGAGTCACGTCAACGAGGTGCGTCGGCGCCTCGATCTCCAGCTTCATCAGATCGAGCAAATTGGTCCCGCCGGCGATGAACTTCGCGTTCTTCGTCTCCGCCACGGCCTTCGCCGCATCCGCGGGCGTCGCCGCCCGTTCGTAGGTAAAGCTGCGCATCTTATGCCTCCGCCACTTCGCTCATCGCCTCGGCAATGTTGGAATAGGCGCCGCAGCGGCAGATATTGCCGCTCATCCGTTCGCGCATCTCCATGTTGGTCGGGCGCATCGTGCCGGTCAGGTCGGCCGTGACGTGGCTCGGAACACCCTTCTCGATCTCGTTCAGCACCGCGACGGCTGAGCAGATCTGGCCCGGCGTGCAATAGCCGCACTGGTAGCCGTCATGCTTCACGAAGGCTTCCTGCATCGGGTGCAGGTCGTCGGGCGTTCCCAGCCCCTCGATCGTGGTCAGTTCGTCGCCGTCGTGCATCACGGCCAGGCTGAGGCAGGAATTGATCCGCTCGCCATTGACCATGATCGTGCAGGCGCCGCACTGGCCGTGGTCGCAGCCCTTCTTGGTGCCCGTTAGCTTTAGATGTTCGCGCAACGTGTCGAGCAGCGTGGTGCGCGTGTCGAGCGCCAGTTCGTGCCGCTTGCCGTTCACGGTCAGGGTCACGGTTTCCATGGCGGGGGCTCCTTGCGAGGACGGGGCCGGCCGGGCGATCAGGCTGGTCGGCGCCAGTGCCGTGCCGGCGGTGGCGGCCGTGCCGGTCAGCAGGACGCCGCGCCGCGACATGGGAAATCCGCCGGTTTCTGGTTGCGAAGTATCGGCCATCGATTTCCTTCCGGTTAGGCTGGCTTGCGGGCCGGATTGCCGGCGCGCGAAAAATTCGTCTCTGATTTTCGCAGGATGCGTACGGGGCGTCAGCTCCGCCGCACCGTTTCGAAGTGTTCCGAGGTCACAGGATAGCCTGCATCCTCGGGAATGCACAGGGTTCGTTTGCCGTCGGCCTCGCGCAGGAAGGGCACGATCGGGCGCACTGGGATCGAAAGCGCGTGCTCGCGAGCCTCGGAAAAACTGGCGAACTGGGCAAGGCGTTCGAGATTGCGCCGGGTGGGGAAGATCACGCCGATCTCCCGGCTCGCCGCCATTTCGAGCGCCTGGCGCGCACTGGCCCAGAACAGGTGCGTCGCTTCGTCCTGCGCGACCGCCAGATCGACCGCGCCGGTGCCGATATCGGCAAGGTAGAACCGGGTGTCGAACACACGCGGCAGCTTCTCGTTGCGCGGGTGCCAGCGAGCGAAGGGCACGATCGTTTCGAGGTCGAGCCGCCAGCCGAACCGGTCGAGCACCGGTGCCAGCCCGTCGCCCTCGGCAAGATGCGCGCGTGCGGCCCTCGCCACCGCTGCATCGACCGTGCCCTCCACCCCGATGACGAGACCGGTTTCTTCCAGCGTCTCGCGGATCGCGGCGATGCGGTGGGCGCACTCGTCGGCATCCTTTACACCCAAGTCCTGAGCCAGGCTGCGGTCCGCCGGATCGACCCGGCCGCCGGGAAAGACCGCCATGCCGCCCGCGAACGCCAGGTTGCGGGACCGAATCGTCATGAGAAGCTGCGGATCGCCCCCGTCGGGCGCATTGCGGAAGACCACGACAGTGGCGGCGGGTATGTCCGTCTCGCGATCGGCGGCGTGGGTCATGGCAGCCTCTTGGACCCGCCCGATACGCTTGCCAAGGCTTACGCGCGGCGACCTGTCGGGATGTTTTACAGTCGCCTGCGACGACAGGCCGAATTAACCATCTTACACCGCACCGATGCCGCGCTCGCGCGAACTGGCACGATGCCTGCACATGCCGGGGCATTCGAATGTCTTCGAAAAGAGGCGGGGCCTTCGGTCTCCCGGGCCCCGCCTCCCCGAAATCGTCCTCTCATAAGTTACGAAAGCGGCGCGGCGCGCGCCTCTTCGTTTGCTTTCGCGACCATGGATCGGCATGGCGCCGGCTTCAACTCCCATGCGTATCTCCGTCATCATCCCCCTCGTCGCCGGCCTGGCGGTCCTTCCCGCGCCGGGCCACGCGCAGGCGCCGGGGCAGCAAGGGGAGGCGACCGATCGGGATCCGTCCGAACCGCTCGTGATCGTGGTCACCGGGCGCGGGCTGGAGGATACGCCGGCAACGCCAGCCTACGACACCCGCGTGTTGCAGCGCGAGGACCTGATCGCGACCGGCTCCGGGCGGATCGAGGATGCGCTCTCGAACATCGCCGGCTTCCAGCAGTTCCGCCGGTCAGACAGCCGCGCGGCGAACCCGTCCGCGCAAGGTGCGACTTTGCGCGCGCTGGGTGGCAATGCGACCAGTCGCGCGCTGGTGCTGCTCGACGGGGTTCCGATGGCCGATCCCTTTTTCGGATACATTCCCTTCAGCGCCATCGCGCCCGGGCGCCTTGCGCAGGCGCGGGTGACGCGTGGCGGCGGGTCCGGCCCGTTCGGGGCGGGCGCTCTGGCGGGCACGATCGAACTGACCAGTGCCGATGCCGCGACGCTGGGCCCGGCAAGCGCCCGGGCGCTGGTCGACGATCGGGGGGAAACCGAGGCGAGCGCAACACTGGCCCCGCAGCTGGGATCGGGCTTCGGCGTGCTCTCGCTGCGACACGACCGGGGGCAGGGGTTCTACACCACCCCGCTGGAAGATCGGTCGCCGGCAAGCGCGCGCGCCGCATACGATTCGTGGTCGGCCCAGCTGCGCGGCGTCGCACCCCTGGATGCAACGACGGAGCTACAGGCGCGGCTTCTGCTGTTCGACGACCAGCGAACGCTGCGCTTCGTCGGCGCGGACAGTCGCAGCCGGGGACAGGATGCGAGCCTGCGTGTGGTGGGCCGTGGCGAATGGGCCTTCGACATCCTCGGCTATGTGCAGGCCCGCAATTTCTCCAACGTGGTGATCAGTTCCACGCGCTTCGTGCCGGTGCTCGACCAGCGGAATACCCCGTCCACCGGGATCGGCGGGAAGGCGGAATTGCGCCCGCCGGTCGGCGGTGGCCATGTCCTTCGCGCAGGCCTCGATTTTCGGCGATCGCAGGGCGAACTGTTCGAGGACGCGATCAGCGCCTTTTCGGGGCAGGTGACGGCCCGCCGCAATGCCGGCGGGACCAATACCGATCTGGGCGTCTATCTGGAGGACGACTGGGTGCTGGGCGCGCTGACGCTGACGGCCGGCGCTCGGGCGGATCGCTATACCATAAACGGCGGTTTCTTCCGCGAACGGGATGGGTCTGGACGGCTGGCGGTCGACGAGGTCTATCCCGACCGTTCCGGTTGGGCGGGTTCGGTGCGCGGCGGGGCGGTGGTCCGGCTTTCCCCCGCGATTCGCCTGCGCGCCGCCGCCTACACGGGATTGCGGCTCCCCACGCTGAACGAACTCTATCGCCCCTTCGTCGTGTTTCCGGTGGTGACGCAGGCCAACGCCGCGCTGCGCAACGAACGGCTGGTCGGTTACGAAGCGGGGGTGGATCTGTCGCCCGGCGCAAATGTCGACCTGTCGCTGACCGCATTCGACAACCGGGTCGACGACGCCATCGCCAACGTGACCATCGGTCCGGATCTCAGGCAGCGGCGCAATATCGACGCGATCCATGCACGGGGGATAGAGGCCAGCGCGTCGGCCACATGGGGCGCGTTCGGATTCGACGGATCGGTCGCTTATACCGACGCAAAGGCGCGGGGCAGCGGGTTCGCCGCCGCGCTCGACGGGCTGCGGCCGTCGCAGACTCCCGCATGGTCGGGCAGCGCGACGCTGCGCTATCGCCCGCGGGCCGACTGGCTGTTCTCGGCCACCTTGCGCCATGTCGGTGCGCAGTTCGAAGACGATTTGGAAACCGATATCCTGCCCGCCGCGACGACCGTAGATGCCTATGTAAACATACCGCTTTGGCGAAAGGTCGGGCTGATTCTGCGCGGCGAGAACCTGACCGATGCGACCGTGTTGACCCGTAATCAGGGCGGCTCACGCGACCTTGGCACCCCGCGGACGGTGTGGGCGGGGATAGAGGTGGCGTACTAGGCCTAATCGGGATCGCGGCGTGCGATCGCCAGCTTGTCCGGTCTTGCGCGGGGGCGCGAAGTACTGCGCGCAATTAGCACACGCTTAACATAGTTACGTCAAGACACGGCCATGTCCTATGTTATCGGCCCGGTCGCCCCGGCAACAGAAGAACAAAGGCTGGCCGCTCTTTCCAGCTACACGATATTCGGAACGGACCCGGAGCCGGAGTTCGATCGGCTCGCCGCGCTCACCGCGCATGTGTTCGACGCCCCGGTGTGCCTGATATCGCTGATCGGGCACGACAATGTCTGGTTCAAGGCGCGCCACGGTTTCGAGATCGCGACAATGCCGCGTTCGCAATCGATCTGCCGCCGTGTGCTCGACGGCGACGGTGCCGTCGTTATCCCCGATGCGACCTTGGACCCGGAATTGCGGGATCAGCCGCTGGTGGTGCGCGAACCGGGCCTGAGATTCTACGCAGGCGCGGCCTTGCAGGACGCGAGGGGAGCCCGGCTCGGCACGCTGTGCATCGTCGATACGAAGCCGCGCGAAGGATTTTCGGACAGGGAGCGCGCGCTTCTGGAAGAAATGGCGGCGATGGTGATGAAGGCGATCGAGAAGAAGCGCCTGCCGCCGCTGGGCGATGCGGTGCTGCGCTTCGCCACCTCCAGCCCGCGCGCCCTGATCACGGTCGATGGCGAGGGCGGCATATCTTACTGGAATCGCGCGGCCGAGCGCATGTTCGGCTATCGCATAGACGAGGTTCTGGGGCGTCCGCTGGAATTCATCATCCCCCAGCGGTTTCGCGACGAACATCGCGCCGGGATGGACCGGCTCCGCCGCAGCCAGGCTGCGCGCAAGGGCGGGCGGATCATCGAAATGAGTGCGCTGCGCCGCGACGGCAGCGAATTTCCGGTCGAGCTGACGGTAACCCGCTGGACCGGGGTTTCTGGGGCGGAATTCGGCGCCCAGATCCGCGATATCAGCGCCACGCGCGAGCGTGAGGCCATCGCGGAACAGTTCGCCGGGCGCGATCCGCTGACCGGCATGATGAACCGCGTGCTCTTTCGCGAGCGTCTGGAAAGCCATCTTCTCGCGGGACGATCCGCCGCGCTTCTCACGCTGGAACTGGGCGGGCTGAAGGCGATCAACCAGAATCACGGGCATGCGGTGGGCGATTGTCTGCTCGAATCGGTGGCGATGCGCCTGCAGACGATCTTCCCCGAACCCGCCGTGATCGCCCGCATGGGCGGGGACGAGTTCGCGGTCCTCCTGGGGGAAACCGATGCGGACGCGGCGCGCGAAATCGCGGCCAACCTCGTCCACGCCTTCGATATCCCTTTCCAGGTTTCGGGTCACACCCTGCCGATCCGATTGTTCGGCGGCGCCGCGATGGCGCCGAACGACGCGCGCAGCGTGAACGAATTGATTGCCCATGCCCATCTCGCGCTCGCGGCAGCGAAAGAGCCGGGCGAACGCAAGGTCCGTTTTTACGAAGACGGCATGCGTCGGCGCCAGCGCTCGCGCCGGCGGATGAGCGACGAATTGCGCACCGCCACGCGCGAGGGGCAGTGGGTCCTCGCCTACCAGCCGCAATACCGCCTGTCGGACGGTACGCTGATGGGGGTGGAGGCGCTGCTGCGCTGGCAGCATCCGACCCGCGGCTTGCTGATGCCGGGAGATTTCCTGCAGGCGCTGGAAGATCACGCCGTCTCGTTCGAGGTCGGCGGGTGGATCGTCCACGAGGCCTGCCGTCAGCTCCATGCCTGGCGCGAGAGCGGACTTTGCGTCCCGCGGGTCGGCGTGAACCTCTTCGAATCGCAATTCGCATCGAACCTGATTGAAACGCAGATCGCCTCCGCGCTGGAGGAATTTGCCCTTGCTCCGTCCGATCTGGAGATCGAGGTGACCGAACGCGTCGCCTTGCGACCCGACGACCGGATCATCGAGACGCTGCACGCGCTGCGCGGATCGGGACTGCACGTCGCGCTCGACGATTTCGGCACCGGCTTCGCCTCGCTGACCACGCTGAAGCAATTGCCGGTGACACGCCTGAAGATCGACAAGTCGTTCGTCGGCGATATCGGGGAAACCCCGCACAGCACCGCCATCGTGGCCGCGATGACCTCGCTCGCGCGCGAGCTCGACATGGAAATCATCGCCGAGGGGATCGAAACCGAGGACCAGCGCGCCCGGCTGATCCGGCTGGGCTGCAATGCGGGCCAGGGTTTCCTGCTGGGCCGCCCCTGCGATCCCGCGATCCTCGCCCGTAACGAGCAGGCCGCGAGCGACCTCAGCCGCAACGCCGCCTGAGCGCCTTCGAGCCGTATCGACCTGAGAGAATGGTGGGCGCGGCAAGGATTGAACTTGCGACCCCACCCGTGTGAAGGGTGTGCTCTACCACTGAGCTACGCGCCCGTCCGGCCGGCCTGCAATCGTGCGGCGCCTGACGAAGGCGCGCCTTTGCCAGCTTATCGCGCGCTACGCAAGCGCATCGCGCATCAGTTCAGCAGGCGCGCCAGTTGGGCCAGCCATTGCGCCGGTTTCGCGCCATACGCCGCCGCACCCGCGGGGCGGGGGCAGGCGAGGCAATAGGCCTGCATGCCGGGTTGCCCGACCAAGCGCAGCGCATCCGTGCCCGCCTGGACCAGCTGAGCCTGCTGATGCCGTGCGGTCATGGCGAAAAGATCGGCGCCGCTGCTGTTCGAACCGGAATCCCGGTCCAGCACCAGGGTGCGCAGCAGGTTGTCGTAGGTGCTTTCCTCGTCCCCCAGAAAAACGAGGTGGTAGTTGTCGCCCTTCGCCACACCTGCCTTGGTAGCGACCCAGGCGGCGGCATCGGTCAGGCCGCCGAACTGATCGACCAGTCCGATCTGCCGCCCGGTCCCGCCGTCCCATACCCGGCCCTGGCCAATCCGGTCGACCGCTTCGGGCGACATGTTGCGAGCCTGCCCGACGCGAGAGATGAAGTCGCTATACCCGTCGGAAATCGTCGCTTGCAGGATGCGGTCGACTTCCGGCGTGAAGCCGCCGATGACATCGGGCTGCCCCGACAGCGGAGTGGTGCGGACCCCGTCGGAATTGACGCCGTATTTCGCCGCCAGCTTTTCGAATGTCGGAATGACCGCGAAGATGCCGATCGATCCGGTGATCGTTTCGGGTTCGGCGAAGATGCGGTCGCTCGCGGTCGAGACCCAGTAGCCGCCGCTGGCGGCGAGATTGGCCATGCTGACGGCGACGGGCGTGCCCTTGTCGCGATAGCGCTGGATCGCCGCGCGGATTTCCTCGCTGGCGGTAACCGAACCGCCGGGAGAATCGACGCGCACGACCAGGCCGGCGAGATCGTCGTCCAGCGCCTCGTCCAGCAGCCGCGTGATCCGCTCTCCGCCCGCGGTGCCGGGCCCGGCGTCGCCATCGACGATGGTGCCAGCGATGGTGATGACGCCGATCGGCTTGCCCTTCGTCGCCGCCGGATTGTCCGCCAGCCACGGATCGTATTCGGTATGCGCAAAGGCGCCGGGCAGGGTGGAGAACGGGTCTTCGCCCGCAATCGCTGCCACGCGTTCGCCGAAGGCGGTGCGGTTGCCGATCTTGTCGACCAGCCCCGCGCGCAGGGCGGCGGTGGCAAGATCGCCGCCGCTACCTTCCACCAGGCTGACCGGGTCCTGCGTCACGCGGGCGAGATCGACCTGCGGCCGCGCGCGCTTCACGTTGGCCTGCCATTCCTCCCACAGCGCGCCCAGCAATGCCTGTGCATTCTCGCGCGCGGGCTCGGACATGGAATCGCGGATGTAGGGCTCGACCGCCGACTTGTAGGTTCCGACCTTGTAGACCCGCGCATTGACGTTGAGATTGTCGAGCAGCTGCCCGAAATACAGATTGTTGCCGCCCGGACCCGCGACGACCGCGCCGCCGAGCGGATCGACCCACACCTCGCTTGCATGGGCGGCCAGCAGCATCGCATCGTCGGCATAGGCCATTGCGTAGGTCAACACCGGCTTCTTCGCCGCGCGCACCCGGTCGAGCGCGGCGCCGACCTCCTGCAGGTGCACCTGTCCGCCGCCCATGAAGGTGGAAAGGTCGAGGACGACCGCCTTGATCCGGTCGTCGGTCGCCGCCGCGTCGATCGCGCGCACCAGGTCCTGCACGTCGTATTCGCCTGCGGGCGCCTCCCCTGCCAGCAGGACGGACAGAGGATCGACCGGGCTCTTCTCCTCCACGATCGACCCGTCGAGGTCGAGCAGCAGCGCACCGTCCTGGACCTGCGCGGGGGAGGGGCGCGCGGTCAGGATGCCGTATAGCGCCAGGAAGAACAGCAGCATGAAGACGAGCACCAGCCCGTCCTTGATCCCGACCAGCAGTTTCCAAACGCTCTTGGCGAAAGCCATAGTACCCGCATCCCCGTATCGTGTGGGCGAGAGGCATACCGGTCGCGCGCATGCCATGCCAGCCGAATGTGACCGCCGCACCGGGCCGGGTCGGACGCGCCGGGGCGGGCAGCGGCGAATAAGCTTGAGCGCAGGGCGTCGCCTGCCTAGAGGATCGCCTTCGATGGCAGCGTCCGACAGCCCGCACGGTGGAAACCGCTTCCCGACCGGGGGAAGGGCCTTCCCGCATTCCAGCCTGACCGCGATCGCCCAACTGGAACGGCACGAGATCCTCTACCTGCTGGCCGAGGCGGAACAGTGGGTCGAATTCAATCGCCAGCCGGACAAGCACGCCGATACGCTGGCGGGCCTGACCATCATCAACGCCTTCTTCGAAAATTCCACGCGCACGCTGCTCAGTTTCGAGATTGCGGGCAAGCGGCTGGGCGCGGACGTCGTCAACATGCATGCCGCACAGTCGAGCGTGAAGAAGGGCGAGACGCTGATCGATACCGCGATCACGCTCAATGCCATGCGCGCCGACGCGATCGTGATCCGCCATGCCTCCAGCGGGGCGGTGGCGCTGATCGCGAGCAAGGTCGATTGTCCGGTGCTGAATGCCGGCGACGGGAGCCACGAACATCCCACGCAGGCGCTGCTCGATGCGCTGGCGCTGCGCCAGGCGCTGGCCGAGCGCGGCGAGGATGCGGAGGATTTCACCGGGCTGACCGTCACGATCTGCGGCGACATCCTGCACAGCCGGGTCGCGCGCTCCAACATCCTGTGCCTGCAGGCGCTGGGTGCGACCGTGCGCGTCTGCGCGCCGCCCGCGCTGATGCCCGCCGGGATCGAGGCGATGGGCGCGCAGCCTTTCCATGATTTCGACGCCGCCCTGCGCGGCACGGACGTGGCGATGATGCTGCGCCTGCAGAACGAGCGGATGAGCGGGCAGTACATACCCTCTCCCCGCGAGTACCATCACCTTTACGGCCTGACGCGCGAGCGGCTCGACCGGGAGGCCCCCGACGCGCTGGTGATGCACCCGGGTCCGATGAACCGCGGGGTGGAGATCGACAGCGATGTTGCCGATTTGATCGATCGTTCGATCATCACCCGGCAGGTGGAGATGGGTGTCGCCATCCGCATGGCCTGCCTCGACGTGCTGACTCGGCGCGGGCGCGGCATGCCCGGGTGGGAAACGCCGCTCGGCGAAGGGCAATGGTCGTGAAGCAGGCGCAGCCCATAACGATCACGGGCGGGCGGCTGGTTCTGCCGAGCGGCGTCGAGCTGGGAGATGTGCGCCTGGCCGAAGGGCGGATCGCGGCGCTCGGGGCGGATATTGCCGAGGAAGGCGACCGGCGCATCGACGCGCGCGGGCGGCTGGTCACGCCTGCTCTGGTCGACCTTGGCGTCTTTGCGGTGGACAAGCCGGCATTCCATTTCGGCGGGATCGCCCGGGCGGCGCTGATGCCCGACCAGTCGCCGCCGCTGGACCTTCCGTCGCGCGCCAATTTCATCGCCAAGAGCGGCAAGCCCGACCTGTGGGTCCATCCGCTCGCCGCTGCCACGATGGGGCTGGAAGGGCGCGAGCTTGCCGAGATCGCATTGATGCGCGAGGCGGGCGCGCGGGGCATCGCGACCGGGCGCGGCTGGATTGCGGATAGCGGCGCGATGCTGCGGGTGCTGCGCTATGCCGCCATGCTGGACCTGGTGGTGGTCAGCCATGCG
Organism: uncultured Citromicrobium sp.; assembly: GCA_964401795.1. GTDB lineage: Bacteria > Pseudomonadota > Alphaproteobacteria > Sphingomonadales > Sphingomonadaceae > Alteriqipengyuania. The sequence continues at coordinate 99,070 of CAYNZQ010000006.1, forward strand.
GAGGACGGGGCGTTGGTCGGCGACGCGGTCGCCACGGCGGGCGAGATGGCGACCCGGCTGGGTTTGCCGAGCGCGCCGGTCGAGGCGGAGGCGCTGGCGATCGCGCGCGACATCGCGCTGACCGAAATGGCGGGCGCGCGGCTTCACGTGCGGCAGGTGACGACCCGCGCGGGCCTGGACCTCGTGCGCGCGGCGAAGGCACGCGGCGTCGCGGTGACCGCCGGGGTGACGCCAGCGCATTTCATGCTGTCCGACCTCGCCATGGGCGATTTTCGCACCTTTGCCCGCCTCTCGCCCCCGCTGCGTTCGGAAAGCGACAGGCAGGCGGTGGTAGAGGCGATCGGGGACGGGACGATCGACGTGGTGGCGAGCGGGCACGACCCGCGCGGGCCGGAGGACAAGCGGCTGCCCTTCGCCGATGCGGCGCCGGGGATGGCGGGGGCGGAAACGTTGCTCGCGCTGGTGCTGTCGCTGGTCCGCGACGGGGTGATCGACCTGCCGCGCGCCTTCGCGCTACTGGCGGACAATCCGGCGCGCCTGCTGAAGGTGGATGCGGGGCGGCTGGAGCAGGGTCTCGAGGCCGATATCGCCATCGTCGACCCGGACCGCCCGTGGATCGTCCAGAGCGAGCGCATGGCGGCGAGCGCGGGCAACACGCCCTTCGACGGCCAGCCCGCACAGGGGCGGGCCATCGCCCTCTTCAAGGGCGGGACAGAGGTCTAGCGGAGCCCGGTCGAGGGTATGCGCGTGCGCTTCAGCGCGCCGCCATCCGGATGCTTTCGGCCCGCGTTCCCGGAACCGGGTTGGCAAGCGTCCAGCGGATGCATCCCTGACCCTTCGCGCTCATCCGGCCACACAGGCTGCGCGCGTCGGCGGTGGCGAGGCCGCCCGCATTGACGCGGTAATAATGCTTCCCACGCACGTCGGCTTCGGTGATGACCATGCGGTAGGCGCTCAGTTCGGGGAACTGGTTGGCATAGATGCCCCAGGCGCGCCGGGCGCCCGCTTCGGAGAAGAAGCTGCCGAGCTGGATCAGCGTCGATCCGTCCGCCGCCTTGCGCGACAGCGTCTCTGCTGCGGCGAGGCTTTGCGCGGGCCGGGCGGCCGGCTTGGTCGCGCGGTGGGCGGGTTCGGAAGTCATGCCCAACCGCTTCGGCAGGGTCTGCATCACGGGCTGCGAAACGAACCGGATCGCCGCCTGGGCCATCTGGGTCGCCGGGCTGAGCGGGGCCGGGGCGGCCCATTCGGAGACACTGGCGGGCGGGGTCTCCTCCGCAGCGGCATAGCCCGCCGGCACGGCTTCCAGCGGCGGCAGTTCGCGCGTGATGGAGGGTTTCGCGGCCGGCGCGGGTTCGGCTGCAGCATAGGTGGCGGCGGCGGGCACCGGTTGGGGCGCGGGGGCCGCCGTCGCATCGACCGGAACCGCTTCGCCCGCGGGCTGCGCCTGCGCGGCGGCTTCGGCCACCAGCTGCTCCATGCCCGGATTGTTCGCCAGGGCAAGCTGCGGCGGCATGCCGGGGTCGCGCACCTGCTCCACGCCAAGGAGGTTCGCGACCTGCACGGCCTTGTCGCCTTGCGAGGTGAAGCGCGCCCATTCCTGAATGCGCGCGTCGGCGGCGGCGGGTTCCAGATCCTGGATCGCCATCAGCCGCGCGGCGCGCCAGTCGCCCTGCAAGGCATAGGCGTAGGCGAGGTTCTGCCGCAATTTGGGCGAGTTCTGGCCCTGCCGGATGGTTTCCGCGATCAGCGCCGCCCCGCCATCGACATCCCCGGCGAGCGCCAGCGCAAGGCCGAGGTCGGCGGGGGCGATCTCCTGCCGCCAGTCCTCCAGCACCGCCAGCGCGGCGGCGTTGTCGCCCGCGCCGATGGACGCGAGCGCGTAGCCGAGCGCGGTGCGCGGGGCGGTGTCGCCCAACTTCAAAGCATCGTCGAACGCGGTCCGGGCCGATTCGAACCGGCCTGCATCGAGATAGGCGGTGGCGAGCATCGCGCGGTAGGAGGAGTTGCGCGGTTCGGCGAGCACGGCGGCTTCCGCGTGCGAGAGCGCGACGTCGGTCCGCCCTTTTTCCAGCGCGCTCTGCGCCTTGTTGGCGGACACCTCGGCCCGCGGGGTCTGGCTGGTGGTGCAGCCGCTCAGCGCGGTTCCCAGCAAGAGCCCCCCGGCGGCGAGCGTTGCGAAGCGGTGGTGGCGGTTCATGGTCATTCCCCCTTGCGCCGGCGCGTATGGGCCGGGCGTGAGCCAGATATTCGAATGGTCGATCGTGCAGTGGCGCGCGTGCGTGTCATGGCGGTGGTCACCGGGCCACGCGGCGGCCGAAGCCGGGCTTGGCGCGCGGGGCCGGCTGGTGGCTGCGCGCGGCGCCGCCCGGCACGGTGAAGACCGTGCGGCGAAATTTCGTTTCCATGCGGTCGGCGATGAAGCTCCACAGCGCCGCGACCTCGGTTGCGCTGCGTCCGCCGGGGTCGGTTTCCATGACCGTGCGCCCGTCGATCATGGAGGATGCGAAATCCGGGCGGTGATGCAGCGTGACGGGCGCGACGGTGCCATGATGGCTCAGCGCGAGGGCGGTCTCGCCGTTGATTCGCGAATCGGGCGTGGCGCCATTCAGCGCGAACAGCAGTGGCAGCGCACCGCCGCCGCATGCATTCACCGTTGCGCTCGCGGCGCGCAAATCGTGCGGGCTGGGACGCGTCGGGATGAGCAGCAGATCGGCGACGGCAACGATCGCTTCCGCCAGGGGCTCAATCGCATGCGGGGTGTCGATGACCGCCAGCGCGTAGCCTTGCCGACGCAGCAATTCGATGTCCGATACCAGGCGCAAGGCGCTGGTTTCCGCCATTGCGGGCTCCTCCGCGGCGCGTTCGTGCCACCAGCCGGTGAGGGCGGCCTGCGGGTCGAGGTCGACCACCACGACGGGCCCCATGCCGGCGCGCTGGGCCTGCACGGCGAGATGCCCGGCAAGAGTGGTCTTGCCCGATCCGCCTTTCTGCGATGCCACTGCCAGAACGCGCACTGTGCCCCTGACCCCTTCGCCCAAATCCCAGCGCCCGCACCCCCATGGGCAGGCGTCGTCCCCCGGGATCGCACGGCATGGCTAATTAATGGTTAAGCGCGCCCGCGCGTCAGAACTGGTGCGACGCGACTTTCGCGTGGGGTAAGTTTCGGGGTGAACAGGGGTGGGACAGCAGGGCGAATTTCTTTGCTAACGGTCTCTTCACCATGGCACACTATCTGGCGGGGACATGCACGCGACAGGGAAAGGCCGTTAGACGATCATGGCGAAGGCAAGAACAGCAGGCTGGTTACTGGCGCTATCGCTCGCCGCGCTGCCGGGGGCGGCGCTCGCCGATGTGAAGGCGGGCGTGGATGCGTGGACCGCGGGCGATTACGATCGCGCGGTCGCCGAATGGCGCGATCCCGCCGCACGCGGCGATGCCGACGCGCAGTTCAACCTGGCGCAGGCCTATCGGCTGGGGCGCGGGGTGGAAAAGAACCTCGCCCAGGCGGAAGTCTATTACGCCAAGGCGGCGGAGCAGGGCCACCTGAAGGCCGCCGACAATCTCGGTCTGCTGATGTTCCAGAGCGGTCGGCGCGAGGATGCGATGCCCTATATCGCCGCCGCCGCCGGGCGCGGCGATCCGCGCGCGGAATATCTGCTCGGCATCGCGCATTTCAACGGCGACCTGGTGGAGAAGGACTGGCCGCGCGCCTACGCCCTGCTGACGTTGGCGAATGCGGCGGGCCTGCCGCAGGCCGCGTCCGCGATCGCCCAAATGGACGAGTATATCCCGCTGGAGGAACGCCAGCAGGCGCAATCGTTGGCAGCGCAGATGAAGACGGAGGCCGATGCCCGCCGCAGCGCCGCCTTCGCCGCAGCCGATCTCGATGCCGCCGATACGGATTCGGGTGCGGTGCAGCCTCTGCCCGAGCCCGTTCGCGTGGCCCGCGCCGATACGCCGCCGAGCGCGCCGCCGCCAGCGCCGGCCCCGTCGCCCGTCGCCGCGCCTCCACCCAGTGCGCCTCAGCCGAATGCGCCCGCGCCGGTGACGCCATCGGTTGCCGCCGCACAGGCCGCCATTGCCGAGGCGGCGCGCGTCACCGGGACGCAGAGCCCGGCCGAAGCGGGCGCCAGTTTCGCGCGCCCCGCGATGCCGCCTGTGCCCGCGCCTTCGCGCGCGACGCCTGTCGCGCGACCCGCCCCCAAGCCCACGCCCGCTGCCGCGCCAGCCACTGGTCCCGCTACGGCGACGGGGCCCTGGAAGGTACAGCTCGGCGCGTTCTCGGTCGGCGGCAATGCCGAGAAATTGTGGAAGCAGCTTGCCGGGCGGAGCGAACTGCAGGGCCGGACGCGGGTGATCGAGCAATCCGGGCGCCTGACTAAGCTGCTCGCGGGCGGCTACCCCTCTCGCGAGGCCGCGAACGCGGCCTGCGCGTCGCTCAAGCGGAGCGGCCAAGGCTGCCTCGTCACGCGATAAACCCGCTTTCGCTGCATTGCCGGGCGGGCTAGGGCCCGCCGGGTCCCTGGCCGGAGGGGCGTGCCTCTAGGAGGGGGCGGCATGGGCGCAGCATCTTCCAGCGACGAGCCTGCGGGCGTCACGCCCGACCAAGCGCCTCTACAGGCAGATGAGGGGCAGGCCGATGCGGCACCGACAGGTTCCGCTGCCGCGCCCGGGGCGCCGCGGCTCGACAATCTCGATTTCATTCGCGGCCTCGCGGTGATGGGAATCCTCGTTCCCAACATCATCGGTTTCGGCCAGCCGATGGATGCGCTGCTGTATCCCGCCGCGTTCCTCGTGCCGCACGGGGCCACGTCCGATGCGTTGTGGGTCGCGCAATTCGTGCTGTTCGATGGCAAGATGCGCGCGCTGTTCACCATGCTGTTTGGCGCGGGGATGTGGCTGTTTCTCGAAAAGGCATGGGCGCGTGGGGCGGGGATCGGGCTGCAGGCGCGGCGTCTTGCCTGGTTGCTAGGGTTCGGGGCGGTCCACCATTACCTGATCTGGACCGGCGATATCCTGATGCTTTACGCCCTGTGCGGGTTCGTCGTGCTGCCGATGGTCCGGATGCGTCCGGGCCAGCAGATCCTGGCCGCGCTTGTCGTCTACGCGCTGGGCATCCTGATCGGCGCTGCGGCGACCATCCCCGTCTGGCTGGCGAAGACCGGGGCGCAGCCGGCGCAGGACATGACCGGTCTCGATGCGATGCTGGCCCGGCAGGCCGCGGACAGCGCGCGCGAGACGGCACTGATCCAGCAGGGGCGCTGGGGCGATCTGGTCGCACACACGGTGGGCCAGCACGGGATGGACCCGTTCACCAACGCGCTGTTCGTGGCGTTCGAGACGATCCCGCTGATGCTGATCGGAATGGCGCTTTATCGCCTCGGGCTGTTCTCGGGCGGGTTTATCCGTGCCCGCCAGCTGGGCTGGGGCTGGGCCGCGATCGCGATCGGCGCAGCGCTGAGCCTGTGGGCCGCGTTGTGGAGCTGGCGGCAGGGGCTGGGCATCTGGGACACGCAGGTCGCCTTCCTCGCGCTGGCCCCCGTCCCGCGCCTGCTGATGGGGGTCGGGCTACTGGCCGTGCTCGCGATTTATGGCAAGGATGCGAGCGGCTGGCTGGGCGTAAGGGTCCGGGCGGCGGGCCGCGTCGCCTTCACCAATTATCTCGGCACGTCGGTGGTGATGATGCTGGTGTTCCAGGGCTGGGCCGGGGGGCTCTACGGCGTCCTGTCGCGCCCCGCGCTCTATGCGGTCGCGGCCGTCGGCTGCGCCCTCATGCTGGCATGGTCGGCGCCGTGGCTGGCGCGGTTCCGGTTCGGCCCGCTGGAGTGGCTTTGGCGGTGCCTCACCTACGGGCGAGTGTTCGCCATTCGCCGGGTCAGGAATCCATCAGCCAGGTGATCGCACCGAAGACCACGGCCAGCGCGATGAAGACCGGCCAGGACCAGTAGAAGCTGGCTTGCTCGAAATGGATCCGGTGGACGGCGAGCTGTGCGCCGGTCGATCCCGACGATCCGATGAACAGCGCCACCAGCCAGGTTATCACCGCGCTGAAGATCACGCCCTTGAAAATCGCAAGTACCATGGGGTTACTCCCATCAGGGCGCCCGCGCTGCGACACGTCGAGGGGTGGGCGCTACATGGCCAATCCTAATCCATCGTGGTTTATCATCGGTTAAAGTGCGGCCGCGCGCCTGTTACCGGGCACGGTCGCGCCGCGCTCTCGCCCGCCAGCGTTGCCGGTTGCGCCGCGCGGCGATGCGTGCCTCCAGCGCGAAGCATCCCAGGCCCAGCACCAGGAACAGCATGGTCACGATCCACGCGATCGCGATCACGGTGCCGATCTGCGGGCGGATGAAAGCGGACACGAACAGCAGCGCGATCACGATGCTGATGACCAGTGCAGCCGCGGTACTGAACATCAGCGCGGCCTGCGCATAGAGGCGCCGCTGCTCCAGCGAGGGCAGGTCCTCCATCAGTTCGCCCGCTCTCCCGTCCGCCTCGCGCTCGCGGATGGTCTCGATCCGGTTGGCGACCCAGATCAGCCGGTTGGTCATCACATTCATGACCGCCCCGATCCCGGCAAGCAGGAAGGCCGGCGCCAGGCTCAGTTCCACGATCGCCTGCACCCGCAGCGTGCTGCGCGTGCTTTCGATCAGGTTGCCGGGCAGCGATTGCACCAGGATCAGCAGGGGGTCGATCATTCGCTCTTGTACGGGTTTTTCGGGCTTTTCAGGACCACCCGGACCGGCACCGCGTCGAAGCCGAGCTCGCGGCGGATACCGTTGACGAGGTACCGCTCGTAGCTCTTGGGCAGCATGTCGAGCCGGGTCCCGAACACGACGAAGCGGGGCGGGCGCGTCCCGGCCTGCGTGATGTAGCGCAGCTTGATCCGTCGGCCCTTGGGCGCGGGCGGCGGGTTGGCGGCCAGCGCGTCCTCGAACCAGCGATTGAGAGCGGAGGTGGAGACGCGCTTGCTCCACGCCTCGCGGATTTCGAACGCGGCGCCCAGCATGGTGTCGAGCCCCTTGCCGGTCTTCGCGCTAACCGCGAACACGGGCAGGCCGCGCACCTGCGACAACCCTTCGTCCAGCGCGCCCTTGATGCCGTTGAACAGCCGGCTGGCGTCTTCCGCGATGTCCCATTTGTTGATCGCGATCATCAGCGCGCGACCTTCCTCCAGCACCATGCTGGCGATTTTGAGGTCCTGGTGCTCCAGCCCCTGCGTCGCGTCGAGCAGCAGCACGACGACTTCGGCGAAGTCGACCGCGCGCCGCGCATCGGCGACGCTCAGCCGTTCCAGCTTCTCCACCACCCGCGCTTTCTTGCGCATCCCGGCGGTGTCGATCAGGCGGATGTCGCGGCGCGATCCGTCGCGCGGGTCGAGCCAGTTCCAGTCCACCGCGATCGAATCGCGCGTGATCCCGGCCTCCGGGCCGGTCAGCAGCCGGTCCTCGCCCAGCAGGCGGTTGATGAGCGTGCTCTTGCCCGCATTGGGGCGCCCGACGATGGCGAGCTTCAGCGGGCCGAGCGGCAGATCTTGCTCCTCCTCGCCCGATGCGGCCGCCGCTGCCGCCGCAGCTTCGGCTTCCGCCTCGCTCGCGCCGATGATCGGCCACAACCCGTCGAACAGGTCGGCGATACCTTCGCCATGTTCGGCGCTGACCGCGACCGGTTCCCCGAAGCCGAGCGAGAACGCCTCGTACAGCCCCGGCTCGGCCGCGCGCCCTTCGACCTTGTTGGCGACCAGCACCACGGGCACGTCCTGCCCGCGTAGCCAGCGGGCGATCTCCTCGTCCAGCGGGGTCAGCCCGGTGCGGGCGTCGATTACGAACATCGCCGCGTCGGCGCCCTCCAGGCTGACTTCGGTCTGCAGCCGCATGCGGCCGGGAAGGGTCTCGGGATCCTCGTCCTCCCATCCGGCGGTATCGACGACCGTGAATTTCAGCCCCGCGATCTCCGCGTCGCCGAAACGCCGGTCGCGCGTGACGCCGGGCTGGTCGTCGACCAGCGCCAGGCGCTTGCCGATCAGGCGATTGAACAGGGTGGACTTGCCCACATTGGGGCGCCCGATGATGATGACCTGCGGGCGTTGGGGCTGGGACTGGTTCATAGGTCGGGCCTTCTAGCGACAACCGGCCGATACGGGAAATGCCGATTTTCGCGGCGGTCGCCGGCGCGGACCAACCCTTGCCGCGCCGTTAACCATAACCGGCAAAGCAGCAGCAATTTGCCGGAAATATCGTGCCGGTCATGACCCGGTTTACGCATCTGGCGCTGGCCGCCGCTCTGTCCGCTTCGCTTCCCGCCCCGGCGCTGGCGCAATCTGTCGGCTCGCAGGACGAGTTGCCCGCCTATCTGCAATGCGTGCCCTACGCGCGCGAGGTGAGCGGGATCACGATCTACGGCGATGCCTATACCTGGTGGGACCAGGCGGAGGGACGTTATGCGCGCGGCCATACCCCCCAGGTGGGGGCGGTCATGGCGTTCGCCCCGTACCAGGGCATGCAACTGGGCCACGTCGCGGCGGTGTCCCGCATCCTCGATTCGCGCACCGTGCTGCTCGACCATGCCAACTGGTCGCCGATCGACGGACGGCGCGGCCAGATCGAGCGCGGCGTCAGGGCCGTGGACGTTTCCCCCGCCAACGACTGGAGCGAGGTGCGCGTCTGGTATGCCCCGATCAACGGGCTCGGCACGACGGCCTGGCCGGTGCGCGGTTTCATCTATCGCGACCCCGCCGCGAAACGCCGCTCGCAGGATCGGCCCTTGGATGTGGGCGCGACGCAGATCGCCGTCGCGAGCCCCGCGGTGCGCGGCGCGCCGTCGGGCGATTTTCTGCAAGCATTCGGGACGTTGGGGCAGGCCTCGCGCCAGTCGCCGTCCGGGGGAAAGGCGACACGAGTGGCATCGGCCCCGCGCACGCCGGGCGGCCTTGCAGTGCTGTCGGCGAATTATGCGCCGAAACGCAACAGCGCCGCACCGTCGAACAACGGCGCGGCGCCTGCGCGCGATCGCTACGCGACCGTCATCGCCCGGTACGAATAAGCCGACCGGGCCGTCGGAAAAAGTCAGTCGGCCCGCGCGACCGGCGGATTGTCCCCGAGATCCTCGAACCATGCCTCGACCGGACCGGTGAGTTTCAGCGTGAGGGGGCGGCCCTTGCGGTCCACGGTCTTGCCGGCCTGTACCCGGACCCAGCCTTCGGAAATCGAGTATTCCTCGATATCGCGCCGCTCGCGACCCTTGAACCGGATGCCCACGCCGCGCTGCAGCACGTCGCTGTCGAATGCCGGATGGCCCGGATTGACCGAAAGGTGATCGGGCGGGACGTCGGGGCCGGCCGATGTGCCGGGGGCGGGGGTTTCCTGTTCGCTCATGGCGGGTGCCGATACTGGCGTCGCGCGCGACTGGCAAGCGGGCGCGCGACCCGGCATCGATCGCTCAATCGGGCGGCGGCGGCGTTTCCAGCGGGGCGCGGTCCGGCCGGTCGATATCCGGGCCGGGCGGATCGATCTCGTCCGGCTGGTGGCCCGGCGCCTCCTGCGGGGCGGGCTGGGGCGGGGCCTCTGGCGGGCTGGTGGGTTCGATGGTGTCGGGGGCGGGATCGCCCGGTTGGGTTGCCATGATCGTCTCTCCTCTCTCGTTCAGTCGGGGCGCTAGTCGGCGGGCAGCGCGTCGAGCGACAGTTCGCCCTTGCCCGCGTGGCGGTCACCATCCTTCAGCGCCGTCTCGCGTTCCTTGTCGATTTCGGACTTTTCCTGCGCCCCGTCGAACGGGGCGTGCCCGTCCGCCGCGCTGTCGCCGTCGTCCTGCGCGAGTTCGCTCGCGTCCAGCGGATCGGCATCCGGCTGGATCGTCGGCGGAGTGGCAGGCGGTATGCGGGCGGTGCCGTAGGGATCGCTGCGTTCGGCCATGGGTCGGCTCCTTTCGCTTTTCCCCGATCCAACGCCTCGCCCGGTGCGCCCGTTCCGTGCGCTTGCCCTTTTGCCGCGTTCGGACTAGAGGCGCGCGTTCACCCGCGAGCGGCGATCCCGCCCGCGCGGCCTCGTTCGGGTTGCGGGCGTGGCGGAACTGGTAGACGCGCTGGTTTTAGGTACCAGTATCGAAAGATGTGGGGGTTCGAGTCCCTTCGCCCGCACCAGTCCCGCCATTGTCGCACGACCCGACGCCCACGTAGAGACAGAAAGCCTGAAGAGCCAAGCATGCAGATCACCGAGACGACCAATGACGGCCTGAAGCGCGCCTACAAGGTTACCATCCCGGCCAAGGAGATCGACGAGAAGATCTCCACCGAGGTGAAGAAGATCGCCCCGCAGGTCCGCATGCCCGGGTTCCGTCCGGGCAAGGTGCCCGCCAATCTGGTGCGCAAGATGCACGGCGAACAGCTGCACGCGCAGGTGCTCAACGACACCATCCGCGACAGCGTCGACCAGGTGATCCGCGATCATGAACTGCGCCCCGCGATGCAGCCGCAGGTCGAGCTCGGCGAAGGCTACGAACAGGGCAAGGATGCGGAAGTTTCGGTCAGCCTCGAAGTGCTGCCCGCGATCGAGGCGCCGGCCACCGACGGCCTGACGCTGGAGCGGCTGACCGTGCCCGTGTCCGACGACGCGGTGACCGAGACGCTGGAGCGTATCGCCGGCCAGAACAAGAGCTATTCCGATGCGTCCAAGACCCGCAAGGCGAAGGACGGGGACCAGCTGATCGTCGATTTCGTCGGCAAGCTCGACGGCGAGCCGTTCGAAGGCGGTTCGGCCGAGGATGCGCCGCTTGTGCTCGGCTCGGGCACCTTCATCCCCGGTTTCGAGGAACAGCTGACCGGCGTGAAGACGGGCGAGGAAAAGACGATCACCGTCACCTTCCCCGAAGATTATCCCGCCGAGCAGCTCAAGGGCAAGGAAGCGACCTTTGACGTCACCGTGAAGCAAGTGAAGGTCGAAGGCGAAACCAAGCTGGACGACGAGTTCGCCAAGAACCTGGGTCTCGACAGCCTCGACAAGCTGAAGGAGCTGATCCGCGGCCAGCTGGAGCAGGAAACCGCCGGCCTCACGCGCACGCAGATGAAGCGCCAGCTGCTCGACACGCTGGCGGCGGGCCATGACTTCGCGGTCCCGCAGGGCATGGTCGAGGCCGAGTTCGAGCAGATCTGGACCCAGCTGCAGCAGGAAGCCGCGCGGGACGAGGATCCCGAAGGCGCGATGAAGGAAATCGAGGCGGAGAAGGACGATTACCGCCAGATCGCGGAACGCCGCGTGCGCCTCGGCCTGCTGCTGTCCGAGATCGGCCAGGCCAACGGCGTCGAGATCACCGGCCAGGAAATGAGCATGCTGATCCAGCAGGCGGCGCAGCAATATCGTGAGGAAGATCGCGAGCGCTTCATGCAGTACGTCCAGCAGGAACCGATGGCCGCCGCCCAGCTGCGCGCGCCGCTCTATGAGGACAAGGTCGTCGACTTCCTGTTCGACAAGGCCGAGATCACCGACCGCGAAGTGACGCGCGAGGAGCTTGAGGCCGCGATCGAGGCGGAAGAGGAAACCAAGCCCGCCAAGGCGAAGCCCGCCGCCAAGAAGAAGGCGCCAGCGAAGAAGGCTGCGAGCGACAAGGGCGGCAGCGACGACGCCGACGCGAAGGCGACGCCCGCGAAGAAGCCTGCCGCCAAGAAGAAGGCTCCGGCCAAGGCGGACGACAAGGCGGATGCGGAGAAGGCTCCGGCCAAGAAAACCGCTGCCAAGAAGCCCGCCGCGAAGAAGACCGCCGAGAAGGCCGACGCGGAAAAGCCGGCTGCCAAGAAGAAGGCTCCGGCCAAGAAGGCTGCCGCCAAGAAGCCGGCGGCGAAGTAACGATCACGCCCGGGGGGGCGCTGCGGGGTCAGTCCCGCGGCGCCCAGGGTTCGAAGGTCGGTTCGGGCAGCGTCGCGGTGCGCGCCCGTTCGTAGGCGGCCCCCGCCTGCAGCACGGCGGCATCCCGCCATTTGCCGCTCATGAAGCTGAGCCCTACCGGCAGCCCCTCCACCGCGCCCATCGGTACGGTCAGGTGCGGATAGCCCGCGATCGCCGCGAGGGAGCCCGCCCCGATCGAGCCGGGGTAGTTGTCGCCGTACAGTAGATCGATCGGCCAGGCCGCACCGACCGTGGGCGCGACGAGGAAATCGACTTTGTTCTCGCGCAGCAGGCGGTCGATCCCCTCCGTCCCCGCCAGGCGCAGCGAATTGGCGCGCGCCTGCCGGTAGGCGGTGGCATCGGTTGTCTCCTCCGCCTGTTCGAAGGTGTCCTGCCCGAACCAGCGCAGTTCGCGCGCGGCATGGTCGCGATTGAAAGCGATCACGTCGCTGAGCGAGCGCACCGGGATATCGGCCGGCGATCCGGCGAGATAGGTGCCGAGATCCTCGCGCAGTTCGTACAGCAGGACGGTGAACTCGTCGCGGTACATCGCGTCGTCGGGCGAGTAGTCGATCTCCACCAGCTGCGCGCCTGCCCGCCGCAGATCCTGCAGCGCGCTATCGAACAGCGCGGTGACGGGCGCGAAATCGCCCGCCTGCTTGCGCAGCACGCCGATCCGCACTCCGTTCAGGGAGGAGGTCGCGAGGCCTTTGGTGAAATCGGGCGCATGCCTGTCGGCCTCCCGCGTCGCGGGATCGGCCGGGTCGGTCCCTGCAAGCGCGTTCAGCAGCATCGCCGCATCGCGCACGCTGCGGGCCATCGGCCCGGCGGTGTCCTGCGAGTGGCTGATCGGCACGATATGCGTGCGGCTGACGAGGCCGAGCGTCGGCTTGAACCCGACCACGCCGTTGACGCTGGCGGGACAGGTGATCGAACCGTCCGTCTCCGTCCCGATCGCCGCCCAAGCGAGGCCCGCCGCCACTGCCGCGCCGCTGCCTGAGGACGAGCCGCACGGATTGCGATCCGTCGCATGGGGGTTCTTCGTCTGCCCGCCGACCGCGCTCCACCCGCTGGTCGAACTGCCGGAGCGGATATTGGCCCATTCGGACAGGTTGGTCTTGCCCAGCACCACGCCGCCCGCCGCGCGCAGCCGCGCGATGATCGGGGCGTCGCGCCCGGTCGCATTGGTCGCCAGCGCGAGGCTGCCCGCGGTGGTCGGCCATTCGCGCGTCTCGATATTGTCCTTCACCAGCACGGTGCGCCCGGCAAGCGGCAGGTCGCTGGCCTCGCGCGCCGCCTGTGCCGCCTGTTCGGGCGGGAGCGCGACGATGACCGCGTTCAGCTGCGGCCCCGCATCGTCCACGGTGGCGATCCGTTCGGCATAGGTGCGGGCATCCCCGGCCATGTCCTGCGCGCAGACGGCGGTGGCGGGGAGGGCGAGTGCGGCGAGCGCCAGGGTGATGCGGGTCATGGCAGGGATCATGACCGCACTTCTGGTGAAAGCAAGGCCCCGATGGCCCGCCCCCTCTTGAACATCGGCCACCCAGGCGCGACATAGGGGCCGACTTCAGACGAGAGGGTTTGCATTTCCATGATCGACTATTCCGCTCAGCTTGGCGAAACCTACGGCACGCAGGGCCGGTTCACCCGCGATCCGGTGACCGGCGCGCTGGTGCCGGTGGTGGTCGAGCAGACCAGCCGCGGCGAGCGAAGCTTCGACATCTTCAGCCGCCTGCTGCGCGAGCGGATCGTGTTCGTGACCGGCCAGGTCGAGGACGGCATGGCCAGCCTCATCACCGCGCAGCTGCTGTTCCTCGAAAGCGAGAATCCCTCCAAGCCGATCAGCATGTACATCAACTCGCCCGGCGGCGTGGTGACGGCGGGCATGGCGATCCACGACACCATGCAGTACATCAAGCCGCGCGTTTCGACCGTGTGCATGGGGCAGGCCGCCAGCATGGGCAGCTTCCTCCTCGCGGCGGGCGAGCCCGGCATGCGCATCGCGCTGCCCAACGCGCGCATCATGGTGCACCAGCCCAGCGGCGGCGCGCGCGGCATGGCGTCGGACATCGAGATCCAGGCGCGCGAGATCCTGCGCATCAAGAAGCGCATGAACGATCTCTATGTGAAATATACCGGCCGCAGCCTCGACGAGATCGAGAAGGCGATGGACCGCGACACCTTCCTCGAGGCCGAGGAAGCGATGGAGTTCGGCATCGTCGACAAGGTCTTCGAGACCCGTCCCGAAAACGAAACCTCGGGCGGCGACGAAGGATCGGGCGGCGCGCCCGAATAAGGCCGCCGGCCCCGTGCCTTAAGCCCTTGGCAAGGCACCGGGACGTACGGCGGGAAGTGTTGTAAAACGGGTCGGTGGCGATACACTCGACCGAATCCCCTTGCTTGGCCACGCAAGGGGCGGGATTATCAGGATATGACCAAATTGAGCGGAACGGACAGCAAGAGCACGCTATATTGCAGCTTCTGCGGCAAATCGCAGCACGAGGTGCGCAAGCTGATCGCCGGACCCACCGTGTTCATCTGCGACGAATGCGTGGAGCTGTGCAACGACATCATCCGGGAAGAGACCAAGGCCGGTCTGTCCGGACGCAAGGAGGGCGAAGTGCCCTCGCCGTCGGAAATCTGCGCGACGCTGGCCGATTACGTCATCGGGCAGGAGCGGGCGAAGCGCGTCCTCTCCGTCGCGGTGCACAACCACTACAAGCGGCTGAAGCACGCGGGCAAGGCGGGCGACGTCGAACTGGCGAAGTCCAACATCCTGCTGGTCGGCCCCACCGGTAGCGGCAAGACGCTGCTGGCGCAGACGCTGGCCCGCACCTTCGACGTGCCCTTCACCATGGCCGATGCGACCACGCTGACCGAAGCGGGCTATGTCGGCGAGGATGTGGAGAACATCATCCTCAAGCTGCTGCAGGCCAGCGACTACAACGTCGAGAAGGCGCAGCACGGCATCGTCTATATCGACGAAATCGACAAGATCACCCGCAAGGCGGAAAACCCCTCCATCACCCGCGACGTGTCGGGCGAGGGCGTGCAGCAGGCGCTGCTGAAGTTGATGGAAGGCACCACCGCCAGCGTGCCCCCGCAGGGCGGGCGCAAGCATCCGCAGCAGGAATTCCTGCAGGTGGACACGACCAACATCCTGTTCATCTGCGGCGGCGCGTTCGCCGGGCTCGACAAGATCATCGGGGACCGGCTGCAGAAGCGTTCCATCGGCTTCGGCGCGCACGTCGCCGACCCGGACAAGCGCCGCATCGGCGAACTGCTGGAAAAGAGCGAGCCTGAGGATCTCCTCAAGTTCGGCCTGATCCCCGAATTCGTCGGCCGCCTGCCGGTGATCGCCACGCTGCACGACCTCGACGTCGATGCGCTGGTGACCATCCTGCAGGAACCGAAGAACGCGCTGGTCAAGCAGTACGCCAAGCTGTTCGAGCTGGAGAATGTCGAACTCACCTTCACCGACGACGCGCTTCGCGCGATCGCGGAGCGCGCGATCAAGCGCAAGACCGGTGCCCGTGGCCTTCGCTCCATCGTCGAAGGCATCCTGCTCGACACCATGTTCGACCTGCCCGATCTCGACGACGTGACCGAAGTCGTAATCGACAAGGACGTGGTCGAAGGCCGCAAGGAACCGATCCGCGTGGTCAGCAGCGAGAAGAAGGACGAGGCGGCGGCCTGACCTTAGCGTCGGCCGCCTCCCACCTTTCGTTCCCGTCCGGAATCCGTTCGTGCGCCATCTGGCGCCGTCCCCCGCGCGCGTGCGTGCCCCCGTTGGCGCGCGCGCGCTTTTTCACGCATTCACGAAATCAGGAGTAATCAATCATGGCACAGACCAACGAACTCGCGGCCAAGCTGCTGCGCGATGCGGGCCAGTTCTTCCGTCACGTTGGGGAACAGAACCCCGATCTGAAGGAGCAGATGGACAACAACGCGCAAGTGTACGACCAGGTCGCCGGGATGGTCGAAACCGATCCCACGGGCGACCTGCCGGTGGCGGACGAGGGCGAAGAAGGCCAGGCGCAAGCCAACTGAACCCGCTGCACCGCTACGCAAGAAGAACCCCGCCCGGTCATTTCCGACCGGGCGGGGTTCTCTTTTTGCGCTGCGGGAAAAGGGGGGAGCCCGTCAGCGCAGGTGGAGAAAATCTCAGCCGGGCAGGGAGACGGCGTCGGTCACATGGATCACGCCGTTGGACTGAAACACGTCCGCCTGCGTGACCGTTGCGGTGCCGCCATTCGCATCGACGAGCACGATAGTGTCGCCCGACATCTTGGCGGTCAGCGTCCCGCCGTTGACGGTGGTGAGCTCGGCCATGCCGCCGCCCGCACGGATCTTCTGCATCAGGTCGCTGGCGGATACCCGGCCGGGAACGACGTGATACGTCAGGATACTGGTGAGCTTGGCCTTGTTTTCCGGCTTGAGCAGGGTGTCGACCGTACCCGCCGGCAGCTTCGCGAACGCCGCATTGGTCGGGGCGAACACGGTGAAGGGCCCGGGGCCTGACAGGGTGTCGACCAGGCCCGCTGCCTTGACTGCGGCGACCAGCGTGGTGTGATCCTGCGAATTGACCGCGTTCTCGACGATGTTTCGGCTGGGGTACATGGCTGCGCCACCGACCATGACGGTGTCCTCGGCATCGGCGCTCGCCATTTGTCCATTGTCCATGGCGTAGGTTGTGCAGGCGCCGAGCAGCGCGGTGCCGGCGATCAGCGCTACGGCGGTGGTCTTGAACGTCTTGGTAATCGGCATGGATGTCCTTCCTTCCTGTTACGAACAAGCCCCGTCCTGCTTGTCGGGAGGAGGTACGGAAGGAAGCGGGGTGCGGATGCACCCCCGCCCGAAAAAAGTTCAGATTGCGCTGAAATCGCCTTCTGCGACCACGGGGCCGGCGGCCTGGTTTGCCGGTTTGCCGCCGATCGGCTCGCGGGTCAGAGCGAGGTGCGAACCCCCGCCGATCCGCTTCGCGAGGTCACGGGGGAGCGTCACGCGGCGCTCGACCCCCGGCACGATGACCCCCAGCGATTGCGCCTCTCCGCCGGGGGGCACCAGCCACAGCTCGTGGTCGTGAACGCCGTCCGCGGACAAGCCGCTGGCCGAGATCAGCAGTTCGGACCGCTCGGGCAGATAAGTCACGCCGAGACGCGGCGCGTCGGTGCCCAGCGGGATGGAGGCGACCAGCGGCTCGGCCAGGGGCGCGGGCGGCGGCGCTGCGGTATCGGGCGTCAGGACGACCAGTGCCAGGGCGGCCACGGCGGCAACCGCAGCCCCGGCGGCGGCCCGCTGCCAGAAGCGCACGCGGGCTTGCAACTGCACCAGCTCTGCGCCCGGCTCGTGTTCGATCTGCGCGACGATGCGCTGCCACAGGGCAGGGTCGGGCGCTGCGCCCCCCACCTCGTCCAGCAGCGGGGCGAGCCGTCCCTCCCAGAACGCGACCGCCGCGGCGAAATCGGGCTCCCGCGCCAGGCGTGCGCGGGCCGAGACCAGTTCCTCGCCTTCCAGCAGGCCCAGCGCGTATTCGCCGGCAAGACGCTCCAGCTCCGTCATTCACCCGCCTCCAGGCAGGTCTTGAGCCGGGCGAGGCCGCGGCGGATCCAGCTTTTCACGGTGCCCAGCGGCACCGCGCGCCGCTCGGCCAGCTCGGCATAGGTCGCCCCTTCGAAAAAAGCGGTGCGGATGCTGTCGCGCTGGCGGTCCTCCAGCTGGTCGAGGCAGAGATGGATGCGGGCTTCGCGCTCCGCATCGATCAGCGCTTCGTCGGCCGCCAACCGGTCGTCGGCCAGCAGGGCGGCGGCCTCGACCGGTGCCGCCCGGCGCCTGCTGCGGCCGCTGCGCAGCCGGTCGATCGCGCGGTTGCGGGCGAAGGTCGCCAGCCACGTGATCGGACTCGCCCGTTCGGGGTCGTACCGGCCGGCCCGGCGCCAGAGATTGACGTAGACTTCCTGCAATGCGTCCTCGGCTTCCTTCCGATCCCCCAAGATACGAAGGCAGATGCCGAAAAGCTTCACCGAGGTAGCGCGATAGATCTCCTCCAGCGCATTACGGTCGCCTTGCGCCAGCCGGATCATGGCCGCTTTCAGCCGGGCGCGGGCGGCGTCGCGATCCACCCGTCAGCAGCCCATCGCGCAATCGCGATCGCGCTCTATCTGCAGGGTCGCATGCCCGATGCCGTGATGATGGGCGAGCTCCTCCGCCGTGTCGCGCAGGAAATCGTCGCCCGGATGGCCGGTGGGCATCACCAGATGCGCGGTCATGGCGGTTTCGGTCGTGCTCATGGGCCAGATGTGCAGGTCGTGCACCGCGACCACGCCGTCGAGCCGTTCCAGCAGGCTGCGCACCGCGTCCTGATCGACCTCCGGCGGCACCGCGTTCAGCGCCATGTTGACGCTTTCCTTCAGCAGGCCCCACGTTCCCCAGGCGATCACCGCGACGATGGCGATGCTGGTGACGGGGTCGATCCAGGCGAGCCCGGTCCACCAGATCGCCGCGCCCGCGACGACGACGCCCGCCGACACCGCCGCATCGGCCGCCATGTGCAGATAGGCGCCGCGAATGTTCAGGTCGTTCTTGCGCCCGCGCATGAAGAGCAGCGCGGTCACGGTATTGACCACGATGCCGATGCCCGCGACGACCATGACCGTGCCGGCTTCCACCGGCTGCGGATCGGCGAAGCGCTGAACCGCCTCGACCAGGATCATCCCGATCGCGACCAGCAGCAACATGGCATTGGCCAAAGCGGCGAGGATGGTGGAGCTCTTGTAACCGTAGGTATAGCGCGCGCCGCCCGGCTTCTTCGCAGCCACGCTGGCGCCCCATGCCAGCAGCAGCGAGAGCACGTCGGACAGGTTGTGGCCCGCATCGGCGATCAGCGCCATCGAATCGGCGGCGAAGCCGTAGAACGCCTCTATCGCCACGAATGCGGTGTTGAGGCCGACCCCGATGGCGAAGGCGCGGCCGAAATCGGCGGGCGCATGGCTGTGCCCATGCGATCCCCCGTGCGAATGCCCGCCCGAATGCGTGTGAGAATGCCCTGCGCCCATCGTCGTTATTCGTACACGCAGGTATCGAGCCCGTCACGCCGTACCGTGCCGACCCGGCGCGCGATGGTGTTGCCGTGGCGCCGTAGCCAGCCCGAGGGATTGGAGACGGCGCGTTCCTTGGGCAAGGGAAGGGCGGCCGCCATCCGCGCCGCTTCCAGCGCGGTGAGGCGCGCGGCGGAATGGTGGAAATAGCGCTGCGCACCCGCCTCCACGCCATAGGTGCCGATCCCGGTTTCGGCGACATTGAGATAGACTTCCATGATCCGCCGTTTGCCCCAGATGTTCTCGATCAGGAACGTGAACCAGGCTTCCAGCGCTTTGCGGAAATAGCCGCCACCCTGCCACAGGAAGACGTTCTTGGCCGTCTGCTGACTGATGGTGGAGCCGCCGCGGATACGCCCGCCTTGCGCATTGTGGCGGATCGCCTTCTCGATCGCTTCCTGGTCGAACCCGTCATGGCTGCAGAACTTGCCGTCTTCCGCCGCGATCGCGGCGCGCACCATGTTGCGGTCGATGCTCGACAGCGATTCCCAGTCCTTGGTGATGCCGTTGTCGTCCATCAGCATCGTCGCGGTGACGGGCACCGGCACGAATTTGTACAGCAGCACGAACAGGAGGCTGAGCGCCAGGAACAGCCCGATCGCCCAGGCAAGGATCTTCAGCAACCAGCGCATCGCGCCGTTCCTAGGGCCTGCGACGCGCCGATACAATAACGGGCCCCGTCGGTATCAACCGGCGGGGCCCGTCAGGGCTTCTCTATCGAAGGCGGTCAGGCCGCGTTGGCGAGCAGCTTGTCGCTGGCGATCGTCTTCATCGCCTTCTGCACCTTCTCGAACGCGCGCACCTCGATCTGGCGGATGCGTTCGCGGCTGACGTCGTAGACCTGGCTCAGTTCTTCCAGGGTCTGCGGATTTTCCGTCAGGCGCCGTTCGGTGAAAATGTGCTTCTCACGATCGTTGAGGCTGTCCATCGCCTCCAGCAGCATGTCGTGCCGCACCTGCGCCTCTTCGGCGTCGGCCACGGTCTCGTCCTGCAGCGGGCGGTCGTCGGTCAGCCAGTCCTGCCACTGGCCGCTGCCTTCCTCGTCGCTGCGCATGGAGACGTTGAGCGAACTGTCGCCCCCCATCAGCATGCGGCGGTTCATGTTCACCACCTCCTGCTCCGGCACGCCGAGATCTGTGGCGATCCGCGCGACGTCGTCGGGATGGAGGTCGGTGTCCTCGTAGGCGTCGAGCTGCTTCTTCATCCGGCGAAGGTTGAAGAACAGCTTCTTCTGCGCCGCGGTGGTGCCCATCTTCACCAGGCTCCAGCTGCGCAGGATGAATTCCTGGATGCTCGCCTTGATCCACCACATCGCATAGGTCGCGAGGCGGAAGCCGCGATCGGGCTCGAATTTCTTCACGCCCTGCATCAGGCCCACATTCCCTTCGGAAATGAGGTCGCTGACCGGCAGGCCGTACCCGCGATAGCCCATGGCGATCTTGGCCACGAGCCGCAGGTGGCTCGACACCAGCTGCGCGGCCGCCTCGGGGTCCTCGTGCTCCGCATACCGCTTGGCGAGCATGTATTCCTGCTCCGCCGTCAGTACGGGGTACTTCTTGATTTCGGACAGATAGCGGTTGAGGCTCTGTTCCCCGCCCAGCGCGGGTATGGCCACCGCCTTGCTCTTGCTCATGTGTTCCCTAACCTTTCCTCGCGTCGACCCGGTCGACCGGACCCCGGCTGGGCATCCGGTGCCTTTGGGCCACGTTCATGTCATATAGGACGGCGGCCGAATTAATGCGAGATCACTGTACCGATCTCAACGACCGGTTGCTTCGATGAGTTCCGCCATGTCCCGGGGCGGCTCGGCGCGAAAAAGCACCCGTTCGCCGGTCGCGGGATGGATGAAGCCAAGCTCGGCGGCGTGAAGCGCCTGCCGGTGGAAATCGAGGTCGGATAGCAGCGCGCGCAGCGCCTTCGGATCGCGTCCATAGACTTGATCTCCTACTAGCGCATGACCGATTGACGCACAGTGAACGCGCACCTGATGCGTGCGCCCCGTTTCCAGCCGGCATTCGATCAGGCTGCAATGGTCGAGCCTGCGCAGCGTGCGGTAATGCGTGACCGCTCGTTTCCCGCGGCGCGAATCCTCGGGCAGGACCGCCATCTTCTTGCGGTCGCGATCGCTGCGACCGATCCGTGCGGCGATCGTCCCGGCGGGCGGGGCGGGATGCCCGGCACAGACCGCCATATAGGCGCGATCGATGGAATGGTCCGCGAATTGCGCGGCCAGCCCCTCGTGCGCGGCATCGGTCTTGGCGACCACCAGCAGGCCGCTGGTATCCTTGTCGATCCGGTGGACGATGCCCGGCCTCGCCACACCGTTGATGCCCGACAATTCGCCCGCGCAATGATGCAGCAGCGCGTTGACCAGCGTTCCGTCGCGATTGCCCGCCGCAGGGTGGACCACCATGCCCGCCGGCTTGTCGACCACGACGAGGTGTGCGTCCTCGAACACGATGTCGAGCGCGATAGCCTGCGGCTGCGCGGCGAGCGGCGCGGGTTCGGGCACCCGGATCGCGAACCCCGTGCCCGCCTTCGCCTTGGCCGAGGGGTTGTCCGCCACCACTCCGCCCAGCGTGATCGCCCCTTGCGCGAGCAGGCCCTTAACCCGTTCGCGCGACAGGCCAGACGCCTCGGCCAGCGCCTTGTCGAGCCGGGTCGTGTCGGCCAGCGTTCCGGTAATGGTACGGGTGGTCATGCGTGGGTGCGATTATCACAGCTTCGGGGCAGGCAATACAGGTGTTACTGCAATGGCGGTTGCGCAAAACGGCTTTCCTCTCTTCGCGCGCAAAGCGATAGGTGGGGCATGGATTTCCTTTGCATGGAACAGCAATTGCTGGCCGAGGCTCGCGCCGCGCACCCGCGCGAATGCTGCGGCCTGCTGCTGGGGCGAGGGGGGCGGATCGAGGCAATCCTGCCGACCGCCAATGTCCATCCGACGCCCGAAACCCATTTCGAGATCGATCCGCAGGCGCTGATCGACGCGCATCGCGCCGCGCGCGCGGGCGGGCCGGCGGTGCTGGGCTATTACCACTCGCACCCCACCACCGCGCCGGAGCCGTCCGCGACCGACCGGGCGGGCAGCGCAGGCGACGGTTCGGTGTGGGCGATCGTGGGGGAAGGGCGGGTAACGTGGTGGCGCGATCGGCAGGGGGGCTTCGCGCCGCTTTCCTACGCCCCGGGAGACGGCTAGGGGACGCGACACATGTCGCCCCTTCGCATCGTCCGCTTTCCCCAACCGTTTGTCCCTTGTTCGCGCAAGGGTTCGAATTATGCCCTAGGACGGTGTTCCAAGTGTTCCATCCTGTAGGAAATCGCAGCTTTTCAATGACCCAGATCGATCCCGTCACCTTTGCCAGCCAGCTTTGTTCGCGCCTGTGCCACGACCTTCTGAGCCCGGTGGGCGCCCTGTCCAACGGGCTGGAACTGATGGCCGATGAAACCGACCCGGCGATGCGGGAGCGCTGCCTTGAACTGCTGGAGCATTCCGCCGCGGCCAGCGCGGCCAAGCTGAAGTTCTTCCGCCTCGCCTACGGTGCCGCCGGCGGCTTCGGCGACAAGGTGGATGTGGCCGAACCGCGCGAGGTCATCCGCGCGCTGGCGGGCGATGCGAAGCGCGTCGAACTCGCCTGGGCGCTGGAGGTCGACACGCTGCCCAAGCCCGCGGCCAAGGTGCTGCTCAATTTCGCGCATATGGCGCTCGATGCGTTGGTGCGGGGCGGCACGCTGGATATCGGGGCGGAGCGGCGCAGCGGCGCCAGCGAGATCGTCGTGCGGGCGCAGGGAATGCGTATCGCCTTCGACGAAAGCATCGGCGCCGCGCTGGAAGGGCGGATCGATCCCGCCGACCTGACCGGACGCACCGCGCCGGCCTACATGCTGCACATGCTGGCCCAAAAATGCGGTGGCGCGATCCAGTATCAGCGCACCGACACGATGTTGCTGCTCGGTGCCGAACTGCCCGAGGGCGAGGGCTGGATCGGCTGATGGCCGGGCGCGGCGCGGGAGAGGGCGGGGGCGAGATGCCCTTGTCGCCGAGCGATGCCGAACTGGTCGGCCGGACCGTGCGTTCGCCCAATTTCGACGACCGCAGCCTGCCCGTCTCCATGGCGGTGATCCATTACACCGAAATGCCGGGGGTGCAGGCCGCGCTCGACCGTCTGTGCGATCCGGAAGCGAAGGTTTCCGCGCACTACCTGATCGGCGAAGACGGCGAGGTCGTGCAGCTGGTCGACGAGAGCAAGCGCGCCTGGCACGCGGGCCGGTCCTACTGGCGGGGTCATCGCGACGTAAATTCGGCCAGCATCGGGATCGAGCTCGATCACCCGGGCCATGCGAACGGCTATCGCGCTTTCGCCGATGCGCAGATCGATGCGCTGATCCCGCTGCTGGCGCGCATCGTGAAGGACTACGACATCCCGCGCGCGAACGTGGTCGGCCATTCGGACGTCGCCCCATTGCGCAAGATCGATCCGGGCGAGCTGTTCCCGTGGGAGACGCTTGCACGGTACAATCTGTGCCTCGCCCGGCCGGAGAAACTGGAGCTGGGCGACCCTTTCAGCAATGACGGTGCGTTCTACCTCGCGCTGGAACGGTTCGGCTACGACATTACCGACGGTCACAAGGCGGTCGAGGCGTTCCAGCGGCGCTGGCGCCCCGAAAAGATCGATGGCGAGATCGACGGTCAGGTTCGCGCCATCCTGTTCCAGCTGCTGCTCGACCGCGATCGCGGCCGGACGCGCTGACGGGAACCGGGCCACCGGGCGCGGGTTGGCGAATTCTGAAGGAGTTCAGAATGACAGACCACACCGAAGCGCCCGACAAGACTCTGCTGATCGCGTCCAACAAGGTGGACGAGATGTCCGTGCATTCGCGCGACGGGGAGAAGATGGGCCATGTCTACAGCTACATGGTCAACAAGCGGACCGGTGTCGTCACCCATGCCGTCCTGAGCCTCGGCGGGTTTCTCGGGCTCGGCAAGAGCTTCTACCCCCTGCCCTTCGAACTCATGAGCTACAACGCGGTCGACGACCTCTACGTTGTCACGGTCGACCGGCGGCTGCTGGAAGGCGGGCCGAGCTGGTCCAACAACGCGCCGACCTTCAACCAGGCCTATGCCGATCGCGTCGCCAGCTATTACGATACGAAGCACGAGCCCGTGGGCGTCGAGGACTAGCGGGCCCCGTCAGCTCCAAAACCGACAAGCCCCCTTGGCGGCGGCGCGCGCCCAGCCTATCTCGGTGCGGCCAGGGGGCCGGGCAGCCGCGGGAAACCGAGGAAAGTCCGGGCTCCACGAAACAAGGGTGGCGGGTAACGCCCGCCGGCTGCGGACCGTCGGTCCGTATGTCAGGGACAGTGCCACAGAGAGCAGACGGCCGGTGTTCGGGCCGGTCACGGTGAAAGGGTGCGGTAAGAGCGCACCGCGCGCGCCGGCAACGGCCGCGGCATGGCAAACCCCACCCGGAGCAAGGCCGCATAGGGGCCTCGCGCCCCGGTTCGCCGGGGTAGGGGTGTTTCGCCCCGAGAGGCCCGGGTTGGCTGCTCGAGCCATGGAGCGATCCATGGCCTAGATGAATGGCTGCCCCCGTCGATACGGTCCGGTATCGGATACCGTCGGCGGGACAGAACCCGGCTTACAGGCCCCCTGGCATTACCCACCCCGTGCGGATGCGGCGGATCAGTTGAACGGCTTGCACAGCTCGTCCATCGGGTCCGAGAAGATGTGGCTGCGCAACATCGGGCGCGCTTCGGACCAGTCGGTGGCGGGATCGTCGCGCACCATGCAGATGGCGCGCCAGGCGAGCGGCTGTTCCTTGATCTCCGAGGCGACGGGCAAGCCTTCGATCAGAACCGGGCGCCCTTCGTAGGTACCGCGGACCCGGCCGACGAAATTGCCTTCGGTCCCCTGCAAATGGATCGTCCCGGTCGCAGGGTCGATGCTGACCTCGGTATCGACAGACACCGCGAAGGCGAGCCAGATGGCGATGGCGACGGTCGCGGCGAGCGCCACGGTGCTGCCCAGGACCGCCCATTTCGCGCGGCGATCGCTCAGCCCTTCGTCGATTGCCTCTTCCATGTCCTCACCGTCCTATACTGGTATAGGCGAAACCCTGTGCGGCCATTTCGTCGGGGCGATAGATATTGCGCAGATCGACCAGCACGGGGGCGTTCGCGGCCTGCCTGACGCGCGCCAGGTCGAGCGCGCGGAACGCGTCCCACTCGGTCACGATCACCACCACGTCGGCACCTTCGATGGCGACGTAGGGATCTTCGGTCATCGTCACCTCGGGCATCAGCGGGCGCGCCTGCTCCATCCCTTCGGGATCGTACGCGGCTACCGCCACACCGGCATCGGTCAGCGTCCGGGCGATCGCGATCGCAGGCGAATCGCGCATGTCGTCGGTATTGGGCTTGAACGTCAGGCCAAGCAGCGCCGCGCGCTTGCCCCGTGACGCCTCCAGCCCACCCAGCGCGTCCAGCACCTTGCGGCCCATCGCACGCTTGCGGCTCTCGTTCACCTTTACCACCGCTTCGACGATGCGGGTCGGACTGTCGTAATCCTCCGCCGTCTTCAGCAATGCGAGCGTATCCTTGGGGAAGCACGACCCGCCATAGCCAGGGCCCGCATGCAGGAACTTCGGCCCGATGCGGTTGTCCATGCCGATACCGCGCGCGACATCCTGCACGTTCGCGCCCACCTTCTCGCACAGATCGGCCATCTCGTTGATGAAGGTGATCTTGGTCGCGAGGAAGGCGTTGGCGGCGTATTTGATCAGCTCGCTGGAGCGGCGATTGACGAACAGGATCGGCGATTCGTTCAGGAACAGCGGACGATAGACCGCACGCATCACCTCGCGCCCGAAATCGTCCTCGGCGCCGATCACGATGCGGTCGGGGCGCTTGAAATCGCCGATCGCGGCGCCTTCGCGCAGGAATTCCGGGTTGGAAACGACCGAGATCCGGTGGCCGCGCGCCGCCGCGGGGCTATCGGCCAGAATGCGCTCCACCGCATCGCCGGTGCCCACGGGGACGGTCGATTTGGTCACGACCACGGCATCGTTGACGAGATGTTCGCCGATGTCGTTCGCCACGGCATGCACGAAGGAGAGATCGGCGTGCCCGTCGCCGCGGCGACTGGGAGTGCCGACCGCGATGAAGATGGCGCTCGCATCCGCGATGCCTTCGGCCAGATCGGTGGTGAAGGACAGGCGCCCGGCGGCCACGTTGGTTTCGACCAGAGCGGCAAGGCCGGGCTCGTAGATCGGCATGATGCCGTCGCGCAGCCGGGCGATCTTGTCCTCGTCGCGGTCGATGCACACGACCTCGTGCCCGAAATCCGCGAAGCAGGCGCCGGACACCAGACCGACGTAACCAGAACCAACCAGTGCAATTTTCATCTAAGCGATTGTTCCCTCAACCGATCGCCGCATGGCGGATCGCGATGTCCTGCGCCCCTGCCACCGTCTGCAGTACCTCGCGCTCGGTGCCTTCCAGCACCAGGGTGGTCAGCACTCCGGACCGATAGGCCCCGGTATCGATGCCGATCCGGTTGGGCTGCTCGTCGACCGCCTCCTGCACGGTGTGCCCGTGGATTACAAGCTGGGGGTGGCGGCCGCGATGGGTCAGGAAACGATTGCGAATCCAGCGCAGATCGTTCGGGCTCTGCTCTTCGATAGGGACGCCGGGGACGATCCCGGCGTGCACGAACAGATAGTCGCCGGCGACGATCCAGTCCTCGAATCCTTCCACGAACGACCGGTCGGCTTCGGGCACCCGCTGCCGCATGATGTCCTGCAGGTCGCGAACCGTCCCTTCGTCCAGTTCGCGGTCGCTTACGCCGTAGCTGCGCAGCGTCTCCAGCCCGCCATGGCGCAGGAACTGGCGCATGACAGCCCGGTCGCGAAACGACTCGAGAAACATTTCCTCGTGATTGCCCGCCAGGATGCGGACACGGCGTTGCTGCTGCCACTCGCGCGTCCGGGCGATCACGCCGGCGCTGTCCGGCCCGCGATCGATAAGGTCGCCCAGCAATATCACGGTGGTTTCGGCAACGCCCGCACCGGCATCGTGCGCCTCGACCGCCTCGATCGCCTGTTCGAACAGGTCGAGCCGGCCGTGAATGTCGCCGATCGCGTAAAAGCGCGTGCCGTCAGGGACGCTGTAGCGCGCCGTAGCGGCGGACGAGGGGAAGAGAGAGCGGAATAGGCTGTTCATCGGGAGCGTTCGGATGGGATCGGACCTGTCGGACTGAGGGGGGCGCTGTAGCGCAAATCAGCCGCGAGCGATGGAGGCTGCGCGCTTTCGCCGTGCTGAATAAGGTCGAAATGATGCGCATTTGCAACGGCGTGTACGACAATTGCGCTGCGATCTTGTGCGCTGCAACAATCGAAGGCATGATAGGATTTCATGCGCAAGAGATTGCCGGGCAGCGATCCGGCGACCGGCGCATGCGCAGGTGGGACGAAGCAGCCACGAAAAGGAGGATCTCCTTATGCTTACGTCCAGCTACCGTCATGCCGCCATTCCCGTTCTCGCGTTGACCGCGACGATCGCGATACCGTTATCTCCCGCCTGCGCCGCCGAAGACGACGCATCGACCCCGGCTTCGGTTCCGAGCGAACCGGAAGAAACGGGCGCGAGCAATCTCGATATCGCCGCGGCGATCGACCAGGCGGCAGGTGCGTTGCGCGAAACCCGCCCCGTCGCCGACGATACCGCCAATGCGATTGCGGCGGGCCCCGATCTCACTCTCACCGGCAATGTGGCGCTCGTCACCGATTACCGATTTCGCGGCGTCTCCTTCTCGGCCGGGGAACCGGCGGTGCAGGGCGGATTGGATCTGGTCCATTCGAGCGGGTTCTACGTCGGCACCTGGGCTTCCACCATTGCCGATTCGCCCACTTACGGGACCATGGAGCTCGACCTTTATGCCGGATGGAGCGGTGCGGTGACGGACGGGCTCACCCTCGATGCGGGACTGCTCTATTATGCCTATCCGGCGGACAGCAAAGGGGCCGCACCCGGCGATTATTTCGAACCCTATGCCTCGCTTTCGACCACGCTCGGACCGGTCGGGGCGACGGTGGGTGTCGCCTATGCGTGGAAACAGGATGCGCTGGGTGACAGGGACAACCTCTATCTCTACACCGACCTGCAGGCGGGCATTCCGGGGACGCCGGTCACGCTGACCGGCCATGTCGGCTACACCGACGGGGTCTACGCCCCTCCGTTTCAAGCGGGCACCGCCGACGATACCGGGTGGGACTGGTCTGTGGGCGCGAACGTGACGGTGCTGGGGGCTCTGACCGCAGGCATCAGCTATGTCGATGTCGGCGGGCCGTCGATCGAGGACTTTACCAACGATGCGATCGTGGGGACGCTATCCTACAGCTTCTGACCCCCTGACGGCGCGCGCGACCGATTGTGGCGCGCGCGCCGATGGGGTACGGGGACGCGCATGACGAAATACCTGCACAGCATGATCCGCGTCACCGATCCCGACGCCACCATCCGCTTCTTCGAACTGATCGGTCTGAAGGAAGTGCGCCGCTTCGATGTCGAGGCGGGGCGCTTTACGCTCATCTTCCTCGCCGCGCCGGGGCAGGAGGGCGTTGCGGAGGTCGAACTGACCTACAACTGGCCGGCGGAAGACGGTAGCGCGCCCGAAAGCTATGACGGCGGCCGCAATTTCGGCCACCTCGCGTACCGGGTCGACAATGTCTACGAGACTTGCCAGCGGCTGCTCGACGAAGGGCACACGATCCATCGCCCCCCGCGCGACGGGCACATGGCGTTCGTCAAATCGCCCGACGGTATCTCTGTCGAGCTGCTGCAGGAAGGCCATCTGCCCCCGCAGGAGCCGTGGGCCAGCATGGAAAATACCGGCACCTGGTGACCGGGCGGGCCCGATCCACGGCGGAGGCTCGCCTCCGCCGTGCGCGGCTCTAAACCAACGCGATAACCAGTACGTCCAGGGGGCGACATCGTCTCCCGGATGCGACCGCCTAGGCGGTGGCAGGCTGCTGCGCATCCTCCTCGGGATGCTGGGTCGTCATGCGCAGCACGACGTAGCCTATGACGGCCGAGATGAGCGAGCCGCCCAGGATGCCGATCTTCGCTTCGTCGATCAGGGCCTGCTGCCCGTCGAAGGCGAGCTGGCCGATGAATAGCGACATCGTGAACCCGATGCCGCACAGGATGGTCACGCCCCAGATTTCCGGCCAGCTGGCATTCTCCGGCTTCTTGGTGAACCCGACCTTGGTCGACGCGACGATGATCCCGAAAATGCCGAGTTGCTTGCCCAGGAACAGGCCGGCGGCGATCGCGATGGGGAGCGGATCGACCAGCGCCTCCAGCCCGAGGCCGGAGAAATTCACGCCCGCATTGGCGAAGCCGAACACGGGCACCACCAGGTAGGCGCTCCACGGCGCGATATTGTGCTCCAGCCGCTCCAGCATGGACTTGCCGTCTTCGGTGCGCAGCGGAATGGCGAGGGCGGCGAGAACGCCGGCGATCGTCGCGTGCACGCCGGAGAACAGCACCGCCGCCCACAGCGCGAGCGCGACCAGCAGGAACGGCCAGGTCCGCTTCACGCCGAACCGGTTCATCCCGATCATAAGCCCGAAAATGCCGAGCGCGATGGTCAGCCACATCGCGTCGATACCCTTGTTGTAGAACGCGGCGATGACCAGCACCGCGCCGATATCGTCGACGATCGCGACGGTCAGCAGAAACAGCCGCAGCGAGGATGGCACCCGGTTGCCGAGGAGGCCGAGCACGCCCATCGCGAAGGCGATGTCGGTCGCGGCCGGGATCGCCCAGCCGCGAATCAGATGCGCGCCCTCCGCCGTGACGACCGCCACGAAGATGAGCGCGGGCATGATCATGCCACAGGCCGCGGCCAGCACCGGCAGGCGCCGCTGGGCCGGATCCGACAGCTGGCCGCTGACGATCTCACGCTTCACCTCGAGCCCGACGACGAAGAAGAAGATCGCCATCAGGCCATCGTTCACCCACAGATGCAGGGTGTTGAGTTTGAACACATCCTTAGAGAACCAGTAATTGTGGAACAGCGCGTGATAGGTTTCCGCGAGCGGTGAGTTCGCCACCGCCATCGCCGCCGCCGCGACCAGGATCAGCAGGACCCCGCCCGACGCATCGCCCACGAACAGGGCGCGGACGGGCGCAAGCGCACGCACGATGGGTTTCGCGATGGGCTCGGGGATCGGATCGGGAAGCGGTTTCGTCATGCGGGGCGCAGCTTTCGGCGAAGTTTAACGCAGTTGCAAGGCCGCACCCACTTCGATAGCCCTCTCTACCAGGGGAAAATACGGGGGGGTCGCGCATATGGCGCCGGGAATGGATGGCGTGCACTGGCTGTTGCTGGTGCAGCACGAACTGCTGCTGTTTGCCGCAACCTTCTTCGCCCTCGGCGCCATCGACGAGATCGCGCTCGATCTGGTGTGGCTCTGGGGCCGGCTGACGGGCCGCCTGGCGCCTGCCCGGATCGACCGGGCGAGCCTGCCCGCTACCCTGCGGGGACCGGCGGCGGTTGCGATACCGACGTGGCGCGAAGAGACGGTAATCGGGACGACCATCCGCCACGCGCTGACGGCGTGGCCGCACGAGGCGCTGACCCTGTTCGTGGGATGCTATCCGAACGATCACCGCACCATCGCCGTCGTCGCCGACGCCGCGCGCCACGACCCGCGCGTGCGCCTTGTCCTGCACGAGGTCGATGGTCCCACGACGAAGGCCGACTGCCTGAACCGCGTCCACCGCGCGATGCGCGAAGAGGAGGCGCGCCATGGGTTCCGCTTTCGCTTCCTGATGCTGCAGGATGCGGAGGACATGGTCGATCCCGCGGCCTTGTCGCTGGCCGACGCGGCGCTGGAAGAGGTCGATTTCGTGCAGTTTCCCGTGCTGCCCGAACCGCAGGCGCAGTCGCGCTGGATCGGGGGCCATTATTGCGAGGAATTCGCCGAGGCACATGGCAAGGTCATGCCGGTGCGCAACATGATCGGCGCTGCCATCCCCGCCGCGGGCGTGGGGTGCGCGATGAGGACGCAGATGCTCGACCGGATCGCCCGAACCGACCCCGCCGGACGCGCCTTCAACCCCGACAGCCTGACGGAAGATTACGAGATGGGCCTGCGGATCAGCGCGCTGGGCGGTCGTTCGCGTTTCCTGCGTGCGCGCGACGAAACCGGCCGGCTGGTGGCGACGCGGGCGTGTTTTCCCGCGGACCTTGCGGGGGCGGTGCGGCAGAAATCGCGCTGGATCAACGGGATCGGGCTGCACGGGTGGGACCGGGTCGGATGGAGCCTGAAACCGACCGAGCTGTGGATGCGGCTGCGCGATCGGCGGGGACCGCCCTTCGCCCTGCTGCTGACCACGGCCTACGCGCTGCTGGTCCTGGGCGCGTTGAGCGTCTTGCTCGCATTTCTCGGCCTGCTGCCGCCGATCGCGCTGTCGCCGCTGTTGTGGTGGCTGATCCTGGTCAATTTCGTGCACCTGTGCCTGCGCCTCGGCACGCGCTTCGCCTTCACCGCGCGCGAATACGGCTTGCGGGAAGGCGCGCGCGCCGTCGCCCGGCTGCCCGTCTCGAACATCATCGCGATCATGGCGGGGCGCCGTGCGCTGATGGCCTATACCGGGCTGCTGCGCGGTCGGCGGCTGGTATGGGAGAAGACCCATCATCCGCTGCACGCGGCGTCGATCGTCCACGCGCGGACCAAGGCGTGAACCCCGATCGGCTGCACGCGCGCGGCGCGCCGCTGCAGGCATTGGCGCTGGTCTCGATCGGCTGGGTCGGTCTGCGCCTGCTGACGTGGTCCTCCCCGTTTCCCTTGCCGCTCCTGCCCCATCTGGTGCGCCCGAGCGCCGCGCTCGCGATGGCGGCGGCGCCGGACAGGGGTGATCTTCCCCAGACCGGGCGAGCAAGGGCGGGGCAGACCGCGATGAACCGGCGAGTCGCGGATCGCTCCCCAGGGGTGGCGTATCGACCGGCCCTGCTGCCCGTCCGGGCGGCGGCAAGCCGCATTCCCGCGTTCTCAACCCAGCGCGACCTGTCGGAACCGTATCGCACCATTCCTGCATCGGGGCAGGCGCCTTCCGCGTCCGCTGAGAGGCGGGAGGCGGCGCCGTTTCCCGTGGCTCCCTTCACATCGCGCGAGACGACATCGCGCGAGACGCCGAAACGTTGGTCGCTCGATGCGTGGGTGCTGGCGCGCCCTGCTTCGCGAAGCGGCACCGGTCCCGGCTCGCCCGGCCTGCTGCCGGCGTCCTACGGCGCCAGCCAGGCGGGTGCGCTCCTGCGGTATCGCCTGTCGCCGGGACAAGGCGTCGACCCGGCCCTGTACGCCCGCGTCGCGCACCCGCTTGTCGCGTCTGCATCGACGGAACTCGCCGCCGGACTTTCCGCCTGGCCGGTGCGCGCCTTGCCGCTGCGCCTCCACGCGGAACTGCGCGCCCGGCAGGTGACGGGCCGGACGGATTGGGCGCCGGCCGTCTTCGCCACCAGCGAACTGGCGCCGATCTCCTTGCCGGGAGGGGTGCTGGTGGAGGCATACGGGCAGGCAGGCTACGTCGGCGGGGACTATCCGACCGCCTTTGCTGACGGGCAGGTCCGGGCGGACAGGCGTCTCGCCGCTATCGGGCCGGTCGCCCTGCATGCCGGCGCCGGCGCGTGGGCGGGGGCGCAGCGCGGCGCGAGCAGGGTCGATATCGGGCCGAGCATGGCGGCCCGGTTCGCGATCGGCCCCGCGCCGGTTCGCCTGACGGTCGACTACCGCGTCCGGGTCGCCGGAAACGCCGCGCCCGATACGGGGGTGGCGGTCACGCTCGCTACCGGCTTCTGACCGGGGCGACAGGGTGCCGGGCATACCGGCTGCATTGCAAGGTGACAGCGCCATAGCGGCTCCGCTACGGAAAGCGGGCCCATGGACGTCTATCTTCCCATCGCCAACCTGTCGGTCGACGGCCTTGTCATCGTGGGGCTGGGCTTCATCACCGGTCTGCTGTCCGGGCTGTTCGGAGTGGGTGGGGGCTTCCTCACCACGCCGCTGCTGATCTTCTACGGCATCCCGCCGACCGTGGCCGCCGCATCGGCCGCGACGCAGGTGACGGGCGCATCGGTATCGGGGGTGCTGGCCCAGAACCGGCGCGGCGGAGTCGATTATCGCATGGGCGCGGTCCTGGTGGCCGGCGGCATCATGGGGGCGCTGTTCGGTGCGGTGCTGTTCCGCGTGTTGCAGTCGCTCGGCCAGATCGATGTCGTCATCAACGTGCTCTACGTCGTGCTGCTCGGCTCCATCGGCGGGCTGATGATGCGCGAGGCGATCGATTCCCTGCGCAGCGGGAAGAGCGGTTCGAGCCGGCCCGCCGCGCGGCGGCGCCACCACCCTCTGGTCGCGGCGCTGCCCTATCGCTGGCGGTTCTACGCCTCGGGCCTCTACATCAGCCCGCTCGCCCCGCTGCTGCTCGGCTTCGGGGTCGGTATCCTGACCATGCTGATGGGCGTCGGCGGCGGGTTCATGCTGGTCCCGGCCATGCTCTACATCCTGGGGATGAGCGGCAACGTCGTGGTGGGAACCTCGCTGTTCAACATCCTGTTCGTGACCATGGCGAGTACCATGACCCACGCGCTGACCACCAAGGCGGTCGATCTCGTGCTGGCGGCGCTGCTGCTGGTCGGATCGGTGCTGGGCGCGCAGGCGGGCACGCGGCTCGCCTCGCGGGTTAAGCCCGATGCGCTGCGCGTCGTCCTCGCCGCGATCGTCCTGCTGGTGGCGCTGCGCATGCTGTACGGGTTGGGCGTCCGACCGGACGAGATCTTCACGGTTACCGAGTTGTGAGGCGCTTCGCGCTACTCCTGCTGTGCTTCATCGCGCTGACCGCCCAGCGCGATCCCACGCTGGTGCCCGAGGTCTCGCAGCACGACATCAAGGTGCGGCAGGGCTTCGTCGGGACCGAGCTGCTGCTGTTCGGCGCGGTCCTGGCTCCCGACGGGCGGGCCAATGCCGATTACGACATCATCGTCGTGCTGAAGGGGCCGACCCGCCCGATCCTGGTGCGCGAGAAGCAACAGATCGGCGGCATGTGGATGAACGCCGACAGCACCGCCTTCCGATCCGCGCCCAGTTTCTTCGCGGTCGCGTCGTCCCGCCCGATAGAGCGGATCGTGGACGAGCGCACGGCGGCGATCTTCGAATTCGGCACCCGCTTCATCCAGCTGTCCCCGTCGGGCGCGATCGACCCGGAGGAACAGGCCCGTTTCCGCGCGGGGCTGGTCGACCTGCGCCAGCGGCAGGGCCTCTATATCGAGGACGACAACGGGGTGAAGGTCAGCGAAGGCGTGCTCTACCAGGCGCGGATAGAGCTGCCGTCCAATGTGCAGACCGGCACCTACACCGCGGAAACCTTCGCCGTCTCGAAGGGCCGCGTGCTCGCCTCCGCCATTGCCGAGGTGGAGGTGCGCAAGGTCGGGTTCGAGCGGTTCGTGGAGCAGTTCGCGCTTCACCAGTCGCTCCTTTACGGCCTGCTCGCGATCGCCATGTCGATCTTCATGGGCTGGGCGGCGGGCCGAATGTTCGGCCGCGGCTAACTCCGATTTAACCACCCGCGCGATACCGCTCCCTTCGTCTTTTCCATGAATTCGGCGCCGGGAGCCGTCACACGCGATGACCGAAATGCAGCAGGCTGACGCTTTCACGGAGCGCCGTCGCGCGTCGGATGTCGATGTCGACAACGCATCGCGGCCGATCGGAACCGTGCTGGAAGTCTCCGGCGCCGGGATCCGGCTTGCAATCGACCCCGTGCGGTTGCGCGAATGCACTGCGGATGCCGATCCCGCCGTCGCGCAGGCGGGCCAGGTCGGCAGCCAGGTCAAGGTGCGCGTGGGCGGCAACTGGCTGCTCGCCTCGATCCGCGACCAGCGCCGCGCCGGTGGCGAGGGCAACGCCATTGTCTCCGTGGCGGATTTCCTGGGCGAGGGGCAGGAGGAGCGGCTGACGGGGCGCATGCACTCGTTCCGCCGCGGCGTTTCCAGCTTCCCGGTACCGGGCGACCGGATCTTTCCCGCGACCACGCTCGACCTTCATCAGGCCTACGCCAATACCGGCTCCAGCTGCATAGAGATCGGCACGGTCTATCCCACACGCGATACGCGCGCGGCGCTGTACATGGATGCGCTGCTGGGCAAGCATTTCGCGCTGCTCGGCTCCACCGGCACCGGCAAGTCGACCAGCCTCGCGCTGATCCTCCACCGCATCTGCGACAACGCGCCCGAGGGGCACGTGGTGATGATCGACCCGCACGGCGAATACACCGCCGCGTTTCGCGAGCGCGGTGTGACGCTGGACGTGTCCAACCTCCAGATGCCCTATTGGGTGATGAACTTCGCCGAACATTGCGAGGTGATGCTGACCAGCTCCGGCGCGGACCGGCAGACCGATGCCGATATCCTCGCCAAGTGCCTGCAGCGCGCCCGCGCGCGCAACCGCGCGGCGCAGGACCTGGGCAAGGTAACGGTGGATTCGCCCATGCCCTACCTGTTGTCGGACCTCGCCGCGGCGATCCAGGACGAGATGGGCCAGTTGGAGAAGGCGACCAACACCGCCCCCTACATGCGGCTGAAGACCAAGCTGGACGAGCTGAAGTCCGATCCGCGCTACCAGTTCATGTTCTCGGGCATGCTGGTGTCCGACACGCTGGCCGATTTCCTGTGCCGCATCTTCCGCCTGCCGAGCGGGGGGAAGCCGATTTCGATCATCGACGTGTCGGGCGTGCCGTCGGACATCACCGCCACCGTCGTCGCGGTGCTCAGCCGGCTGGTGTTCGACTACGCGGTATGGGGCCGGCAGGAAGGCACGCGCCCCATCCTGCTCGTATGCGAGGAGGCGCACCGCTACATCCCCAGCGAGCGCGAGGCGCGCGGGTCGTCGGTCGCGGACATCCTCGGCCGGATCGCCAAGGAAGGGCGCAAATACGGCATCGCGCTGGGCCTCGTGACGCAGCGGCCGTCCGACCTGGCCGAGGGCGTACTGTCGCAATGCGGCACCATCATCTCCATGCGACTCAACAACGACCGCGACCAGGCCTTCGTGAAGGCCGCCATGCCGGAAGGGTCGCGCGGCTTCCTCGATTCGATCTCCGCGCTCGCCAATCGCGAGGCGGTGATCTCGGGCGAGGGCGTCTCCATTCCCATGCGCGTGCGGTTCGATCCGCTGGACGAGGCGCGCCGCCCGGCCTCCGACGATCCCAGTTTCGCGGCCATGTGGTCGCGCGGCGGGGGCGAGCGCGAGGCGGTGGAGCGGGTCGTGCGCCGCTGGCGCGGCCAGCGCGGCTGATCAGGTCCCGCGCGTATCGCCGTAGAGGTGGATATGCAGCCGGTCCGAGAGGCGAAAGCCGTGTTCGAGGCATAGCGGCGCCAGCCATGCCTCCCGCTCGCGCAGGGTCGCGCTGTCGGTCCCCTCGGCCATCAGGAAAACGTGACCGGCGCGAAAGCGATAGCGCTGTGCCAGCATCAGCACCTCGTCCACGTCGGCGGGCCGCGCGATCACGAACTTGAAGAAGGCGCGCGGATCGGTGGCGTAGGCGTCCAGCCGTTCCGGCAGCAGCGCGAGATCCGCCGGGTTGCCGCTATGCGCCAGCTTGGGACTGACATTGAACTGATCGATCCGCACATCGAGCCGGGGGGGCGCGGCGACCGTGCCGTTGGTTTCGATCTCGACCGCGGTGTCGGGAAGATGCGCCAGCATCTCGGCCAGCGCGCCCGCCTGCAACAGCGGCTCGCCCCCGGTGATGACGAGCCGGTCCTGCCCCAGCGCGGCAATCCGCTCCGCCACCGCACGCGGGTCCAGCATGAGCTGGTTCGCCCGCCGATCGAACGTCGTGCCGCCGCGATGCGGGCGCTCGTCCCCGTCGAAGTGCCAGGTATAGGCGGTATCGCACCACACGCAGGCGAGGTTGCAGCGTGACAGGCGCAGGAAGGCGACCGGGCGCCCCGCGCTCGGCCCTTCGCCCTGCAGCGAGGCGAAGATCTCGGGCTCGCCCGGACTTTGGGTGGCGACGGTCAGCTTCGGCATGGGTTTCCTGAATGGATGGAACGCATGGAACAGTGTCCTGAGCGCGAAAAACGCACCGGATCGAGGGGGCGTGCGCGGGCGCGATCGTGGAACGGGGGCGGGGGCGGCCTGAGCATGCGTCGGGCTATGCCACGCGCGGGGTACGGTAGGAAAGCGCGCGGAATGCGCGAGTCCCTGCGAAGGCAGGGACCTCCATCGGGTGCGCGCAAGATTGCATGAGGTCCCTGCCTTCGCAGGGACTCACGCCTTTCCTATCCCAGCCGCGCGAGGGCCGCCTCGATCCGCTCCGCCTCAGCGGCGTGATGGGCGCGGTCGGCGCGGGCTTTCTCGACCGCTTCGGGCTTCGCCTTCTCGACGAAGGCCGCATTGCCGAGCCGCTTGTCGAGGCTGTCGCGTTCCTTCGCGGAAGCCGCCAGCGCCTTTTCCAGCCGCGCCTTTTCCGCGCCGATGTCGATCACGCCTTCGAGCGGGACGACCACCGCGTCGCCGCCCGCCGTCACCTGCATCGCCGGGCCCGCCGGCGGCTCGCCGACATGCACCGGAGTGAGGCGCGCGAGCCGTTCGACCGCAGCGCCCGCGCGCTCCAGCACGCCCGCCGCGACCGGCGTCGGCTCGGCGATCCACGCTTCCAGCTTCGCGCCGGGCGCGATGCCCAGCTCGTTCTTGGCCGCCCGGACGGCGGTGGTGAGCGCGATGACCCAGTCGATCGCGGCGACCGCCTGCTCGCTCACCTGCGCCTGCGGTTCGGGCCATTGGGCCACGATCAGCTCGTAGGGGCGCTTGTCCCCCCGATACTCGGCCTGCGCGTGCCACAGCTCCTCGGTGACGAAGGGCATGAAGGGGTGGAGCATGACCAGGATCTGGTCGAGCGCCCACCCGGCGACCGCACGGGTTTCTTCCGCCGCGCCTCCCTCGGCATCGCCCTGCAGCACCGGCTTGATCAGTTCCAGGTACCAGTCGCAGAACCGGTCCCAGACGAAATGATAGATGGTGTTGGCCGCAGCGTCGAAGCGCAACTCGGCCAGTGCCTCGTCCAGCGCGGCGACGGTCTGCGCGACCTCGCCGATGATCCACTGATTGGCGGCCATGCGCGCGG
This sequence comes from uncultured Citromicrobium sp., assembly GCA_964401795.1. Taxonomy (GTDB): domain Bacteria; phylum Pseudomonadota; class Alphaproteobacteria; order Sphingomonadales; family Sphingomonadaceae; genus Alteriqipengyuania. The sequence goes on from CAYNZQ010000006.1 coordinate 137,231, forward strand.
GCGGGGCGGCGATCGTGGCGCTCGCGCCGATGCCGTTCGCCTGGCAGAACCGGGTCGCGTTCCACAGTTTGGTCGCGAAGTTGCGGTATCCCTCGACCCGCGCCTCGTCCATCTTGATGTCGCGGCCCTGGCTTTCCATCGCCGCCATGAAGAACCGCAGGGCGTCCGCGCCGTAGCGGTCGATCAGTCCGAGCGGGTCGACCACGTTGCCCTTCGACTTCGACATCTTGGAGCCGTCCGCCGCGCGGACCAGCCCGTGCAGATAGAGCCGCGGCCACGGGTTCTCGCCGGTCAGATAGCTGCCCATCATCATCATCCGCG
>CAYNZQ010000007.1:0-54485 GCA_964401795.1 uncultured Citromicrobium sp.
GCAACCTTGCGCAGCGCCGAGTTCGGCTTCTTCGGGGTCGTCGTATAGACACGGGTGCAAACGCCGCGCTTCTGCGGGTTCGCTTCCATCGCAGGGACCTTGCTCTTGGCCTTCTGCGGTTCGCGGCCCTTGCGGACCAGCTGGTTGATCGTCGGCATATGAGTTCTTTCTCTTCACCGTATGGAGGCGGCGACTAGCAGGATGCGTGAAATGTCCGGTTCGGGCGAACCGCCTGCGAGCGCATGGCGCCGCAACCGGTGACGTTCGCACGAGCCTGAAACACTCCACCCAGGGCCTGCACGGCCACCGGGTTACTTTGACGGCTGCCCCGAGCGACCTCCCCCGAAGGAAGCTTCGCCTCAATAGAAAAGAGCCCGACGCGCATTGGCACCAGGCCCCGGGACACAACCGGCAATGTTCAGCTCTATCTACCCGATGGCGACGCAGGCGCTGCCACGGATGGGCGCGCATCTATGCCAAACGGGCCGCAGGGTCAAGATGCTCGCGCACCCTCCCGCGCGCGCCTCAACAGGTGAGCGGTTCGAGGCCTTGCGTGTTGGTCAGCTGGTTCTGCGTGCGGTCGCGCACGTTGAACGCGCTTTCGTAGCGGATCGTGGGGCTCGAGATGACGCGGTCCCAGAACAAGGGCTGGTAATCGTAGGTCGCCTCGACGAAAACCACGGCCGTGCCCTCCCCCGCCGCGATCCGGTGGTTCGGCGAACCCAACCCGCCCTCGAGGCTGTCGTCGTTGGCGCCATCGCCTTCCACCGCGTAACGGGGCGCGACGTCGAGATTGCCGTAGCAGCGTTGCCAGAGGACGGTCTGCCCCTTGTTCGATCCGGTCTTGCCGTTGCCCTGGATGGAGGAAACCACCACCCGGCCATGCGTCTCGAAGTCGAGCGATCCTCCGACGCGGGGAATCCCTGCGAAAACCTCGTAGATGTCTGCCTCGTCGATCCTCTCGGGATTGCGGCCCGCATTGTCCGCCACGGTCATGGCGATCTGGCTCGTGCGCAACTGGGCGATGGTGTAGTTGGTGGTCTCGATCCCGCCCAGGATCAGGGTCAGGAACACCGGCAGGCCGATCGCGAATTCGATGAAGGCGAGCCCGCTCGTCTCGCGCGCCAGCCGCCGGGCGAAGGTTCGTGCGTTGGCGAGAGAGGGAGTACGCATCGCGCCCATCAGCCGCCCACCCGGACGCCGACGCCGTTATTGCCGACACAGACGCCCAGGCCCAGACCATTGCCGGTTCCGTTATTCAGCCCCACGGCCAGGCCATTGCCGTTGCAACTTTTTCCGCCCGAACCGCCCGAACCCGTCGGCGTCCCGCAGAGAACCGGCGGCGTCGTGCGCTCGCCGAAGGGCTGGTTGCGTACCGCGGCCTCGAGGCTCATTTCCATCGTGTTGGAACCACCCCACAGCCACGCGCTGTTGAACAGGCGCGGCACCGTCGCATCGACGCGGTAGAACACGACGTCGTCCGGCGATCCGCGCCCCGTCGTCCCGGAACTCTGATCCAGATCGTACACGCCGTTATTGTTCTCGTCGCGCCAGCAATCGCCGTCGTCGGCATCGAAATTGCCGTCCCCGTTGACATCGGTCATCAGCGGTTCCGCCCTGCCGATGCTGCTGAACTGGAAATAGCTTTGCTGGGTGACGTCGATATCCGCGTTCACCGCAACCACACCGATCTGTTCGCGGATCATCGTCTCGACCCGATCCTCGATCGAGTCGCCGTCGTAGGCCAGAACCGGGTTCTGCACCGATGCCCGCCGCGCGGCGTCGTTTACCGCGCCTTGCATGACGGCCCGGACATAGCTCTGATAGCCGAAATCCAGCCCGCCGATGACGACCGTCAGCAGCGGCAGGAGGATCAGCGCGAACTCGACGATCGTCGCGCCGCGTTCGTCGCGATGCAGGCGTCGGAGCGGGAGAAATCGGACCGTCATCGCGTGAGCCTCAGGCGACCGATGCCGGCGCCGATATTGGAGAAGACCTCCTCCAGATCGCTGCCGTCGCTGTAGTAATAGGTGGCGTCGCTGGTCGCGCACTGACGCACTTCGGCGTTGGGATTGGTGTCGAGCACGATGACCCACACCGTGATGCCCATCGACTTCGCCAGGTTGCAGGTCGCGAGGAAGCGCGCCCGGTGGGAGGATGCGAGGTTCGATCCCTGGACGCGGTTCTGGCGCGATTGCAGGCCGTCCTCGGTGTAGCCGTTATCGCTGACCTGCAATTCACCGTCGGTCATGAAGACGATATGCTGGTTGACGACCACGCCGTTGCGCTTGAGCGGATTGTCGCTGGCGAAGAACCCGGTGGGGGACAGAAGCCGCAGGCCCCACAGCATGCCTGCATCGTGGTAGGTGTTGCCGCCCACGCGCGAGGTCGCCTTGTTCACCGCGCTCACGAACTGGCCCTGGTTGGGGTAGTTCGTCAGACGCGTCGCCTCGGCCGGACACGAACTGCCGTTCTCGCCATAGGTGGTGCCGGGGTCGTAGCGACCGAACTGGCGACTGGTATCGGCCGGGCCGCTCGCGCGCCGATCGATGTCGGCACGGGTCACACTGGTCGAGATCTTGTAGTTGTTCTGCGAATAGCCCTCGCTGGGCCGCTCTTCCACGCAGGCGTCACCGCTCGTGCGGAACTCGGTCAGACTCTGCTGCTCGGAGTTCCCGCTGGCCCATTTGGTATCCTTGATATTGACCTGGGTGTTTTCTTCCGTCGCCGAGAAGCAATAGCCGTAAAAATACGCCACACATTTGCGCGTCCAGTGCCATTGATTGGTAACGAAATCGTCGTTGCTCAGCAGCCGGCCCACATTCGTGGTCACGGCATAGGGCACCATTCCGAACCGGGTCGCTTCCGGAGAATCGGCGGCCGCGAGCGAGCGGTAAAGGCCGACCGCGCCGTGCTGCAGGCGAACGATCTTCTTCTGCCCGCCCGAGGACGGCTTCTGATCCATCGAACCGGTAACGTCGAGCACCAGCATGACGTCGTTGTAACCCAGGTCGCGGCGCGCGTTGCAGGCGGCGGAAATGGGGATTTCGTCGTAACCGAACACCCTCATGATCGCGGTCGGCACGTCCGCGCTGGCGTAGCCGAGCAATTGCGAGCGATCGTTTTCGTCCTGCGTGATCTGCAGGCTGGCGTCCTGGATGCCGTAGATGCCGTCGGGAAAGTTGAAGGCGAAGAATTTTTGCCCCTGGATCCCGTCCTCGGTCTTGTAGGTATTGCCGACCATGGTCTGGCGCGCGGCGAGGACACCGGCGTCGCAGGCGTTCTGCAGCTTGGCCTGTGCCATGTAGCCGATGCCCATGTCGACGCCGCCGCCGATCATCGCCATCATCGGCAGCAGGGCGCCGGCGAAAATGGCCAGCGTATTGCCCCGCGCATCGCGCGCAAGGCCCGAAAGGAATCGTCGCAGAGAGGTGCCCAGCCCATCCATAGGACTGCGCATATGCGGCAGGAATGCTTACCGGATCGCTAAGACTGATTCTTGCGCGCAGGTTACCGGCCCGCGCGGACGGTCATCCTTGCGCCAGGAACGACACCAGGCTGCGTACCTTCTTCTGGCGCCATTGCGGCAGCGGCGCGACCATCCAGTAGGCACGCCGCCCCTCGTCCGGGCCCTCGATCGCGGCGAGCTTGCCCTGCTCCAGCGCCTCTTCCACCAGCAGATAGGGCAGCACGGCGCGGCCCAGCCCGGCGACCGCGCTCGACAACGCCTGCCCGGCATTGCCGACCTGGACCGTCGCCTCCGCCCCTTCGGGCAAGGGCGCGCCGGGCCAGGCGATCCAGTCCGCCGGCGGCGCGTCCGCCTGATCCGCAGCGACCACGACCACCCGGCGGGCGGGCGCAAGCTCCACCCCTTCCAGATCGCCGGGCCCGTCGATCAGGCGGATCGCCACGTCGAGGTTCGCCTCGGTGAAGTCGGCATTCTCGTTCTCGACCAGCTGGAAGCGGATGCCGGGCCGCTCCGCCCGGAAGGCGGCAAGCCGCGGGGCCAGCCACTGGGCGAAGAATTCGCGCGGCGCGGCAATGGTGTAGCGATCGCTCGCCTGCCCGGCCTGCATGTTCTGCACGCTTTCCTCGAACTTGAGGAAACCCTCGCGCAGCGGCTCCAGCCCGGCGCGCCCTTCCTCGGTCAGTTCCAGCCCCTTGCTGGTGCGCCGGAACAGGACGGTGCCGAGATGATCCTCCAGCGCGCGGATCTGCTGGCCGACCGCCGCGGGCGTCACCGCGAGTTCGTCCGCCGCGCGGGTGAAGGACAGGTGCCGGGCCGCCGCGTCGTAGACGCGCAGGGCATTGAGGGGGAGGTGCGTGCGCTTCATCGGACCCGCGACTTAGGGCGCGGCGCGGCAATTCGCAATATTCACGCGCCCGGCGGGGCCTAACGCGCCCGGCTGTCGGCGGTCGCGGGCGCCGCCAGCGGGAAGAAGGGGATGCGCACCTCGAACGGGCGGCCGTCCTCGCGGTGGAAGGTATAGAACCCCTCCATCGTGCCGAACGGCGTTTCCAGCGGACAGCCGGAGACGTAATCGTGACTGCGCCCGGGGTTGAGGACCGGCTGTTCGCCGACCACGCCCTCGCCATCGACATGGCTCACCCGCCCGTCGGCATCCGCGATGCGCCAGTGGCGGCTGATCAGCTGCACCCGCTCGTGCGAGCCGTTCTCGATCCGGATATGATAGACCCAGAACCACTTGCCGTCGTCCGGCCGGCTCTGCTCGGGCAGGTAATTGGCAACGACCCGGACCGTGATGCCTTCCGTCGTCGCGGCGTGCTGGAACATTTCCTTCATATCGGCAGAGGGTAATCCATCTGGAACCTGCGGCAAGGGCGAATGCGATAATTTCCCGCCATGCCCTGAACCGGACGTGAAATTATCGCAAAGCTGTTGCCCAATTGCCGGGTCCAAGGGCGAAGTCGCGCTACCCTTGCGCGTAATCCTGCGCCAGGCCCCGGGCCGAAATGCCGGCACACAGCCGCTGGAGAGCGCAGCCATGGGCCGCCGTTCGCATGTCGAGCCCGTGGGAATCCATCAGGCGCCGCACACGATCCGCCGCGGCGGTGATGTGGTCCTCCAGATACGCCTCCACCTCGTGTTCCTTCCAGGCGCGCCCGTGCCGGCCCTGCACCCATTCGGCATGGCTGACGACGACGCCACCGCCATTGGCGAGAATGTCGGGTACCACCTCGATGCGCGCCTTGCGCAGCGGTTCGTCCGCGGCGGGCAGGATCGGGCGATTGGCGATCTCGACGATCGCCTTGCAGGCAAGCTTTTCGACGTCTTCGGCATCGGCGATCACCCCGCCCAGCGCCGCCAGCACCAGCACGTCGCATTCCTGCTCCACGATCTTCGCCCCGTCCTGCAGCGAGGAGATACCTTCCCCCGTCAGCGCGGCGACTTCGCCCTTCTCGTCCTTGACCTGGGATAGCCGGTCGATCGGCAGGCCGTCTTTAGCGCGTACCAGCCCGGACGAATCGGATACCGCGACGATCTTGTGCCCGGCCTCGCGCGCGGCCTTCGCGAACCAGCTTCCGGCATTGCCGTACCCCTGCAGCGCGATGGTGAGCGGCTTGTCGCCGCCCAGCCCCAGCTTCTCGCGCATCGCCTCCAGCGCGATCAGGCCGCCGCGGCCCGTGGCGGGCGTGCGGCCGACGATCCCGCCCAGCGACACCGGCTTGCCCGTGAAGGCATGGGGTTCGATCCGGCCGACGAGATCGGAATATTCGCTGACCATCCACGCCATCTCGCGTTCGCCGGTTGCCACATCGGGGGCGGGAACGTCGCGGTCGGGAGACAGCAGGCGGCCGAACGCCCGGACATATTGCCGTGCCAGCCGCTCGCGCTCCATGGTGGAAAGCCGGGTCGCGTCGACCTGCACCCCGCCCTTCCCGCCGCCGAACGGCAGGTCCATCAGCGCGCATTTCATCGTCATCAGGAAGGCGAGCGTCGAAACCTCGTCCTCCGTCACGGTGTGGTGGAACCGGATGCCGCCCTTGGTCGGCCCCAGTGTGCTGTCATAGCGGCAGCGCCAGCCCTTCAGCTGAAGCAGAGACCCGTCGTCGCGCCGCAGCGGGATCGAGACGGCCAGCGTCTCGCGCGGATAGCACAGCCGCTCCACCAGCTCGTCTTGCAGGTCCAGCGCCCCGGCAGCGCGATGCATCCGCTCGCGCGCGGCGCTCAGCATGTTACCCATGTCAGGATTCTCCGATCGATTTCGACCGAAGAATGGGCCGGGCCGCTCGTTCGTTCCTGAATCAGAGTCCGGCCGCGGCCAGCGCGCGGTCGAGATCCTCCTTCAGGTCCTCCACGTCCTCCAGCCCGATATTGACCCGCAGCAACCCCTGCGAAATGCCCATTGCTTCGCGTTCCTCGGGCGCCATGTTGGCGTGGGTGGTGCTGGCGGGGTGGCACATCAGGCTGCGCGCATCGCCGATATTGTTGGAGATATCGACCAGTTCCAGCGCGTCGAGGATGGCATGCGCCTGCTCGCGATCCGCCACCTCGAAGCTGAAGATCGGACCGGTCGCCCGCATCTGCCTCATCGCGAGATCGTGGCGCGGATGGCTGGCGAGGCCGGGATGCAGCATGCGCCCGACCCGCGGTTCGATCATCCGGCCGATCTCCACCGCGTTCTCGCTCTGCTTCAGCGCCCGCAGTTCGAGCGTTTCGAGACCCTTCAGCACCACCCAGGCGTTGAACGGCGACAGGTTGGGCCCGGTATTGCGCTGGAACGGCAGCAGCACCTCGTCGATCCATTGCTGCGTGCCGCACACCGCGCCCGCGAGCACACGCCCCTGCCCGTCCATCAGCTTGGTCGCGGAATAGGCGACCACGTCGGCGCCGAACTCCATCGGTTTTTGCAGCACGCTGGTGGCGAAGGCGTTGTCGACCACGGTCAGGATGCCGCGCGATTTGGCCAGCCCGCAGACATGCTCCAGATCGACCACGTCGAGCGTGGGATTGGCCGGCGTTTCGAAGAAGAACACCTTCGTATTGGGACGGATCGCGGCTTCCCAGGCATCGTTTTCGGCGCTGTCGACCACCGTCGTCTCGATCCCGAAGCGCGGCAGCAGGTGATCGACCAGCCAGCGGCACGACCCGAAGGCGGCGCGCGCGGCGACGCAGTGATCGCCCGCCGACAGGCTGGCGAGGAGCGCGGTCGTCATGGCGGCCATCCCGCTCGCCTGCGCGCGGCAGGCCTCCGCCCCTTCCATCAACGCGATGCGTTCTTCCAGCATGGCGACGGTCGGGTTCTGCAGGCGCGAATAGGTCATCCCCGCCTCTTCCCCGGCGAAGCGCGCGGCCGGGGTCGCCGCATCGTCGTAGGTGTAGCCGGAGGTGAGGAAGATCGCCTCGCTCGTCTCGCCATGGTCGGACCGCCAGGTCCCGGCGCGCAGGGCCTGGGTGGCGGGGCGCCATTTGCGCGTGACGGAACGATCGGTGCCGGTATGCCTTTTCATGCGCCACCGCTTACGGCGCGCGCGCTGGCCAGGCAACATGCGCCCGCGCGGACGAACGGCAGAAAGTTATTGTGATCGGCCAAGCGTTTCCATAGGCGCTGCGCGATGAACCAGCCCCGTCCCGGCGCGCGCGACCCGCTGATTGTCCTGTTGCTCGTCACCCTGGCCTTCGTGGCCCTGTGCGCCATCAGGCTGACTTTCCCCGCGAAGCTGTATTTCGACGAGGTGCATTACATCCCCGCCGCGCGCCAGCTGCTGGCAGGCACCGCGTGGAAGAATGCGGAGCATCCCCCGCTCGCGAAAGAGATCATGGCCGCGCTGATGGCGCTGTTCGGCGACCGCCCGCTGGCCTGGCGGATCGGGCCGCTGGCGGCGGGCGCGGCCACGCTGTTCGCGTTCTCGCGCGCGCTGTGGCTGGCAAGCGGACGGTATCTCGCGACGGTCCTGTTCGCGGTACTGCTGGCCACGGGCTTCATCCTGTTCGTACACGCGCGGATCGCGATGCTCGACATGTTCATGGTCGGCTTCGTCGCGCTGGCGACATGGCAGTTCGCCGCCGCCCTGCGTTTCCCCGAGCGCGGGCGCATCCACCTCGCGCTGACCGGCCTCGCCCTGGGCGCGGCGCTTGCGAGCAAGTGGAACGCGGCGCCGCTGGCGGTGCTTCCCGGCCTCACCTTCCTCGCCTTTCGCGCTCGCAGCGCGGGGCTGCGGCTGATCCACGCCCGCGACGGCGCGCCCGTTCCCGGCGTCTCGCTGATCGAGGCGGCGCTGTGGCTCGGCCTGCTGCCGCTGGCGGTCTATGCCGCGACCTTCCTGCCCGCGCTGGGGTTCGCGAACGGGCCCTTCACCCACGGCAATCTGCTGGAGGTGCAGCGCTGGATGGTCGAGCTGCAGGAAAGCGTGCGCAAGCATCACCCCTATCAGAGCCAGTGGTACCAGTGGGTGATCGACGGGCGCGCGATCTGGTATCTCTACGAACCGATCGGCGGGGCCCAGCGCGGCATCATGCTGATCGGCAATCCCGTCACCATGCTGGCGGGCCTGCCCGCCGTGCTGTGGTGCGGCTGGGCCGCGCTGGCACGCAGGCGCGGCGACGCGCTGGCGGTGTTCGTGCTTTATGCCGTGTCCATCGGGACGTGGATCGTGGCGGCCAAGCCGGTGCAGTTCTACTACCACTATTTCCTGCCGAGCTGTTTCCTGCTGGCGGCGCTGGCGCTGGCGCTGGACGCACTGTGGGGCACCCGGCGCCGCTGGGCGCGCGGGGCCGTGGTGCTGGCGATGGTGGCCAGCGTGGGGATGTTCGCGTGGTTCTACCCCATACTCAGCGCCGCCCCGCTTGACGGGAAAGGCGCCTTCCTCGACTACGCCTGGTTCAAGGCATGGCGGTAACGCCGGCGCGCGCGGGCTAGAACTTGCCCCAGACGAAGCGGCTGGACAGCGCGTAGTTCCAGACCGATCCGATCACGATCCCCGCCAGCGCCGCCAGCACCCAGTGGAACCCGCGCGCCTGCAGCAGCGTCGCGATCGCGACGTTTGCCAGCGCCCCGACCAGGCAGGTGGCGATGAAGCCGGCCCAGCCGCGCAGGAACGGGCCCCAGCCGGTCAACCGCTGGTCGCGATAGGTCAGCCAGTTGTTGAGCCAGAAATTGAACGACATCGCGATGAAGGTCGCGATCGCGGTCGCCTGCGCGAAGCCTTCGCCGGCGAACCGGAACAAGAGCGTCAGCACCGCCAGATGCACCGCGACGCCCAGCCCGCCGACCGTCCCGAACAGCGCGAACCGGGTCGGCACGACGCGGCCGAAGGCGCGGTCGTACAGCCCGATGAGGAATTCGAACGCGACCGCGCGGTCGAGCTTGCTCTCGCCCTCGCGCCGGGCGGCGAACTGCATCGGCACTTCCTTCACCTTCAGCGCCACGGGCGCGGCGGCGAGGATGTCGAGCAGGATCTTGAACCCGATGCCGGACAGGTTCGGCGCCAGCTCGCGCACCCGCGCCGCCTCCATCAGGAAGAAACCGCTCATCGGGTCGGCCAGTTCGACGCCCGTCATGCGGCGGGCGAGCCGGTTGGCGAGGTTCGATCCCCGCTCGCGCGCCGCGCTCGACAATCCGGCCGCGCTGCCCCCTTCCACGAAGCGGGAAGCGACCGCGACCTCGTATTCGCCGCTGCGGACCAGATCGAACATTTGTGGGAGGAGCGCCGGGTCGTGCTGGTGATCGGCGTCCATCACCGCGACATAGGGCGCCGCGGTCGCGCACGCCCCCTCGATCACGGCGGACGCTAGGCCGCGCCGGGCGATCCGCTGGACCACGCGCATGCGCGGATCGAGCTGGCTCAGCCGCCGGGCCTCGTCCGCGGTCCCGTCGGGGCTGTCGTCGTCGACCACAATCGCCTCCCACGCGATGTCGCCGAGCGCGGCGTCGAGCTTCTCGAGCAGGGAGGCGAGGTTGCCGCGCTCGTTCAGCGTCGGCAGGATGATGGCAAGGTCCAGCACGCGCGCGCCTTTAGGGCGGCGGTCAGGCGCTGGCAATCGGCTCCTGACGGTTGTCGGAAAGCAATCGGGCGATCACCGCATCGCCGATCGCGTCCGTGGTGGCCGAACCGCCCAGATCGTGGGCGTGCGGGCCGGTGCGCAGCGTGGCCGCCACCGCCTGTTCCACCCGCTCCGCATCCCCGGGTCGCCCCAGCGAATGGCGCAGCAGCATCGCCAGTGACAGGATCGCGGCGAGCGGATTGGCCCGCCCCTGCCCCGCGATGTCCGGCGCGCTGCCGTGGATCGGCTCGTACAGGCCGAACGTGCCGTGCGCGGTGCGCCGTTCGCCCAGGCTGGCGCTGGGAAGAAGGCCGATGGAACCGACGCACATGCTCGCCTGGTCGGACAGGATGTCGCCGAACAGATTGCCGGTGACGATGGTATCGAACCGCCCCGGTTCGCGCACCAGCTGCATCGCGGCGTTGTCGACATAGAGATGGTCGAGCGCCACGTCGGGGTAATCGCCCGCCACCTGCGTCACCGTATCGCGCCACAGCTGGCTGGTTTCGAGCACGTTCGCCTTGTCCACGCTGGTCAGGCGTCCGCTCCGCGTGCGCGCCGCGGCGAAGGCGACATGCGCGATCCGGCGCACTTCGCTTTCAGAATAGGACATCCGGTCCCAGCCTTCGCGCTCGCCATCGGCGCGGACATGGGTGCCTTTGTCCCCGAAATAGACGTCGCCGTTGAGCTCTCGCACGATCAGCAGGTCGATGCTGCGGGCGATTTCGGGCCGCAGCGCGCTCATCCCCTCCAGCCCGGCGAACGTCCTGGCGGGGCGCAGGTTCGCGAACAGGCCCAGCTCGGCGCGCAGGCCCAGAATCGCCTGTTCGGGCCGCAGATGCCGCGGCAAGTCGTCGCACGCCGGATCGCCGACCGCTCCGAACAGGACCGCATCCGCCCGGCGCGCCAGCGCCAGCGTCTCGGGCGGGAGCGGATGCCCGGTGGCGCGCAACGCCGCCGCGCCGACCGGCCCCTCCTCCACCGCGAGGCCCGGCAGGTCGAGCGCGTCGAGCACGCGAACGGCCTGCGCCGTGACTTCCGGCCCGATGCCGTCCCCACCCAGTACCGCCAGTGTGATCGCGTCCGCCATGTTCAGCCCATCTTCGCCAGTCGCGCCATCAGCCGCTCGCGCGCAGCCATCGTGTCGCCCGCCCGGTCGGCTAGCAGATGGCGCCGCAGCGGCTCGCCCAGTTTTTCCATGGCCGACAATACCTCGGCTAGCGTGGCGACCGCGGGCCGGGTGCCGCCATAGCCCAGCTCGCGCAGCAGCAGCGCCTCGTAGGCGACCAGCCCCGGCGCCCAGCCGCGCGCGCTGGGCGCGGTGCAGATCGCCTCGAGCAGGCCGGACAGCGCGCTGTGGAGCGCGCGGTAGGCGTTGCGTTCGGGAAGGGTCGCCGCGGTCAGCGCCGTGGCCCAGCCGATCGCCGAGGCGGGCAGGGGCTCGCCCAGCCACGGCCCGCGCGACTGCGTCAGTTCCAGCCTGGCAAATGGCAGCTGGCTGTCGGACCGCGCCCGCAGATCGGCCTCCACCGTATTGCCCGGCAGCACCACGGGGCGCAAATGGCGTCCGCGCCCGCCCGCGACATAGGCGGCGACGACGCCCGCCTCCGCTGTGAAGAGGCGCGCGATGACGGCCGTCTCGCCATGCGGGCGAGCGGCCAGGACGATGGCAGGCGCTCTCAATTGCACGGGACGGTCATCCCGCGGCGGCGGCTACTGCGCCTTCGCCTCCAGCGCGGCGACGCGCTCGGCCAGCTTCTCGCTGTCTTCGCGGGCCTTGGCGGCCATCGCCTTCACCGCTTCGAATTCCTCGCGGCTGACGAAATCGAGCCCGCCGAGCGTTTCCTTCACCCGTTCGCGCGCGCTTTCGCGGGCCTCGCGCGTCATACCGGCGAAGGTGCCCGCGGCTCCGTTCACGAGCTTCACGAAATCGGCGATCATGGGGTTCTGGCTCTGCATGATGCCTATCTGTGCCGCCGCCGCGCGATTGGCAAGGTCAGATCGCGATGCGCTGCTTCGCCTCGCCCCCGCCGCGCGCGCCGTCGGCCGCCGGATTGAGCGCCAGGAACTGGTAGTTGAGCACGCTCGCGAAGCACACCCAGGCGAGATAGGGGATCAGCAGGATCGCGGCGAGCCGCCGCACGCGCCAGAACAGCACCATCGTCAGCACGATGGCGATCGCCATGACCGCGATCAGGATCAGCGCCGCGGTGATCTGGTGCGCGGCGAAGAACAGCGGGCTCCAGGCGAGATTGAGCGCGAACTGCACGCAGAACGCAACGATCGCGATCGTTCGCCCGCGCGCGCCCCACGCGGTGCAGACCAGCGCCAGCGCCAGCCCCATCAGGATGTAGAGGATCGTCCAGGCGATGGGGAACAGGATCGGCGGGGGATAGATCGCCGGCTTGGCCAGCGCGGCGAACCACGCGCTTTGTTCCCCACTCCCGGAAAGGGCGCCCGACAGCAGGCCGAGCAGGACGGTGGCGGGGACGCACAGCAGCGCCCAGCGAATGAAGCTGGCACGCAATTGCCCACGCGAGGCCAGACGCGACATTGAACCTCTCCGACAGGAAGGGGGTTGATGCGACCGTGTTTCCCGTAACTTTTATCGCATGATGCGTAGAGCGCGGTGCGGACCGGCGCAATGGGCGCGTGCGCTATTGTCCCCGCCGTGCCGAAACGAGAAACTCCACATTGCCCTCCGGCCCTGTGATCGGGCTGCGCGCGATCCCGTCCACGGCCCAGCCGCCGCCGTCCAGCCAGCTAACGACCTCTGCGCACACCCGCTCGTGCAGGGCGGGATCGCGGACCACGCCGCCCTTGCCCACTTCCTCGCGCCCGACCTCGAATTGCGGCTTGATGAGAGCGACCAGGCGGCATCGCGGCGCGGCGAGTTCCAGCGGACGCTCCAGCACCTTGGCCAAGCCGATGAAGCTCGCATCGCACACCACCCAGTCGCACGGGCGGTCGATCTGTTCGGGGGTGAGGATGCGCGCGCTGGTCTGTTCCAGCACCGTGACGCGCGGGTCCTGCCGGATCTTCCAGGCGAGCTGGTTGGTCCCCGAATCGACCGCGAACACATGATCCGCCCCGCCCTGCAGCAGCACGTCGGTAAATCCGCCGGTCGAACTGCCGATATCCATCGCCACCGCGCCTGCGGGGTCGAGGGCGAAATGCGCCAGCGCGTGGGCCAGCTTGATCCCGCCGCGACTGACCCACGGGTGATCGCGCCCGCGCACGTCGAGCGGCGCGTCCTCGGCCAGCTGGTGACCGGGCTTGGCCAGCTTCGTCTCGCCCGTGAACACCAGCCCCGCCATCACGAGGGCGGCGGCGCGGGTCCGGCTTTCCGCCAGGCCGCGCGAGACGAGCAGTTGATCGATGCGGATTTTCTTCGTCATGGACCCGATGGCGGTTAGCGCGCATTACACCCGCATGCAAAGCACACAGACCGCCCGCCGCCCGCGCGCCACCCGCATCCTCCCCGCCCTGGCTCTCGCCATCGGCGTCGTGGCCTGCGCGCCGACCCCGGCCCCGGTGGTGGAGACCCCGGCCCCGCCCCCACCCCCGCCGCCAGCACCCGTGCCGGCGCCGCAGCCCAGCTTCGACAACTGGATGGACGCGCCGCAGACGGCGGGCGACTGGCGCCACGCCCCGCAAGGCGCCGGCAAGTCCTTTGCGGTCTTCGGCGCGCGCGGCGGCGCGGGGCTGTTCGCGCTGGAATGCGACCGCAACGCAGGGTCGATCGCGCTGGTGCGCGCCGGTTCGGCGGGGCGCGCGGTCCCGATGCAGATCCGCACCGAGACCGCCGACCGGATCGTGCAGGCCCAGCCCGTGCCCGGCGTCGCGCGGCTTTCCGCGACGCTCAATGCGCGCGACCCGCTGCTCGACGCGATGGCGTTCAGCAAGGGACGGTTCGCGGTCGAGGTGGCGGGGCAGCAGCCGCTGTACCTTCCCGCATGGGCCGAGGTCAGCCGCGTGATCGAGGATTGCCGCTAGCCCCCCGCGCCCAATCTCGTAATATGTGGAAAGCGGATGGCGCTTCACCGCACCGCATTCGATCAATTCTGACGTTGGAAAACTTTTATTCAAGCCTTGTTTTCGCAGGCCACACGAATCACAAAGGGGGTGAGATCGGCGGCGAACGACGATTTCAGCCCCCGGTGAAACGGCGGGTTATGGCTCTACAGCGCGAAAGGAGGTGATCCGATGTCTCATGGTTCAGCAGAGAGGTCGGCAAGTTTCCGCACGGAGCACTATCGGTAGGTTCCCTGCGATAGAGGCACCGTGAGCGGCACTTCCTGGCCGCTGACCATGCGAAGGCCAGTCTCCCGAACGCGCGGAGGCTGGCCTTCTCATTTTTGGGGCGTCGGCATGGCCGCCAACGATCCGTTGCGGTGATTATCGCCTCGGCAGTCGTGGCGGTGAATACCTTTATACAGATTTGGCCATTTGCACGGATGGTGCCGGAGGAAAGGTGGATTGGCTCTTGGTCTTATAAATGGACAAGCCTTATCTTCATCGCCTTACCTCCGTTGCTCCTTCTGATAGCTATGTTGGCTATCATTTGGGACGGGACTGCAGTCATCTGAACCGACCGCTTTCCACCTGATCTCTTTGGTAGCGTCGCCCCGGACTTGATCCGGGGTGGTGCTTTTTCCAGCGCAACGTCAAGTTGAGAAATCCCGACACAAGTCAGCACCGGCCCCGGATCGGGGTCCGGGGCGACGGGTGGTCAGGTCAGTGTGCCGTAGAGGTCGTTCCAGTCGGGGTTGGCCTTTTCGACCAAGGCGAATTTCCATTCGCGTCGCCAGCGTTTGAGTCGCTTTTCATGGGCGAGACATTCGCCGATCGGTTCGCTGAATTCCGCCCAGACGAGGCGGGTGAGGCCGCGCCGGGCGCAATAGTCCGAGCCGGTGCCGCTGCGGTGTTGCGAGACACGATGCGCGAGATCGCTCGTCACGCCGACATAGAGCGCGCCGCGATAGCGGTCGGCCATGATGTAGACCCAGCCGCCATGCGTTTCGTGCTCCATTGCGTGAATAGGAAGAAGCACCAGCCCCGGGTCAAGCCCGGGGTGACGAAATTTGGGGGTGTCCCTCCTCAATCACGTCGCCCCGGCCTCCGAGCCGGGGTGGTGCTTTCTTCGAATGCGACGCCGGGTTGATACCCGTAGGCTAGAAATTGAGCACCGGCCCCGGATCAGGTCCGGGGCGACGGGAGTGGTTGGCAATTCCCTTTCCTACTCCGCCGAAACCTGCCTTACCCTCGCGGATGAAGCACTTTCTTCCCCACACGCCCCGACCACGTGCGCCTGTCGTCGGCATTCCGCCCTTCCACGCCGTGCCGGTGCGGCTTCGCGCCGACGGGTGGACGCCGTTGCGGCAGGCGGAGTTCATCGGGCATCTGGCGCAGACGCGCTCGGTCGCGAAAGCGGCGCGGTGCGTCTCGATGGCGCGCGAGAGCGCCTATCGCCTGCGCAGGCGCGCTGGAGCGGAAGGGTTCGTGGCCGCGTGGGACGCGGCGCTGGCGCGCACCGGGACACAGCGGGGCCGCGAACGGCTGCTCGCCGCGCGGGAGGCGGCGCGCGCGGCTTTGCGCCCGTCCTGGAAAGTCACACTCGCGCAGCTCGAATGGCGGGTCGACACCGGCGTTTGGCAGGTGATCCTGCACGCTGGACGCTATGCCGGGGTGCGGTCGAAACCCGACAATTCCGCGCTTCTCGCGCTGCTCGCCCGGACGCGCCATGTCGACGAGTGGGCGGCGGAATGAGCGAAGGTCACACTTTCCGGATGCGCGGTTCGCGTTCCATCGCGTTGGGAAATGCGGGCGACCACCGCGCCACCTCGCCCCTTGCCCAGCGCCGCCGCGCGCACTACGCCGCAGCCATGGATTTCGAGCACATTCCCCACCCCGCGCCGGTTCCGGGCGAGACCCGCGACCAGGCGATCGCCGATCCGGGCTTCGGCACCGTCTTCACCGATCACATGGCCATCGTCGAATACGACGCGAATGACGGCCGCGGCTGGCACTCGGCCCGCATCGCCCCGCGCGAGGCGCTGAGGCTCGATCCGGCCGCGTCGGTCCTGCATTACGCGCAGGAGATCTTCGAAGGGCTCAAGGCGTACAAGCAGGCCGATGGCGGCATCGCGCTGTTCCGGCCCGAGGCCAATGCGCGCCGGTTCCAGGACAGCGCGCGGCGCATGGCGATGCCCCAACTGCCCGAGGAGCTGTTCCTCGAATCCATCCGGCAGCTGGTGGCGAAGGATCGCGACTGGGTGCCGACGGTGCCGGGCGGTTCGCTGTATCTGCGCCCCTTCATGTTCGCCGACGAGGCGTTCCTCGGCGTGCGTCCGGCAAAGACGTACAAGTACCTCGTCATCGCCAGCCCGGCCGGCAATTACTTCAAGTCCGGCGCGCCGGCGGTGAAGATCTGGGTCAGCCGGGACTATGTCCGCGCGGCGCCCGGCGGCACCGGCGCGGCGAAGACGGGCGGCAATTACGCCGCGTCGCTGGTCCCCCAGGCCGAGGCGATCGAGCAGGGCTGCGACCAGGTCGTCTTCCTCGACGCGGTGGAGCGCAAGTGGATCGAGGAACTGGGGGGCATGAACCTGTTCTTCGTGTTCGACGACGGCAGCGTGGTCACCCCGCCGCTGACCGGCACGATTTTGCCCGGCATCACCCGCGACAGCCTGCTGACGCTGCTACGCGAGGAAGGGCTGACCGTGCGCGAGGAGCCGTATTCGCTCGACCAGTGGCGCGCCGACGCGCAGAGCGGCAGGCTGGTCGAGACGATGGCGTGCGGCACCGCAGCGGTCGTCACCGCGGTCGGCACCGTGGCGGGGCCGGACGGCGCCTTCACCATCGGCAGCGGCGGACCGGGACAGCTCACCACGAAGCTGCGCGCGCGGCTGGTCGGCATCCAGAAGGGCGAGGTCGAGGACACCCACGGCTGGGTGACGCGGCTTTGAGCGCGATCGTGAGTCCCTGCGAAGGCAGGGACCTCCTGCAAACTTGCGCTTGGCCGATGGAGGTCCCTGCCTCCGCAGGGACTCAGGAAATCCGCGAGGCGCGCATCGCCAGCCCGGCGCTGGCGGGCAGGACCTTCGTCAGCGCGGCCAGCACGCGCGCGGCGGCCGGGTTCTCCGCGAGATGCCAGACCAGGCTCGCCGCGGTGACCGGGCGGCGAGCGCGGCGCGCGAAATCCTGCTGGAACCGGGGTGCGCTCCGGCCCGCCAGATACGCCTCCCCGGCAGCGATCCCGCTGGCGATCGCGATGCTCATCCCCTCGCCCGCAAGCGACGGGATCACCGCGGCCTGATCGCCCAGGCGATAGAGGCCGGGCCGCGTGTCGCGCGCGATCCATCCGTAGGGTACGGACCCGATCGTATCGACGGCGAGGTCGCCCGGCGCATCCGCCATGCGTTCCCCGAAGGCCGGGTGATCCGCCGCCAGCCGGTCGAGCAGCGCGCGCGGGGCTCCGTTCGCGTCGACCAGCAGCGACTTCCTCACTGCCAGGCACACATTCGCGCTGCCATCCTCCTGCAGCACGATCCCCGCATAGCCGCCATCGAAGAAATGCAGTTCGATCGCGCCCGACAGCAGACGGCAAAGCCGCTCCCCGGCAGGCAGGCGGACCCGCAGGCCCAGCGCGGGGTCGGGCGCAGCCCGCGGGCGGCTCTCGCCCCGCATGTCGTGCTTGCCGGTCGCAAGGAAGATCGCGTCGGACCGCCATTCCCGCCGCTCGCCCCCGATCACGCCCGGCGCGAGGCTGCGCGCGCGATCGATCTCCAGCCGGGCGCCAGCAGCAAGAGCCGCGGCACGCAACGCGGTATCGAACGCATGGCGCGACAGGCCGAACGCCGGCGCGGGCAAGGCCGCCTTCGCCGTCGCACCGCGCGCGAACAGCCGCAGTTGCCAGACGCGATGCGCGCCGAGATCGCCCGGATCGATGCCGAGGCCCCGCACCCGCTCCGCCGTGCGCCAGCTCATGAAACCGCCGCACAGCGCATCGCCCACGGTCTCGTCGCGATCGATCAGCAACGGCCTGGCGGCGCCGCGCGCCAGCACGATGGCGGCGGCGCATCCTGCCGGTCCGGCGCCGAGGATCAGCGGCGCGCTCACCGCAGCCGTTCGACGCACAGGCGGAAGGGGAAAGCACGATAGACGCGCGCGCCGCGCACGCCCGCTTCCGCCAGCAAAGGCGGCCATTCGGCGGGGCGATAGGACCGCGCGATGCTCATCCGCCCGTCATGGCGCACGATCGGGTGCCAGCCGAACAGGCGGGCAAGGAGCGGATAGCCGTGATAGGCGAAGCCGTGGCGGTGGAGGTCGTTGACCAGCCACCCGGCGCGCGCCTCCCCGTCCATGAAGCGCAGGAACGCGACCAGCTGCGCATGGGTCATATGATGCGCGACCAGGCTCGATATGACACAGTCGAAGCCCGCGCCCGCCAGGTCGGCATAGTCGCCCGCGCGGTAGTCTATCCCGCTGTCGGGATCGGTCTGCGCCTGCGCGGTGGCCACGCTCTTCGCGTTGAGATCGATGCCCACCAGCCGGGCCGCGATCCCGCGCCGCCCGGCCCAGGCGTGGATCGTGCGCAGCATGTCGCCATCGCCGAACCCGACATCCAGCAGGCTGAAGTCGCGCCGCGTGCCGACCGCCCGATCGAGGAAGGCAAGCGTCGGCCGCGCCGCCATCGTCACCCTGTTGACCCGGGCGAGGTCGCGTAACACCGCGTCGTAGGTTTCCGGGGCAAGCGCCGGATCGTCCATCATTTCTTCGGCGATGAGGCGGGTTTCAAGCATCGGTGTAGCCGAACCGGACCCCTTCCATCGCGAGCCCAGGACCGAAAGCGAGGGCGACGCCCGTGGCGGGTTTTTCGCGCAGCATCCGTTCCAGAACGAACATCAGGGTGGAGGAGGACATGTTGCCGAAATCGCGCAGCACCGCGCGCGAGGCATCGAGCCGATCAGGTGCCAGCGCCAACCCACGCTCCACCGCGTCGAGGATGGAGCGTCCGCCCGCATGCACCGCGAACGCTTCCGGTTTGGCCCCGCAGCCCAGGATGCGGCGCTGGACCGCCCCGTCGGCCAGTGCGGCGGCAATGCGGTTGGGGACCTCGCCCGACAGGTGCATCTCGAAGCCCGTATCCCCGATCCGCCACGTGATCAGGGCCTCGCTTTCCTCCAGTGCGGCGGAGATACCCTCGCCCAGCGCGAGGCCCGCGCCGCTCCCCGTGACGATCGCGGCGGCCGCGCCATCCCCGAACTGCGCGCCTGCCAGCAAGGGCTCTATCTCCACCCGGTCCTGGTGGTGGAGCGTCGACAGCTCGACGGTGACCACAAGAACGCGCGCCGCAGGTTCGGAACGCACGATATGGCGCGCGGTGCGCAGCGCGGTCACCGCGGCGTAGCAGCCCATGAACCCGATCAGCACGCGCTCCACATCGTCGGGCAGGCCGAGGCGACGCGCGATGATCTGGTCGATCCCGGGCGCGACGAAACCGGTGCAGCTTGCCACCACGACGTGCGTGACCTCGCCCAGCGTTTCGAGCCTGGCGATGGCGCGCAATGCGAGATCGGGGGCTTCGCGGGCGTAGATGTCCATCCGGCTCGCCGTGGAAGGAGCGTCGGCGGAGTAGTATCCCGCGCCGCGATCGAGCTTCGCATCCTCCTGGCTCAGGACCGACCAGCGATGTTCGATGCCGGAGCGTTCGACCATCCGCTCGTACACCTTCGCCTCCCGCCCCTCGCCGAGCTGGCGCATCGCCCAGCCGCGATAATCCTGTTCGAAATCGCAGTCGGGAACGGCAGTGGCGAGATCGGTAATGCGCGCGGTAATGGTCAAATGACGAGCCTTCTGAAGAAATTCGCGGCGAAGCGGCGCGGAGGGGTATGCCGCCACTATACAGCCTAGAGCCGAGGGCGGACCAGCAATTGCTTGGGCATGAACTGGCTGGGGCGCAGAACGATGACCGCGACGCCCGCGATCGCGATCAGACCGCCGATGATGAGCGGCCAGCCGACCGGATCGCCGGTGATCGACGCACCCAGCGCGACCGTCATCAGCGGGCACAGCAAAGTGAACGGGACGACATCGTTGGCCTCGTTCTGCTGGAGCAGGCGATAATAGAGCGAATGAGCGCCCACCGACGTCAGCAGGGCGGCATAGAGCAGGCACGCCCCGGCCTCCACCGGATGCGCCCCGAGCGCGGTCCACTGCCCGGTTTCGGTCGCGAACGAAAGCGGTGTGAGAACGATCGTGGAGGCGACCGCCGCCCACGCCTGCAGCCGCACCGAGCTGATTTCGATCCGCTTGACGAAGACCGAGCCGAGCGCGCCGACGATGGCGGACAGCCCGACCCTGCCGAGGCCCGCCCCGCTCTGCCACCCGGACGGCGAGGCGACCGCGATCCCGACCCCGCCGAAGACAAGGACGATGCCGGTGCCGCGGCGCCAGCGCACCTGCTCTTTCAGAATGAGGATGGCGAACAGCACGGTCAGCGGCGCGCCCGACAGGCTGACGATCCCCGACGCCGACGGGCTGGCGGTCTTGAGCCCCATGAACAGGAGGGCGAAGGACCCGCCGCTGATAGCAAGGCCGACTGCCATGATCGGCAGCAGGCCGCGCGGCACCGGGCGCAGCAATGGCAACAGCGCGAGCACGACGATGACCGAACGCAGCAGCGCGTAGAACAGCGGCGGCACGCCCAGATCGCCCACCGCCAGCTTGCTGACCACGACATTCGCGGCCCAGATCAGATTGACGAGTACCAGCAGTGCGATTGTGCGGGCGGTCATGCGACGGCGGTCAGTCCCCCGTGCCGGGCACGTGCTCGCGCAGTTCGGTGAGCCAGATATCCGCCACCGCATCGCTGGGTGCGCGCCAGTCGCCACGCGGGCTCAACGCGCCGACGCCTGAAACCTTCGGCCCGTTGGGCAGCGCACTGCGCTTGAACTGGCTGAATTCGAAGAACCGGCGCAGGAATTTCTCCAGCCAGTTGCGGATTTCTGACAAATCGTAGGCCTGCTTGCGATCATCCGGGAAACCGGCCGGCCACGATCCTTCGGCCACGTCGCGCCAGGCATGCCAGGCAAGGAACGCGACCTTGCTTGGCTTCTGCCCGTACCGCAGCACATGCATCAGGAAAAAGTCGTGAAGGGCGTAGGGTCCGATAAGGCCCTCCGTGCTCTGGATTTCGCCCCCCGCATCGGCAGGCACCAGTTCCGGGCTGATCTCGGTATCGAGCACCTTGTCGAGCGCGACGTTGACCGCGTCCTCCAGCTGTCCCGTCTGCACCGCCCAGCGCATCAGATACTGGATCAGCGTCTTGGGCACGCCCGCATTGACCGCGTAATGGCTCATCTGGTCACCCACGCCGTAGGTGCACCAGCCCAGCGCCAGCTCGCTCAGATCGCCCGTCCCGATGACGAAGCCGCCGTGCTGGCTGGCGAGCCGGAACAGGTAATCGGTCCGCAGACCCGCCTGCACGTTTTCGAACGTCGTGTCGTAGACGCTCTTCCCGTCGGCGAAGGGATGGCCGATATCTTCCAGCATGCGCTGCGCAGCGGGGCGAATGTCGATCTCCTCCGCCACGATTCCCGTCGCGCGCATCAGCTCCCACGCCGTGTCCTTCGTTGCGCCGGAGGTGCCGAAGCCGGGCATCGTATAGCCGCGAATGGTGGTGCGCGGCAGGCCCAGCCGGTCGCACGCCTTGCACGCGATCAGCAGCGCGTGGGTCGAATCGAGCCCGCCCGAAATGCCGATCACCAGGCTCTCGGGATCGGTGGCCTGCATGCGCCGCATCAGCGCATCGACCTGGATGCCGAACGCCTCGTAGCAATCCTCGTCCAGCGCCCACTGCCGGTTGGGCACGAACGGATAGCGGCGGATCGGCCTTTCCAACCCGTGATCGCCCGCGACGTAGGCGTGTTCGAAGCGGATCGTGCGGTAGAAATCCTCGGGCCGACCCTCGTGCTCCGCGGCGTCGGCGAAGGTCTTGTTACGCATGCGATCGGCAAGGATGCGCGCGGTGTCGATATCGACCACGCACAATTCGGGTTCCAGATCGAAGCGCTGGCTCTCGCCCATCAGGTCGCCCAGTTCGTAGATCACGCCCTGCCCGTCCCAGGCGAGGTCGGTCGTGCTCTCGCCATGCCCCGCGGCCGAATAGGCATAGGCGCACATCGACCGGCTGGAGCTCGACCGGCAATGCAGCTTGCGGTCGTCCGCCCGGCCGATGGTTATGGGCGATGCGGACAGGTTCAACAGGATCGTCGCCCCGGCCAGCGCGGCCATGGTTCCAGGCGGATTGGGCGCCCAGAAATCCTCGCAAATCTCGATCCCGAAGGTGAAGCCCGGCAGGTTCGACGCGGCGAAGACGACATCGGTGCCGAACGGCACCTGCTGGCCCGCGACGTCCAGCGTCAGGCCGATGCAACCGCGCCCGTGGCTGAACCAGCGCTTCTCGTAGAACTCGCGGTAATTGGGAAGGTAGCTTTTCGGAACGACGCCCAGGATGCGCCCGCGAGCGATGGCGAGCGCACAGTTGTACACCTTGCCGTTGCGCGCGATCGGGGCGCCGACCACCAGAACCGGCGTCAGGTCGCGCGACGCCTCGACAATCTCCCCGATTCCGCGCTGCACCGCTTCCAGCATCGTCGCCTGCAGATGCAGGTCGTCGATGGCGTAGGACGACACGCACAGTTCGGGATAGAGCAGCAGGTCGACCTGCCGGTCGTGCGCGATCCGCGCCTGGTCCAGTATGCCCCGCACATTGGCGCGCACGTCCGCCGTGCGCACGCTCGGCGTGCAAGTGGCGACGCGAACGAAACCGTGGGTGTGGAGATCGTAGAACGGGTGGCTGCGATCGTCGCTCATTCGCGCAAAGCGTCCCTCATCATTTCGAGCGCCGTCTCCAGCGCGGCGATACGTACCCCGTCGCGCCCGACCGAGCCATAATGGCATTCCCGGTGGGCCGTTTCGCCACCTTCGCGAACGCACGCGAAATGCACAAGGCCTTCCTCGTCGCCGTCCCCGCCCGGTCCTGCAAAACCGGTGACCGACAGCGCCAGCGCGGCGTCGGCGCGGCTGAGCGCCCCCTTCGCCATGGCAAGCGCGACCGGTTTGCTGACCGCACCGCAATCGTCCACCATCTCGCGCTCCAGCCCGAGAAGATCGCATTTCGCGGTGTCCGAATAGGTAACGAAGCCGCGCTCGAACATGTGCGAGCGCCCCTGGATATCGGTAAGCAATGCGGCGAGCAGCCCGCCGGTGCAGCTTTCCGCGACCGCGATCGGCGCGTCGCGTTCCTTTGCGAGGTCCAGCACTTCTCGCGCCAGCCGGTCGAGCCGTTCGGGCAGCAGGGGATCGAGCGTTTCGGCCATCACGCGGCCAGCCTGTCATCGCCGGTGGCAGGCGCCGTCTCGAGAAATTCGATCAGCCCGCGCTCCATCCGGCTCAGCCATTTGGTCCGGCGCGGCAACCGCAATCCCGCACGCCAATCCTCCTGCCGGTCGAGCAGGTCGATCACCGCCGGGTGGATGTAGCTCTTGCGGGTGACGGCCGCGGTGTTGCCCAGCCGCTGCGCCACCGACTCGGTCAGCGCCTTGATCGTCAACCGATCGCCTGCATTCGCGATCATCTCGAACGCCAGCACGCTGGCATGCCAGGTGCGGAAGCTTTTCGCGGTGAAGTGATCGCCCATGGTTTCGCACAGATACGCGTTCACATGGCTGGAAGTGACGTCGCACACCCCGCCCTCATCGTCGACGAAGGTGAACAGGTCCTGCCCGTTGAGATCCTGCATCTCGCACACGATGCGCGCCAGTTCGGCATCGTCCACGGTGATCTCGCGCTGCTTGCCCGATTTCGCGCGGTAGCTGAAATCCAGCCGCTTGCCCTGCACCTTCACATGACGGCTCTTGATCGTGGTTGCGCCATAGCTGCCGTTGCGGCGCGAATAGAGGTCGTTCCCGATGCGCACCGCACCCAGATCCAGCAGGCGCACGACGCCCGCCAGGGCCCGCTCGCGCGTGACGCTCGCATTGGCCAGGTCCTGCTCCACCCGCTTGCGCACCAGCGGCAACAGGTTGGCAAAGGTCACGCAGCCGTCGAATTTCTCGCTTTCGCGCGCGGCCCGGAAATCGGGATGATAGCGATATTGCTTGCGCCCCTTCGCGTCGTATCCCGTGGCGAGGATGTGACCGTTTTCGGCGGGGCAGAACCAGCAATCGACATAGGCCGGCGGCAGCGCGATCGCATTCAGCCGTTCGCGTTCCCGGCGGTCGGTGACCAGCTTTCCCTCGGGGTCGTAATAGCTCCACCCCTTGCCCGACCGCTTGCGCGTGATGCCGGGCAGATCGTCATCGATATAAATGAGCTTAGAGGGGTGCGACGCCATGCGGGTGCAATTCGCACAGCCGCCATGCGGTTCCCCGCATCGCCCCTTCACATAGCCGCCGCGCACGTTATAGGGGCGCGGACCTGCTGGGGTGTAGCCAAGTGGTAAGGCACCGGTTTTTGGTACCGGCATTCGCAGGTTCGATCCCTGCCACCCCAGCCAAATCTTAGCCAAGCTATTGATTTTATTGGACAATGTCCAATTCGCCAACTCAGCTGTGCATTTCGATGTGCCAATGGGTCGGGCGGGAAAGATCAATGCGATGGCCACCCTCCAGCATGTATTCCTCCGTGGGCACGTTTTCTGGTGGCGACGCGTTCACCTAGCTATCTATACTAAACGTATCGATGTGCGACTCTCGTTAAGGACTAAAGACCGGCTCGAGGCTCGAAATCGAGGTGCGGCTTTGACTGCCGCAATGCCGAAAGTAACCGATGTGCTGAAAGAGAATGCGGAGGCTAATCCTGATATTACCGAAGTTGAACTTCGGGAGATTGCTGCGCGCATGTATTCTGCAATACTTGAGGAACTCTGCACAAAACAGCGATCGACGCCTTATGATGCCGAATGGCATTCAATCGCTAACCTTACGTATATTGATCATTTTCAACGCCTGACTAACCTTGGTGGACGTATGTCCTTTCTCGCGTCAGAGGAAAAGGCCAAGGAACAGGAAGGTTGGAGCGCCCAGCGGATAGCTGATCTTAAAATGGTCATTGCCAGGAGCGAAGAAGGTAACAGCCCCCTTCGCCAATCTGACATCATACGCAATCTGGAGAAAGACGGCTTCCAAGCTACCCCGCGAAATCAGTGGCGGCTCGAATTGCTGCTTTATCCGGAATACCGCGATGCGTTTATAGAGGCGCAATTAGATTTACAAAACTTACGCGATCGCCTTGATGGCTGTGCCTCTTTGCAAACGGATGCCCCCTCAACACAATCCGATGTCGAAACTCCTAACGACAGTTCTTGTGCTTCGAAAGTTGCACAACCCAAAAAGGCTCATAATTGCGACTGGTCCAATTTAAGTCCGCTGGAAGCGGCTGATAAAATGATCGCGGCTATGACGCAGCCGCTCAAACATCGCGATGGAGGAAAGCGTGCCCGTAAACAGACCGATGAACATACGTTCCGCCAAATACGATGGGCAGCCATTCTATTACAGAAATCCCTACCGACAGGAACTCCATTAAGCTCCATCACCCAAAACGATCTAAAGAAGCTCGATAGTTATTTTGAAGAGATTTCCACTACGTATGGGAAGTCGCCCAAAGATCGTAAACTCGAGGATACGCTAGAGCTTGCAGTGGCTCGCGCAGCGGAAAAAGTTGAGGACGGCTCTCTAGAACCGGAATGTATCGGACTTTCACTTAGGACGTCAAACAGGCACTTCGAACGACTTCGTCAGATCTATGAATTCATTCCCGCCTCTTCGCGAAGCGGGGGAGCAATAGATTTCTCCTGTTTTATTTCCTCGATAGATGAGGACGAATCGGATGCTCGAGATCGTCTCTCGCGTGAACAGGGAAAGGCCATATTTCAGCTTCCCCCATGGGTCGGATGTCAGTCAGAACAAAAGAAAGAACGACTCCAGCCCGGAAACGCCATCTTCCATGACGGTCTGTTCTTCGTCCTTCTTTTGGTTTGGTATACAGGTGCGAGACGAGAAGAACTCTGCAAGCTTATGCTCGATGATGTGCACCATAAGAACGGCACCGATTTCCTCTTGATCCGCCCAACCATCGCTGGTCGAATTAAAAATCAATCGGCACGTCGCGTCATCGTTATATGTGACGAACTCATTCGTTTAGGATTTACCCGGTATGTAGAGGAAATGAGAAAAGAGAGCGAAATCTTACTATTTCCTGAATTAATGCCAGCAACTTCTACTAAGCGCAAACTTGGTGACGTTTTCTATAAGTTGTGGTGGATTTACATAAAGCCGCATGTTCCGGATCTCAAACGAGGCCAAGCGATGCACTCCGCCCGGCATATGGTAAGCGACGAACTCAAAGATCAGGAAGTATTCCTCGAATATCGAAACGACCACCTTGGGCATAAAGGCAAGGGCGGCGAAGGTGAAACACGTTATCCTTCAAAAACCTCACTTCAACGGCTCAGGGAGATAGTCAATAAGATTCCCGTGGTGACAGAGCATCTCCCGGATCAAAACAAAATCCAGTTGCTTCCAAAGCGTCTCCGAACTTCCAGGCCCCAAAGAAAGAAAGATTAATTGAGCGTGGGTGCCAAATGAGCTTTCTTGGTCGCCTTGAAACCTCTTAATCTAAAAATACTCGGTCCAAACAAGTTGCCAATCTGACGCCGCCCTGTTGCAGCAGAGTTTCCGCTATGCCCAGATGCTCATACTGATAGGCGTAGCCCAAGCTCGGGCTTGCCTGGGCTGAAGTAGGATAGATCCGATCTCGGACTATGCGAGGCATGGTTACATGCTGCGGGTCGAGTGCCGTTCCTGCCATCGCGTCGCCATCATCCATCCATTGGAAATCTCGCTGCTCTGCCAGCGGCGGAACTGGTCGCGGCAGATTGCAGGCGATCGGCAGCCGAGCGGCAACGACAGACATTGGCGCGACTTGCCGACAGGCACCTCTGCCAAAACCGGTCCACCAGCTTCAGGCCTGCAACGGACTGGCAGGTTTTAGGAGCGATAGTGGCGAAAGCAGCCGCTATCCCTTCGCCTATAGCGCTTCCCTCCGAAGACAGACGTCAAGTCTGGAGTGCATTGGTTGGAGATGAGAAAAGGAAATGATTTAAGTAGCTTGTTTGGCGCCCACGGATTGCTTTGAACCATCAAGAAATTCGCGTAAGCACCACGTAAGCAGAACGCACCCGTAGCTCAGCTGGATTGAGTGACGCCATCCAAAGGTGTAGATCACAGGTTCGAATGCTGTCGGGTGCGCCATTTCCCCGTAATTTCCAGTCGTTTTGCGCTTTCAAGATGTGCTGTCGTTCACGTCTGAAGTAACGAAGTATCTGCCCATCCGGGTCACTATTTCCGGCGCCGACTAGCGGAAGGGAAGCGAGGATTTTCCCAGACGTCGAACGCATCGGGAATTCCGCCGTCGTCCTCCTCATCATCGTCAGCGTCACCTGGATGGACCAGCAACGTCATCAGCCATCCACCGTGCAGCCGGAACGCCTGCTCCTGTAGCGCGACCGGGCGGCCACCAGATTCCACGTTCAGCCAAACGCCTGAGTTTACGTCGTCCCAGTCCGACTGCCGGCCATGGCCCAGCTTTGCGGCGAGCGACGTCGATGGCAGCCGGGCGCCGATGCGAACGTCAATGAACGGGAAACGACTGGGTTTGTAGACCCGCTTGACGACATCATCCTTGGAGATGACGACCGCGCACACGGCATCCTGGTTCAGTGCGTAGTGAAGCGCTGTGGCTTCCTTGCTCATATCGTAACGCTCCGCCAGCGCGAACACATTCTCCAGCGATGGCGACCCCAGGTTGCGCATCTCAGGCTTAAAGCGCGCCAACGGCATCAGAATGCCTGCGCTGAAGCGATTGGCCTCCATCTCCATTCGCCGCGCACGATCCTCGCGCCCAGCTTCACGAATTGCCATATCGGCCTTCGAGCAGGTGAATTGGCCGGGCATGGCCGGCTGATGAGCCATGATGAGATAATGCCCGAGCTCGTGCCCTATGGTGAAGCGCTGCCGCTGCCGTGGACCGTTTTTGTTGACGAGTATGACCCCGCTGGCGCGCTCGGGTTGCGTGACCAGACCGCCCTCGAAGCTGGCAGTCTCGAGCCGGTGAATATCGATGATGCCGACCGCTGCCGCGAGATCCTCGACGGGCACCGGGATCGGCATATCGGGTATTTGCCGCATGATTTCGGCGATGATCTTCTCCGGCGAACCGCAGTCCGCAAGTTCGATCCGGTCAATCTCCATCCTACCCCCCGGTTCGGCGTTTCTGCATTCCCTTGATGATATCTTCGATCATTTCGCGCTCCTTCGTATCAAGCGATTTCAGGTCGCGATACATGACGAGCAATTGTTCTTCGTCGCTGCCTTCGTCAGGCGCCTCTCCGACAAGACTGGCAATGGAAACGCCAAAATGGTCGGCGAGCTTCCGGACGAGTTCAATCGACGGATTCTTGGCGGTGCCCTTCTCTAGTTCCCAGACGTGCGCTTTCGATGCGCCGATGGCGTCCGCGACATCCTGAAGCGACTGCCGCTTCGCCGTGCGAAGTTTCTGAAGCTTCATCGCCAAGGACATAGGCCGATCTCCTTTTGCGCATCCTATCATGCGGATGCTCCCATAGGAATCAAGAATCGTTCGGTCAAACGAACGTTTTCGTCCGCCCAGTTGACCAAACGTCGCGTTCGGTATATCTTACGATCTCGTAATGACCAATCCGACAGAGGAGTTCTCATGAGTCGCAATCAACATATCACGCCCCATCCCCGCGGCTGGGCCGTCCAACCGGCCGGAGGCCAGCGCGCGTCGTCCGTTCACCGGACACAGGCCGAGGCAATTGCCCGCGGCCGCGAGATCGCCCGCAACCAGGAATCCGAACTACTCATCCATGGCCGCAACGGCCGAATTCGCGCGCGCGACAGCCACGGCCGCGACGAATTTCCGCCCGCAGGCTAAATCAGGAAACCGTTTCAATGACCTACCAGACGCCGATCCTGCCGCCCTCGACCGCCGACGCTCTCCTGATGGACGTCGCGCGCCGCATCCAGCTTTCCCCCACCAAGCATGACGAAGCCGAGCAGCATTATCAGGCGCTCTGCACCCATGTGGATCGGCCCGACAGCCCACTGCACGGCAAGGTGATTGCCTGCTATCCGGGCGGCAGTTTCGCGACCGGAACCGCGATCGCTTCGCGCGTCTCCAAAGACCAGCACGATGTTGACGTCGTGATCGAACTCGACATTTCGCCAAACAGCGAGCCGTCGGGCGTGCTGGCGACCCTGTTCGTTGCGATTAACGGTGAGGAAGGCAGCCGCTATTACGGACGGGTGACCCTCAACAGCCGCTGCGTCACCGTGACCTATGAAGATGGCACGCGCGTCGATCTCATGCCGATCGCTCGGCTCGACCACGCACCCCTGAAGGCCGGATACCTTTTCCATTGGCGCCGAGAGGCTGCCGAAACCTACCACAAGCCGGTCAATCCCTGGGGCTTTGCCGATCATTTCAATCGTGAGGTCGCATTCGATCCGGTTTTCGCCACGATGTTCGACGCCCGTCGCCAGATAGCGGACGGCGTGGTCGCGAAGGCCGAAACCGACCCGTTGCCCGGCCGCGTCGCGCTCTCGGAAAAATCCTCGCGCGTCGTGGCGCTCCAGCTTTTGAAGCGCAATCGCGATGTCCGCTACCGCTCGCGCGATGGCCGGAAACCGCCGTCGGTAGTGCTCGCGGCGATGGCGCTGGATATCGGTCCGGCGCATTCCGGGCTGGTTGACGAGGTCATCAATATTGCCTCGCACATCAGTGGCCAGCTTCAGGATCACATTCGTCGGTTCGACACGCTCATCGTGCGCAATCCCTCCTTCCCGGAAGATATCTTCACCGATCGCTGGCCCGGGGATGTCGCCGCACAGCATATCTATATGCGTGATCTCGATCATCTGCAGCGGCAGCTTGGCCTTCTTCGCAGCGACAACGCGAACCTGACCGAAATGCGGACCATCCTCGACGACCTGTTTGGCGAGACGGCAGCCGGCTTCGCGGTCGAGCGTTTCCTCGATGCAAGTCGGCGCGAAGCCGAACGCGGCGCGATGCGGTTCGGAACGACGGGGCGCATCCTCACCGGCGCGCCCGCCATCGTCGGCGCCGCGACCAGCACAGTCGCGCGCGCCAGCACCAACATGGGTGGCGTATGCATCCCGGACTGATCAGCATCGAGAATCAGATTGCAGCGATGACCGAGCGCTGGCCCGGCTTTAAGGTCATCGAGCGCGACGATCGATACGCGGTCTGGCAGGGACGGCTGCAACCTCTCCAGCGCTATTATACTGTTCGGATCGGCTATCGTGTGCCGCTCGCAATCGAGGCTTTCTCGCTGCTGCAGGTTCAACCGCGCGTGCAGGTTGTCGATCCCGTCCTCGAGCGGCATCCTGATTATGAGGAAGGCCCTATCCCTCATGTCTATATGAACCGCGACGAGCCAAGGCTGCCTTATCTCTGCCTGTTCGACGCCTATAATCGCGAGTGGACGCCGAGCGATCTACTCGCCGCAACGACGGTGCCGTGGAGCTCGCGCTACCTCTTTTTCTATGAGGGTTGGCTCGCGACGAAAACATGGCGCGGCGGCGGTCGGCACCCGACACGAGAGGAACGAAATGGCATTGCCACCGACAAGGCCATCGCGGCGGTCTGACGGCACATTAGCCGAGCAGCGGGTGCAGTTGCCCTGGCCTGCCGACAAGCCCTTCCGCATCCTTTCGATCGACGGTGGCGGAATTCGCGGCATCCTGCCGGCAGCCCTTCTGGCCGAGTTTGAATCTCGCCACTTGGACGGTCGCTCGGCAGGCGACTATTTTGACCTCATCGCCGGCACCTCTACCGGCGGCATCATCGCCCTCGGCTTGTCGGTGGGCATGCGCGCCAGCGAAATCCTGCAGGTCTACATCGACCATGGCGAAGCGATTTTCCCCCCAATCCAGCCGCCCTTGCGCAGGCTGAAATCAGCCCTTCGCCTCCTTCATTCCCTGTCGCGCCATCGATATGAGCGCACGCCTCTTGAACGCGAGTTGCGCAAGATATTTGCAGACCGCCAGCTTGGCGAAGCGCATCGCCGCCTGTGCATTCCCTCGTTCGACGGGTTCACCGAAGTCCACATTTTCAAGACACCGCACCACCCCGACTTCAAAATGGACTGGCGTGAGCAGATGGTGACGGCCGCCCTTGCAACATCGGCCGCGCCCACCTTCTTCTCTGTGTATAGGAATGGCGACCGCCGCTTTGCCGACGGCGGTGTCTGGGCGAACAATCCCGTCATGGTCGCCCTTGTCGATGCACTGACCTGCCACGCGCTTGGTCGTCGTCAGATTCAGATCCTTTCGCTCGGCTGCGGCGAATCCGACATGTTCATCACCGAACCGCAGGTTCGGCTGGGGGGGCTATGGCACTGGAAGGAGATCATTTCGTCGGCGATGCGGCTCGCCGGTCAGAATGCTCTCGGGCAAGCCGGGTTGCTTGTCGGGCGCGATCATCTCGTGCGGATCGATGCGCCATTGATGCCCGCGGATCCGATCGAACTCGACGACTACTATCGCGCGAAGGAGGTGTTGCCGCCGCTGGCGCGCATCTTGGCGGATCAGTATTCCGCGGTTGTCGAAGAGCGTTTCTTCACCTCACCCGCCGAACCCTACACAGCCTTCCACGGCCCGCGTGCGAATTAGTGACAGGAGCGTAAGCTTTGCCCCAAGATGACTCTGTGCCTGACGTCCTGAAGCGCGCAGTCGAGGCACTCTATGTCGAAGAGGGTCAGATCCTGAAATTCGACATCGGCGAACGCACAATATGCGCCTGCCTTGCCGCCATTTTGCAGCGTTCGTTCAGCGATCACCGCGTCCATGTCGAATATAATCGCCGGGGGGTCGTTCCCAAAGACATCGAGTATCCGGACTCGGATGGCGAGCTCGTTCAGCGACGCGTCTTCCCCGATATCATCGTCCATAAACCAGGACATGATGACGAGAATCTGCTCGTCGTTGAGGTCAAAAAGTCGACCAATCCGACACCCGACGAATTCGACCTGCACAAGCTCAGCCATATCAAGCAGAAGATGGGTTATCGCCAAGCCGCGTTCCTTCGGCTTCCGGCTGGCGAAGACCTGAATATAGCGCATCTACGCATTGAATGGATTGAGTAAGGAACGTCTATGGGCGCCCGCTGAAGGCGAGCCGCTCACGCTCGAGCGACTTACTCAGGATGGGGTGGAATCGCGAGCTATGCCGCCAAGCGGTTCGGCAAGCGAAAGCGGACGAGCTGTTATCCGCTCACTTGAGATATTCGCACGCGGTATTTGCCTAAGGCAGCTTTTTAGATCATCGCTTCTCGGCCCGGATGACCGGAATTAGGACGCAAAGCGGCCCCTTGTGCCGAGTAAGAGGACGTTCCTGTTCAATCACCTCGTTGTATTGCTCTAACTCTCGCCGCATCTTGCCCATCTGCAATGATCCACGTTCCGAACCATGCGGCACATCTGCGTGAAGCCCGAACAAAAGCTATATCAATAGGGATTTAGGACGCAGTCGCTGCCATTTTCAGGTCGGCGCTTGATCCGTTAAATTTACAATTTGAAACATTTCCCGAACCGTTCTCAATCGACTGTTTGCCGCTCTTTCGATAAGGTCTCCCGAAATAAGCTTTGAATGAAAGAAGACGATGGACCAGCTCGAATACGATACGAATGAGACCCTGATCACGCTTACGTCGGATATCGTTGCGGCGCATGTCAGCAACAACAGCGTGAGCGTGGACGACGTCCCGTCGCTGATCACCAATGTCTATAACGCGCTGTCGGGCCTGGGCGGCACGCAGCCGGTAGAAGAAGAACGGCCGGAACCCGCCGTTTCCGTGCGCGCTTCGGTGAAGCCGGACTATCTCGTCTGTCTCGAGGACGGCAAGAAGCTGAAGATGCTGAAGCGGTATCTGAAGACCAATTACGACATGACCCCGGAAGAATACCGCGCGCGGTGGAACCTGCCGGCCGATTATCCCATGGTCGCTCCCAATTACGCCGAGAAGCGGCGCGAACTGGCGAAGAAGATCGGCCTCGGCCGCACGCCGGGTCAGAAGCGCGGCCGCAAGAAGAAAACCGAAGGTTGAGGCACTCGTCGGGGGGGCGCGCGCGTCGAGCGCGGCACCCCGTCGCCGGAGTTCATTCGCTTCAGCGCCCGCGATAGGGCTCGCAAGCAATCCCATCGCCGTCGCCGTCCATCTGTGACCGATAGCCTGGCTGGCCACGATAGAGCGGCGCCGCGCCCGCGGCGCGCGCCGCCGCGCAATTGCGGAAGAAGACCTGGTTGGCGCTCCGCCGCTTCCGCCCGGCAGCCTTCGGTGAACTCGACAGGGCGCGGCGGGCATACTGCTGGGGACGCGCCGCGCGGTAATCCGCCGGCATTTCGAAGGTCGAGCTCCATATCCCCGATCCCCGCGCTTTTGCCTGCGTTTCCGCGTCGAGATAGGCCGCAGTGAATTGCGGCAGCGCGACCGCGAAGCCGGCGAAGGCCATGGTCTCGGACAGGTCGACCCGCCCCGCCCTGCAGACTGCGACGATGCGATCGTAGCTATCGCGCCCGACCTGCTCGCACGACACCTGCTTACCATCGGTCAGTCCCGACAGCAGCGCAGCGGCGTCTCGCCCGCATTCCCATGCCGCGCCTGCGCGGCTGCAGGTCTGATCGGCCTCCGGTGCGTCGATGCCTAGGAGGCGGATGCGCTCGCCGGTCATGGACAGCGTGTCGCCGTCGATGACTCTCACCTGCCCAGTGTAGAGTTGCGCCGCAGCGATTGCGGGCGTGAGGAGGCAAACAAGACCGATCGTCCAGCGCATGCGACGTAGGCTATCGCGGGGATTGCTAACAATCGGTGAGCAATACGCGCGCGATGCGCTATGGCCGCCTCCCATGAAGACGATCATCGCAACCCTGCTCGCGGCTACCCTCCTCACGCCGAACGCTGCCTTGGCATGGGGGCAGACCGGCCACCGGGTGGTCGGCGAGATCGCCGACAGCCGGGTGAGCGGCAAAACCCGCGCCGAGATCGCGCAGATCCTCGGCAACGAGGACCTCGCGCAAATATCCACTCTCGCCGACGAGGAGAAGTCCAACCCGGCGCCGTTCTGGCAGGAAGAAGCCAGCCCATGGCACTATGTCACCGTGCCCGAGGGCAAGACCTACAGCGAAGTGGGCGCACCTCCTGAAGGCGATGCCTATACGGCGCTCGAGCGCTTTACCGCCACGCTGCGCGATCCGTCCGCCACCCGGGACGAAAAGAAGCTCGCTTTGCATTTCGTGGTTCACATCGTCGGCGACCTTCACCAGCCCATGCACGCGGGCAATGGGACCGACCGCGGCGGCAACGATACGAAGGTCATCTGGTTCGGCGATGCGACGAACCTGCACTCGGTCTGGGACGGCAGGCTGATCGACAGCCGCAACCTGAGCTATACCGAATATGCGCACTGGCTCGGCCGCGCGATCACGCCTGCGCAAACCATCAGCTGGTGGAACCACGACCCGCTGGTTTGGATCGCGGAGAGCACCGGGCTGCGCGATACGGTCTACCCTGAAGCGGAGGCCGAGACGCCGCGCCTTGGCTATGCTTATCAGTATCGGCACTTGGGCGAAGCCGAACGCCGGTTGCAGCAAGGCGGCGTGCGCCTCGCAGCCTATCTCGATTGGGTGTTTGCCGACGCGGCCGACTGACGGGCGCATCCCGGGAACAAGGGGCCTCGGAAAATCTGGATCTTGCGAGCCCCGGTTTGTTCTCGTAATGTTCCGGGTATGACGAACGATTCGAACACGGCTACCCTACCCCCGGAACGACAGGCCCTGCTGCACAAGGTGCGCTGCGCGCTGGAGCGCTGCACCTTCCTGGAAAGACAGGCGGACGGGTTCGTGCGCCTCCTCGAACTGCGCAACCTGACCCACGAGCTGGTCGCCGCCCTCGAAGCCGATCTTCCAGAAGCGGCCGAGTCCGGACGGTTCCAGCGCGTCTTCCGGTTCGACTGAACGACGAGCCCTACAGGCCATTTCACCAGCTCGCGCGCGACGATCGCTATATGGCAGAGCCGGGACCGAGCCGCGCACTGCGCGTGCCGCATTGCGAACAGCGCAGCCGCGTCTCGATAACGCGAACCTCGCGCGACCATCCCTTTTCGCGGCACAGCGCCGACAAGGTCACCGGATCCACCGGGGTGACCCGCTTGCAGGACCGGCATCCGATGCGGACCTTGTAGCGGTGACGGGAAAAGTCGGAGAGCGAGGTTAGCCGGATCGAGCTCATGGCTTGCGCCGGATCGACCAGATCAGGGCGGCCACGGCGGTAATCATTGCGGCAAGGCCGGTCAGTGCGAGGTAGTCGAGAACAATCATGCAGCGCCTCCGAATCGAGACATCCCATGTTCCATATTTGTTCTGAGTAGGAAAATTGCTTCTCGCGCCGAAGGCAATCATCGCTATCATTGCCGATGGGGCGATCCGACCGGGGGGATGATCGGTTGAAAACGACATTGAACAAAAAGGCCGGCTCGGTCCGGTCGGCGTTTGAGGACACGCCCAGCACATCGCATGCGTCCGGCAAGCGCGGTCGAACCGTGATGATTGCCGAATTCACCATCCTGATCGCCTTCCAGCTGATCGCCCTGTCGGGGATCTACTGCTACTTCGCAGCATGACGGTCACCAGCTTCGTCCCAAACTCAGCCATCCTTCCGCTGGCTCAACAAATGTCAGCTTTCGGGATCGACCCGACGGGATTGGAATGACCGAGATGAGGGCGCTATGCAGACTGGCCGCAATGGGGCCGAAAGCGGACCGACGGCTTAACGCCGGAACTGGCCGTAAACCGACGCTGAAACTTAGCTCCTACTTTTGCCTGGCCGGGCTGATCCATCGGCCAGCATCGCCTCGATATGATGGAGTTTATCTGGGTTGCGCACGATGTAGAGCGCAGAGACCTTTCCGTCTCGGACCTCGATCGCGGTGGTCTGCAAAATCGCCCCGCGGTCGATGCTAACGAAGCCTGGAAGTCCGTCGATCATGACGATGCGCAGCAATCGTGGCCGATATGCCGCCTTGCGTGCCAGCCCCTGAAACAGGCGAAGGACCCGATCTACGCCTTGGACGACGTTGCGGAATGCAATAACCTTGCCTCCCCCATCGGAAAATACAGCGACCTCATCTGCCAAGATGCCGCTCAAGGTTTTGATATCGCCTTTCGTGCTAGCCTCGTGAAAAGCCCGCACGAGATCCGCCGCACTTTGCGGAGAAAGAGTATACCGCGGCCGTGCCTCCCGAACGTGACGCCGGGCGCGAGATGCCAACTGGCGAACTGCGGCAGGGTCGCGTTCGAGCACAGCAGCCACCTCGTTCAGCGGTGTCTCGAAGATGTCGTGCAAAAGGAAAGCGGCGCGCTCGAGTGGTGAAAGCCGCTCCATCGCCATCATCAGCGTAAGGGTGACGTCGTCGGCAAAATCCTCGTTGCTTGACTGCTGCAGTAGCGGCTCCGGCAACCACGCACCTACATACTGCTCGCGCCGTGCACGTGCGGATTTCAGCCGATCGAGACAGAGACTAGTCACTATGCGCGTCAGGTAGGCCTCCGCTACGTATACTTCCCTCTCTACTGCCGCCCAACGCGGCCACGCATCCTGAACGACATCCTCGGCCTCGCTCAGCGAGCCCAACATACGGTAAGCGAGGCGCAGCAGTCGGGGCCGCTGCGCCTCGAAATCGCTCAGGGACCTGTCAGGCTTCATCGGCGCGCATTGCCGCGCCATGCGGCGGGTGGGCGACCCGGAACCCAACCTGTAGGCGGTTCCAAACATTGATCGCGCCGATGGCGAAGGTCAGTTGCACTCGTTCCTCTTCGTCGAAATGTGCGGCGAAGACGTCGTAGGCCTCGTCGCTCGCCCCCTCGTGCGCCACGCGAGTAAGTGCCTCGGTCCAGCCCAGAGCCGCCCGCTCCCGATCGGAATAGAGATAGGAGTCGCGCCAGGCGTTGAGGAGGTAAAGCTTCATTTCGTCCACGCCGCGATTCCGCAGGTCGGTCGTGTGCATGTAGATGCAAAAGGCACAGCCATTGATCTGCGATGCGCGCAGCTTGACGAGTTCCAACAGCTCCGCATCAATTGACTGGGCGAGCGCTCGTTCGAGCGCCACCATGGCCTTGAAGCCGGCGGGAAAGAGTGTGGATGGGTTATCGAGGCGGGGGCTCATGAATGGTCTCCTGGTGACGAGCATCGAAGCGCTCGACACTAAGACGACTCAGCCCTGCGCGGTGTGACATCTGCTCGAAATTTTATATCAGCGGACCGGACCCTGCATGCACTTCGTCTCACAGAGGTCCGCATTCGGGCCGCAAACTGTCAATCAGGTTTTCGCAGATATAACGGTCAAAGCTGACGTTCAGCTCGCACCCCATTGTGAACCTCTACTCGCGAGTGCATGTCGGGCCGCATGACAATTCTCGAGCAGCTCGGCGTTGCAATACCGATCGTGCAGGCTCCCATGGCCGGCATCGCAACACCTGACCTTGCCGCCGCCGTCTGTGAAGCTGGCGGGCTTGGGTCGATTGGGGTGGGTGCCACGGATGTTGCCTGTGCGCGCGCAATGATTAGGGCAACCCGCGCCCGAACTGACCGTCCGTTCAACGTGAACCTGTTCGTGCACGCGTCAGCAAAAGCCGATGCCACGCGCGAGCAGCAATGGCTGCAAGCCCTACGTCCTTTGTTCGATCGGTATCGCACCGAGCCGCCGAGCGCATTGCGGACCATCTACACTAGCTTCGCCGACAACGACGCAATGCTGGCAATGTTGCTGGAAGAAGCGCCACCGATTGTCAGCTTTCATTTCGGTTTGCCTGCGGCTGATCGCATCACCGCGCTTAAGTCAGTTGGATGCACACTGATCGCCTCCGCCACATGCTTCGATGAGGCGCGGAAGATCGAATCCGCAGGCATAGATATAATCGTGGCGCAGGGCTGGGAGGCCGGTGGACATCGAGGGATGTTCGATCCTGCGCGGCCCGACGATCAACTTGGCACGATGGCGCTCACGCGGATGCTGGTCACGCATAACTCTTTGCCTATCATTGCCGCCGGCGGGATCATGGATGGTGCTGGAATCCGCGCGGCACTAGACTTGGGGGCGGTCGCCGCGCAGCTCGGCACGGCGTTCGTCGCTTGCCCAGAAAGCAGCGCCGACGAGGCTTATCGCGCTGCCCTGAAAGGCGAGGGGGCGAGACATACCGTCATGACACGGGCAATCTCGGGTCGCCCAGCTCGTTGCCTGGCAAACCATTTCACCGCGTGGGCAGCGGAAAATCGGTTCGAAGCCCCTGATTACCCCATCGCCTATGACGCGGGGAAAGCGCTGAACGCTGCTGCCAAGTCTGCGGGAGAAAGCGGCTTTGGAGCACATTGGGCCGGCCAGGGAGCACCGCTACTCCGCGTCATGCCAGCATCGAGCCTGGTAGCCACGCTGTGGAATGAAGCGGGCCAATCGAAATAACTTTGCTGGCGTCCACGTCCGCATTTCACTCTTTTTCTTCGTCGATTCCAAAATGAGCGAAACCTGAAATCTACCACGAGCTGCGGCATTCTCTTTCGGCTGTTTCTGGGTCGTAAGCCGCCTCTCCGCTCTTGGGTCAAGAATTGAGAAGAGCCGCCTGTCTGCAAACGACCCCATTGCGGTCGGTCCGCTCTTTATGCAAACTCAATGAATGCAACCTGCAAAACAAGCGCTTGCACTTATGATGAGTCTTGCGGTTGTCTCTTGCGACGCGACTGAAGGGAACCCGTCCCCTGAAGCCCCCTCATTCGATTTGCACTACGCAGATGCGCCAATAACTCCTCTTCCCGAGAATGTGCGTTTCTTTGAGCGGCCAAAGATGCTTGCGGAGATGCGGCAAGGCGAAGGACCTATGCCTGAGATCGTTCTTCTGGAACGGGACCCTTGGGGGGAGGTCCTAGGATCAGACTCACCCCGATTTGCGCTCTATAGCGATGGACAGGTGATCTATCGAACCGAAGATGGCTTCCGGTCGGTCCACTTAAGTGAGCCAGAAATACATTCGATCAAAAACTCTCTTTCGAAAGCGGATTCCCCGGCACTCTATGGGGAATACGATGTCGCCCATGCGACTGACCAACCAGACAGTAGTTTGCTTGTGTATGGCGACCCGCCCATGTTTCTTAGTTTCTACGGCTCACTTGATGACCAGCAAGTCACTTCAAGGCTTCCGGCAGCGGTGGCCAAAGCATTTAGCACGATAAGATCTTTCAAGTCGGCGCGATCAGAACCGTGGATGCCAGCACAAATAGAGGTTATGATCTGGCCATACGAATATGCGCCCGAACCATCGATCCATTGGAAGAAGGAGTGGCCCGACCTATCCGCACCGTCGACTATCCAGCGAGGAGACAGCTATAGCCTTTTCTTGCCATCCTCCGAAATGAGATCCCTGAAGAGCTTTCTCGCTCAGAGAAACCCGAAAGGCGCCGTAGAGATTGAGGGTCGCAAGTGGGCTGCCTCCTACAGAATACCATTCCCAGAAGAGCGGCTTTGGATGGCGCCGAACCCTGAGGCTCGAGATCAACCAAGCGAAAATTGAACGACCGCTTCCCACCTTCATATCGGACATTCGGTCTGCATTCCGAGCTGTAAAAGCGGACTGTCTGCTTTCAGGTATTTTCAAAGCGGTCAGCTATGACCGCAATGAGGGCGCTTTTCTGACCGACAGCTCACACTGGTAGCGGTCTGGCGGCTTGTGGGCCGCTAGCAGTCCGTCCGGTTCTGATGGAGAACCGCGTGAAGCGGAAGTTCGCAGGCATATTGCGGTTTGCAATTTGGTGCGGTGTCGCTGCAGATCAGGTCGTGGCTATTGGGTCATCAAATCCAGCAATGCATCGGCGGCCTTTGAGCGATAGCGTTCCTTGTGCCGCAGCCCGAAGAAGGGGCGCACTGCAATCTCGAAGGCGGCGGCGTGGATCGTGTCGGCGGCGATCAGCGGTCCGGCGACTAAGGTGGACAGCACGGTCACGCCAGCGCCGCTTGCGGCAGCGGCCAACAATGCCTCGTTGGAGGGCAGCGTCAGGACCACATTTAATTCATCGAGCGCCACTCCTTGATCCCGCAAGGCCGCAACCAGCGCGGCGCGTGTGCCGGACCCTTCCTCGCGCATCAGCCAGGGTAGCGCGCGCAAGGTATCGGCATCGGGATCGTCCGGCGGATCAGTGCCGACCAGCGCGAGCCGATCTTCGCCGACCTGCCAACGCGCGAGAGCCGGATCGTCGAGCGGACTTTCGATGAAGCCCAGTTCCGCATCGCCATCACGGACCCGATCGGCAGCCTGCGCACTGTTGCCGATTGCCAGGTCGATCGTGATGCCAGGATAGCGTATTTTGAACCGCGCGAGGATCGGCGGAAGCCAGTAACCCGCGATCGTCTGGCTGGCGACGAGCGACAGACGGCCGCGCTCCAGCCCCGCCGCATCGTCCAGCATGCGCCGCGCCTCCTCCGCGCGGGCGAGCACGCCGCGCGCTTCGGCGAGGAAGGCGCGGCCCGTCCCGGTCAGCTCGATCCCGCGTCCGACGCGGTGGAACAGGCGCACGCCGTGGCGCTCCTCCAGTGTGGAGACGGTAGCGCTGACCGAGGATTGGGTGAGGTTCAGCGCCGTCGCGGCGCGAGTGACGTGTTCGCGCTCGGCCACGGCGACGAAGATGCGAAGCTGATCGAGGGTCATTCGCTGATCCATAAGCGTAAGCGAACGGAATGATAAGAACATTGCGTTGGAATCGAACGGTTAGTGACCGCATCTTTCTTAGATGACCAGCCCACGAAAGAACCAGCCTATGCCGAGTGCCCCCACCGCCGTGGCCACCAAACTCCGCAACAGCTTCGCCCACGCGCCGTCGAAGGCCCTGCACCACCCGCGCCGCGTTCTACCGGGCTTCCTCCTGTGCTGCATGGTGACCGCGCTCGCCTACGCCGGCGCGAGCCTCGAAGCCGATCTGTTCGGCAAGGCGTGGATCGAGGCACTGGTGCTGGCGATCCTGATCGGCACCGCGATCCGCACCGCCTGGACGCCGCATGCCCGCTGGCAGCCGGGGATAGACTTCAGCGCGCATCTGCTGTTGGAAGTGGCGGTGGTGCTGCTGGGCGCATCGGTCAGCGCGGCGACCATCCTGGCGGTCAGCCCCGGTATGCTGGGTGCGATCGTGCTGGTGGTGGCGCTGGTCATCCCAGCGAGCTTCTTCACCGGCCGCGTGCTCGGCCTGCCCAAACGAATGGCGATGCTGGTCGCATGCGGCAATTCGATCTGCGGTAACAGCGCGATCGCCGCTGTCGCGCCGGTGATCGAAGCCGATAGCGACGATGTCGCCGCCGCCATCGCTTTTACCGCCGTTTTCGGCGTGGTGGTGGTTCTCGGCCTGCCGCTGCTGGGCTACGCGATCGGCTTGACCTATCTGCAATATGGGGCGTTATCGGGCCTGACAGTCTACGCAGTGCCGCAGGTGATCGCCGCCGCCGCGCCGTTCGGGGCGACCGCGATCAAGATCGGCACACTGGTGAAGCTGGTGCGGGTGCTGATGCTCGGCCCGGTCTGCGTGGTCCTTGCTATGCTCGCGCCGCGCCTGCGCGAAGCGGACGAGGGCGCGCGTGATGGCGACGGCGTCCGCGCCAAGCCTGCCCGTCCGCCGCTGCACAAGCTGGTGCCGTGGTTCATCGTCGGCTTCATCGCGCTGGCCGCCGCGCGCTCCTTCGAACTGATCCCGGAAGCCCTTCTGGCCCCGATGGCGACCGCCGCAACGTTGTTGACGGTGATCTCGATGGCAGCGCTCGGCCTCGGCGTCGACGTCCGCACGGTGGCCAAAGCGGGTGGTCCGGTCACCGCTGCGGTAGTGCTCTCGCTGATGCTTCTCGGTGCCATAGCGCTGCTCGCGATCCTGCTCACCAGAATCTGATGACCGGTCGCCGCCCGACCTGGCACTCTGCCCAGACAAAGAACCGCTCATGGAGCGGGTCGCAGATCAGAACCAGAAGCGGACCCCGGCGACGAAACTTGTCGACTGTGTATC
Organism: uncultured Citromicrobium sp.; assembly: GCA_964401795.1. Lineage (GTDB taxonomy): Bacteria > Pseudomonadota > Alphaproteobacteria > Sphingomonadales > Sphingomonadaceae > Alteriqipengyuania. The sequence continues at coordinate 42,200 of CAYNZQ010000007.1, forward strand.
GTCGCCCCGGGACCGGGCGTAGTCCGCGCTGCCACCCACCCGCCATTCCTGCGATACACCGATATAGGGCGCGAATTCGCGGACGAATTCGTAACGCAGGCGCAGCCCGACATCGGCCTGGTCGAGGCCGGCGCCGATGCCGAGTTCGGGGATATCCTGCGCGGAAAAGTTCAATTCCGCGCGCGGTTGCAGGATCAGCCGCTGCGTGATGCGCTGATCGAGCTCCGCCTCGGCACGCGCGGTCAGGTCGCCCTTATCGGACAGGAACAGGTTGCCATTGACCTCGAATTGGTAGGGCACCACGCCTTGCACGCCGAGCACAAGATGGGTGCGGGCGGGACCTGCGAAATCGTGGCGGATGCCGGTGTTGAGGTCGAACCATGGCCCGATCGCGTGGCTCCACAGTGCTTGAAGCTCCGCCTGTTCCGCCTCGGCGCCGAAGGTGCCTTCGCCTTCGCTCTTCAGCGCGAATTTGTCGATGTCGCCGCCATACCAGGCCTGCCCTTCCCACGCGTAGCCGTCTTGCCCATCGCTTGCACGGTATTCGAGGCGGTCGACGAGCAGCTTGGCAAAGGTCTGCCCGCCGTTCTCATGGGCCAAGACCGCGCGCGCGGGAGCCATCGCCTCGGCGCCCCAGATCGCGTCGGCGGCGCGCGGAGGGCCGGAGCCCGCAGCGGCGGGGACCGGGTCGTTCGGGATGGACTCTATGTCCGCGTGCTCCCCGGTCATGTCGTCATGGTCCATACCCGGCATTTCGGATTGGTCCGGCTGGCCCAGATCCATCGTGCCATGATCCATCCCCGCGCCATCAGCCTGGGATGCATGGGTAGCAGTCGATCCTTTCTCAAGAGCGCAAGAATCGGTAGCGACTTCGTGGCCCATCGCACGATGGCGCGCCGCTTCGGCTTCGCAATCGGACTGCGACGGTGCATCCATGGCCATGTCCGGCATGTCGTGCCCGGCATGCTCCTGCGCGATGGCGGGTGTCGCGGCTCCGGCGAGAAGGATCGTTGCGAGCAGCCGCATCAGTCCTCGCCCACCCGCTTCATATTGGGGCCTCCAACCGGCTTGGCCACGGAGACCACCTGAAACATTCCCGCATGCATGTGGTAGAGCAGGTGACAGTGAAATGCCCAGTCGCCCTGCTCGTCGGCGGTCAGGTCGAACTGCGCACTGCCGCCCGGCTGGACGATGACGGTATGCTTCTGTGGCTGGCGGTCAGCGGGCGCGCCATTGACCAGTTCGAAGAAGTGGCCGTGCAGATGGATCGGGTGCGCCATCATTGTGTCGTTCACCAGCTTCACCCGGACCCGCTCGTTATAGGCGAAGCGGATCGGATCGTCGGTGACGGCGGTGTATTTCTTCCCGTCGAACGACCACATGTAGCGCTCCATGTTGCCGGTCAGGTGAATTTCCATCCTGCGCGACGGGGTGCGCAGATCGTCGTTCGGCTCGAACGCAACGAGATCCTTGTAGGTCAAGACCTTGTGGCTGACATCGTCCAGGCCCAACCCGGGATCGCCCATGCGGTCTACCGGGTTCATCGAAACCATATCGATGCCGGGGCCGATCTTCACGTCCGGCGGCAGCTTCGATGTGTCGCGCATATCCATGTCGCCCATGTCCATCGCCATCGGATTTGGGTTGCCTGCCATCGTGTCATCCATCGCGCCGTGGTCCATGCCGGCCATGCCTGCCATCTGACCGCCACCGTGATCCATGGCGCCATGATCCATTCCGCTCATCCCCATATCCGCCATTGTGAGCAGCGGCGGATCGCGCAGCGCGGGGATGGCTGCACGGGCGCCTGGACGAGAGGCGAGAGTGGCGAGCGCCATGCCCGACCGATCCATGCTTTCGGCGACTATCGTATGCGCCTCGGCGGTTGGCTCGACCACGATGTCGTAGGTTTCCGCCACCCCGATCTGGAATTCCTCCACCGGCACGGGCCGCACGTTCTGCCCGTCGGCGGCCACGACATGGAACCTCAGGCCCGGAATGCGGAAGTTGAAGAACGTCATCGCGCTGCCGTTAATTACGCGCAGGCGCACCCGCTCGCCCGGCCTGAATGCGAATTCCATCCCTTCTTCCGGCCCGTGGCCGTTGGCGAGATAGGTGTAGGTGGAGCCGGTCACGTCGAGGATGTCGGTCGCCATCATGCGCATTTTCGCCCACATCCGCCTGTCCGCGCCCGACAGGGGATAGTCGTCGGTCCAGCTCGTCTGCTGGTAGTTGAAATAGCCCTCGCCCTTCTTGAGCTTGGTCATGATCGTGTGCGGATGAAGCGGCGTGAACTCACTCAGCAGCAGCACATAATCGCGATCGGCCTCGACTGGATCGGCACCGGCGGAGTCGATCACTATCGGGCCGTAGTGGCCCGCTTGCTCCTGCAACCCCGAATGGCTGTGCCACCAGTAGGTGCCGTGCTGGCGGATCGCGGGGAGATCGTAGACGAAGGTCTGGCCCGGCCGAATACCAGGGAAGCTGACACCCGGCACCCCGTCATACTGGAACGGCAGCAGCACGCCGTGCCAGTGGATAGAGCTGTCGGTCGCCAGGTTGTTGGTCACTGCAATGCGCACCGGCTGGCCTTCCTTCAGCCGAACCAGCGGCCCCGGGACGCTGCCGTTCACGGCGATTGCGTGGCCGCCGCGCCCCTGCACGGAGCGCGGGCCTTCCCCGATCGACAGGGCGATCTCGCCACCCGAAACCTCATCGAAACCGGGGCGGATCACGTCGTCTCCGTGCAGGTTCGCCCCACGCGCCCATGCCGGAATGGCTGCGGCAGCCGTTCCGGCACCGATCCCGGCGAGCAGGCCGCGGCGGGAGAAGGAAGGCAGAATCGATGTCATCTCTTGAACTCCGTCCGGAGCCGAAACATATACCCCCCCTAGGGTATTTCAAGGATGCGCTGATGACGAAAGACCGGAAGACCGTGCTCAACCGCCTGAGGCGGATCGAAGGACAGGTGCGCGGGATCGGCCAGATGATCGAGAACGAGCGCTACTGCATCGATATCCTGCACCAGATTCAGGCGGTGAAGGCCGCGCTGGCGAAAGTGGAGGACGAGGTGCTGGCCGACCACACGGCGTGCTGCGTCAGCGAAGCGATCGCGTCGGGCGATCCTGCTCAGCAGCGCGAGAAGTTTGCCGAACTGGTCGGCTTGTTCGGCAAGATGAAGCGGTGAAAAAGAGGATGGTTCCGTGACGGAGGGCGACGCCCGGATCAGCATGGCAAAATCCCGCCAGTGGTTGCTGCCGACACTTGTCGGTGCGGCAAGCGCAATCGTCGCGCTGATGATCCTTGCTGCAGCGATCATGTATTCCGGGAGTTACGATGTCGCCGCCGACGACCCGCATAGCGATGCGGTGGCGGGCCTTCTTGCGACCACCCGCGAGCGGTCGATCGCTACCCATGCGTCTTCGCTCGAGGTTCCTTCAGACCTTGCGAGCGTCGAACGGATCGCGACCGGCGCGGGCCTGTATGCGGAGATGTGCAGCCAGTGCCATCTCGGTCCCGGTGTCGCTCCGACCGAAATCAGCCAGGGTCTCTATCCCAAGGCACCGCAGCTTGCCGCCGGCGGCAACCGCGATAAGCGCGAGAAATTCTGGGCGATCAAGCATGGGATCAAGTTCAGCGCGATGCCCGCGTGGGGCGCGACTCATTCTGACGAGTTGATCTGGGATATGGTCGCTTTCCTCCAGCAGATGCCGGGCATGTCGGCGGAGCAATACAGTGCTTCTGTCGCCGCTGCGCCCGCCGAGCACGACGAGATCATGGCGGGTGACGGAGCTGACCACGCCCATGGTGCGCACGGCCACCACCACGAAGCGAACGAAAGCCATTGAGGCCGATCGAAAAAGGGGGTTCGAATATGGAAAACATGCAATCGACGAACGCGCAGCCGATGATGGGCTGGGGTCGGTTCTTCGCTATGATCGCGGTTTCGACGGTCATCATGTTCCCGCTGATGTATCAGCTGGTTTACGTGCCAGAGCACGCCACTTTCAGCCTGACCCGGCTGGTGTCGTCGGTGGTGATGGGGTGCGTTATGAGCGTTGTCATGCTCGCCTTCATGTGGCGGATGTATGCGGGCAGGGCTGCGAAGCTCGTCGTCCTTGTCGGCTCAATTGTGGTTGGGGTGGGCGTCCTCGCGATCAACCGGCAGCAGTCTCTGATCGGCGATGTCGACTTCATGAAATCGATGATCCCGCACCATTCGATTGCGATCAATAACGCGCGCAAGGCTGACATCCGCGATCCGCGTGTGCGCAAGCTCGCCGACGGCATCATTCGCGCGCAGGTGAAGGAGATTGCCGAGATGAAGCTGCTGGTCGCTGACATCGAGAAGAACGGTGCCCGCGGCACCACGCCCCTCCCCGCGCGCACCGCCGAGCGCACTCCGGACATGGAGCCGGAGATCGCCGCCGCCGTGAGGTGATCGAACCGTGCGGCCCCAATCTGACACAACGGAACGCCAATGAACGACATCATCCCCAATATCGGACAGGCGCTGCTGATGGCGCTGGGCATGGCGTGGAAGACCGGCTGGGCGCTGGTGCTAGGGTTCACGATCTCCTCGGTGATCCGGGCGATCGTTCCCCCGCGCACGATCCAGCAGCATCTCGGCGGCTCGGGCGTGCGTGAAGTCGGTGTCGCCTCGCTGTTCGGTGCGGCAAGTTCCTCGTGTTCCTATGCCGCGGCGTCGATCATGCGCACGCTGTTCCGCAAGGGCGCGAGCCTGACGACATCGCTGGCGTTCCTGTTTGCCGCGACCAATCTGGTAATCGAGCTCGGCATCATTCTCTACCTGCTGATGGGCTGGCAGTTCATGGTTGCCGAGTGGATCGGCGGGTTCGTGCTTATCGCTATCATGGCGATCATCGTGCGGCTGACCTATCCGAAGGAGCTTGCTGAACAGGCGCGCGAAATGGGGGGCGACGACGGAACGGACGGCCCCGTAGGAAAGGCGAGCGGTCCGTGGTGGCGCAAACTCACCGCGCCGGAAACCCGGGCCACGATCGCCAGCAACTTCACCATGGAATGGTCCATGTTGTGGAAGGATCTGCTGATCGGCTTCGTGGTCGGCGGGTTTGTGGCCGCGTTCGTGCCGCACAGCTTCTGGCAGTCGCTTTTCCTGACCGACGCGCCCGACGGCGTGCGGGTCATCGGCAATGCACTCATAGGCCCTATCGTCGCCATGCTGACCTTTGTCTGCTCGGTGGGCAACGTCCCGCTCGCTGCGGTGCTGTGGGGAGGCGGGGCAACCTTCGGCGGAGTCATTGCGTTCATCTACGGCGACCTGATCGTGCTACCGCTGCTCGACGTTTATCGGCGCTATTTCGGCTGGAAGATGGCCGCCTATATCGGTGCGGTCCTGTTCGTCTCGATGGCAGGCGCCGCGATTGTCATCGATCTCGCCTTCGGCGCGCTGGGTATCGTGCCCCGTCACGCGACCGATATCCGCGAAAGTCTCACGACGTTCTCATTCGATTACACCTTCTGGCTTAACCTGGCTTTCGGGACGCTGGGTATCGCCCTGTTCATGCTGAGCCAACAAACGCGAAATGACGATAGCGGGGGCGGCGAGTGTGCGCATTGCCATTAGGTGGGTTCGCCGGTTACGCGCGTCCCACACAATGACAGCTTTCAGTGGAATTTTAAGCGATCGGGAATGGCTGAGATTGGGGCGCAATGCTGACGGGCAGTTAGTGCCAAAAGTGGTCTGACGCCTTTTGGGCCGGTTGCGGCCCGTCTTATTCCGGGCGGTCAAGCCCGCGAACCTGACGTTCGACAAATTAACCAATGGCCTAATCAATGGCGCTTATCCGAAAAGCAGTCGAGCCGCTATTGGAACGGGTTAGCCATCAGTCGAACGAGTGAGAGATTCCCACTCAGCAATCTCAGCCTCCATCGCTGACAAGCGCTTGCGAACCAGAGCCAGCGCATCGCTTCCGAGCAACAATTGCGGCGGGGGTGTCTCCGACGATACCAGGGTCAAGACCGCTTGCGCCAGCTTGTCGGGATCGCCGAGCTGGTTGCCGTCTTTCTGCCGGCGCGCTTCGCGGATCGGATCGAACAAAGCGTCATAATCGGCGATCTTGCGGTCGGTGCGGACCATCGACCTACCCGCCCAGTCGGTTCGGAAAGATCCCGGACACAGCGCAGTGACGTGAACGCCGAACGGCGCCATCTCTGCGCGCATAACTTCGGAAATACCTTGGAGCGCGAACTTGCTTCCGCAATAATAGGCGATGCCGGGCATCGTGATAAGCCCGCCCATTGAGGTAACATTTACGATGAACCCGCGGCGACGCTCGCGAAACCTCGGCAGGAACGCCTGCGCAACAGCGACCGCGCCAAAGACGTTGACGTCGAACTGACGACGCATCTCATCAAGCGGAGACTCCTCCAACACGCCTTCATGCCCGTATCCTGCATTGTTGATCAGCACATCGACCGAACCGTGATCCTTTTCAGCCTGATCGACAATCGCCGGGATCGCGTCGAAATTGGTGACGTCGCAGAGCACCGCCCGCGCATCTGCCAGACGCTCGCGCAGAGAGGCGCCCGCCTCGTCCGAACGCACCGTGCCGATGACACGGTGTCCGGCGGCCAAGGCTGCATGTGCAATCGCAAAGCCGAAGCCCGAATTGGCCCCGGTGATAAAGAAGGTAAGATCTGTCATCTCCATCGCTCCATGGTTGCTTCCCTGCAAACTTGCTAATTGCTATCCACTGATCGCCTTCTCAATCGCCATTCCTCGCAGTATTTTGCTCAATCCTATGATAGCCGTCCCTGACCCCACTTCGCTTGCGAGACTTGTCGCCCCGCTGGCGTCGCAACACGGCTACAACCCGACCGCACTGCCTGGGCTGCGCATCCTGCGATCGGAGGCCATGCTCGACGATGTGCCCGTGCTGTATCGCCCCGGCGCTGTCTTCGTGCTTCAGGGTTCGAAACAGGGCGTGCTCGACGGGCAGGTCCTGAGATACGACACCGATCACTATCTTGCCGTCTCGGTGCCGGTGCCGTTTCGTATGACGTCGCAGGCGAGCGCCGAGCGACCGCTCTTTGCGCTGTATCTCGATTTCGATCTTCAGCTCGCGGCAGACATCGTCGGCAAGCTAGATCGGCAGGCGGGCACGCGTCCAGCAGGGCGCGCGCGCAGCCTTGTCTCCAGCCCGATCGAGCCAGCCATCGCACAGTTGCTAGACCGACTGTTGCGCACGCTCGCTCGACCCGACGATCTCGCAATTTTAGGTCCCGGCTTGCTTCGCGAACTTCATTATCGCGTGTTGGTCGGCCAGCAGGGCGGCGCGCTGATGGCCGCGCTTCGCGGCAATGGCGCGACGACGCGGTTGGTCGAAAGCCTCAACCTGATCCGTCGCCGATATGCCGAGCGTTTGACCGTCGGCGATCTCGCGCGCGAAGCGGGCATGAGTATCCCATCCTATCACGCGGCGTTCAAGGCGCTGACTGGCACCACACCGATCCAGTATATCAAGGCGATGCGCCTGCACGAGGCACGATGGATGGTCGCAATGCGAACGGCCCCCATCGCTTCGATCGCAATTCGCGTCGGCTATGCCAGCGCGGCGCATTTCAGCCGCGATTTCAAACGGCATTTCCGTCGCAATCCCATCGAGGAAGCACAGTGGATGCGCCACCATCTGGGAGAACCGGTAGCTGAGCGGGAATGGATCGGTTGAGCCCTCGCAGGGTGAGATGCAGCCTCCGATAGCCGGTATCGGGAAGCATCGCCGCCATCGATGCTATTCCGTTCCAACGGCTGGTTTCGGCAAAAAATCGCGACCACTCGGATGACTGGAATGAAGGCGCTAAGCTGCCACGCAGTCGTTTGGGACCCCACGGCAGCTTAGCGGCATTGCAGATCTGGTATAGCCTACGGATACGGAGCGGCGCCTTTGGCCTTCAATTCGCTCCGTGGTTCGTCGGGACAGTGTGCTTCAGGTAATGAGCGTCCGAAGGCGCGACATCGCCCTGCCCTTTCCGTCGGCAAGATCTTCGGGGATATCATCGCTGCGGACGACACCATTTGCCTCCAAGCCGAACATCCTCGGTGACGTCTCCGACGTCACGAGCCACGCGCGATCTGACCCGGTTGGCAGATATAGATGGCAATTCGGGACCGTCAGCACGCCGCGATCTTGCCAAAGGAAAAGCGCCAGTTCGATCATCTGGAACTCGCCCTCGTTCCATTCGAATCCGAGGCGAAGAACGTCATGCCGAGTGCTCTGAACCACTTCAGCAACGCTGACGGTATTGTCCACTCTGCGCCGATACCCGGTGCTGAAAGCCAATCCCGGCTCAAGTCTGTCGGTCTTGACCAGCATCTTTCGGACCGCATTGGCGTAAGCCGACATCACCTTGGTTTCGACGTCACTTATCATCTTCATCTTCCTTTTTTTTTCATCCTCCAATCCGGGGACATTTCATCCTCTATTCAAGAATTCTTACGCAGTGATGCCCGCGGGATGGTTAGCATCCCGCGGGCATCATTTGACTTGTCGTCCCAGCAGTTCAGCGGCAGTGCTTGCCCCACAGATCGGACAAGACCCCTTGCCCTTCGTCACGCAGCAACTCACTATCAAAAGCAGCATGGCGAAGTCCGAGACCGTTCAACGCTCGCGGGACGATGAGAAGATGCGCATGCAGAGGAAAAGCCGCACCAATCGATCCTGGGGAATGCAGGATCACTACTGACGCGAGGTCGCGCTCGGATGCGAGTGTCACGGCAAACGAGCGCGCTTTTTCCCATCCGCGGTGAAGCCGCTCGGCATCGGACAGCGGCAGGGTCAAGTAGGTGAGCAGCCCGGCTTCGTTAGGCGGAGAGCATGAATCTACTTCGCGCAAAAGCAAATCCGGGTCGCTCAACATGTCGTCTGCCCGAGATGGCAGAATGACCTCGACTTTCTCGGCATTCGGTGCCCAATCCGCCCGGTCCGAATTCATGAATGCCGATCCAAGGTGGGTTTTCCGGAAACCGAATTCGTGCGCGGTGTTCGTTCGCCCCCGGAAAGTCTTCCTAAGCACTCCGAATACGAAGCCGTTCGAGGATTTCTCGGGATTTAGATAAAGCCAGCTGAGCGGATCGTTCTCATCCGTTTTGGGTGTCGATCGCGCTTTCTTCGTGCGCGGCTTGGATTTCGTCGCAGCCATTAGAACGTTACTCCCTTCAGAAACCGGGAAATCTCGTCGGCCATCCGGTCGCATCCCTCCTTCAGTTCCAGAAGCGCCACGGGCGCTTTCCAATGCAGAGCAAGGCCTTTTCCCGTGACCTCCACGCACTTTCCATTTGAGCGCGGCACAAACCATAGCGTCGCTTGCAACCGACATGGGATGAGGTTCGACAGCAAAATCGGTTCTGCAGCCGAGCGGAGCACAAAGTCGCCGAGCGCCGGGAAATCGCCAGTCGTCATGCGCATGAGTAGAACGTCACGATCACAATCCGTTGACGTTTTTACCATCGCGAAATCGAACCGTTCGGAGTCTGCTGTTCCGCTCAGGATCAGGCCGCATTCCGGTAGGTCGAGGCATCCCTGCGGCATTCCTGGCAATCGCCATTCGGCTACTCTTGTTGTTTCTACTTCGAGCAGGGGAAGCGCCAAGAGGCGCTCGCAGGGTGCGAGAGGTCTGTTATTGAATTCTGTCATTTCGAGCTTTCTCAGGAGGATCACCGCTCGACATTCGGGCGGATCAGGCTGCCTTCAAATTTTCCTCCGAAGGACAGCTTCGCCTGGCCAAGCCAATCTACCTATCGTCGCCCCACTCCGCGGGCGGCCACATTTGACCGCGATTAGCGGCTTCTTCCTGTCTGCGATCCCAGCGGCAAATCAGTCGCTTTGCTAGGGCCGCGTGCGGAAACAGGCTCTGGACGCTCTGTCGGAGCTCCGGCGGAAGCCGGGTCGTGCCTCTCAACTTCGGAATCCGCGTCCGTCCGATCGTGATTATCTTCCTGCTTGTTTACCCCCGCAGCACCGGGCGACTCTGTCTGCGCGTCAGTCGATGAGTGGGAGCGCGGTCGCTCGTCAGTAACATTTTCCGATGGTTGGGAATCGTGATTTGCAAGCCTGGCAATATCGGGATCAGGCTTCACGGCTCGCGCGCCGGTTTCGCTCTTCGCAGACGTATTCGCCTGCGCGGTAGCATAGCTTCTTTGCAGCTCGGGATCTTCGGCAGCACGACGCTCAACGAAGTCGCGGTCTATCAGGAAGGCCCCAAGTCCGTTGACCTGGGCAAGCACAAACGCGCGTTCTCGAAATTCCGGGCTCCCTGTGACAGTCACCTTTCCATGGAACTTTTGCGCTGCAAGCCTGAGTGCGGCCATGATGGCTTCGTCTTCTTTGGCTAAGATGACGTCAATACGGTTGCCTCTGTCGACAAAGACGGTGGGCGCGTCGGCATGCCGGGCATACCGAACCTCCTCGCCCGATCGGAAAGGCATAAAGTCTCCGATCGGTGCGGGTTCCACGGTTCCAGACCCCTCACCGGTTAGACTGGGAAACAGGCCCTTTCGGCGACACCATTTCGCGGCGGTCTCTCCGTCGTTTTTCCAGTAATGATAACTTTCGAGATTGGGGGGCGGCTTTGCGGTCTCGGGTTCGGGTTGGGCTTCGGAATTGTGAAGCAAGGCGACTTGCGCTATCTTGATGTCGTTTTGCTTTCTTGTCCCGCGCAAGCGTTCGAGCTTCGTCAATTCCTTTTTACGCTTGCGATCAGCGCGATATCTATCGCAAAGTTCTCGATACTCTACCGCGTCCTTCGCATGCGGAAGAACGTCCTGTTCAGGAGATCGCGCTTGGACCTTCACGGAGGGGTCGCGGGCAACAAAGTCTCCTAAATCTTTCGCCCGCCTGATCATCGTAATGCGACTGTTCACGCGTGAAGCGGACACGGACTCTTCACCGATCCCAATCTTGATCCCGTTTGTGCCGACCCGCTCGTAGGTCATCCCTTTCGCAGCCAGACGTTCGTGAAGTTCGGGCCAAGAGCGGGCGTTAAGTATGATCGGAACCGCTTCTTCTTGCGCGATCCGCTGCACGGATTTGAAACCGGTTCGCCATTCAGCGGCCGACGCTCCGGTGCAGATCGGCTTATGGCCAACTGCTTTCAGCTTTGCAGCACGCTTGGAAAGGATGATTTCGCCATTCCTAATCGTGTAGCGCTGCTTCTCTTCTGGCTGCCAGCCGAAGTGATCCACGATCTTGGCCACAGCCTGGTGTGCGGCCTCCTTGTTGAAGCCGTGGTTTATCTCGATCATGCGTTCGCTGAGCATGTCGAAGCGATTAACGGCGATGTGGCAATGAAGGTTGTTCGTATCGCCGTGCAACACGTAGATCGCTGGCTGACCACCCAATCCCAGGTGGTCCAGAAACATTCCAACGGTCTCATCGACCTGTTTATGAGTTGGAGTTTCGTCCTCCCTCCAGCTTAGCAACCAGTGATCAACAGGGTTCGGACTTCGCGTCGCCGCATTCGCGAGCGCCATCATTTCAGCCCTACGAGCATGCTTCGTGTTACTGAAGAGATTTCGGTAACCAGAATGCTGAAGGCGCGCACCGGAACTGTCACCCAGCCCCGCGCGGAGCATGTAGTCCACCATATAGGCTTTTTCGTCACTCTCCTTTTCTGGGGCGAGGAGATAGTCGATGAGCGAGCGAGCGTGCGCGATACGCTCCCGCGTAATTTGACGAAGGTTCTTCCGTGCCTTGATGCGCTTCGTGATCATCGGGAGGGCGGATCTGCTTCAATCGCCAGATCCGCGATTGCCGACCGGACGTCCAACAGAAGTCCGTTGATCTCCATCCTCGGAACATTCGGCTTGTCGGCAACCTCAGAGAGCCGCAGCCCGATCTTATGAAGTGCTGCGATCTTGCGGTAGACGCTTCGCGATCGCTCGCCGCTTTCTGGACTGCCGCCTAAGAGCTTCGTCCGAACGAAGTCCGAAATCGAGCGATCGCCGATGATTTCCTTCAGCCTCCGATGTTCTTCGTCATTTAGCCGAACAACAATTTTCCGCCCCTCGTCCTTTCGCCTGTCACCTTCTTTCGGCTTCCCGTGGCGCCTCGGTGCCGGCCACTTGCCTTGATCCATGACCTCTCCCCTCTCGCTAAATGCGACAAGCCCTTGCGCGGAGCATTGCTGATTTTATCAGCCGGTGGTGTAATACACCACCCATCCTGCTTTACTGTTTTTCATCTCTATCAAACGCGGAGGCTGGGCCGGAGCGGCGACCCCTTCGACGCGGAGGCTGGGCCGGAGC
>CAYNZQ010000007.1:54585-131247 GCA_964401795.1 uncultured Citromicrobium sp.
GGCGACCCCTTCGACGCGGAGGCTGGGCCGGAGCGGCGACCCCTTCGACGCGGAGGCTGGGCCGGAGCGGCGACCCCTTCGACGCGGAGACTGGGCCGGAGCGGCGGTGTTTATCTCTCGGACCGGTTGGGCGAGTCAGCATTGCGCCCTCATATCGGTCATTCCGGCTTATGATCCGATCGTCCAGAAGCGGACATTCATTCGTAGGGGTCGAATCATCGTAGCGCGATAGCCGTGCCCAGTCCGGTGGGACTTGGTATGCGCCTCCGTAACCGGCTATGGGCTATGCATCCGCGATCCGCCAAGCCCGGATCGCTTCGACAAGCACACGCCACGAAGAACGCAGGAAAATAAGCGCGATGATCGCGCCAACGGCGATGTCTGCCCATGCCGATCCAGTCAGTCCGACAAGCCCAGCAGCGATCAGAACGCCGATGTTGGAAAAGACATCGTTGCGCGAACATTCAAACGTGTTCGACATCTTGACGTTCTCGCGCCGGAACCGCCACAGCAGTTTGAGGCATGTCAGATTGGCGACCAGCGCCATGGTTCCAAAGATAAGCATCAGCGTCGATGATGGCGGCACGCCGTTCAGCATCTTGTCGACGATCTCGGCGATGACCGCTAGACTGAAAAGGAGGATGAGCCCGCCTTTCAGCAGCGCGGCACCCGCTTCCCAGCGCGGCCCGCGGCCGAGCGCGTAGAGGCTGAGCGCGTAGACGACGGCATCACCGAACATGTCGACCGAGTCTGCCATCAGAGCGGAAGAGCGCGCCGCCAGTCCGCCGCGGAATTCGATCACGAACATGACGGTGTTGATTGCCATGACGATCACCAGCACGCGGCCTTGCGAGCCGATTTCGCAGCGGCGAGTTCGATATCGCCATCGTCAAGGAAGCCAAACCCGCGGGCGACGCACGCGCCAGCTTTCCCGAACCGCTCGCCTGGTTCGAAACGGCGGCCAAGACCGAGCCATGGCCCGATCCGGTTCCGCTGGTCGCCTTTCCGCCGGGCGGTCTTTATCGTGATATGATGATCGACCGGATCGAGAGCGCGGGCAGACGCTGGTATATTGCCTTTACTGGCAACAGCCTTGGAAGCGTTCTGTCGGCGATCGAGACCGGACTGGGTCTTTCTGTCCTGCAGGTCGCAACGGTTGCAGCCTACGATGTTCGCGAAAGCCCGACATTCGGCGTGGAACGCTCGCTTGTCATCTCGGTCTACGCTTGGGAAGAAAGCGGAACAGTCGGTGAGCTTGTCCGAGCCATTGCGCCATTCTCTCGGTGCGCTGATCCACCAAGAAAAACCAATGCGGCCTTAGAGCCCGCTTCTCTCGATCCTTCGAGAACCGCACAATCATCAATCGGCTCAGCTCAGGCCGATGACATCTGCGTCATGATCTGCTGGAACTATCGATCTGTTGTCTTGCTCCTTTTGCCTATTTGCCAACCAGATGGAAAAGTTCCTGCACAGACACGTCGAGAGCTTGCGCAATTTTAGATGCAACCACAACGGATGAAGCGAACACTCCATTTTCGACGGTGTTCACGGTTTCGCGATCCATACCCACTCGCTGGTCTCGCGACACAACGACACAATTGGGCGATCGAGCCATCGTCACGCAGGCCTCCAGGATGATGCGAATCTTGTCTTCTGCCGAGAAATGCCGAGGAGTTTTGCGGCGGATGTCAGCGACCTGCTCGGCGGCAATTTTGGACCGTGAGGATTTGCCATCCGAAACCTGCATCTCGCACTGATTGAATCCATGTCGGCAACGCGTTCTGACTTCGATCAACCCCAGTGATGACCGCCTCTTTCCGAAGCCCCCGCTATCGGGCTTTTTGCGAAGAGAGAAACCCGTGTGGGATCGTTTCGCTGCGGCGCCGCGCGGCATGAAAGTCCACCCGGCGCACAATCAAGTCCAGATCGTCTCGTCCGATATCGAAGGTTTCCCCGAGATCTTTCAGCGCTGCCTCAATATCGTCGGGATGTGGGGGCGCGAGATCTCGCTCCGGTTTGGCCCGCCCTTCCATCGACCGTGGCTGGTGAGGGTAGCTGTGTCCGGAAATGCGATGATACAGGACCCCGACCAGAACCAGGCACGCCGCGTTGAAGGCGACCGGGAGAAAAGCAAAGCTGTATCCCAAGGAGCCGACGACTTTCCCGCCGATGACCGCCGTGAGCGCTGCCGCTCCACCCGGAGGATGCAGGCTGCGGGTCAGAGACATTGCCGCGATGGCGAGACCCACTGCGAAACCGGCAGCAATGTGGGGCGATCCGACCAGATGCGCGCAGAATACGCCTGCGAGAGCAGAGATCGTATTGCCGCCTATAACCGGCCATGGCTGAGCCAGTGGACTTGCGGGAACGGCGAAGACGAGCACGGCTGACGCTCCCATGGGGGCGACGATGAACGGTATGATCGCGCTATCGCGCAGAATCCACCATGAAATGAAGCTTGTAAGCGCAATTCCGGCAATACCCCCAGCGCACGCCAGCATGCGATCGCGAAGGGTGGCTCCGGCTAGGATCGGATCGAAGATGCGCCGCATGGTAGCCTGTCTTGATGTCATCGCTCGGCGCCCATGCGGAGCCGAATGTTGAGTGACGAGGCAATATTGGCAGGCATGCTGATAGACGCGCTATCGGTCGGAGACGTCCTACGCTGTCGCTGTAGGTTATCTCGCGCAAGTGCGTGCGGCCCTCGTTCCATTCCGCCCTACAAGGTAGGCATTCAGAACACAGGTTGTCCCCGCTCCAGGCTGCGCAGGTCGCGTCCCCGGGTTTCGCGGCCGAAGCGAAAGGTCAAACCCAGCGCTGCAGCGGTAGGCACGAGCATTAGCAGTGCTGCGTCGGCGAGCCCTGGTTCTAGTGCGAGGACGCCCAACATCTGTGCAATCAATCCGCCGCCCTTGCTGCATGCCGCCACCCAACCAGTGGCGCGCCCACGGACGCCCACCGGGAAGCTCTCCGTCGCATAAGGGAGTAGCGTCGCAATCACGCCATTCGATCCAAGGATCAGCAAGGCCACGGGGAGCACCGGGCTTCCACCGAACCAGGCCAGCCACATGACGCCGGATAATCCCAGCATGGTCAGGCCTATCATGACCAGAACGGTGCCCTTTGTGCTCCAGCGGCTGTAGAGCGCGGCTCCGACGAATACCATCGGCAGCGCTATGAGCGCTGACTGAGCAAGCAAAGCACTTGCGATTTCGACGCTGTATCCGCGCCGTACCAGATCAGCCGGTAGCCACAGGATCAGCCCGAAGTTGATCAATCCCCAGGCCAGCGCCGTAAGGCTGAGCGCGACCACGGTCCCGGTCATCGATTTGGGACTCGTCGGCGCGCTACCTGCTTCTTCCGGCGCCTCGGTCTTCCACTCGGCATGCGCACCGAAGGCGCGCATGATGCGCTGCGCTTCGATCTTGCGACCACGTGCGAGAAGGTAGGCCGGAGATTCGGGAAACAAGGTGCATAGCAAGACGAGAAGTAACCCGGTCGGCAGGTTGAGTAGCCAAAGGATGCGCCACCCAAAGATCGGCTGCAGCAGCGCGGAGGCTCCACTTGCCGCGACATAACCGCCAACCGCACCGAGCCCGCCCACCAGCACGAGGGCCCAGCCGCGATGGCGCGCGGGCATCGTCTCCGCGAGCAAAGCATAGGTGACAGGCAGCATTCCGCCCGCTGCCAGGCCCATCAGGAAACACATGAAGATGTTCCACTCGAGCGATGGCATCGCGCCGCAGATCGAGGTTCCAACGAACATCACGGCGGAAAGCAGGATCGAGGCCTTGCGCCCGTAAATATCGGCGATCGCGCCCCACAGGATGGACCCCGTGACGGTTCCGGCAATCGCTGAAAACGGCACGAGCGCAGCGTAAGCAGGCGTGACGCCGTATTCGTCGATCATGCCATCGATCGTGAAACCGAGCGTGGCCGGTTTCATCACGTCTATCGTCAGCGCAACGACGAGCACGGCCATCAGGCGCCAATGGGCCCGACCGAGTTTGGTATCCTCGAGTGCGGCGACGGTAATCGCATGAGACTGCTGCGTCACTCGACTTCGCACAGGCAGCAATCCGTATCCCGCAATCAGGATACCAGCTACGATCGCCGCCATGCCGAACAGCATTCCGCCATCCATAGGCATGCCTGCCATGCGGTAGTGCATAGGCGCGCTGGCAATGAACATCGGCAGATGGAGAACGACGCCCGCAGTCACCCCTGCGCAACCCAGCAGAAACGCAGCGAGGCCGCGGCGCTCGGCAAACAAGCCCATCGTCACAGCGCTTCCAGCATGCCTTTAAGGAGCGGACGCAACCGACGCAGTTCGCTGCGGTGGCTCGAGGAGAGCGAAGCAAGAACACGGCGCGCCTTCTCGGTCAGGGCAATCCGAACCTGGCGCCGATCGGCATCGGGATGCTCGCGCGTCGCCAAATTGTGTTCAACGAGACGCCGGACCAGTTCGGATGTGCTGTGAGGCTGAAGCAGGAGCCGGTCGGCAAGATCGCCGACCAGCATCCCCGCGTCGCCCGCAGCACGAACGGCAAGCAGTGCCTGGTGCTGCTGCGGTGTCAATCCGGCGGAGCGGGCGGCCTGTTCCGAGAAGCGCTGGAAGCGCCGCAGTTCGAACCGGAATTCTGCCAGCGTCCTGTAATCTTCGTCTCCGATCTCGTCGGTCATAAATCGCCCTTGATATATATCGTGCCACGACATACCTGCTCGCCGTCCACTATTCCAGAGGCACATTTGATGAACGACAGCAAGAGCCCGCGCGCGGTGAGTGTCGCGGCGCATCAGCCGCGACTGGCCGATCACAGTGCGGACCGGCGGATGCTGGTGCTGGCAGTGATGGCCGTCGTGACGGGAACTGGGGGCGCAGTCGCCGCATGGGCGCTGCTCCATCTCATAGCGCTGGTTATCAACCTGTTCTGGTTCCAGCGGGTCTCGGCCGGCCCCGCTCTGATCGTCGAAGCGGCGAGCGGTCCGATCGTTTTGCTAGTCCCGGTGATCGGAAGTCTGATCGTCGGTCTGATGGCGCGCTTTGGCTCTGACAAGATCAGGGGGCACGGCATCCCGGAAGCAATCGAGGCCATTCTATACGGCGAGAGTAAGCTTTCCCCTCGCGTCGCGATACTGAAGCCGCTGTCCTCCGCGATCTCGATCGGCTCGGGAGGACCTTTCGGTGCCGAGGGTCCAATCATCATGACCGGCGGGGCGATTGGCTCGCTGTTCGCGCAGCGCTTTCGCCTCACTGCGGCGGAGCGCAAGACTCTGCTGGTGGCGGGTGCGGCGGCGGGAATGACCGCAATCTTCGGAACGCCCGTCGCCGCCATTCTGCTGGCGATCGAGGTCATGCTGTTCGAATGGAAGCCGCGCAGCTTCGTACCGGTGATTGTCAGTGCGCTTGTCGCTCTGGCCTGGCGCCCGTTCCTGATCGGTGAGGGAGCGCTGTTCCCGTTCGCAGGAACGCTGTCGATAGATGCGGCCAGCCTTGTACTAGCCGCCGGGCTCGGCTGTGTGGCAGGTGGGTTCGCTAGCCTATTGTCGAGCGCGCTCTACCGCATCGAGGACGGATTTCACAGCCTGCCGATGCACTGGATGTGGTGGCCAGCCCTAGGCGCAGTGGTGGTCGGGCTCGGCGGGCTGATCGAGCCGCGCGTTCTCGGCGCAGGCTATGCCAGTATTCAGGATTTGCTCGACGGACAGCTGCTGCTTTCCGGCCTTATTTTGCTGCTCTGCGTGAAAGGCGTCGTATGGCTTGTGGCGCTAGGGTCGGGCACATCGGGGGGCGTATTGGCTCCGCTACTGATTCTAGGCGGTGCGCTGGGCGGCATTGCAGGCATGTGGCTGCCCGGAGGTAGCGGACCTTGGGCGATGATAGGCATGGCCGCTGTGATGAGCGCAGCGATGCGAGCGCCGCTTACCGCCGCTATCTTCGCGGTCGAGTTGACCGCGCACTATGTTGCGCTGCCGCTGACTGTCGCAGCATCGGGCGCCGCCTTTGCAGTGGCTGTGTTGGTGCTCAAACGCTCGATCCTGACGGAAAAAATCTCTCGCCGCGGTCGCCATATAAGCCAGGAATTCTCGGTTGATCCGCTTGCACTCGGCATGGCCGGCGATCTGATGACCCGTAATCCCGAGACCTTGCCCGAAAGCATGCGGGTCGACGTCGCGGTGCGCTTCTTCGAAGGCGAAGCGCACCATCGAAGCTACCCCGTGGTTAATGCCGATGGACAGCCCGTCGGCCTCGTCTCGCGCAGCGATGCCTTGCGCTGGCAACGAGCCGAAGCGGGCGATTCCACGCCTATCGGGGAGCGCCTGTCCGATCGATCGCTACCGGTGGTAACTCCGGCCACTCCGGCCGATGCGGTAGCCAATCTGATGATTGCCGAACAGACGGGGCGCATCTGCGTGGTAGCGAAGGAGGATGGACGTCTTATCGGGATCGTCGCTCGTCGCGACCTGCTGCGCTCCCGCGCTGCCATGTTGAGGCTCGAGCGCGAACGTGGACGGTAATCATGTTACGCTGATGCGGATGACGAGCACGGCAGTAGCGAAAAGCGCCACCGCGGCCGGGACCGCGAGAACCTGTCCGTAATCGTCTCCGCTGCGAACACGGCCATACAAGGTTTGCAGAACCCGGTCCGATTGCCCGCGAGAGCTCTGCGGCTGCGCAGCAGCTGCTGGCGAGCGATGATCGAGACTTCCATGGTGCCTGCAACGTAGAAGAAGGCGATTGTCGCCACGTAGAGCGCGAGCGGTGGGAGAGCGGCGTGAATGAGACGAAAGACGGTGCTGCTGCTGTGTTCGGGAATGAGTCGCCGCAGGACCGAGATAATTGCAGCAGCGAGCAGGCGTAGCGCCGCAAAAAGCGCGACCGCCACTCCGATCAGCGAAAGCCAGTCCAGGACTGGCGCGCCGGCGACTTCGATCCCCTTTTCCTCGCTCTGTCTAGCGGCTTCAGACGAAGGCGACCAGTCTTCGAGGGCCGATACTGTTTCCAACGAAATTCGCCATTGCAGCCGGTCTCCCTCCCCTACGGCGACGCGCTGCAGGATAATGGGCTGCTCGGAACCTTCGAGCTGGAACGTGCCGACTTGCTCGAGGAGGGGATCGAGTCCGTCCTCCAAGTCTCCATCGCGAGCGTTGGAAAGAACAGCAAAGGGTCGAAGCATCCCTCCACTGTCGAGAGCGAGTTTCAATTTTCGAGCGAGATCGGCACCTTGAGCCAGTCCTTCCGAGGCGTCGGTCGCTGGCGAGCCTTCATTGTCTATGGGCAGCGTGGCCGGATCAGGTGTGCCGACGAAATAGCGCGCGGCCCGTTCGTAGTCCTCGGTGGCAAGCGCATTCAGCAGCGCTGTCACGCTTGAGCGCGGTGTTTGCCTTTCGAATGTATCTACCGGAGCTTCGGTTTGCGTTGTTTCGGAAGGCTCAGGCGTCGGAAACTGGGCGTGCGCAGCTGTCGCCCCGACAAGGAGTGTAATGACCGCGAATGCGTGAACAAGCAAACGCCGCAAGATCGAACGAATTGGGTTGAATTTCATGGTCACCTCTTGTGGGACCGCGCAACAACCAACGGCTGGTTGCCGTCCTGCAACACGAGGGCGCCGGTCGGGTCGAAGCGATAGCTATCGATCGACTTAATGGCTCCTAGAAAGACCCGTTCCTGATACATCAGCGCTTCAGGACAGACTTTACGCGTCGTCGTTGCGACGTCGATCGTCATGGCCGAGCCATCGACGCGGTATCTGCCGATAAGAAGATTGCATCCCGTCGAGCCAGAAAGCTGCCCATCGTGTCCCAGGACCAGTTCGAGACGCGAATAATCGATGATGCCGCGCCCGGCGACGTCTTCCACGATCCAAGCTCCAGCGAGCGGCCCCGTTGACTTCGGGATGCCCGTGCATGCGGGGATACAGAGCATGGCCGTGATGCCGACCGTTCTCACAGGCGAGATCATCGCGACGTTTCCGTCATGGGCCGATCGGCCAATCGAACAGGCGTTCTGACCGAGCCGCGCACGAGAAGCCTATCCACCAGCCGCGGCAGTGAAGCGATGATTACGCCGGCCAGGATCACGAGCGCACCGACCACGTCGGACAGGCCGAAAATTTCGCCCGCCGCATAGCCGAACAACCCACCGAAGACTGGTTCGAGCGCGTAGATGATTGCGGCGCGCGAGGAATCGACCTGTGCCTGGGCCCAGCTCATCGCAAACTGAATATAGGCGGTAGCAATGCCATAGCCTACGACCACCCAGAGCAATGTGGGCGATACAACCGGCATGGATTCCCCTGTGGCGAGCGCGAAGGCAGCGCACAAAAGCGTGGTGGTGGTCATCATCACGAACGCGATCCGTAGGGGATTAGCTCGGCGGACGAAGTATCCGAGGATGACGACTTCGAACGCGATGGCCACGGCTCCGATGATCGAGAGCGTATCTCCGTAACCGAGCGTGAGATGCGCGAGAGACATTCCTGACATGATTGCAACGCCGATGCAGGCGAGCACCACGCCGACCCAGATCCCGGCAGCAGCCCGTTGCCGCAGCAGCACGAACTGGAGCACCGGCACGAGAGGCACGTAGAGCGCGGAGAGGAAAGCCACGCGCGCAGTGTCGGTGGTTTGCAAAGCATAAGCCTGCGCGCCGTAGGCAACGCATGCGGTAGCAGCCACTACGATGCCGGCAACGATTTCGGTGGCATTGATCCCCCGCGTCGCGCGCGGAACGACAACCGCGAATGCGACCGTCGCCATCAGATAGCGCAAGGCCACAAAGCCTAGCGGTCCTGTAAATTCCATGCCGATCTTGGTCGCGAGAAAGCTCGCGCCCCAAAGCACCGATGCAGCAAGCAGAGCGAGCTCGGGAATGATACGACGGAGGATGTGCAATCTCTGCATGCCGACTTCCTTCCTCACTATTGCCAAAAGAACGAGCGCCGCAGATCTTGCGGCGCTTCGACTGCGAATATAGAGGCTGGAAAGCCGTATTTCCCTTCGGAGTTTTCGTCCTGCGCAATATAATCTGCGGAAAGGAGACGAACGTGCCGCAGAAACCCTCGCTTGACCGAATAGACCGCAAAATCCTCGACATCCTTCAGCGCGATGGCCGGATTTCCAATCAGCGTCTTTCCGAGACTGTGGCTCTTTCACCAAGTGCTTGTCTCGCGCGTCTGCGCAGGCTGGAAAGAGAAGAGGTCATCACGGGCTATAAGGCCCAAGTCGATGCAGCCAAGCTGGGCCCTAATCTTACCGTGTTCGCAGAAATTGTCGCTTCGGCGCATGATCCTGCAAGCACGCGGAGGATTGAACAGGCGCTCGCCGACACTCCCGAAGCAATCGAGGCTTATCAGGTGAGCGGCAGCTACGATTTTCTGGTTCGTTTCCTGGTTCCGGACATGGAGTTCTGGACCAATCTGGCTGATGAGTTAGCCGATGGGGAACTCAAGATCGAAACCGTAAGAACCGTGGCCGTAATGCGCCGAATAAAAGGATGGGTGGGGGTTCCTCTGGGAGCGACCTGACCCTTGCGTCTAACGCGCGTGCAGGCTCCGAAATAAATGGCAACGTTGGTTCAACCATGTTCCGTTGGCCCCCGGGGCCCGAGAGGCACGCTCGGGTCTTAGAACAAATTTCCTTGCGTATGATCGCGGCTCGGAACCTCTTCGCCGATTTTGGTTAAGTGATTAAAATACTGCGGAGTTTGGGATGTTTGAACACTTTCTGGGGCCTGACCATTTCGACATCCTGCCTCACCTAGTTGCGATTGGCCTAGCCTATATTCTGGCATTCCCGATCGGTTGGAACAGGGAAAAATCGGAAAGGAGTGCGGGGCTTCGCACCTTCCCGCTGGTCGCTGTTGCCAGTTGCGGGTTTATCCAGGCAGCGGAATCCATGACTGCGGATACTCCGGAGGCGATGGCCCGCATTGTCGAAGGTCTGATCACCGGCATGGGGTTTATCGGTGGCGGGGCCATTCTGCGCCTCAAGGATTCGGTCAAGGGCACCGCCACGGCCGCCAGCCTCTGGATTACCGGGGCTAGCGGCGCGGCGGTTGGTCTTGGCAGCCTTGATGTTGCGATCATGCTTTCGGTCATAACCGTGGCGACGCTGTGGATCATGGCACCACTGAAGCATTTGGGACATCTTGAACATGAGGGTGGAGCCGACGAAGGACTTGAGAAGCAGTAATATCAGCCAATTTATCTTCCGATGCGTCGGTTGCTATTCTTATATTATGACCGCGCTGATGACGCTGATTCCTATTCCGAAAAAGGCGACGGCTGCCGGAACAATGAGCACCTGACCATAAACTTCCTTTCGCGCCAGCGGCCCGTAGGCTGTTTGCAGGACAGTGCCCGGACGACCGAGAACGCTGCGCGGTTGCGGCGGAGCTTGCCGTAGCATCACGCGGGCGGTTCCGAAGAACATGGTGATGTAGATCGCTGAAATTGCGATCGCGAACGCGGCGTGAGCGCCGCCGGTCGCTCCAAGCAAGGCAGTGAGGAAGATCGCGTAGCAGGCAATCATCGATCGCCAAACCGACTTCGGTAATTCGAACATCCGGGACTCGGGCTGCTGTGCTTGCCTCGGCGCTTCGTTGTCATTGGCTTCGAGCGCTGGAATGGGAACCAGCACATCGGGCAGTGCATCGAAGGACTCCGGCAGCGGCGTCGCAGATTGCGTCCGAAGAACGGTATCAGGCATGGGGTAGGTCCTTTCCTGCGCGCCCTCCGGCGAGGCCGTTACGGCGCATTTCTATGGCAGTCAGCAAGCTGTCGGCAATCATCCTCGCCCGCGTGCCGACGAGTTCTGTCGCGGTGGGGTGTCCTTCTGCTTCCCGAAGCGTTTCGTAGAAGAGGTCGAGCCAGCGCGAGAAATGCCGGAGCTCGAGGCCCGGAATAGCAAGATGCTTGAGCATGGGATTGCCGGAGAACTCGGCGCTGTTGTGAAGCACCGAGCGCCAGAACGCCTTCATTCTGGCAAGGTGCGGCGGCCAGTCAGTGATGCGTTCGACAAAGATCGGCCCGAGGAGGTCATCCTCGCGTATCTTGGCGTAGAATGCTTCGACCAAGTGATCGATAAACGCCGCATCGATTCCGATTTCTTCGGCCGCTGCGCGCTTTTCAGCACGTTTTTGCTGAGCGAAGGGGCGGGTGTCGGGATCGGCCGCATGGGAGTGGATGGTAGCGCTGGTCATGAGCCCCTCCCCTCGTCTTTGTCGGCGAAAGGCCTTGCGTCTGTAGCGCGCAGGAACTGGACATGAAACTGAACCGCTCCGACCGGCTCCACACGGTGAAGGATCGTCGGCTCGACTATGCCGGGTTCGCATTCAGGCGTGAGCAATGCCTCGGTCGAGGCGCGGCGCGGATCGGTGACGACGTAGCGCAACCTGCCTTTCTCGATCTGGATGAGACCCCAGACGCCGTCTTTGGTGGAATGCTCGGCCAGCAGGCCTGCCGGCACGGTGTCTTCGGTAAAGGTTGCCGTGCGTTTGTATGGCTCAAGGCCGTCGGGAAGTTTGGTGGCCACGTCACGCTGCCTTTCGCGTTTGGAAGATGGCACGGATCGCACCACTCAGCTCGTCGCCCAGAAGCGGTTTTTCGATTAGTTCGGCGTTTACGGTGGCGACACGGGTTCGCAGCCGGGCAGTAGGATTGGTCGCGAGGACTATCGCTGGTGCGCGGCAGCCCTGTCTCTTCAGCCCATCGAGTGCAGCAAGACCGTCGCCGCCGTAGCGCTCGTCGATGACCAGTGCGGTCGCCATGGAAGGACCCTCACCCAATCCAATCCCTTCGGCGATTTCGAACCCTTCAATCGAGAGCGAGAAGCGCAGCGCGGAGAGGACGGAGATATCGTCCACCAGTAACAGGATCCTGGCTCGATCGACCATGTTCCGTCCTCCTCGCCGGCAGCCTCGATCAGGCGGCCTTCTTCCAGTTGGGTTCAAGAGCCACATGCGGCGGGCACTCGGCGACCTGACCGACTGGCAGACCCGCAAGCTCATTGGCGAAGCCGTGGTTGACGTCGCGGTGGTGGGCCTCGTCGGCGCGCACGACCAGCACCACATCGCGCAGCGTCGCATCGTCGGGCAGCCCCCAGTAGCGTTTGGCAATCTCGGGCGCGGGGACATTGGGGCTGCGACCTTCGTCGATCTCGGCAAGATAATGTGTGTAGCTAATGACCGCTTCTTCCTCGAAGTAGCCCACCACACGGTGCGCGGTTTTCGAGCTCACCAGGTAGAGCGCGAAGAAGAAGAGGTAGAATACCCACTGCACGCCGATGATGACCGCTCGCTCGAACCAGGTGGGCTGCGAGACCTCGATGAAGGTCATCAGGTGCATGCGCTCGTTTTCGGCTTCGTCCATGAGCGTCTTGATCCAGCCCTTGTCGTCGCACATGCGGCGTAGGCAGGCGAGGTGGTTGATCGTCGCCCCGACCATGCCCGGCACGGCTGCCACGGTTTCCAGCACGACGGCGCGGTGGCCGTAACGCTCGGCAAAGAAGGTGTCGGCGCACCAGCGCAACGCCTTGGTGAAGCCGAAGGCAATCCGGTCCGACATTCCGCGGGGGTTGTGATGAACACCAAGATCGATGAAGGGTGCAGTCATTGAAATTTCTCCGCTTGCGGCAGATGTTGTTGGAGCGCCGCTGATGACCTCCTTCTATGCCGATGCACGGAACCGCGAAATTTGGATGATCACCCTACGCCACGCACCCTAAGGGCCTTACCGGAGGTAGGGCGCACCAGTTTTGTCAGCCGCTTCCTGCCGCGCCTGTCCTTTTCGACCGCGCTGTTACTGGCGCTGCTCGCGATAGCGGCTGGTGTGGCGGTCCGACTGCTCGCCGCCGACGAACTCGGTCAGCGCGCAACATTCATCTTCTTCGTTCCCGGCGTGGTTGTCGCGAGCGCACTTTCCGGCATTCGCGCAGGTAGTCTTGCGGCCGTGACGGGCGCTGCCGCCGGTCTCTGGTGCGACGCGCTGAGCGGCCCGATTGAGAGCGGGAGCCTGATTGCCGCCGCGGCCTTTGTGCTCATCGGCCTTGCGGTGGCCATCGGCGGTGAATGGTTCCAGCGCGCGCGGATCGAAACCGAAACCGCAGCCGCCGCTCTCGCGCGGCGTGAAGCGCATCTTCAATCGATCCTCGACACCGTGCCAGATGCGATGATCGTCATCGACGAAGCCGGCTTGATCCGCGATTTCAGTCCGGCGGCCGAACGGATGTTCGGATGGCATGCGGCAGAGGTAACGGGGCAGAACGTCAATGCGCTGATGCCCGATCCCTATCGCAGCGCCCATGATGGCTATCTCGAGCGCTACTACCGCACCGGCGAGAAGAGAATCATCGGCAAGGGCCGCGTTGTCGTCGGCGAGCGCAAGGACGGCTTGACCTTCCCGATCGAATTGGCCGTCGGTGAGATGCAGGCGGAAGGACAGCGTTTTTTCACCGGGTTCATTCGAGACCTGACCGAGCGCCAGCAGGCTGAAGCAAGGTTCCAGGAATTGCAAAGCGAGCTGGTGCACGTCTCGCGGCTTACCGCATTGGGCGAAATGGCGTCGGCGCTCGCGCACGAGATCAATCAGCCGCTCTCGGCGATCGCCAACTACCTCAAGGGCAGCCGGATGCTGCTCATGCGAGACGAGGTGCAACACGAGCGCGTGGCGGAAGCCGTCGACCGGGCGGCCGCGGAAGCGCTCAGGGCCGGCGACATCATTCGGCGGCTGCGGGACTTTGTCGCCCGCGGCGAAACCGAGCGCACGATCGAGAGCCTGCCAAAGCTCGTTGAGGAAGCCAGCGCACTCGCTCTCGTTGGTGCCAAGGAACATGGCATCCGAGTGCAGTATGACTTCAGCCCTGAAACCAATCTGGTGCTGGTCGACAAAGTGCAGATCCAGCAGGTCGTGCTCAACCTTGTGCGAAACGCCGTCGACGCCTTGGCAGACTCAGGCTCCTCGCAGCGCAGGCTGACGATCGTGATCGAGCCGGCGGAAGACGACTTGGCGCAGGTGTCGGTGACCGACACCGGTCCTGGCATCGATCCCGAAATCGCCGACCGGCTTTTTCAGCCCTTCATCTCCACCAAGCGCACAGGTATGGGCGTCGGTCTGTCGATTTCGCGCACGATCGTCGAGGCGCATGGCGGGCGTATCTGGGCCCGGCCAGCTCCCGATGGCGGGGCGGAGTTCCGCTTTACGGTCCAGCGTGTCGCAAGCGAGGAACTATACGATGGTGAGTAGTGGTGCCAGTGATCCGATCGTCTACGTAATCGACGACGACGAGAGCGCGCGGCACTCGCTGGAATTTCTTCTCGACGTCGCCGAAATCCGTGTTCGCTCGTTCGCCTCGGCCGATGCTTTCCTGAAATCCGCACCTCCGCTTTCCGGCGCCTGCGTTGTGACCGACGTGCGCATGCCCGGCACGAACGGCGTCGAACTGACCGAGAAGCTGAACGAACGCGATGATACTGTGCCGGTGATCGTCATCACCGGTCACGCCGATGTGCCCTTGGCCATTCAGGCGATGAAGGCGGGCGCTGCCGACTTTATCGAGAAGCCGTTTGACGACGAGGTCATACTTGCCGCCATCCGCAAAGCGCTGACCGAGAGCGCTGGCGATGAGCACCTGCAGAACGAACGCCGCGAAGTGCTCGACCGTCTCGCTCTGCTTTCCGCCCGGGAGCGCGAGGTGGTCGATGGCCTTGTGGACGGAAAAGCCAACAAGGCGATCGCCTTCGATCTCGACATCAGCCCCCGAACTGTCGAAGTCTACCGCGCCAATGCGATGATGAAGATGCAGGCAAAGACCCTCTCCGATCTCGTGCGCATGGTAACGATTGCCCGATTGAGCTAGTTGGCTCGTCTGCTTTCACCAGTTTTCGGACGGAAGCGGACGGCCCGTAAACGGCCCCATTGCCGACCCCCTCGGTGTAAACGAGATGCTCGATCTCGAACGTCTACTGCGGTGCCATTCCGCCCTAAAGCAGCTTGTCCGCAACCGGCCCACAATCAGCGACGCTGTTGCCCAAAAAGCTTTTGCGAGGCCGACTTTCCGCTACTGGACTTTGGCCGTCAGCTTCGAACGCGCATCGATGATACGGTCAACCAGGCCTGCCGCTATCGCATCCCCATAACTTTCGCGGAAGTTCGCTTCCGAGAGATCCAGCGCTACCGATCCGTGTGTCCGAATTTTCGTTCCGGACGAACGAGATACGCTGCCCATCTAGCGACGAGCGCGGGCGGAACTCGATACCTGCGACATCAGTCAACCGTCTCGCGACACCGCTGTCTATGTCGAGCAACCATAGCCAACCTTGGTGCGCGAAGGCGATGCTGGCTCTGTCAGGCGATGGCGCCGGATAGACCGGCCCAGAAGACAGGAGGAGAAGGTGCTCCTGCTCAAGATAGAACTGATGCCCATACCCCTCGACCTGGAATAGTGACGTTCTCACTGCGCGCGGACGCAGCGATGGGGACGCAGAGACCGGGACGAAGGCAAGGCACGACGAGGTCGATTTTATCGCGTCAGCATATCCGCGTCGTTCGCGGATAGCTTGCGACCGCTTGCATCGGATAGCTGCCGCGAGCGTCGCTTTCCAAGAGGCTTGCATGGTGTGCCAATGAGCTGTAGCAACTCGGTGTGCAACCGCCGGTTGCATTCCAGTAATATCAATGACTTAGTTTAGTCATGATTTGGCTGGGGTCCCTGCCACCCCAGCCATCTACCCGATATACGCGCCGGTCTCGGTTTTCCCGCCTTTGCTCGGGCGCTCCTCGCGGGTGGGTTGCGCGGTGGCGCGGCGCAGGAGCGCGGAGATGATTTCCAGCGCGAAAGCGGGTGTGTCAGCCTTGTCGAAGGGCAAGGCTTCGCGCGAGCTGGAAAGATCGGCGTGGTCGCGCGCGGAGCCGGCGAAGAGCGTGACGCCCTGCGCACGGGCGGCGGCGATGCGGCCTTCGATCTCGGCAATGACGGTTCCCATGCGGCGCCGCATCGCCCCTTCGATCGGGCCGCTATCGGCAAGGCCGCGGGCGAGCGAACGGCCCCAGTGCGCGCAGCCGGTCAGCAGCAGCAATTTCTCGCGCACCGCGCCGTAGCGCGTCACCGTCCTCCACGGGCCACCCAGGGGCCGCACCGCAACCGCGAGATCGGCGTAGGCGCGATCGACGGCGCGCGATCGGGCCAGCAGCGTCTCGCCGCGCGCCACATCGCTTGCACCGGCGCCCAGTTGCGCTCGTGCGCCGGCGAGCAGATCGGACAGGGCGTCCAGATAGGCGCTGAGCTTGCCCGCCACCAGATCGCTTCCCCGGTTGGCGAACAGGAGGAAGGCGACCCCCGTGCCCGCCAGCGCGCCCACGACCGTCTCCTCCAGCCGCAGCAGCAGCAATTGCGGGGTGAACATCCCTAGCACGCCGTAGATCAGCGCGAGCGCCACCGTGATGCAGAAGATCATCGTCGAATAGGACGCCTGGACGAAATAGAACCCGACATAGAACAGCACGAGAATCGCCACGACCGAAGGAATGGTGTGGCCGGCCAGCGCCGTCGCAGCGAGGCTGCCCACGATCAGACCGCCCAGCGTCCCGGCCGAGCGTTGCAGCGCGCGCATTGCGGTGTCGGTGCGCGACTGCGCGTTATTGAACACGATGAAGGCGGTGATAACCGCCCAGTACCAGCGGTCCGCGGACAGCAGCAGGCCGACGCCCAGCGCCAGCGCGCAGGCGACCGTGACCTGGATTGGTGCGTGAAAGGCCGGGGGAACGATCCCGCGCGTGGGTTCCGGTGCGCTGCTGGTCGCCGCGGCGAGAGCGGCATCGGTCGGCGCGGTTTCCGCAAAGGCGGCACCGGGCGTCTCTCCCAACACCTCGCTCAAGCGCTGCCGGGCGCGCAGGACGCGAATGATCAGCCGCGCGGTCGCCGCCGCGGCCGGCTCGCTCTCGCTGCGCTCTCGTTGCCAGCGTGCCAGCGCAGCTTCTCGCCCGGCCCGCGCCGCGGCAAAAACCTTGGCATCGGGAAGCGCGGCGAAGGCGGCGCCGACGACGCGCTCCACGAACAATTGCAGCTCGAACAGCGCGACCGCGAGCTCGGACGCCGCACCGTGCGCGGCCAGGGCGCCGCGTTCGCCCTGCGGAATGAACCCTTCGGCCATCAGCACCGCCTCGCGCAGCCGCGCCAGCTGGACGCGCAGCGGCTTGCGTTCGACCACCGTTTGCCGGCCCGCCGCGGTCTCGCCCTGCAAATGACGCCAGATCAGGTCGATCCGCCGGTCGATCGTCGTCAGGGCACGGCGGAAATCCCGCTCCGCATTGTCTGGCAGGAGGATGGTGGTGACGAGGTGCGCGGCGCCGAAGGCGATTGCCGCGGCGACCGCGACCCAACCCAGCTGGTCGGCCGGGGGATGCAGGAAATCGCCCATGAAGAATGCCATGAAGCTCAGCAGGCCGATGCCGAACCAGCGGGCCCCGAAGCGCCGGACATAGACCGCCGCGAAAATCAGCAGCAGGAACGCGGCGTAGGCGTAGGCCGGATAGGGCGCGAGGAGCGCGGCGGCAGCGACCGACACGCACGAGCCGCCCGCCGCGAATATGCGGGACACCAGCTGCGCGCGGGGCGAGGCATCGCGGATCGCCAGCGAACCGATCAGCGAGATGACGATGCCGAGGCCAAACGCGGCGGTCGGCAGCGGGTGAAGCGTCAGCTGGACCAGTGCGAGCGCGGCGCTGGTGAGCAGCAGCGTCAGCATCGCGCGGCTCGCCAGCCGCAGGCGGGAGAACGCCGGATCGGAAGCGACGAAGCGGTCGCGCGTCCGCTCCACCAGAGCGGACAGCCAGCCGCCCGATCCCGACCCGGAAGAGATGATGCGCCCGCTCATGCCATTTGCATAAACACGCGGGGGAGCCGGGGGTCCATGGCATTTCGCACGCGCCGCTTTTCGTCACCGGCACGCAACTTGGTTCGACACTCGTCGCAAAACTCGGACCCTTCTTTGCAGGCGGCGGTTGGGGGAGGACAAGGAGGCCCCAGTGAGCGATACCATTACCGTCAACGGCACAGCGCGCGCGATCCCCGACGACCCGCGCGTGTCCCTGCTCGATTTCCTGCGCGAACATGTCGGCCTGACCGGCACCAAGAAGGGGTGCGACCACGGCCAGTGCGGCGCGTGTACCGTCATCGTCAACGGCGTGCGGATCAACAGCTGCCTGACGCTGGCGGCCATGCACGACGGCGACAGCGTGACTACGATCGAAGGGCTCGGCACACCCGAACAACCCAGCGCGTTGCAGACGGCCTTCGTCGAACGCGACGGCTATCAGTGCGGCTATTGCACGCCCGGCCAGATCTGTTCGGCGACCGCGATGCTGGACGAGATCGCCGCCGGTTTTGCCAGCGACGCGAGCGAGGACCTGCAGGGCCCGATGGCCGCCACGCCCGAGGAAATCCGCGAGCGGATGAGCGGCAATCTGTGCCGGTGCGGCGCCTATGCCAACATCGTCGCCGCGATCCGGGACGTGGCGAAGGAGGACGCACGATGAGACCGTTCGATCTCCAGCGCCCTGACAGCCTGACCCACGCCCACCAGCTCGTCGCGCCGGACAGCGCGACCGCGATCGCGGGCGGAACCAATCTTCTCGACCTCATGAAGCTGCAGGTGGAAACGCCCGAGCGCCTCGTCGACGTCAGCCGGCTCGGCATGACCGAGATCGCCGACACCGACGACGGGGGCCTGCGCATCGGTGCCCTCGCGACCAATACCGCGACCGCCAATAATGCGCGGGTGCGCGCCGATTACCCGGTGCTGGCCCGCGCGATCCTGGCAGGCGCGACGCAGCAATTGCGCAACCAGGCGACCACCGGCGGCAATCTGTGCCAACGGACGCGGTGCTATTACTTCACCAACATCGACCAGCCGTGCAACAAGCGCGAGCCCGGATCGGGCTGCGGCGCCATCGAGGGTATCGCGCATCTGCACGCGGTGCTGGGCACCAGCACGGACTGCATCGCGACCTATCCCGGCGACATGGCCGTGGCGCTGAGCGCACTCGGCGCGCAGGTCGAGATCGAAAGCGAGGATGGCACCGCACGCACGGTTCCGGTGCGCGATTTCCACCTCCTGCCAGGCAACACCCCGTGGCGCGACAACGTGCTGGAAACGGGCGACATCATTACGGCGGTCACCCTCCCGGCCCCGGTCGAAGGCCGGCAGATCTACCGCAAGGTGCGGGAACGCTCGTCCTACGCATTCGCGCTGGTTTCGGTCGCCGCGATCGTGGCGATGGACGGGGGCACGATCGCCCGCGCCGATCTCGCCTTTGGCGGGCTGGCGCACAAGCCGTGGCACGATGCTCGCCTGTCCGACCTGCTGGTCGGCGAGACGCCCTCCCCCGCCCTGTTCGAAAAGGCTGCCGACCTGCTGCTGGAAGAGGCGCGCGGGTACGGCGAGAACGATTTCAAGATACCGCTTGCCCGGCGCACGCTTGCCGCGGTGCTGGCGCAGGCGACGGAGACCGAACTATGACCGCGCATTTCAAGCAGGACGAACCCGTCACCTCGAACCGGCTGGACGCGATGAAGCAGGGTATCGTCGGGAAGCCGCTGTCGCGGATCGACGGTCTGGCCAAGGTGACCGGCACCGCGCCCTACGCCGCCGAATATCCAGTCGACGGCCTGGCCGAAGGCGTGCTGGTCACTGCCACGATCACGCTGGGCGAGGTTGTCTCGATCGACAAGGCGAGCGTGCTGTCGATGCCCGGCGTCCTCGCGGTGATCGACGACGAGCGGCTGACGACGCGCCCGGCGCAGGGGACCGCCAACGAGGCGCCTCAGCAGAAGCCCGGCCAGGTCTGCTACTGGGGCCAGCCGATCGCCGTGGTGGTCGCCGAGACCTTCGAACAGGCACGCGACGCGGCCAAGCACCTGAAGGTCGAATATGCCGTCCATCGCGATGCACCGCTCGATCCGGCGCAGGCCCCGACGGAAGAGCAGGAGGGCGATACCGTCGACCAGGGCGATATGGACGGGGCGATGGCGCAGGCCGCGCATACCGTCGATATCCGGGTCGAAACGCAAGGGCACGCCTCGGCCGCGATGGAGCCGCATGCGGCGATCGCGCAGTGGGATGGCGACAGCGTCACGGTCCATGCATCGCTCCAGATGCCCAATTACAACATCAGCGAACTGGCCGATTCCCTGGGGCTGGAGGAGGACCAAGTCAGGATCGTCACGCCGTATGTCGGGGGCGGTTTCGGGTCGAAACTCGGAGTAAGCGAGGAAACGGTCGCCGCGGCGCTCGCGGCGAGGGAGCTTGGCCGGCCCGTGCGCGTCGTGATGAGCCGTCAACAGGTGTTCCAGTGCGTCATGCGCCGCTCGGAAACCGAGCAGGCCTTCCAGCTCGCAAGCGATGGCGAGGGCCGCCTTTCGGGCTTTGGCCATCAGGCGCGCGTATCCAACCTGCCGGGCGAAACATTCGCCGAACCGGTGCTGCAATCCTCGCATTTCCTTTATGGCAGCGAGAACCGGCGGCTGAAGCTGGAACTCGCCCGCATTCACCGCATGACCGCGGGATCGGTGCGCGCGCCGGGCGAGGCGGTGGGCATGCCCGCGCTGGAAATCGCGATGGACGTGCTGGCAGAAAAATCCGGCGTCGATCCCGTCGAGCTGCGGCTGCGCAACATTCCCGACCGTAATCCCGAGGAAGATCTGCCCTTCTCCTCTCACAAGCTGGCCGAGTGCCTGCGGCAGGGCGCCGAGGCGTTCGGCTGGGACGCGGGTCCGCGCACGCCACGCCAGACGCGCGAAGGCGAGTGGTGGATCGGAACCGGCATGGCGAGCGCGGCGCGCGTCCACAATGTCGGCGAAGCGAAGGCGCGCGTCACGCTGAAGGCTGACGGGACCGCGGTGGTCCAGTCCGACATGACCGACATCGGCACCGGCACCTACACGATCGTCGCGCAGGTCGCGGGCGAGATGCTGGGCCTGCCGGTGGAAAAAGTGCTGGTCGAACTGGGCGATACCGATCACCCGCGCGGTCCGGGCTCCGGCGGCAGCTGGGGCGCCGCCTCCATCGGCTCCGCCGTCTATGTCGCGTGCGAGGCGCTGCGCAGGCAGATTGCGGAACGTGTCGGCACGAGCGAGGAAGACCTTGCCCTGCGCGACGGCGCGGTCGAAGGCGGGCCGACCTTGACGGACCTGCTGGATGGCGAAGACCTGTCGGTCGTGGGGCACTACGAACCCGGCGACATTTCGGACAGCCACACCGCCTCCGGCTTCGGCGCGTTCTTCGCGCAAGTTCGGGTCAACCGCTTCACCGGCGAGACACGGGTCGACCGGATGCTGGGCGCCTTCGGCTTTGGCCGCGTGCTCAATGCCAAGACGGCGCGCTCGCAATGTCTGGGCGGCATCACCTGGAGCATCGGGGTGGCGCTGACCGAGGCGCTGTTGTTCGATCCCATCGACGGGCATCTCGTCAATTGCGACCTCGCCGAATACCACGTGCCGGTCCATCGCGACATTCCGGACGTCGAGGTCCTGCTGCTGGAGGAACGCGATCCGGTCGCGAGTCCGATCCAGGCCAAGGGCATCGGCGAACTCGGCATGTGCGGCGGCGCGGCGGCGATCGCCAACGCGATCTACCATGCGAGCGGCGCACGCCTTTACCAATACCCGATGACGCCCGACCGCGTTCTGGCCGCGCTTTCCGACTGAACGAAGGGCCACGCCGGGCCTGCAGGCTTGGGAAGAATGCGGATGGCAGGCTGCCGAACCGCCTGCGAAGGATCGCGTAGCGCCCGGTGATCGGGTGGCGATCCTTCGCGGGAGCCCGGCCCCTTGTTCTCCAGCATCCTCGTGCCTGTCGACCTCGACGAGCCCAGCTCCTGGGGCAAGGCCCTGCCCATCGCCATCGCCATCGCGCGCTGCACGGGTGCGGCGCTGACGCTGGCCACGGTATTGCAGGACCGCCCGCTCGACGCCGGGCGGGAATGGACCGCGAGCGCCTATCGCAATCTCCTGTCGCGCACCGAAACTCGCCTCGGCACGCTCGCGGACGAGCTTCGCGGCGAGTTTCCGGTCGCGACGCGTGTCGGGGGCGGCGGGATCGCCGGGGGCATTCTGGGCCTCGCCAACGATATCGGCGCCGATCTCATCGTGCTGTGGTCGCACCGGCCGTCGATGCGCGACTGGCTGATCGGCGCGAATGCCGAACGGGTCATGCGCCATGCCCGCTGCTCCGTCCTGGTCGTGCGCGACGAGGAGCGGTGAGGCGCACGCTGCCGCCCGACCGCACGGCGTTGCTCGCGCGGCCGCCCGCGACTGGGCTGTCCCGGGCGGAGGTCGTGCGCAACCGCCAACGGTTCGGCACCAATCGCATCGCCGAAGCGCCTGCGCGGTCCCCCGGCGCGACTGCTCGCGATGCGGCGCGCGACCCGATGCTGTGGTTCCTGCTCGCGACCGGCGCACTGTTCGCGTGGCTGGGCGAGACAACCGATGCGCTGGTCATGCTCGCCGCGATCGCGCCACTGACCGGGATGGATTTCTACCTCCACCATCGCACCCGCGCCTCGATCGAGGGGTTGAGCGGCGTGCTCGCGACCGAGGCGGACGTCGTCCGGGACGGCGCGCCCATCCGCATCGCGTCCGAAGACGTCGTCGCGGGCGATCTCGTTCGCGTGGCGGCGGGCGAAGCCTTCCCGGCGGATGGCGTGGTGACGGTTGGCAGCGGCCTGCAGGTGGACGAAACATCGCTGACCGGGGAAGCCTTGCCGGTCGCCAAGAGCCCCTGCGCCCCCGGTGCGGCGCCGGGGGACGCCGCATGGGTCTTCGCCGGAACGCGACTGCTGACGGGCGAGGCGCGCATGCGGGTCGTGTGGGTGGGAAAGGAGACGCTTTACGGCGAAGTCGTGCGGTCCGTCGTCACAGGGGCGCAGGAACGTACGCCATTGCAACACGACGTGGCGCGGCTGGTCCGCACGCTGTTGATCGCGGCGGTCGCGATCTGCCTGCTGCTGGCCGGGATCAGGCTGGCGCAGGGGTTCGGCTGGTCCGACGCCTTCCTCAGCGCAGTAACGCTGGCGGTCGCGGCGATACCGGAGGAATTCCCGGTCGCCCTTACCTTCTTCCTGGGCGTCGGCGTCTATCGCCTCGCGCGCCGTCATGCGCTGGTCCGGCGTGCGGTCGCGGTGGAGAATATCGGCCGCGTGGGCGCGATCTGCAGCGACAAGACCGGCACGATTACGGAAGGGCGTTTGGCACTGAGCGACACCAGCCCCGCCCCCGGCGTCCCGCGGGAATGGCTGTTGACGCTGGCGGCGGCGACCTCGCGTCCCGAATCGGGCGACCCGCTGGACGCGGTGATCCTGGCGGAACGGGCCGAACCGCCGGCGGACTGGCACCGCACGCACCTCTATCCCTTTACCGAGGATCGCCGCCGCGAGACCGCGGTGTGGGAGCGGGCCGACCTCCCCCCGCTGGCGACGATCAAGGGCGCGCCCGAAACCGTGCTGGCGCTGTGCCGCCTGTCAGGCGCCGAATACGACGGCTGGCAGTCCCGGGTCGCCGCGCTTTCGGCGCGGGGACGCAAGGTGATCGGCTGCGCGTGGATGGAAAACGCGGGCCCGGATGCGACCGAACCGGTCACCGATCTGCGCTTCGCCGGGCTGGTCGCGGTATCGGACCGGGTGCGAGCCGGGGTGCGCGAGGCGATGGCCGCCGCGCGCGGCGCGGGCATCCAGGTGGTCATGGTCACCGGCGACCATCCGCTGACGGCCGTGGCGGTGGCGCGCGAGGCGGGACTGGCGGACGATCCGCAGCCCTTGTTGGGAGACGGGCTGGAACAGGCCCTCGCCGCGATGGAGCCGGAGCGATTGCGTGACGTCTCGGTCGTGGCGCGCGCGACCCCGGCGCAAAAGGTGCTGCTTGTGAAGGCATTGCAACGCACCGGCAGCCTCGTCGCGGTGACGGGCGACGGCGTGAACGACGCGCCGGCCCTGCGCGCGGCGGATGTGGCCATCGCAATGGGCCTGCGCGGGACACGCCCGGCGCGCGAGGTCAGCCAGATCGTGCTGATGGACGACAATTTCGCCACCATCGTGCACGCGATCGCCGAAGGACGGCAGCTGTTCGCCAATCTCAAGACCTGCTTCGCCTTCCTGCTGACGGTGCACATCCCGCTGGTCGCGACGGCGGCGGCGGTGCCGCTGCTGGGCTTCCCCCTGCTCTACCTTCCGGTCCATATCGTGTGGCTGGAACTGCTGATCCACCCGGCGGCAATCCTGGGTTTCCAGAGCCGCGCGCGCGCGACGCTGGACCAGCCCGCCCGGCGCGAGGGGCGCTTCTTCGCGCAACGCGAATGGCTGGCCATCGGGCTGACCGGCGCGGGCATCGCGGGCATGGTACTGGCGTTGTTCGTGCTTGCCATCTGCGGCGGGGAGACGGCGGATCATGCCCGCGCGCTGGCCCTCACCGCGCTGGTCGCGGCGCTCGCGGCGGTCCTGTTGCTGCTGGGGCGCGGGGCGACGCGCGCCGCCTGGGCGGTCGCCGGCTGCGCGCTGGCGTCGTCCCTTGCGGTAAGCGGGATCCCGGCGCTGGCGGCACTGGTGCATCTTCACGTGCTTTCCCCGAGCCACTGGCTGATGGCGAGCGCGCTGGGCGCGCTGCCCGCACTCGGCAGCCGGTTCGCGAGTGGTCTACGCGACGGGCCTCGCGCGCACGAAGCCCTCTTGCAAAAGGGGTGATACCATATCATCAGGACGCGGCAGGGCGCCGTCGATCAAGCGCGGCGCGGCCACGAAAACGACGAACCGACAAGGGAGCGGACAGCAACACCATGACATACACTCGTTTCACGCGCGCGGGGCTGCTCGCCGCCGTCGCGACCTTCGCCCTCGCCGCGCAACCCGCGATGGCCGACGAAGGGATGTGGACCTTCGACAATTTCCCGACCGCGCAGGTGAAGGAAGCCTATGGCTGGGCCCCCGACCAGCAATGGCTGGACGACGTGCAGGCCGCCGCGGTGCGCCTGACCGGCGGGTGCTCCGCCAGCTTCGTGTCGGGCCAGGGCCTGATCCTGACCAACCACCACTGCGTCGCGTCCTGCCTGTTCGACAATTCCAGGCAAGGCAGCGACTATTTGAAGAACGGGTACGTCGCCGACCGCCGCGACGCGGAACTGAAATGCCCCGGCCAGCAGGCCGAGGTGGTGACGCTGATTACCGACGTCACGGGCGACGTGAAGGCGGCGATGGGCAGCCTGTCGGGCGAGGCGCTGACCAAGGCGCGCGACGCGAAGATTGCAGAGATCGAGAAGGCGGGCTGTCCCGATACCGACACCACCCGCTGCCAGGTCGTCACCCTGTTCGGCGGCGGGCAGTACAAGCTGTACACCTATCGCAAATATTCCGACGTCCGGCTGGTGTGGTCGCCGGAAGACCGCGCCGCGACCTTCGGCGGCGACCCCGACAATTTCAACTTCCCGCGCTACTCGCTGGATGCGAGCTTCCTGCGCGCATACGAGAACGAGAAACCGGTCGCGACGCCCGCTCACCTCAAATGGAACCCGCGCGCGCCGAAGGAAGGCGAGATCACCTTCGTCGTCGGCAATCCCGGTTCCACCAGCCGGCTCTATACGCAAAGCCAGCTCGCCTTCGAACGCGAGGTGCGCCTGCCGATCACCGTCACCACCCTTTCGGAGCTACGCGGCCGCCTGATCCGCGCCATGGACGAAACGCCCGACCGCGCGCGCGAGGGGCTCGACATGCTGAACGGGATCGAGAACAGCCTGAAGGTCTATATCGGCCGGCAGAAGGCGCTGAACGATCCCGCCTTCACCGCCACGCTGGCGGCCAAGGAAGACGAGCTGAAGGCGAAGAGCGCGGGCAACGCCGCGATCGGCGACCCGTGGGCGAGCGTCGACGACGCAGTGACCGCCTATCGCTCGCTCTATCTGCCCTATCGCTTCGTCTCGCCGTCCAGCGAGCTTTACGGATACGCAGAAACGCTGGTGCTGGCCGCGCAGGAGCGCGCGAAGCCCAATGCCGAGCGCCTGCCCGGTTTCACCGACAGCGCGCTGCCGCTGACGCGCAAGCAACTGCTGGACGAGAAACCGGTCTACAACTGGCTCGACCAGCTGATGCTGGAATGGAGCCTGTCCAAGGCCCGCGAATATCTGGGCGTGGACGATCCCGATTCGAAGCTGCTGCTGGGCAAGGAAAGCCCGGAGCAGCTCGCCACCCGGCTGGTGGAAGGCAGCAAGCTGGCCGATCCCGCGGTGCGGCAGCGCCTGTGGGACGGAGGCATGGCAGCGATCGAGGCGTCGGACGACCCGATGATCCGGTACGCGCTGCGTCTGAACCCGCGCCAGCGCGAACTGAAGCGCGCGGTGGACGAGGCCTATGCCGGCCCGCTGGCGGCCGCGGGCGGCAAGCTCGCCGATGCGCGGTTCGCCGCCTATGGCGACGCGCTCTATCCCGACGCGACCTTCACCCTGCGCATCAGCTACGGCCAGGTGAAGGGCTGGACGGAGCGGGGCAAGCAGGTGCCGATCCGCACCACGCTGGGCGGGACGTTCGACCGCGCCACCGGTAATGCGCCCTTCGACGTCGCCCCCGCCTTCGCCGCCAACAAGGCGAAGATCGACAGGGATACGACCTACGATTTCGTGACCACCAACGACATCATCGGCGGCAATTCGGGCTCGCCCGTGATCGACCGGGCCGGCACCGTCATCGGCGCCGCGTTCGACGGGAACATCCACTCGCTGGGCGGCAATTACGGGTACGACCCGACGCTCAACCGCACGGTCGTGGTTTCGACCGCCGCGGTGCAGGAGGCGCTGGAGACGATCTATCCCGCGCCCGCGCTGGTGAAGGAACTGGCGGCGAAATAACCGCGCCAAAGGAAAGGCCGGGCGACCATCGCGGGCACCCGGCCTATCGGACGATAAAAACGGGGGCGGCGCACCGGGCAACCGGCGCCGCCCCCTTTTTTCCGGTCCCGCCTAGTCCATCAGCTTCTGCTGCATGTAGGTCATG
Organism: uncultured Citromicrobium sp.; assembly: GCA_964401795.1. Taxonomy (GTDB): domain Bacteria; phylum Pseudomonadota; class Alphaproteobacteria; order Sphingomonadales; family Sphingomonadaceae; genus Alteriqipengyuania. The sequence goes on from CAYNZQ010000007.1 coordinate 81,609, forward strand.
GTAAGTGCGGTGGTGCGGGCGGACTGCTTGATATCCGCGCCCGAACCGTGGCCGCCCTCGGTATTCTCGTAGTAGTAATAGGGCAGGCCCATCCCGGCCATCTTCGCCGCGAACTTGCGCGCGTGCTGCGGCCCGACGCGATCGTCCTTCGTGGTCGTGAAGATGAAGGGTTCGGGATAGTTCGCGTTCGCATCGAGGTTCTGGTAGGGGGACGTCTTCTCCCAGAACGCGCGCACGGCGGGATCGGCATTCACGTCGCCATATTCGCCCTGCCACGATGCGCCCGCCGCGATGTCCGAGATGCGGATCATGTCGAGCAGCGGCACCTCGATCAGCACCGCGTTCCAGAGGTCGGGATGCTGCACCATCTCGACCCCCATCAGCAGCCCGCCATTGGAGCCGCCTTCGATCCCCAGCCGCCGGGGCGAGGTGATCTTGCGCGCGATCAGGTCCTTCGCGACGGAGGCGAAATCATCGTAGATGATCTGCCGCTTGGTCCCCAGCCCAGCCTCGTGCCAGTCGGGGCCGAATTCGCCCCCGCCGCGAATATTGGCGAGGACGAAGGCCCCGCCCCGCTCCAGCCACAGCTTGCCCGTGGTGCCGGAATAGAACGGCGTGCGGCTGACCTGGAAACCGCCATAGGCGGTCATGATCGTGGGCGTGGTGCCGTCATAGGCGATATCCTTGCGATGGACCACGAAGTAGGGAATCTTCGTCCGGTCGGTGGAGGTCGCCTCCAGCTGTTCGACCTGCAGCCCCGCCGCGTCGAACTTCGCCGGCAGCGCCTTCACCTGGTCGATGGTGCCGGTATCGGTGTCAGCCAGATACAGCGTCGAGGGATCGAGGAAGCCGCTGGTGTTGACGAAAGCGAGGTCGGACTTCTCGTCCGTCGCGCCGAAACCGACCGCCAGGTTGTCGGGCAGGTCCAGTTTCGTCCGGTCCCAGCCGCCATTCGCCGTCGGTTTGTACACCCAGGCCCGCCCGCGCACGTTTTCCAGCGTGGAAATCAGCAGGTTGTCGCGGGTCGAGCTCACACCATTCAGCGAATCGCGCGGGCCGGGCGCCCAGACGAGGGTGGGGTCGAGCGTGCCCGGATCGGCCTTCAGCGCGTCGAGCCCGACCTCGGCCACCGAACCGGCGGCGAAATCGCTGCCGCCCGCCGCCCAGTCGTCGTCGAGCGACAGGATCACGCGCCCATCGACCAGCGCGGCGACATTCGCCTTCTCCGGAATGCCGAGCCGCTCCGCCCCGCGATCGGTCAGCACGTAGGTTTCGGCGTGGAAGGTATCGAGCGGCCGGGAAACGACCGCCAGCTGCCGCCCCGCGCCGTCGCGCAGGACGTAGGGGCTGACGCCGTAGCCGCCGTCTTCCTTGCTGCCGCGATAGACCTCGACCGCCGCCGACAGCGGCTGTCCGCGCGTGACGCGCTTCACGATGAAGGGATAGCCCGACTGGGTAACGTCTTCGGGCGTCCAGTCGGTGGCGACGAGGAGGTGGTTCTCGTCCTCCCACGCGACGCGGTGCTTGCCGCGCGGCAGCGTGAACCCGCCGTCCACGAACTTGCCGGTATCGAGATCGAATTCGCGGATCTCGACCGCGTCTTCGCCCCCGTCGGAAAGCGAGACGAGGCACCGGTTCTCGGCCGGTTCGAGGCAGTCGATGCCCTTCAGCACCCAGCTCTTGCCCTCGGCCGCGCCCAGCGCGTCGATATCGAGCACGGTGGTCCAGGTCGGGTTGTCGGTGCGGTAGTCGGCCAGCGAGGTCTTACGCCAGATGCCGCGCAGGTGATCCGCATCCTGCCAGAAATTGTAGATTTCGCCGTGGAGGAAGCTGGGCTGCGGGATGCGGTCCTTCGCGCCCGCGATGGCCAGCGCCTGGTCGTAGAACGTCTGGTAATGCGGATCGTCGCTGAGCCGGTCGACCGTCTTCGCGTTTTCCTTCTCGACCCAGGCCATGGCGCGCGGCGTGGTCCATTCCTCCAGCCAGAGATAGGGATCGTCCTTCGCCGCCACCGCGCTGGCCGAAAGCCGGCCCTGCGCAGGCGCGTCGCTTTGTGCCGAGGCCGCAGCAGGTGCCAGCGCCAGCGCGGCTGCGGACAGCGACAGGGCGGTGAGGGAAAGGGGGCGATGGGGGCGCCTGGTGCGCCGGGTGCGGTTTGTCATGCGCGCGGTTATGCATTCCCCTCCCCCACAGGGCAAGCCGGTGGCTCCGCTTGCGCGGCGCGCGCCGCCGCTCCAAGAGGACGGCTTACGAAACAGGAGGTTTGCTTGACCATTCGCCCCTTCGCGGCCGCGCTGCTACTCGCCGGCGTCGCCGCCTTCTCCACCGCACCTGCCGCCCATGCGCAGGATTCCAAGACCACGACCACGGTCGAGAAGAAGGAGGAGGAAAGCGATCTGAAGCTACCGCCGCTGCCCGCCGACAAGACCATTCGGCAAAGCGCAGTGATCGGCGGGCGCACCCTCGCCTACGATGCGACCGTGGGCAAGATTCCCGTGCGCGACGCGAAGGGCAAGACCATCGGCCAGGTCGTCTACACCGCCTACACCGTCCCGGGCGGCGGGGTGGACCGGCCGGTCACCTTCGCCTTCAACGGCGGGCCGGGCGCGTCGTCGGTCTATTTGAACCTCGGCGCGGTCGGGCCCAAGCGGGTCCAGTTCGGGGCGCAGGGCAACGCGCCGTCCGATTCCCCGGTGACCAGCGACAATCCCAACAGCTGGCTCGATTTCACCGACCTCGTCTTCATCGACCCCATCGGTACCGGGTTCTCCCGCAGCCTGGTCGATCCCGAAGAAACCGCGAAGGCGTTCTACGCCAACGATCCCGATATCGAATATCTGTCGAAGGTCGTGTTCGACTGGCTGGTGAAGGAAGGGCGTTTGCGCTCGCCCAAATACGTCATGGGCGAAAGCTATGGCGGATACCGCGCGCCGCGCATCGCGTATCACCTGCAATCGCAGATCGGCGTCGGGGTCAACGGGCTGGTGCTGGTCTCGCCCTATCTCGATCCCGCCTCGGGCGACGGTGCGACCGCCCTGTCCCCGCTGCCGTGGATGGTCGACCTGCCGTCGATGGCGGCGGCGCATCTTGAGCGGCAGGGCCAGCTGACCCCGGCCGCGATGGCGGATGTCGTCGCCTATACCCGCGGGCCGTTCGCGACCGACCTGCTGCAGGGCCGGTCGGACCCCGCCGCCGTGTCCCGCCTGGTCGATAACGTCACCCGCCTCACCGGCCTCGACCGCGATCTCGTCGCGAAGCTGGGCGGCCGGGTCGATGCGGGGACCTATCTGCGCGAGATCCACCGCGCGGACGGGACCATCGGCAGCATCTACGACAGCAACGTCACCGCCTACGACCCCTTCCCCTGGTCGGCGCGGCAGCAATCGAACGACCCGATCCTGGACGCGCTGATCGCGCCGACCACCAGCGCGATGGTCGATTTCGTCACGCGCGTGGTCGGGTGGAAGACCGATGCCCGCTACCACGCGCTGTCCTACGAAGTGAACGCGGCGTGGGATCGCGGCAAGCCCGACGACACGCCGGTGCAGGACCTGCGCAAGGCGATCGCCAACGATCCCAACATGGCGGTCCTGATCGCGCACGGGTGGGACGATCTGTCCTGCCCCTTCATGGCTAGCCGGCTGATCGTCGACCAGATGCCTGCTTTCGGCATGGCGGAACGGGTGCAGCTCGACGTCTATCCCGGCGGGCACATGTTCTACAGCCGCAACGACAGCGGCGCCGCGTTCAAGCGCGACGCGGAAGCGATCTATCGCTGACGGTGCGCGGCGGGCCGACGGCACCATCGCCGCCGGTCCGCCGCCCCGCCACGCTCAGAAGTTCGCCGTCAGCGAAAGGATCGCCTGGCGCCCCTGTGCCGGGACCGCGAAATGCGGGTTGCGCAGCTTGATCGCATAGCGCGCATCGCCGACGTTCTTCACGTTGAGCTGCAGCTTCAGTCGCTGGGTGAAGGTGTAGGAGGCGAAGGCGTCCACCCGGACATAGCCATCGGCCGAGATCAGGTTCGCTGCATCGGCGAAGCGGCCGGACTGGTGATAGACGCCCCCGCCCACCGCCAGCCGCGGCGTGATCGCGAGCGAACCGTTGAGCGATAGGTTGTGGACCGGCGTATTGGGCAGCCGGTTGCCCGCTTCCGGCACGGCGCCGCGCAACTCGCTGTCGAGATAGGTGTAACCGCCGAACACGGTCAGCGGGCCGGCCCGGCCGCTCGCCCCCAGTTCGAAGCCGCGAATCCGCGCCGCGTCGATGATCTGCGTCACCTCGCCCAGTGGATCGCTGTCGACGATGTTGCCGCGCTCGATCTGGAACGCCGACGCGCTCAGCATCAGGCGCCCGCCCAGCAGTTCGGCCTTGGCTCCGACCTCGTAATTCTCGGTCTCCTGCGGGGCGTAGGTATCGTCGCGGATGGATAGATCGCCGGTGCCTGCACCGACGTCGCTGCCCGGCGGGGTCTTCGCGTTGGCATAGGAGGCGTAGAGGCTCGCCCACGGCATCGGCTTGAAGATGGCCGCCGCCTGCCAGCTGACGAAATCGGTCTTCACCGTCCCGCTATAGGAGACCCCGCGGCTGGTCCCCGCCCCGCCCGCGCGGTAATCGGTATAGCGGATGCCGCCATTGACGATCAGCTGCGGCGCCAGCGTGATGGAATCGAACAGGTAGACGCTCACATCCTCCGCCTGCGCGGTGGTGGGCGTGGCGGAGGGCTCGATCGAACCCGCCCACGGATCGCGCGGGTCGGGATCGAACAGGCCGGTGCAGTCGTAGGCGGCGAAATCGGCGGGGTTGCAGGCCCTGTCGCCGGTATCGACGCTGTAATTGCGGTTGAAGGTATCGGCCCAGCCATATTCGAAACCGGTCGAGAGCGAATGGTCGATACCGCCGGTGGCGAACTCGCCCGACAGGTTGAGTGTCGCGGTCATCGCCTCGGTCAGCGCATTGCGGCTTTTGACCGCACGCCATACGACGTCGCGCGCGACGTTCCCCGCGCTGTCGTCGGGATTGGTGACGATGTAGTCGTTGCGCGAATTGGAATAGCGCAGCAGGGCCGACGCGCTCCACCCCTGCCCCAGGTCGTGACCGAACTGGAAGGTGGTCGCATCGACGCGCGTCTTCTGGAAATCGCGTGCCAGCAGGCCGTAGAAATTGTCGTAGTCCACATCGGCAGGGCGCCGGCGCCCGTCCGGCAACTGCCCGCGCGAGGTTACCGGAATGCCGTAATCGGGCACGCCGTCGCTTTCGAAATGATAATGCGTCAGGCTGGCGACGGTATCGGTGCCGAGGCCGAAGGCGATGGAGGGCGAGACGCCCCAACTTTCGGTATGCAGCGCATCGCGCCCGGCCACGTCGCTGTTGTTGTAGAGCGCGGCGATCCGCACGCCGAGCCGGTCGGTCAGCATGCGGTTCGCGTCGGCGGTTACGCGGTAGAGATCGGCGGTCCCGATCGTCCCCGTGACCGCGCCGAAATCGCCCTCGCGCGCGGTCTTGCCGACCAGGTTGATCGCGCCCGCCGCCGCGCCCCGCCCGCCCAGCGCACCGCTCGGCCCCTTGTAGACCTCGATCCGCTCGATCGCGAAGGTATCGCGGGTCTGCGACCCGATGTCGCGCGCGCCGTCGACGAAGATGTCCCCGGTCGCATCGACGCCCCGGATCAGGGGGATGTCGCCGCTGGCCGTGCCGCCCTCGCCCGCGCCCAGCGTGATGCCTGGGACGGTGCGCAGCGCATCCTCCAGCGAATAGGACGCGGTCTGCTCGATCGCTTCCTGCGAAACGATGTTGATGGTGCGCGGGGTATCGAGCACCGGTGCCGTCGCCTCGTCCGTGCTTAGCCCTTCGACCCGCACCCCGTTCACGACGATGGTCTCGCGCGGCGGCGCGGCGGCCTCTTCCGCGTGAACGGGTGCCGGGGCGCTGGCGATGAAGCCGACGCAGCCCACGGCGAGGAAGGTCGCCGCGGCGCCGGTGCGTGCTGTGGTGGTTGTCATGATCCCTCGTTCTTGTCGTTAGCCTGTGACCGGGCGGCGCCTAGGCAACGGGGAATGGGGAGTCAATGCTATTGCGACGTATTCTCATTTGCAGATGGGAATGGCGTAGCTGCGGGAGCGCGTGTCAGGCATCCGCCCATCGACGCATGAGATTATGGTAGAGATTGGTGAGTTCGAGCACGACCGGATCGCGCGCGCCGCGCTCTTCACCCAGCGTGCGGACGCTGCAGTCGAGGCGATAGAGCTGTTCGCGTTCCGCGTCGCCGCGCACCATGCTCTGCAGCCAGAAGAAACTGGCGGTGCGCGTGCCGGAAACGACGGGAGTCACGCGGTGCAGGCTGGATGCTGGATACAGCACGAGGTCGCCGGCGGGCAGCTTCACCCGGTGTTCGCCGAACAGGTCCTCCACCACCAGCTCCCCCCCTTCGTAGGCGTCCGGATCCTCGAGGAAGAGCGTTGCCGACAGGTCGGCGCGAATACGGAACTCGCTGCCAGCGAGCTGGCGGATCGAATTGTCGACATGCGTCCCGAACGCCTCCCCGCCCGCGTAGCGATTGAACAGCGGCGGGAAAACTTTCAGCGGCAGCGCGGCGGCGACGAATTCGGGCGCGCGTCCCAGCGCGTCCAGCACCATCCGCCCGGCCCGCGCCGCTTCCTCGCACCCCTGGCGCAGCTGGCGATTGCGCTTCGCCGTTCGCGCCTGATGGCCCGACGTCTCGTTACCGTCGACCCATGCCCCGGCATCGATCACCTTGCGGATCGCCGCCACGCCGGCGCGGTCGAGCACGTTTGCGATTCTGAGCATCATGGCGGCCGGCCCCTCTGGTCGCGCCGCCGATCACGGCGCGAGGTCCGCGCTGCAATCTGTGCGAATGATTGTCAATAGCGCCACCTTCAGGAGGCGGCGTCCGCATCCTCCTGCGGGTGGTGCGGTTGCAGGATCAGTTCGCCGTTCTCCACCCGCCATCCGGCGAGGCGGCTGAGCAGGTTCATCCCGATCACGTTCGTATCGCCCAGATTGGGCGCGATCACCGCGTCGAGACCGCGCGCGGCGACATTGCCGAACCGCAATTCGTCGATCGTCGTGGTGCCGACCCGGATCGTCCCGTTGGCCGTCGTCATCATCACCGGCATCCGGTCGCGGCGCGGCTCTATGCCCACCCGCGCCGCGGTCTGCGCCGAAATCGCGGTCAGGGTCGCACCGGTATCGACCAGGAAATTCGCCGGTTCGCCGTTGATCTTCGCCTTCAGCCAGTAATGCCCGTCCGGCGAGAGATGAACGCGCGTTTCGCCCCCTTCGACCCGTTGTTCGGGCAGCCCCATGCCCGACATGGCGACATCGAAGCGCGGGTCCATCCGTGCGACCTGCACCACCACCATCGCGAGGACGCCGACCAGCACCAGCGTTGAGGCGGTGCCCAGCAGCCGCCCCATCGGGATGCGGCGCCGCGCCATCGTCGCGCCGATCCAGCCCAGCAGCATCGCGCCGAGCGCGGCGATCAGCAAGTCGCTCTGCGGGATTTCCGCGACGTAGCCGATCAGGGCGTCGAACAGTGTCTTGAGGTCCACGACACCCGATATAGGAGCCTCAGGCCGGCAATTCCATGAACGGAAAAAGACCCCGCTGCCTCTTAGGCCCACGCGGCCCGGAACTCAGGGCGCGTTGCGCGGAACCGAAGCCTGCGCGAGCACGACGCTGAAGCGCTTCTCGTCGTCGAGCCTGCGGTTCACCGGCGTCCAGCCGCCCGCCAGCAGCAGCGTGTTCGAACTGCGCCGGCTGAACTTGTGGCTGTTTTCGGTATGGATGGTTTCGCCCCGCGCCATTGCGAAGCTGCGCCCCGCGACTTCGAACGCGATGTCCTCGGCCGCCACCAGGTGCATCTCGACCCGCGCGAAATCGTCGTTCCAGCGCGCCTCGTGGTGCAAACTCTCGACCGGAATGGTGCCGTCCAGCTCGCGGTTGATCCGCCGCGCCATGTTGAGGTTGAAGCTGGCGGTGACGCCTGCCGCATCGTCGTAGGCTGCCTCCAGCACCTTGCGCTTCTTGATGAGGTCCATCCCGATCAGCAGCATGGCGCCCTCGCCCAGCGTCGCGCGCATGGTGCGCAGGAGGTCGACCGCCGTGCGCGGAACCATGTTGCCGATGGTGGAGCCGGGGAAGAAACCCAGCTTGGGCATGTCCGCGACCTCGCCCGGCAATTCGACGCGGCGCATGAAATCCGCCTCCACCGGGTGGACCGGAAGGCCGGGGAACTTGGCCGACAGGTCGGCGGCCGCCGCGCGCAGGAAATCGCCCGCAATGTCGAGCGGGACATAGGCCGCAGGGTCGATCGCCTTCAGCAGCAGCGGCGTCTTCACCGACGAACCGCTGCCGAATTCCACCACCGCGCGGCCCGCCCCCACCGCCTCGGCGAAGGCGGGACCGTTGTTTTCGAGGATCTGGGTTTCGCACCGTGTCGGGTAATATTCCTCGACCTGCGTGATGTCCTCGAACAGTTCGGACCCCGCATCGTCGTAGAGCCAGCGCGCCGGCACCGCCTTCTGCACTTGCGACAGACCTTCCAGCACGTCCTCGCGAAAGGCGCGGTCGATCCCCTCCTCGTCACGATCGACGAGTTCCAGCCCCCGGTTTTGCGTCATCAGATATCCTTGGCGAGGCGCAGGCCGGTGAATTGCCAGCGCTGGTGCGGGTAGAAGAAATTGCGATAGGACGCGCGCGAGTGGCCGCGCGGCGTGGCGCAGCTTGCGCCCTTCAGCACGAACTGGCCGCTCATGAACTTGCCGTTGTATTCGCCCACCGCGCCTTTTGCCGGCTGGAAGCGGGGATAGGGCAGGTAGGCGCTGCGGGTGAATTGCCAGCAATCGCCGAACAGACCGACGGGGTCGGCTGCGTCGCCCCCCGGGTGGACCGGGCCGGCGGCGTCCAGCTGGTTGCCGCCGGCGGGATCGTGGCTCGGCGCTTCCTCTGCATGCTGGCCGCGCGCGATCGCTTCCCACTCGAACTCGGTCGGCAGGCGGGCGCCCGCCCACTGCGCGAAGGCGTCCGCCTCGTAATAGGAGATGTGCGTTACCGGCGCATGCGGGTCGCGCATCTGCCAGCCCTGCAGCGTGAACTGCCGGTCGTCCCGCCAGTAGAGCGGCGCGGCGATGCCGTTCTCCTGCACCCAGCACCACCCGTCGGACAGCCACAGCGAATGGTCTCGATAACCCCCGTCGGCGATGAACGCCGCCCATTCCGCATTGGTGACGAGCGTGTCGGCCAGCGCGAACGGTTCGAGCAGGACGCGATGGCGCGGCCCCTCGCAATCGAAGGCGAAGCCGTCTCCGCCGTGCCCGACCAGTGCGATACCGCCGGGATGGTTCAGCCAGCCGCGCTCGCGTTCGCGTGAGTCTTCGCGGCGAAACTCGGCATTCCACATCGCCGGGCCGAGCGGGTTCTGGAACAGCGCATGCTTGATATCGGTCTGGAGCAGTTCCTGGTGCTGCTGCTCGTGCGCGATGCCCAGTTCGATGAGGGGCGCAAGATCCTCGCGCTGCAGCAGCGGGGCCATCGCCTCGGTCACGTGACGGCGCCACTCGAGGATGGCCGCGACATCGGGCCGGGTGATCATGCCGCGGCGGTTGCGGGCGTGCCGCTCCCCTTCCGCCTCGTAGTAGGAATTGAACAGGAAGGGCCATTCCTCGTCGTGCAGCGCGTACCCGGCGAGATGGTCGCGCAGCAGGAACGTCTCCCAGAACCAGGTGACGTGCGCGAGGTGCCATTTGGCGGGGCTCGCATCCTCCATCGACTGGATCGTGGCGTCCGCATCGGACAGCGGCGCCGCGAGCGCTTCCGTCAGCGCCCGCGCCGCGTGGAAGCGCGCGGCAAGCGGGGTTTCCTGCGGACGGGTGCGAAGCTGCGGTTCGGCCATGATGTCTGATCCCTCTCCCGGCGATCCGTCGTGCGGTGACAAATGGCCCATCCACTGCTGAAGCGCAGGGGTTGCCCCTTCGTTCCACACAGGGTGCGTGTTTTCAAGGAAAGTCCTACAGGATGGAACACTTGGAACAGTGTCCTGGCACCGAAAAACATCCCATCGGCGGGGCCCTTTCGGGCAGGCGCGAGGGAGGGCGAGGCGGCGAAGGGCATGGCCGGCCTTGTCGCATATTCGCCGCGGGTAGGAAAATCGCCGCTGCCAACGGGGAGGGCCGGCATGGGGTCGCGTCCGATCGATGCCCTGTCGATCGGGCGCTCCCGCCATTTCTAGGAGTTGGGGATGTCGGCGATCACGCCCAGGGTGATCGCTGGATTGGGCAGCCGTCGGCCAGCCCATCTGGCGTTTTCCTCTGCGGCGCGCGCGAGGGCGCGGCTGCGCAATTGTGCGAGCTGCACGGGATCCTTCCCCATGACCACGATCGCCTTGTAGGTCTGCTTCTCGTTCGTCCCTGCCATGGGTTCCAGCCGGGCCCGGCGGACCGCCAGTCGCGCCACGCGATCGAGATCGCTATTGGCTCTTTCGACGGTCTTCACATTGACCGGCTTCCCTTTCGTTCCGATGTTGAAGCGCACGGCAGAAATTCCCGGCTCCACCTGGGAGACGTCCATCCGCATGAGTTGGCGTTCGAGCGAACGCGACGCTGCGGCCACCCATTCCTGCAGCGGTTGCGGTCTGACGACGATCTGCGGACTCTGGCCCTCGCTGGCGGAGGGCAAGGCGATACAGGCGGCGGCTGCCGCATAGAGTAGCATTTTCATGGTGAGCGTTCCTTCTCCTGATCAACAAGATCACCGGCCGCGTACGACCCTTGTGAGAAACGTCGGTCGCATCCCTATCTCGCAACAAGGGCGACAGGGGAAGCATGCGACTCCATGACCATTTGCAGGTGATTGATCGGGCGCCGAAGATTGTTTCTTTGACCCGGCGGGCGGACGCGCCGGTCCCGCCGTCAATCGGGCAACATGGCGATCGGGCGGCGCGAAAGCCGCCCGCCGGGACCGCTTAGGCCGCGTCCGCCTGCTGCTCGCGGGCGGCCAGCCGCAACATGTCCGCGATCGCGAAGGCGAGCTCGATCGACTGCGCGGCATTGAGGCGCGGGTCGCAATGGGTGTGGTAGCGATCGCCTAGCGCCGCATCGGTGATCGCCACCGCGCCGCCCAGGCACTCGGTCACGTCCTGCCCGGTCATCTCCAAATGGATGCCGCCCGCATGCGTGCCTTCCGCGCGGTGGACCGCGAAGAAGCCGCGCACTTCCGCCATGATGCGGTCGAAGGGCCGCGTCTTGTAACCGCTGTCCGATTTCACGACATTGCCGTGCATCGGATCGCAGCTCCACACCACCGGGTGCCCCTCGCACTCCACCGCGCGCACGAGGCGCGGCAGCCCTGCCTCCACCTTGTCGTGGCCGAACCGGCTGATGAGTGTGATGCGGCCCGGCTCGCGCCCCGGGTTGAGCGTGTCGAGCAGCCGCAGCAGCGCGTCTGGCTCCAGGCTCGGCCCGCATTTCATTCCCAGCGGATTACCGATGCCGCGCGCGAATTCGATATGCGCGCTGCCTTCGAACCGGGTTCGGTCGCCGATCCAGACGAGGTGCGCGCTGGTGTCGTACCAGTCGCCGGTCAGCGAATCGCGCCGCGTCATCGCCTGTTCGTAGGGAAGCAGCAGCGCCTCGTGACTGGTGTAGAAGCTGGTGCCCTGCAATTGCGGCACGGTGGCGGGATCGACCCCGCACGCTTCCATGAAATCGAGCGCCTCGGTAATGCGATCGGCGGTTTCCGCGAAGCGATCGGCCCACGGTGATCGGCCCATGAAATCCAGCGTCCACTGGTGGACCTGGCGCAGATTGGCATACCCGCCCCCGGCAAAGGCGCGCAGCAGGTTGAGCGTCGCCGCGGCCTGCGAATAGGCGCGCACCATGCGCTGCGGATCGTTGCGTCGGATCTCGGGGTCGAACTCGATCCCGTTGACGTTGTCGCCGAAATAGCTCGGCAGGGTGACCGACCCTTGCGTCTCGGTGTCGGAGCTGCGCGGCTTCGCGAACTGGCCCGCCATGCGGCCCAGCTTCACCACCGGCAGCTTGCCGGCGAAGGTCAGCACCACCGCCATCTGCAGGATCACGCGGAAGGTGTCGCGGATGTTGTTGGGGTGGAATTCGGCGAAGCTTTCCGCGCAATCGCCGCCCTGCAGCAGGAACGCGCGCCCCTGCGCCACGTCGGCGAGGTCGGCCTTCAGCGCCCGCGCCTCACCCGCGAAAACCAGCGGGGGATAGCTGGCCAGCGTTTCCTCCGCCTGCGCCAGCGCGGCCGCGTCCTCGTAACGCGGCAGGTGCCGTGCCTCGTGCGCCTTCCAGCCGTCGGGTTTCCACTCGCGTCGCATGTCTCTCGCTTTCCTTTCGGACGGCCGGAATGCCTGCGACACTATCGCGCGCGCAGCAAGGCTATTCCTGGTTTAGGCCGCCCAAGCCAGACCGCCCCGCGCCCTGACGGCCTGCGCCCTAGCGCGTCGCCGCAGCCTCGCCCGCGGGCGCCGCCGGCAGCTTCGTCGCCAGCTGCGTGCCCTGCGGGATGAAGGCCGCGCGGTAGCCGGGGCGCGCCGCGAGGTATTTCGCCGCCAGCGCCTGCATCCGTTCCGGCGTGGTCTGCGAATAATCGACCAGCAGGCTGCGCACGAGACCCACCCGGCGCGGATCGGTGGTCGCCCCTTCGAGCTGCCACATCCAGAACGTATTGCCGGTGGAAGCGCGCGTGACCTGGTTGCGCAGCGGTTCCGTCACCCGCTCCAGCTCGTCGGCCGAGGGCGGATTGGCGGCAAGATCCTGCGCGATGCTGTTCGCCGCGTCGAAGAACACGGGTACGTCCTCGGGCCGCAACTGGGCGAAGGCCGCGATGTTGCCGCCCGACGCCAGATCGACCGGCCAGTCGCTGCGCACCACGGGCGCGTAGCTGGCGCCCGCATGTTCGCGCATCTTTTCCATCAGGCGATTGTTGAACAGCTGGGTCAGGATTTCGAGCTGACGCGATTCGCGCAGGTTCTCCACCCCGCCGCCGGTCGGCCACGCGATCACCGCGGCCGCCTGGTTCGCATCCCCGCGATGGTATTCCACCGTCACCGGCTGCGGCGCCGGGAAGCCCGGAACGCGCGCCGCCACCGCGGCGGGAATGGGATCGCGCGCCGGCAGCGCGCCGAAGGTCTTGCGCAGGGCCTCGATCGCCGCCGCCTGGTCGAAATCGCCGAAGATCATCACCTCGACCGGGCCCTGCTTCAACAAGGGTGCCCAGACCTTTTCGAACCCTTCGGGCGTGGTCTGCGCGATCATCTCGGGCGTGGGCACCTCGTAACGCGGGTCCTTGTCGCTGAGCAGATAGTCGAGATCGCGCTGGATCAGGCCGGCGGGACTGGTCGAATAGGTATCGTAGGCCAGCCGTGCGGCGGCCTTCGCCCGGATCACCGGCTTGTCTTCCCAGCGCGGCATGCCGAGTTTCGCGGCGAACAGATAGAGCTGGTCGGCCAGATCCTCCTGCCGGGTCTGCGCGCCCAGGGTGAAGGCGGCATCCTCGATCCCGAAATCGAAGCCGAGCTTGCGCCCCGTGGCGAGGCGATCGAGCTCCTCCTGTCCCAGATCGCCCAGGCCGCTGCTGATGAGCGCGGTTTCGCCGAGCGAGGCGTAGGGGGCGCTCTGGGCATCGAACGCACGGTAGCCCGCGCCGAAGCGGACCTTCACCGCCACCCGGCCCGGCTCCGCATCGTTGGCCCACAGCAGCGCGGTGACGCCGTTGGACAGCTCCACCCGCGTGATGTCGAGAATGCCGAGCGGGGTCTGCGCGGCCACCGTCCCCGGCGCGCCCACCGGCGGCAGGTCGTCGAACGACACGTCCTTGGCGGCAAGGCGCGCGTCGGCCGACGCCTGGGCGGGTTGCAGCAGCGCGGTCCGCACCGCGGCGTCGTTCGCCTCGCCCTGCGCGGGCGTGGTATAGACTGCCCGAGTCACAGGACCCTGGAACAGGTCGCGGGTATGCTCCAGGATTGCCTCGGGCGTGATCTTGGCCTGCATGCCCTGGAACACCGACAGCACGGTTTCGGGCGAGGCAGTGGTCTCGCGGATGTCGACCGCCTGCACGATCGTGTCCGCAAGCGCGGAGCCTGCCTGCACTTCGCGTTCCGCGACCGATGCCTTGAACGCGACCTCGAATTCGGAAATCTCGCGGTCGAGTTCCTCCTGCGTCGGCGGGGTGGCCAGCGCGTCCGCGATGACGCCGCGCACATCGGAGAGCGCGGCCTGCCAGTCCTCGGTCAGCGGGGCGAAGGACACGAAGGTCGCATCCGCGCTGCGGCTGACGTCGTCCTGCTGGACCTGCGCGAACAGATAGCTGCCGCCGCCGCGCGCGCGCGCCTCCAGCCGCCGGTTGATCAGCGCCTGGGCGAGCTGGTCCATCATCAGCCCTTCATTGTATTCGATGGTGTCGTCGACCGGGCGCCAGGGGCGCAGGATCGCGTAGGTGAAATTGCGCGGCAGGTCGGGTTCGACCTCCACCGCGACCTCGCCCACCGGATTGGCCGCATCGGCCCCGGCGGGTGCCACCGGATCGCCGAAATCGGGCGCGGGCGCGGCCTTGCCCGCGACCTTCCAGCCTCCGAAATACTTCTCGATCAGGCCGGCCATCAGTTCCGGATCGGTATCGCCGGCGATGGAGATGACCACGTTTTCGGGCCGGTACCAGCGATCGTGGAACGCCTTCACCGCGGCGGGCGTCGCCCCTTCCAGCGTTTCCAGCGTGCCGATCGGCAGGCGTTCCGCCAGCCTCTGCCCGGCGAACAGCGTCTTGCGCGATTCCAGCGCGACCCGCATGCCCGGCCCGCCGTTCTCGCGCATTTCCGCCAGGACGATCGGGCGGTCGGCCGCCAGCGTCTTGTCGTTGAAGACCGGGGCCTGGACCATGCCCGACAGCAGTTTCATGCTCTCGTCGAGCTTTGCAGGGGTGATCGCGGGCAGGTCCAGCTTGAACACGGTCTGCGTCGGGCTCGTCTCGGCATTGGTATCGGTGCCGAAGGTCGCGCCCAGTCGCTGCCAGGTGGGGATCGCCTCGCCGAAGCCCAGGTACCTGCTCTGCCGGAACAGCATGTGTTCGAGAAGGTGGGCGAAGCCCTGCTCGCTGTCCTTCTCGTACAGCGAACCTGCATCGATCCGGATGCGGATGGACACCTGGTCGGGCGGCACCCCGTTGTGGCGCACCGCGTAACGCAGGCCGTTGTCGAGCTTGCCGAACAGCCACTCGCGATCGACCGGGATGTCGCTGTTCTCGTACAGCCACGGGGTCTCGCCATCGCGCTGAAGCGTGGTCGGCTGCGGGATCGCGGGCGGGGTGGCGGGAACCTGCTGCGCCGCCAGCGGGCTGGCCAGCAGGGCGAAGGAGACAAGCGCGGCGAGAGGCCGGGCGGCCCGCGGGAAATGAGTCATGGGACGCGCTATAGGCGAACAACCGGTGAAGGGACAGTGAATGGCTTGCCCCGCCCCCGCCCCGATCCTACATCGCTGGCATGTTCATAGAGACCGAAACCACGCCCAACCCCGCAACGCTGAAATTCCTGCCCCAGCGCGAGGTCATGCCGTCCGGCACCCGCGAATTCGCGAACCCCGAAGATGCCGAGGCAAGCCCGCTGGCGCAGGCGCTGTTCGATACGGGCGAAGTCACCAACGTCCTGTTCGGCGCCGATTTCATTTCCGTATCCAAGGCACCGGGCGTGGAATGGACCGACCTGAAACCGCAGGTGGTCGCGGTGCTGCTCGACCATTTCGTCAGCCAGGCGCCGCTGTTCGCCGCCGGCAGCGCGGCGGGCATTTCCGTGCCCGGCGAAACCGCCATGGTGGTGGAGGAGGACCCCGCCGATGCCGATATCGTCGCGCAGATCAACGAACTGCTCGACACCCGTGTGCGGCCCGCGGTCGCGGGCGACGGCGGGGACATCTCCTTCCGCGGCTATCGCGAGGGGATCGTCTATCTCGGCATGCAGGGCGCCTGCGCCGGCTGCCCCAGCTCCACCGCCACGCTGAAGCACGGGATCGAGGGGCTGCTGAAGCATTACGTCCCCGAAGTCACCGAAGTGCGCCCCGCCTGACCCCCTCCCGTTCGCCGGAGCTTCCGACATGACCCGACAATTCCACGACACCGTGCTGTCCGACGACGTGCTCGCCCAGCTGTTCACCGAAGCGCGCAGCTATAATGGCTGGCTCGACAAGGATGTGGACGAGGACCAGATCCGCCGCCTCTACGATCTCCTGAAAATGGGGCCGACCTCGGCCAACCAGCAGTCGGCGCGCTTCGTCTGGTGCCGGTCGGACGAGGCGAAGGAGCGGCTCGCTAAACATGCGATGGACGCCAACAAGGACAAGATCCGCACCGCGCCATGGTGCGTGATCGTGGGCTACGACATCGATTTTCACGAACAGCTGCCGTGGCTGTTCCCGCACACCAACGCGAAAAGCTGGTTCGACGGCGACGTCGAGGGGCGGATCGAACAGGCGAAGCGCAATTCGGCGCTGCAGGGCGCCTATCTGATGCTGGCGGCCCGGGCGATGGGGCTCGATTGCGGGCCAATGTCGGGCGTCGACCTGGACGGCGTGACGCAGGAATTCTTCGCCGACCAGCCGCAATACCGCGCGGACTGGGTGTGCTCGATCGGCTATGGCGACGCCTCGACCATTTTCGAGCGCAGCCCCCGCCCCGAGTTCGAGCGCTTCAACACCATCGCCTGACCGCGCGCCTTCATCCGATGGAGAACCAGCGCACGCTCGTGATCGAATGCGCGACCGAGGCGTGCTCGGTCGCGCTGATCGAGGGCGACCGCGTCGTCGCGAGCGATCACCGTGTGCTGGGCCGCGGCCATGCCGAACGGCTGGTGCCGATGATCGCCGCTTTGCCCGATCGCGGGCGCGCGCCGCGCATCGCGGTCGGCCTGGGTCCCGGCAGCTTCACCGGGGTACGGATCGGGCTGGCGACCGCGCGCGCGCTCGGCGTGGCGTGGGACGCGCGCGTTCTGGGCTTTCCCACGCTGGCGCTGGTCGCCGCGATGGCGCGCCGCGAGGCGGGGCCGCAACGGATCGATGTCGTGATGAGCGGCGGACACGGCGAATGGTTCGTGCAGGGCTTCGCCGATGACGGCCGGCCGATCGCCGATCTCGCATCGCTAGCGCCCGATGCGGCGGTAGCGGCCGCGACGGCCCCGGTTGTCGCCGGGTCGCAGGCGGAGGCGCTGGCCGCCGCGCGCGGATCGGGACGGGCATTGGCGCTGCTGCCCGATGTGGGCGCCTTCGCCCTCCTGCCGTCGGACTTGCTGACCGCGACGCTCAGCCCGATCTATGGCCGCGCGCCCGACGCGAAACCGCAGCCCGCCCGGTCGTGAGCGCCCCGCCCGCCGACGATATCGACTGCCTGATGCAGGTCATGGAAAGCGCGTTCGACCCGCATTGGGGGGAGGCGTGGACACGGCGGCAGGTGGAAGATTCGCTGACCCTGCCCCACACCCACTATTACTTGCGCACTGTCCCGGACGGGGACGATCGGCGGGGCGCGGCCTTCGCGCTGGTTCGCGCCGCGCCCGGCGAGGAGGAGCTGCTGCTGCTGGCCGTGGCGCCCGAACGGCGCGGAACCGGGCTGGGGCGCGCGGTGCTGGCCGATGCCCTCGCCGCCGCCCGCGATCGCGGCGCGGAGGCCATGTTTCTGGAAATGCGGGAAAACAATTCCGCCGCGCGCTTTTACGAAGCCGCCGGCTTTCGACCCATCGGTCGGCGCAAGGCCTATTACCGGACTAGTGACGGCGACCGGCTGGACGCCATTACTTATCGAATGCTTGTCCCCTGATCGGAATTTACCGAATTTTTATCCGCCGCCATCGTACTATCCATTGAATACCCGATCGCATGATACTAGGTATCGCGAGAGGTCGCCAATACTCGGCAAGATTTTTGAATGGAAAGCAACCACGCGATGGACCAGATCGACCACGATACGAATGAGACCCTGATCACACTTACGTCGGATATCGTTGCGGCGCATGTCAGCAACAACAGCGTGAGCGTGGACGACGTCCCGTCGCTGATCACCAATGTCTATAACGCGCTGTCGGGCCTGGGCGGCACGCAGCCGGTAGAAGAAGAACGGCCGGAACCCGCCGTTTCCGTGCGCGCTTCGGTGAAGCCGGACTATCTCGTCTGTCTCGAGGACGGCAAGAAGCTGAAGATGCTGAAGCGGTATCTGAAGACCAATTACGACATGACCCCGGAAGAATACCGCGCGCGGTGGAACCTGCCGGCCGATTATCCCATGGTCGCTCCCAATTACGCCGAGAAGCGGCGCGAACTGGCGAAGAAGATCGGTCTCGGCCGTACGCCGGGTCAGAAGCGCGGCCGCAAGAAGAAAACCGAAGAGTAGGACAGAACGGGGCGTCGTCCGCATGGTGGGCGGTGCCCCGGCTTGAGCGCAGCGCCCCGCCCCAGTAAGGGTGCGGGGCGTTTTCATATTTGGAGCAGCGGATTGGCGCACGGTATCGACCTCGAACAGCTTTGCCACGAAAAGGGGCTGCGCATCACGGAGCAGCGCCGCGTCATCGCGCGCGTGCTGTCCGACAGCGACGATCATCCCGACGTGGAACTGCTGCACAAGCGGGCGAGCGAGATCGATCCCAACATCTCGATCGCCACGGTCTATCGCACCGTGCGCCTGTTCGAGGATGCAGGCGTGCTCGACCGGCACGATTTCGGCGACGGCCGCGCGCGTTACGAGCCTGCGCCAGAGGCGCATCACGACCACCTGATCGATGTCGAGACCGGCACGGTGGTGGAATTCGTCGATCCCGAGATCGAGGCCCTGCAAAAGCAGATCGCCCGCAAGCTGGGTTATCGCCTGGTCGATCACCGGCTGGAGCTTTACGGCGTCAGGATCGGTCGCGAGGAGTGACCGCGCCGTCGCAGGACTGGAGCTTGCGGCAGGCCGCGGCGCGCGGCGAGAAGACGCCGCTGTCCGGGATCGAGAAATTCCGCGTGGCCCGGCGTGTGGCGATGCTGCTGGTCCTGATGCTGGTCTTCGTGCCGCTGCATTACCTCTACCGCGTTTTCGCCTACGGCTCCCCCTTCCCGATGCTGTTCCTGCGCTACACCGGCCGGCTGGCGGGCGCGCGGGTGGTCCGGCATGGAACCCCGCTGCGGCGCGACGTGTTCTTCGTCGCCAACCACGTCTCCTGGGTCGATATCCTGGCACTGGCCGGCGCCAGCGGCACCGCCTTCGTCGCCAAGGCCGAGCTGGCGAAGGCCCCGCTGGTCGGCTGGCTGTGCGGCCTCAACCGCACCGTTTTCGTCCAGCGCGAGAACCGGCTCGGCATCGCGGACCAGATCAACCAGCTGCGCGAGGCGCTGCGCGACAACTGGTCGATCACCGTCTTTCCGGAAGGCACGACGACCGACGGGCACTCGCTGCTGCCGTTCAAGGCCTCGCTCCTCAGCGTCCTCGAACCGCCGCCGCCCGGCGTCATGGTGCAGCCCGTCGTGCTCGATTACGGGGCGGTGGCGGAATGGATCGGCTGGATCGGGGACGAAGGCGGGCTCAACAATTTCCTGCGGGTGATGGCGCGCAAGAAGACATTCCCGCTCCACATCCACTTCCTCGAACCCTTCAGCCCGGAGGATTTCCGCGGGCGCAAGGCGATCGCCGCGGAAGCGGAACGGCGCATCCGCACCTGCCTGGAGGCCCAGCTGGGCCATCCCGTGCGGCCCTTCGCCCACGATGTGCCCCCGGTGCGCTACAACGCGCCCAAGGCACCGTCCGCGCCCGTTTGAAACGCGCCCGCAATGGGGCTATAGGCGCGCTTCCCATGAAAGCGACCACACCCCCCAGGACCTACCGGGTCAAGAGCTTCGGCTGCCAGATGAACGTCTATGACGGCGAACGCATGGCGGAATTGCTGGCGGACAAGGGCATCGTGCCCGCGCCCGAGGGCGAGGAGGCGGATCTCGTCGTCCTCAACACCTGTCACATTCGCGAGAAGGCGGCGGAGAAGGTCTATTCCGACATCGGCCGGCTGGTGAAGGCGGGCGAGGAGCGGGGGCAGAAGCCGCTGATCGCGGTCGCCGGTTGCGTCGCGCAGGCCGAGGGCGAGGAGATCATGGCTCGCGCGCCCGCGGTGTCGATGGTCGTCGGCCCGCAGGCCTATCACCGTCTGCCCGCCATGCTGGACCGGGCCGTCGCGGGCGAGCGCGCGACCGATACCGACATGCCTGCGATCGCAAAGTTCGGTGCCCTGCCGGCACGGCGCAAGAGCGCGCCGGCCGCGTTCCTTACCATCCAGGAAGGGTGCGACAAGTTCTGCACCTATTGCGTCGTGCCCTATACCAGGGGCGCGGAAATCTCCCGCCCGTTCGGCGACCTGGTGACGGAAGCGCGCAAACTGGTCGAGGCCGGGGCGCGCGAGATCACGCTGCTGGGCCAGAACGTGTCCGCGTGGAGCGGCGAGGACGACAAGGGCCATCGCCAGGGGCTTGCCGGGCTGGTCCGCGCGTTGGCGCGGATCGATGGGTTGGCGCGCATCCGCTACACCACCAGCCACCCCGCCGACATGGACGAGGACATCATCGCCGCGCACGGCGAGATCGAGAAACTGATGCCGTTCCTCCATTTGCCGGTGCAGGCGGGCAGCGACCGCGTGCTGAAGGCCATGAACCGCAGCCACACGGTCGAAAGCTATCTGAGGCTGCTGGAACGGTTTCGCGCCGCCCGGCCCGATCTCGCACTGTCGGGCGATTTCATCGTCGGCTTCCCGGGCGAAAGCGAGGCGGAATTCGCCCAGACGCTGCAACTGGTCGACGCGGTCGGCTATGCGCAGGCCTACAGCTTCAAATATTCGCCCCGCCCCGGCACGCCCGCCGCGACGATGGACGGGCAGATCGCGCCCGAAATCATGGACGAACGCCTGCAACGCCTGCAGGCCGCGATCAACCGCGACCAGCTCGCCTTCAACCAGCGCTCCATTGGGCGGACTTGTCAGGTGCTGGTCGAACGGCGCGGGAAGCACGCCGGTCAGTGGCTGGGCAAGTCGCCCTGGCTGCAATCCGTCTGGTTCGAAGGCGACGGCGCGATCGGCGATCTGGTGGAGGTGGAGCTCGTCCAGGCCGGCCCCAATTCCATGCAGGGGCGTGTGCGCGAGGCTGTAGCCGCCTGATCGCTACTCCACCGGGCCCTGGCGCGCCTCTTCCAGCGTTCGCGCGGGCTGGTCCGCGATGATCGTCTGACCCATGGTGTCGATCGGTTCGGCCGGGGCGACCGTGGGGTTGGCGGGATAGGCGGTGCCCTGCCAAGCGAGCTTGCGATAGCCGCGCTCCAGTCCGCCGCCGCCGACCGTGACCCACAGGTCGCGCATCGCCCCAGTGCTGGTGTCGAGCACGCCGAGCGGCGCGCGGGTGACGCTGGTCCGCGCGAGCACCTGCATCCCGGACGAGGCGCGGCGCAGCGCCACGAAGGTGCATCCCCCGCTGCCGCAGACATCCGGCCCGTCGACGAGGACCAGCGCCTCCATCGTGCCGTCGCCGTCGAGATCCGCCTCGCCGTAATTGACCCCGACCGCGGCCCCGAACTGGTCTTCGATCCAGTCCAGCGCGGCTTCGCGCACGGGCGGCAGGCTTTGCGACGCGCCCGGCGGCGGGGTGGCGGGCCCGGGCGCATCGGGCGTGGCGCATCCTGCGGCCAGCAGGGTCAGGAACACGATGGGGGCAAGGCGCATGGTCGATCTCCGTTTGCCAGACACGACGAAGCGGGACTCGCCCGGTTCCCCGTCGCATTGCAATTGCGTGACTTTCCCCAGTCCCGATAGGCGCGGCAACTTGCCCGCGCGTGTCCAGGCCCTATCTTTGGGGAATGAAAGAGAAAGGACTCGATGGGCCGTAGACCTACCCGTGCCGACAATCCGGCATTTTCCGCCCCGCCCGCGCCGCAGCGAGAGAACCGGCGTGCCAGGGCAGAGATGAATTTCGAGAACCAGAGTCTGCTGATCCCGCTGTTCGGGCAGTTCGACGCCAATCTGGTGCAGGTCGAGAACCGGCTGGGCGTGTTCATCTCCGCACGCGGGGACGCGGTCCAGATAGAAGGGCCGGAAGACAACGTCGCCCGCGCCCGCGCCGTGATCCAGAAGATGTACGACGAACTGGCGCTGGGCCGCGATCTGGACCAGGGCGCGATCGAATCGCTGATCGCGATGGCGGACGAGCCGACGCTGGACGGCATCATCCGGGGCGGGACCGACGAAGGCCCGCCGATCATGATCCGCACGCGGCGCAAGACCATCGTCCCGCGCAGCGCGGTGCAGGCACGCTACATGCGCAGCCTCGCGCGCGACGACATTATCTTCGCATTGGGCCCGGCGGGTACCGGCAAGACCTATCTGGCGGTCGCGCAGGCGGTCAGCCAGCTGATCACCGGCAGCGTGCAGCGCCTGATCCTGTCGCGACCCGCGGTGGAAGCGGGCGAGAAGATCGGCTTCCTGCCCGGCGACATGAAGGAGAAGGTCGATCCCTTCCTGCGCCCGCTCTACGACGCGCTGTACGACTGCATGCCGCCCGAACAGGTCGAACGGCACATCGCCAGCGGCGTGATCGAGATCGCGCCCATCGCCTTCATGCGCGGGCGCACGCTGGCCGATGCCTTCGTCATCCTGGACGAGGCGCAGAACACCACGCGCGAACAGATGAAGATGTTCCTGACCCGCTTCGGGCAGAACAGCCGCATGGTGATCGCGGGCGATCCGCGGCAGGTCGACATTCCGGGCGGCGACCGCATGAGCGGCCTGACCGACGCGGTGACCAAGCTGGAGGGCGTCGACGGCTTCGGCACGATCCGCTTCACCGCCGCCGACGTGGTGCGCCACCCCATCGTCGGGCGCATCGTGGAAGCGTACGAGGGAACGGGCGCGGAGAGCTGACCCCTTCGCGCCCGTCGTTCCCGCTAACAATCGCTTGGAAGATGCGCGGGGCAGGTTTCGGCCCGCCCCCGCACCTTGCGACCCTTAAAGGCCCTCGACGCTCTTGCTGACGAGGATGTTGACCGCAACGCGGCGGTTCTGCTGGCGACCGTAATCGCTCTCGTTGTCCGCCGCCGGGTCCGCTTCCGCCATGCCCGTGGGCGTCAGCATGCGATAGGGCTTCCACCCGCACTGCTGCTGCAGGAAGTTCACCACGCGGGCGGCGCGCTTCTCGCTCAGGGTCTGGTTGTAGTCGTAGTCGCCCGTCGAATCGGTGTAGCCGACCACCAGCAGCAGCGCGTTGTCCATCGTGTTCGCCTGCGAGGCGGCCTGGCACAGCTGTTGCTGCGCGTCGGGCGACAGGTTCCACTTGCCGGTGTCGAAGAACACCTCGGTCGTGCCCTTCACGTTGTACTGGTCGATATCGGCGACGCGGCCGCGCAGCGCCTCGGTCGCGGCGGTCTGTTCGGCGAAGCCCTGGCGGGTGCCGGTGCTGATCATCTTGGCGGTCTTCAGGTCCTTGCTCTTAAGCGCAACCTTGCGGGCGATCAGTGCGTCGCCCCACTGCACGGTCTCGACCGTGACCGGGAGGCCGTTGAGCAGCGCGTCGGCGGTCAGCTTGTCCTTGTCGAGGCCGAGGAAGCCGCCCGACGAACGGATTTGGCTCGCTTCGCTGAGCGCGACGACCGTGCTGGCGCCCTCGGGTGTGGTGACCTGCATCCGGTCGCCCTTGCGTGCGGAGATGAGGCCGTCGATTTCGGGCCCCTCGGGCATCCCTTCGAGGCTGGCCGGGACCATTTCGGCGGTCACGGTGACCGTTTCGCCATCGTCGACCGGAAGCTCGGTCTGCTGGGCGGAGACACTTGCCGAAACCGGCAGGGCGAAAAGCGCGAGGGCACAGGTGGCCCGGGACGCGATGGAATGGATACGAATGGTGAAACTCCTTCGGTAAACTGTTGTGCGGCGCCACCGGCGATTGTCCCGGCGACGCGCTCGGACGGCCGCCCCACGCTGGTGCGTCCGCAACTGTTTTCCCCTGTCTGGTACCGGCCCCGGCGCGAATGCCTGTTTTGTCGCCGCCGGCTGCCCCCGCGGCGCCGGTGTCCCCGTGGCGCTGTCTGCCGGATTAACGAGCGGCCATCCCCCGTCCGCGCTAAGGCTGATCCGGGGCCGGGGCACGATGAAGCGTTCGATCGGGGGCGTCGCAATGCCCGGCAAAGTGGGATTGCGGGCTTTCCCGCGACTCGGGCGAGCGGGTAGGAGCAGCGACCATGAACCTCGAGATCGAAACCGAAGGATGGCCCGTGGGCGACTGGTCCGCGCTCGCCGAACGGGCCGCGGCGGCGGCGGCGGCGGTCGAGCCCGCGCTCGGCAATGCGCGGCTGGAGGCGAGCGTGCTGTTCACCTCGGACGAGGAAGTCCACGCCCTCAATCGCGAATGGCGCCAGCGGGACAAGCCGACCAACGTCCTCTCCTTCCCCATGCTGGAGCGGGCCGACCTGCTCGCTCTGGCGGAGAATGGCCCACCCGAACTCCTTGGCGACATCGCGCTGGCGCACGCCACTTGCGCGCGCGAGGCGGCGGACAAGGGCCTGCCGCTGGAGGCCCATGCCGCGCACCTGATCGTCCACGGTCTGCTCCACCTCGCCGGGCACGACCACGTCGACAGCGACGCAGAGGCCGAGGCGATGGAAGGATTGGAGATCAAGGCGCTTGCGCTGATGGGGCTTGGCGACCCATATGGGGATCGCAACTGACGGGAGTGCATTAAGGGGCCATGCCCGATACCGATTCCTCCGCCGGAGACGCGGACAGTAGAGGCGGGCTGTGGCTCGCCATCCGCAAATTGTTCGACGCCGAGGGCGACCGCTCGCTGCGTGCCCAGCTCGAAGAAGCCATCGACGAACACGAGGGCGATCATCCCGATTCGGACGACGAACCGTCGCCCGGCGGCGATCTGTCGCGGGTCGAACGGCAGATGCTGCGCAACCTCCTCCATTTCAGCGAGCACGACGCCGACGACGTCGCGATCCCGCGCGGGGAGATCGTCGCGGTGGACGCACGCGCCGGCTGGGACGATCTGCTGGCGATCTTTTCCGAACACGGCCATTCGCGCCTGCCGGTCTATCGCGAGCAGCTGGACGATGTGATCGGCATGATCCACATCAAGGATGTCTTCCCCTACCTCACCAACGGCAAGCCGCCGCCCGCCGACTGGACCGTGCTGATGCGCCAGCCGCTGTTCGTGCCGCAGAGCCGCAACGCGCTGGACGTGCTGGCCGACATGCGCAGCCGTCGGATCCACCTGGCGGTGGTGGTGGACGAATTTTCGGGGACCGACGGGATCATCACGATCGAGGACCTCGTCGAGGAGATCGTGGGCGAGATCGAGGACGAGCACGACGACGCGCCCGAACAGTGGATCACCCCCATCGGCGAAGGGATGTGGGATTGCGACGCCCGCGCCGAGCTCGACGATGTGGGCGAACAGATCGACCCGCGCCTCGCCGAGATCGAGGAATCGGTCGACACGCTGGGGGGGCTCACCTTCGTGCTGGCGGAACAGGTCCCGCCGGTCGGAACCGTCGTCGCCCATCCCAGCGGGTGGCGGATCGAGGTGACGGCGGGCGACGAAACGCACGTCACGCGCCTGCGCCTGCACCCCCCGGCGGGCGAGCCCGAGGAGGAGTGAGCGGGCCCGCGCATCCGGCGTAAATCGGCGCTCGACATGGGCCCGTCGGTAACGCAATGTGCCGCCCGATGCCGATCCGTCGCCTCCCGCCGCTGCGCGCGCTCGAAGCCTTCATGCGTACCGTCCGTCTCGGCTCCGCCCGGGCCGCTGCGGACGAGCTCGGCCTCAGCCCGTCCGCCCTGAGCCGCCGGATCACCAATCTGGAGGAGTTCATCGGGCGCAAGCTGTTCACCCGCGCGCGCCAGGCGATGCAGCTGACCGACGAAGGGCACCAGTTCTACGAGGCGGTGCATCCGCACTTCGAGGCGTTGGCCCGTGCGGTCGAAAGCCAGTCGGACAGCGTGTCCGTGTTGCGGCTGCGGCTGGGCGTGCTCCCTCTGTTCGGCACGCAGCGGCTGTTCCCGCGGCTCGGTGAGCTGCGCAAGCTGCATCCACTGCTGCATATCGACATCGACACCGGGCCGCACCTGGAAGGGCGCGTGGGCGATACGCTGGACGCCGCGATCATCCTGAGCCGCGGCCCCGATACCTCGCTGCACGCCATCCGGCTGGACGAAAACAAGGTCCACGCCATCGTCAATCGCGAACTGGCCGAGAGCATCGGGCCCGACCCCGATATGGCGACGCTGGCCCGCCAGACCTTCCTGATTCACAACGAGCTGCCCGAAAGCTTCACCGCATGGAAGGACGCGCTGAACATGCGCGAGCTGGAGCCCGCGGCGGTCGATCACTTCGATTCCGGCTCGATCATGCTGGAAGCCGCCGCGCAGGGGCTCGGCATCGCCATCATGCACGACGACCACCGCCGCCGCGCCGCCGATGCGCGGCTGACCGACCTGTTCGAGATCGAGGTCGAGAGCCCCTACAGCTACTGGTTCGTGTGCAGGCCGTCGGCGCTGGAGGAGCGGCCGGTCCGGCTGTTCCACGACTGGCTGGCGCGCGCCGGGTTGTGACCCGCCTCCGACCGAAAGGCCGGGACGGTGTCGTTACCAGATCGAATAGTCGATCGGTTTGAAAGTGCCGCCGCACGAATCGTAGGCGGAGCAGGCGGTCAGGCCGATGATGCAGTCCATCAGCGCCTTCAGGACGATCCGGTCGCCCGGCTTCGTCGGCGGCGGCAGGACCTGCAAGCGGCCGCTGTCGCCTTCCACCGGCACGTTCATGAACACGTTGAAGGCGGTGGGGATCGCATCGCGCTCCACCCCGAAGGGCTCCAGCGCCTCGGCCAAATTGCCGAAGCAGCCGCGATGGACCGGCTTGTCGGCATAAAAATGGCGGAAGGTCGCCTCGCTGCACGGGGTCAGCAAAAAGTCGTGCGTGCCGCAGCTGTCCTCCACGATTTCCAGCATCGGGTTCGACCGGTTGGACCACAGGCGGTCGCCGGTGGTGAGCTTGATCGTCTCTTCGTAATCGAAGGTGCGCCCGTTGGAGATCACCTCGCGCGGGTCGGCCTGCGCGAAGGCGAGAAGGTCGGACACCTGCCCGCCCTCGGGATCGATCACCGCGAGATGCTGCCCCGCCTTCAGTACGAAGGCGGTGCCGCTGCGCGGGGCGATGGTCTCACCCGGGCGCGCAGCGGCATCGTTATGGGTATCGAGGGTCAAGCCGATCGCCTCAGGCGACCGTCGCTTTCACGATCTTGCCCGGGTTTGCCGGCGGCTCGCCCTTGGGCAGCGCGTCGACATGCTCCATCCCGCTCTCGACCTGGCCCCAGACGGTGTACTGCCCGTCGAGGAAATGCGCGTCGTCGAAGCAGATGAAGAACTGCGAGTTGGCGCTGTCGGGCACCTGGGTGCGGGCCATGGAGCACGTGCCGCGTACATGCGGCTCGCTGTTGAATTCGGCCTTCAGGTCGGGCTTGTCGCTACCGCTCATGCCGGTGCCGGTGGGATCGCCGCCCTGCGCCATGAAGCCGGGGATGACGCGGTGGAACACCACGCCGTCGTAGAAGCCGTCCTTGGCGAGTTCGGTGATGCGCTCCACGTGGCCGGGCGCAAGATCGGGCCGCAGCTTGATGACCACGTCGCCCCCTTCGCCATTGCCGGTGTCGAGAGTGAAGGTGAGTGTCTGATCGGCCATGAAAAGCTGTCTCCGCTTGCGTTCGTGGATAGTGTCGTGCGCGCCGATATAGGCCGCATGCGCGCAATGTCACGCCGCGCGGCTTGTCTTTCGTGGCCGCGGGCCTAGAGCCGCAACAATGAGCGCCGACCCGATCCGCGACGACGACGAACTGCTGGTGGCCGATGCCCCGGCGGACGAAGGCGGGCGCCCGGACGACCGGATCGACGACGAGCGGCACGACGAGGAGAACCGGCTGAAGCAGGACTACGTCCGCCAGGTCGTCGACGCGCTGGACGATGGCGACAAGAGCGCGGCCTACGAGCTGGTCGAACCGCTGCACCCGGCCGACATCGCCGACCTTCTCGAACTGCTGGAGCCGCCGGCCCGCGCCGAACTGACCGTCGCGATCGGCGACCTCATGACGGGCGAGGTCGTCGCCGAGCTGAACGACCACGTGCGCGACGAGATGATGGGCGCGCTGCCGCCCGGGGTCGTCGCGCAGATCGCGGAGCAGCTGGAAACCGACGACGCGGTCCAGCTGATCGAGGATCTGGACGCGACCGACCAGGCCGCCATCCTGGCGGAGATGGAGCCCGAGGACCGGGCCGTCATCCAGAGCGCACTCGCCTATCCGGAGGAAACCGCCGGCCGCCTGATGAGCCGCGAGGTCGTGGCGGTGCCGGAGCACATGCGGGTGGGCGACCTGATCGACTATCTGCGCGAGAACACCGAGCTGCCGACCGAGTTCTTCGAGATTTTCGTGGTCGATCCGGCGCACCACCCGGTCGGCACCTGCGCCTTGTCGTGGATCATGCGGTCCCCCCGCCACGTCGCGCTCGCCGACGTGATGAAGCGCGACCAGACGCTGATCCCGGTCACCGCCGACCAGGAGGAGGTGGCGCTGATGTTCCAGAAATACGCCCTGATCTCCGCCGCGGTGGTGGACGAGAACGGGCGCCTGGTCGGCCAAATGACGGTCGACGATGTCGTGCACATCATCTCCGAGGAAGCGGGCGAGGACGTCCTGCTGCTGTCGGGTGCGGGCGAAGGCGACATCAACGAACCCATCCGCGACGCCTATGCCGCGCGGGTGCGCTGGCTGATCGCCAACCTGCTGACGGCGTCTGTCGCCTCCTTCGTCATCTCCCGGTTCGAGGACGTCATCGCGCAGATGGTCGCGCTGGCCGTGCTGATGCCCATCGTGGCCGGGATCGGCGGCAATGCGGGCACGCAGACACTGGCGGTGACGGTCCGCGCGCTGGCGACCAACCAGCTCACCTCCACCAACACCTGGCGCGCGGTGCGGCGCGAGATGCTGATCGCGTTGCTGAACGGTGCCAGCGTGGCCTGCGTCATCGGCGTGGTCGTATCGCTGATCTTCGCCAGTTCGCAACTGGGCGCGGTGATCGGCCTTGCCATGATGACCAATATCCTGGTCGCGGGCATCGCGGGCGTGCTGGTGCCGCTGACGCTCGACCGGTTGCGCGTCGATCCCGCGATCTCGTCCTCCATCTTCGTGACGATGACGACCGATTCGATGGGCTTCCTCGTGTTCTTGGGGCTGGCGGTGGCGACCGGGCTGGTGGGTTGAGCAGAGGCGAGCGCATCCTATCTGGAGGCGTGCGATGCCGCTTCACATGACAAAGATCGCCTTCGGGGCGAAGAATTTCGACGATATCCGCGGCTGGTTCGACGAACGGCGCAAGCGCGAGATGAAGCTGACCACCCGGTATCTGCCCAAGCGGCACGAGGAGATGGTGGGCGGCTCGCTGTACTGGATATTCGAGCACAACATCGTCGGGCGCAGTCCGATCATCGGATTCGAGCAGACGCCCGAGGGGCGCTGGTGGATCCGACTCGAACCCACGCTTGTCCCGGTCGAACCGCGGCCCAAGCGCGCGCACCAGGGCTGGCGCTACCTGAAGGCGGACGACGCGCCGCGCGATCTTCCCGCGGGCGAAGATCCGGGCGACGTGCTGCCCGGCAAGCTCGCGGGACAATTGCTGAAACTGGGACTGATCTGAACCGTTGCGCGGGGCATGACCCCCCTCTGGTTGAACACTCTTGCCGAGTTCTCGCTGGGCGTCGGCATCGCCAGCGCGCTCTACCTGTTCGCGCAGATGCTGCGGCGCCCGCCCAAGATGACGGTCATGGGTTTCGTGTGGCCGCTCTGCGCGCTGTTCGCAGGGCCGCTGCTGATCTGGTTCGAACATCGCTGGAGCCGGGTAGACGATCCGCCCTTCCCCATCGCGGTCGCCAAGGGCGCGCTACATTGCGGGGCGGGCTGCAGCCTGGCCGACCTGCTGGCCGAAACGCTGGCACTGTTCGTGCCGGCGATCCTGGTCGCCTTCGGCCTCGGATGGGTGTGGCACGAACACATCTTCGCCGCGTGGACCTTCGACTACGTGCTGGCGCTCGCGATCGGGATCGCGTTCCAGTATTTCGCCATCGCCCCCATGCGCGGGCTGGGCCTGCGCGAGGGGCTGCGCACCGCGGCCAAGGCCGACGTCCTGTCGCTGACCTTCTGGCAATTGGGAATGTACGGCACGATGGCCGCGGCGCACTTCGTCGTCTTTCCGCGCCTGGTCGGCGGGCCGATCGATGCCGGGATGCCGGTGTTCTGGCTGGCGATGCAGATCGCGATGCTGGCGGGCTTCGTCACCGCCTATCCGGTCAACTGGTGGCTGATCCGCAAGGGGATCAAGGAGCGGATGTGAAGCCGCGTCGGAACAGGCGCGCGCCCTCCCCCGTTGGTTGGGCAAAAGGAGAACGCATCATGCCAGAACGCCAGAGCCGCCATCCCGACAACGACCTGATCGACGCGATGGACCAGGAAACGCCGTCCCAGCAAGGCACCGCCGGGGGCGAGGTCAATCGCCGGGTCGGCAGCCGCGCCGAAGAAGCGCGCGCGACCGATCCCGAGAACCGCGAACCGGCGACCGGGTCGGACAATCCGGCGCAGGACGCGATGAAGGGCGAGAAGACCATGCAGGCGATCAAGAAGGGCGAGGCGAACTAGCTTTCGCCTCCCTTCGACAACGACCGGAACCGGTCGAGGCACCCCAGTTCAGGCTCGCCTCGACCGGTTTTTACTTGCGCGAACGGCGCACCGGGCCATGTGGTGTCTCCACACCCGCAAGGATGAAGGGACGCAAGATTATGAAATTCAAGACGACGCACCTCCTCGCCGGCATTGCCGCTCTCGCCACGCTCGGCGGGACCGCCCAGGCCCAGATGACTTCGGGCGACCAGCAGCCGCAGGCCCAGCCGGCCGCACCGGCCGATGCCGGTCCCGTCAGCGATGCGGAGGTGAACAAGTTCGCCACCGTCGTGATCGCGATCCAGAAGATGCAGACCGCCCAGCCGGACATGCAGCCGGCGCAGCAGCAGCAGGCGATCATGAAGCTGCTGCAGGAAAACGACCTCGAAGTGACCCGTTTCCAGCAGATCGCGATGAGCTCGCGCACCGACACCGACCTGCGCGACCGGATTGCGAAGCGTGTCAGCGAGATGACCCAGGCCGGCTGATCGCCCCGCCCGATAAAAGCGAAAGGCCCCGCCCTCCATTACGGAAGGCGGGGCCTTTTTCGTTCAGTCGCCCGTGCGATCCAGCCACCAGCGCAGCAGCGTGTTGGCGATCGCGGCATCGGGCGGCGGGGCGAAGGGACCGTCGCCGTCCCGGCCCTGCCCGATCGCCTCCGCCACCTCCTCGCGCGTGAACCAGCGGGCTTCCTCCAGCTCCGTCTCGTCCAGCGTGATCGCGTCGTCCGCCGCCATCGCGTGACACCCGATCATGAGCTGGCTGGGAAAGGGCCATGGCTGGCTGGCGACGTAGCGGACGGAATGGACCGCGATGCCGACTTCCTCGGCCACTTCGCGCGCGACCGCTTCCTCGATCGTTTCGCCGGGCTCCACGAAACCGGCCAGCGCGGAGAACGCGCGGGCGGGAAATCGCGGTTGGCGGCCCAGCAGCAGGCGTCCCGCGTGCTCCACCAGCATGATCGTGACGGGATCGGTGCGCGGGAAATGCTGCGCGTGGCATTGCGGGCAATCGCGTTGCCACCCGCCCTTGGCGAGCCGCGTGGCCGAGCCGCAGCGAGCGCAGAAGCGATGGCGCGCGTGCCAGTCCACCAGGCTGCGCGCGCCGCCATAGATGGCGAGATCCTGCGCCGGGAGCTGCTGCATCGCCTGCCAGCTGCGCGGATCGGCGAAGGCGGGGCCGATATCGCCCTGCTCAGGCACCGGGGCGAAGCACGGCTTGCCGTCCCGCAGGCCGAGGAAGACAAGCTCGGTATCCTCGTCACAATCGGCCAGCGAGCCCCAGCACAAACCGCCCGCATCGTCGAACCGCGGTAGCAGCCCGTCGAGCGTCAGCACCCGCGCCGACAGCCCGAACTGTCGCCCCAGCGCCTCCGGATCGCCGCGGATATGGTCGGCGCGGTCGATCGGCGAGCCGGAGAAGGCGGGCGCGCGTGGCGGCGGCTCGCCTTCCTTGCCCATGACCGCCGCGGGGGCGGTACGATCAGCCATTCGTCAGTGTGGCGAGATCGCTGCGGACGAGATCGCTGAACTTGCCCTGGATGGGGTAGGCTTCGGACGGCATGTACTGCGTGAACAGCGTGGCCCGCAGCCCGGCGTCGTAATCGACGAACGCCGCGGTTCCGGCCGCCCCGCCCCAGCCATAGGCGCTGCCTTCGACACGCCCCCCCGCGCCATAGGCCGTCACGCCCATCATCCCGCCGTCGGAATCGACCGTTACCGTGCGGGGCAGGATGTTGGAGGTGCCGACACGCACGGCAAGCTCGCCCATCACGCGCCGGCCGTCGATCCTGCCGTAGCCGAGCAGCATGCGCAGGAACCGGTCGTAGTCGCGCGGAGAAGACACGAGGCCCGCGCCCCCGAAGGGAAAGGCCGGTTCGTCCAGATAGACCGAGCCCTTCGCCGGATCGAGCGGCAGCGGCTTCCCCCCGACGATGCCGTAATTGGTCGTCAGGCGTCCCACCTCGCTTTCCGGCACGCGGAAATACGTGCTGTCCATCCCGATCGGATCGATCAGCCGCTCCTTCAACACCTGGTCGAACGGCTTCTTCTCCACCACCTCGATCACCCGGCCCATCAGGTCGAGCGCGACCGAATAGCTGAATTTCGTGCCCGGCTGCAGCACCAGGGGAACGGTGGCGAGGCGATCCGCGAATTCGGCCAGGCTGGGCGCCGGCTTGCCGCGCGCGAGGTCGGGGATCGGCAGTTTGGTCACCTGTCCCGGCACCAGTCCCAGCCGCTCGTACTCCGCCTTGATGGCGCCCTGCTGGATGATGGAATAGCCCAGCCCCGCCGTATGGGTCAGCAGCATGCGGATCGTGATGGGGCGGACCGCCGGCTCCAGCGCGTCAGGCGCAATCGAGCCGTCATAGGTCTTCTGAACCTGCATTTCGGCGAAGGCGGGCAGGATTTCCGCCACCGGCTGGTCGAGGCCGATCTTGCCTTCGTCGATCAGCTGCATGGCGCACATGCCGGTCAGCGGCTTGGTCATGGAATAGATGCGATAGAGGCTGTCGGCGTCCACCGGGGTCGATCCGCCCAGCGCCAGCGTGCCGCGCGCGATCACCTGCGGATCGGGACTGGCGCCCCAGCCGAAGGTGGCGAGCATGTTCGCGACCTTGCCGGTAGACACGTAATCCTCGATCGCGGCGGAGACCGTCGGCCACGGCAAGGCCCCCTGCGGCCGGGCCGTCCTGGCGAAGGCCGCGCGCCCGAACGGATTGGTCGCGACGAGGCCCGCCGCCCCGACCCAGCCCGCCCCGCGCAGCAGCGTGCGCCGCGAGAGCGTGGTTTCGAATTCACGATAGGCCATCCGGCAATTCCCCTCGGTAGTTATTTGCGACCGTTGTCGCGGCTTCCCCGCGGCCGGTCAATCACCCACTTGCCCGCCCGGCCTGTGTTACCTATCTAAAACACATGCTCAATCTGCTTTCGGTCCTGATCGGCCTCGTCTCGCTGATAATCGTCATTCCGGCGACCATCCCGCTCCTCGGCTGGGCCAACTGGTTCGCGCTGCCGCTCATCGCCCTCGGCGTGATCGTGGGCGCGCTGTCGTCCAGCAATGGCGGGCGCAATTTCTGCCTGATCGTGGGCCTGGTCGCGGTCGTGCGCCTGACGATCGGCGGCGGGATCTTCTAGGCGTCCTCGCGCGCGGCCAGCACGCGCCGCGCCGCCTTCGCGAACAGGGTCGGCAGCCCTGCGTCCGCCAGATCCGCGACCGGGTGCCAGCGGCCGGGTTGCGTGCCCTCCTCTGCGCTGCCGATCCGCTCCATCACCTTCAACTCGAGGTCGAAATGGGTGAAGCCGTGGCGCACGATGCCGCGCGATTCCCACTCGCCTGCCAGCGGCGGCGTGCCGTCTCCGTCGCCTCGTGCCGACCAGCCATCGTCGGGCAGCGCCCGCATACCGCCCAGCATGCCCGTGCCCGCCCGCTCGACCAGCCACACCTGCGCCGGGCCGCGCCCTATCCAGAAACAGGTTCCGCGCCGCAGCGGCTTGGCCTTCTTCGCCGGCTTGACCGGGAAGCGTTCGGGCTCGTCCGTCCGCGCGGCGCAATGCCTGGCCACCGGGCACAGCAGGCAGCGCGGCGCGCGCGTCGTGCAGATGGTAGAGCCGAGGTCCATCAGCGCCTGCGCCATGTCGCCCGCGCGGCGATCGGGCGTGATCGCATCGGCGCCGGCCGCGATCTCGCGCTTCGCACCCGGCAGCGGTGTCCGGATCGCGAACAGCCGCGCCACCACCCGGACGACGTTCGCGTCCACCGCGACTGCGCGGCGCTCGAAGGCGATGGCGGCGATCGCGGCGGCGGTATATTCGCCCACGCCCGGCAGCGCGCGTAAGCCCGCCTCGGTATCGGGAAAGCCGCCAGTTCGCGCGACCTCGCGCGCCGCCTTCACCAGATTGCGCGCGCGCGAATAATAACCGAGCCCGGCCCACGCCGCCATCACCTCCTCCTCCGGCGCGGCGGCCAGCGCGGCGACATCGGGCCAGCGCCGGGTGAACGCCTCGAAATAGGGTTTGACCGCCGCGACCGTGGTCTGTTGCAGCATGATTTCGGACAGCCACACGCGATAGGGGCCGGGCACGGGGGTCCCGGGCGGGGCCCGCCACGGCAGCGTGCGCGCATGGACGTCGTACCAGGCCAGCAGGTCGGCGGCGATGGGCGGCGGCGGGTTCTCGCTGGCGGTCACGCGGCGCCTATGGCATGGAGGCCGCCGGGATGGAACGGGACGCATCATCGACACCGCCGGGCAAACCGGCGCGGGCCGCCACGCGCAAGGCGGCCCGGCCGTACGAGCGGCCGCGCGGCGGCTCCGCCCGTGCGGTGGGCGACCTGATGCCGCATATCGGGCGCACCGCCTTCCGCCGCTTCGGCTTCGTGCAGAGCTCCGTCGTGACGCGCTGGCCGGAAATCGTCGGCGAACGCCACGCCCGGGTCTGCGCACCGGAGGCGATCCGCTTCCCCCCCGGCGAGAAATCCGACGGCATCCTGCAACTGGTCGTGCTGCCCGCCCACGCGCCGATCATCCAGCACGTCATCCCCGAGATCATCGAGCGGGTAAACCGCTTCTTCGGCTACAAGGCCGTGGCCAAGGTCAAGATGCGGCAAGGCGCGGTTCAGACGTCGCAGCTAGAGGACAAGCCCAAGGCGCCGCCTTCGCTCAAGCCCATTCC
Organism: uncultured Citromicrobium sp.; assembly: GCA_964401795.1. Taxonomy (GTDB): domain Bacteria; phylum Pseudomonadota; class Alphaproteobacteria; order Sphingomonadales; family Sphingomonadaceae; genus Alteriqipengyuania. Next base: position 117,050 of record CAYNZQ010000007.1, read on the forward strand.
GATGGAACTGGGCGAATCGCTGCGCGACATCGGCGATCCGGAATTGCGGGCGGTGCTGGAAGGGCTGGCGCGCAGCATGGGCGGGCAGGAGAACTGATCGATGGGTAGGACGATGCGCCTTGCGCTGATGGCACTGGTCGCCGTGGGTACGATCGGCGCAACCAAGGGCAACTGGCTGGCGACGGTTTCGGCGGGCGAGGTATCGCATACCATCGGCAATCCCGACGCGCCCGTGAAACTGGCGGAATACATCAGCTATACCTGCCCCCATTGCGGCGCATTCGCGCGCACGGGCGACGACGCGCTGAAGCTGGGCTATATCCCCACCGGCAATGTCGAGGTGGAGGTGCGGCATTTCATCCGCGACGATATCGACCTCACCGCCGCGCTGATCGCGTGGTGCGGCCAGCCGGTCGATTTCCAGCGCAACCACGCGATCCTGATGCATGCGCAGCCCGAATGGCTCGCCGCGATCCGCCGGACGACCGCGGGCCAGCGTGCCCGCTGGGAAACCGGCACCGGGCTGGACCGGCGGCGGGCGATCGCGCGCGACGCGGGCTTCTACGACCTGTTCCGCGAACGATACGCCGCGCCCAGGCTGGACCGGTGCCTCGCGAACGACGCGCTGGCGCAGCGGCTGGAAAGCGCGACCACGCGCTATCGCGACGAAACCGGGGTGACCGGCACGCCCAGCTTCGCCATCGACGGCGTGCTGCTGGCCGGCACCGTCACCTGGGGCATGCTCGCCCCGCAACTCGATGCGCGCCTGCCGGATGGCGCGGCGCCCGCGCCCCCGCCGGTCGCGGCAGACTGATCCTGTGGATACCGCCGCGCCCTGCTTTGCGGGGCACGGCGGGCAGGCTAGACCCGACAACCGACTGTTTAGAGGACCCCGTTCGATGATTGGCACTGCACGTTCCGCCCTTTCCACGCTGGCCCTGCCGCTCGCCCTCGCGCTGGCGGCGTGCGGCGGCGGTGCCGACACGGCGACGGGCGAGGCGCCCAAGGGCGAACCGGTGGCCAAGGTAACGCCGCCCGCCAACAAGCAATGGACCGATGTCGCCGCGCGCACGCCGGAAGGCGGCTGGCTGGTCGGCAATCCCGATGCGCCGATCAAGCTGGTCGAATACGGTTCCGTCCTGTGCCCGGCCTGCGCCGCCTTCGCGGTGGACGGCATGGACACGCTGATGGGCGACTATGTGAACTCGGGCCGCGTATCCTACGAATTTCGCAGCGTGCTGATCCACGGTGCGGCCGACCTCGTCGTGGTCGCGCTGGATTCATGTGGCCCGGTCGAAGCGATGATTCCGCGCGCGGACGCGGTGTGGAAGAACCTGCCGACGGTCCAGGAAGGCATGCAGAAAGACTCCGCCGGGATCGAGGCGGCGATGAAGCTGCCCGAGGACCAGCGCTTCGTCGAATTCGCATCGCGCACCGGCCTGCTCGATTTCTACGCCGGGCTCGGCCTCAATCGCGATCAGGCGCGCCAGTGCCTCGCCGATTCGGACAAGATCCGCGCCATGGCCGAACAGATGCAGAGCCAGGCGGCCAGCGACAACGTCAACAAGACGCCGACCTTCTTCGTGAACGGCACGGAAGTGGACGCCGGCAACTGGGCCCAGCTCGAACCCGTCCTGCAGCGCGCCGGGGCGCGCTGAGGCCAGCCGACACCCGCATGGAGATCCGGCGGCTCAAGCTCAGCGGTTTCAAGAGCTTCGTCGAGCCTGCCGAACTACGCATCGAACCCGGGCTGACGGGCGTCGTCGGCCCCAATGGTTGCGGCAAGTCCAACCTGCTGGAGGCGCTGCGCTGGGTGATGGGCGAGAACTCGCCCAAATCCATGCGCTCCGGCGGGATGGAGGACGTCATCTTCGCCGGGACCGAATCCCGCCCGCCGCGCGACTTCGCCGAAGTCGTGCTGCAGGGCGTGGACGGCGACGGCGAAGAGCTCGACGTCACGCGTCGGATCGAGCGCGGGGCCGGCAGCGCCTACCGCGTCAACGGGCGCGACGTCCGGGCGAAGGATGTCGCGCTGACCTTCGCCGATGCCGCCACCGGCGCACATAGCCCGGCGCTCGTCAGCCAGGGCAAGATCGCGCAGGTCATCGCCGCCAAGCCCGCCGAACGCCGCATGATGCTGGAAGAGGCGGCGGGTATCGCCGGGCTGCACGTGCGCCGCCGCGATGCGGAGAGCAAGCTGCGCCAGACCGAGGCGAACCTCGCCCGGCTCGACGACCTGATGGCGGGTCTCGACAATCGCATCGCCGCGCTGCGCCGCCAGGCGAAACAGGCGGAGCGCTATCGCACCCTGTCCGAACAGATCGCCGTGGCGGAGGCGCGGGTGCTGTACGCCCGGTGGCGCGACGCGGCGGCCGCGGCGCAGGAGGCGCGGACGCAGGCGAAGCGCGCCGACGCGGCGGTGGAAACCACGCAGGCAAACGCCGTCACAGCGCAGAAGGCGCAGCGGACCGCCGCCGAGGCGCTCGCCGCCGCCAGCGACGATCTCGCCGACCGGCGCGACGATGCGACCGCGCACGGCCACCGCATGGCCGCGCTGACCGACCAGCTGGAAGCGGCGGAGGCGCGGCTCGCCGATCTCGACCGACAGAAGGCCCGGCTGGAGGAGGATCGCGGAGAGGCCGATCGCCTGACGCGCGATGCCGCCGATGCGCTGCGGCGGCTGGAGAGCGATCTTGCAGCAGCGCGCGCCGCGCTGGAAGAGGACGAGGCGCGGCGACCCGGCCTCGCGCGGCAGGTCGAAAGCGCCGAGGCGGCCGCTCGCAATGCCGAACTCATGCTCGCCCGGGCCACGGCCGATCATGCAGGGGTGGAAGCCGACTGGCGCGTCGCGGAGGCCGCCATCGGGCAAGCGCAGGCCCGGCTCGACCGGATCGAGGCGGATGCGCGGCGACAGGCCGACGCGCGCGAGGCCCTGACCGCGCAGGGCGATCCCGATGCCGCCGTCGCGGTCGCCCACCGGGCCAGCGAAGCCGCGCAGGACCGGGCAGAGGCCGCGCAGAACGAAGTTGCTCGCCTTCGCGAGGACAAAGACCGGTTGCGGGGCGAGCGCGACAGGGCGACCGAGACGCTGGCCGGGGCGCAGGCCGACCTGACCGGGGTGGAGCGCGAATATTCGGCGCTCGACCGCGATCGGCAGGCGCGCGCCCGCTCGGCCAAGGGACATCAGGGCCTGCCCACCGCGCTCGACGCGGTGCGCGCCGCCCCGGGTTACGAGCGCGCGCTGGCCGCCGTGCTCGGCCGCGATGCGAAGGCGCTGGTCGGGGCGCCGCAGGACGCCCTCGAGGGTCGGTTCTGGACCGGGCGCGCCGCCGCCTCGCCCGATCCCGTGGCGGACAGCCTTGCCGCGCATGTCGGGGAGTGTCCCGCGCAGCTGGCGGCACGCCTCGCACTGGTCCATGTCGCGCCACAGGACGATGGCCGCACGCTCGCCCCGGGCGAATGGCTGGTCACGACCGCGGGCCGCCTACGCCGCTGGGACGGTCTCGTGGCCGATGGCGAGGGCGCGGCGGAAGCGGCGCGGCTGGAGGCGGCGAACCGGCTGGCGGAGCTGGAAGAGCGGTTACCGGCCCTGCGCGCGGCCCGCGACGAGGCGGAGACGGCGCGCGCCACGCTCGCCACCCGGTTGGCGGACGCGCAGACCGCGCTGGTGCAAGCCGAACGACAGGCGCAGGAGGCCTCCGAAAGCGAGCGACAGGCCCTGCGTGCGCTCGATCAGGCGGAAGCGGCGCGCGAACGCATCGCGGCGCGCCTTGCCGAACTGGCCGAGGCGGAAGGCGAGATCGCCGAGCAGCGCGCCGCCGCCACCGCCGAGCTGGCCGCGGCGAAGGACCGGCGCTCCGCCCTGCCCGATCCCGCCGCCGGCCGCGCGCAATTGGAAACGGCACGCGCGAAGAACGAGGCGGGCCGGTCGGGCATCCAGGCCGCGCTCGCCCGGCTGGCGGCGCTGGACCAGGGGCTGGCTGTCGCTCGCGAACGGGTGAGCGCCCTCAAGAGCGAGGAGGCGAACTGGCAGGCCCGCTCCGGCGAGGCGGCGCGGCGGCTGGCCGGGATGGAGGCGCGGTTCGAGGAAATCGGGGAGGAACGCGCGGTCGTCGCGGCCAAGCCGGAAAGCCTCATGCGAGAGATCGAGCAGGGCGACGCGGTCCGGGCGCGGCTGAGCGCGGCCTTGGACGAGGCGCAGCAGGCGGTCGCGCAGGCGAAGGCCACGGCCGACGCGGCGACCGCGACGCTCGATACCGCGAACGAAGCTCTGGCGTCGGCGCGCGAAAGCCGCGCGGGGCTGACCGCGCGAGCGGAAAACGAGGAGGCACGCCGCGGCGAACTGGCGCGCCTGTCGGGCGAGCGGTTCCAGTGCCCGCCGCCGCTGCTGGGCGAACGCTTCGGCTTCGAGGGCGATGACGTCGGCGCGCTTGCCGGCGAGAGCGAAAACCATGAGCGCCTGACCGCCAGCCGCGAGCGGATCGGCCCGGTCAATCTGGTCGCAGCGGACGAGCTCGACAAGATCGAGGCCGAACACGGTGCCAGCGCGCAGGAGCAGGCGGAGCTTGCCGAAGCGGTCAGCCGCCTGCGCGGGTCGATCGGCAATCTCAACCGCGAGGGGCGCGAGCGGCTGCGCGATGCGTTCGAACGGGTCGACACGCATTTCCGGCGCCTGTTCACGCAATTGTTCGAAGGCGGGCAGGCGCATCTGGCGCTGGTCGACAGCGACGATCCGCTGGAGGCCGGGCTGGAAATCTTCGCGCAGCCGCCTGGCAAGAAACTGCAATCGCTCACGCTGCTGTCGGGCGGCGAACAAGCGCTGACCGCGATCGCTCTGATTTTCGGCCTGTTCCTAACCAATCCCGCACCGATCTGCGTACTGGACGAGGTCGATGCACCCCTGGACGATGCCAATATCGACCGGTTCTGCGACCTTCTCGACGCAATGGTGCGCGAAACCGCCACCCGCTATCTCATCGTCACGCACAATGCTGTAACCATGAGTCGGATGCATCGCCTGTTCGGCGTCACCATGATGGAACGCGGCGTGTCGCGCCTCGTCAGCGTGGATCTGGGCGAGGCCGAGCGCCTGGCCGCCGAATAGCGATTCCCACGCCGATGGGACGGCGTTTCTAACTAAGATCAAGGAAACCAATTAACCTGTCATGCATTGAACCGGCGGCTTTCGGGCAGACCTGGTCCAGTTCAATCGTCTGAGGGGGGCGAATGCATCTCGATTTCGAGCGAATTCTGGGGGCTTCGCCCAACCCCTACGTGCTTCTGGATACCGACCTCGTCATCGTCTGGATGAACGAAGCGTACCTGCGTGCGACCATGCGCACGCGCGAGGATATCGTCGGACGGGGTATGTTCGACGCCTTCCCGAGCGAGGAGGGCAGCGAAAGCCACGACCTCCTGCATTCCTCTCTCCATCGCGTCCTGAAGACGGCCGAGACCGACGAGATTGCGCTGATCCGCTATGATATCCAAAATCCCGACGGCACCACCGGCGAACGGTTCTGGAGCGCGACCCACTCGCCCGTCGTGGAAGATGGCTGGCTACGCTACATCCTGCAGCATACGGTCGACGTTACCGAGATCGAGACGTTGCGGCGCCACCGCGACGAAATGGGCGTGTTCCGCCGCGCACAGAAAGTGCAGGACCAGAACCGCGATCTGAAGAACGAAACGCGCAAGCTGCTCGACTATTTCAACCAGGCACCCGGTTTCACCGCAGTGCTGGTCGGGCCCGAGCATCGTTTCGGCATGGCGAACGAGGCCTATCGCGAACTGGTCGGACGAAAGGACCTGATCGGGCGGACCGTCCAGGAGGCGCTGCCGGAAATCGCGGACCAGGGTTTTATCGCGATCCTGGACGGGGTCTATCGTACCGCGGAGCCTTATTTCGGGCGCCGCGAGGAAGTGCTGCTGGTGCCCGAAGGCGGGGAGGAGCCCAGACGGCGGTTCCTCAACTTCATCTTCCAGCCGATCCTGGACGAAGGCGATGTGGTGCGCGGCATCATGGTGCAGGGCAACGACGTGACCGAAGAAGTGCTGTCGCTGGAACGGCAGGGCCTGCTCGTCAACGAACTCAACCACCGTGTGAAAAACACACCGTCCATCGTGCAGGGCCTTGCCATGCAGTCCTTCCGCGATGCCGATACCGAACAGGGGCGCGCGGTGTTCGAAGCGCGGCTGCGCACGCTGGCCGCCGCCCACAACCTGTTGACCGAAGGGTTCTGGGGCGCGGCCGAGGTGAAGGACGTCGTGTGCAAATCCGCCGAGGCGACGGCGGGGGCGGGCCTCGACCGGATCGACTTCACTGGCGACCCCGTCCGCCTGCCCCCGCAGACGGCGGTCTCGCTGGCGATGATCATTCACGAATTATGCACCAATGCCCTGAAATACGGGGCGCTTTCGAACGATAGCGGGCGGATCGAAATTCGCTGGCACGTGGAGGAGAACGGCGTGAAGACCCTGGTCTTCGAATGGAAGGAACACGGGGGGCCGCAGGTCACCCAGCCCGAACGGTCGGGCTTCGGCACCAGGCTCATCTCGCGCGGCGTGGCCGACCGGACCCGCGGCACGGCGGCGATCGATTTCGAACCCGACGGCCTGCGCTTCGCGATGCGCGCCTCGCTGGAGCAGCTGTGATGCTGGCCGGCAAGAACGTCCTGCTGGTCGAGGACGAGGTGATCATCGGCTTCGCGCTGGACGACATGATTTCGGATCAGGGTGCGACGACGACGCTCGTGTCCTCGCGCGCGGATGCGGAAACCGCGCTGGAAGGGACGCAGTTCGATTTCGCCATCGTCGACGTCAATTTGAACGGCGACCTCAGCTATCCACTGGCCGACATCCTGCATGCGCGCGGGTGCCCGTTCATCTTCGCCACCGGCTATGGCAGCGTGACGCATCCCGAACGGTTCGCAGAGGTCGCGACGGTGGGCAAGCCGTACAGCCTTGCCTCGATCCTGGATGCGGTCGAGACGACGCTGTAACCGCAGCTCTAACGCACGGCCCACCGGCACAGCCCCGCGGCCGCTGCTCAGCCCCGCAGCGCCTTGGCCAGCTGGTCGCGAATATCCTTGAGCTCGGCCACCGCGTCGTTCGCCGCTTGCGGCGATGCGGGGGTTTGGTCCCGACCTACCGCGCTTGCGGGCTGTAGCGACGCGGGGTCCGGCGCATCCTCGGCGATGCGCGTGCGACCGTCCTCGATCACCTGCCGCGCGCCTTTCAGAGTGTAGCCCTGCCCGTTCACCAGCCGGTCGATCGCCTCCACCAGCGCGACGTCCTCGCGCCGGTAGTATCGGCGATTGCCGCTGCGCTTGAGCGGCCGCAGCATGGGAAACTGTTCTTCCCAGTACCGCAGCACGTGCGGGCGGATGCCCAGCGCGGCGCTCAATTCGCCGATGGTGCGGAGAGCGCCCTCGTCCTTGCCGTCGTCGAACGTCGCGCCCATCCCGCTAGAGTCCGGAGATACGGTCGCGCAGGATCTGGCTGGCGCGGAAGGTCATCACTCGGCGCGGGGTGATCGGCACCTCCTTGCCCGTCTTGGGATTGCGTCCGATCCGTTCCTTCTTGTCGCGCAGAACGAAGGTGCCGAAGCCGGAGATCTTCACGTTCTCCCCCGACTTCATCGCCTCGCACATGTGGCCAAGGATCGATTCGACCAGGCCGAGCGATTCCGCGCGGCTGAGGCCCATTTTGCGATTGATGGTTTCCGCCAGATCGGCTCGGGTCAATGTTCCCTGCGAGCGGGACATGTATGGAAGCTCCTCATCGATGCTGCGACCCGCATCTTATTATCGTGTCGGCCTAGCCAAACACGAGAGCAACTGCAAACTCTGTAAATTGCGTATCCCCCGCCGGGACATACGCCGAAGAACCGGCCACTTTCTCCGCAACTTACAGACGTGCGAGGCAGGCGCCCCAGGTGAACCCGCCGCCCATCGCCTCGAACATGACGAGGTCACCGCGCTTAATGCGCCCCGTGCGCATGCCGTGGTCGAACGCGAGCGGGACCGAGGCGGCCGAGGTATTGGCGTGGCGGTCGACGGTCACGATGATCTTTTCAGGGGCGAGGCCGAGCTTGCGCGCGGTCGCATCCAGAATGCGGGCATTGGCCTGGTGCGGCACCACCCAGTCGATTGCGTCCGCGGGAAGGCCGGCGTCCTGCAACACCTCGCCCAGCACCTCGGCCAGGTTGACCACGGCGTGGCGGAAGACCTCGCGCCCCCGCATGCGCAGATGGCCCACGGTCTGGGTCGTGGACGGACCGCCGTCGACATAGAGCAGGTCGTGCTGCGCCCCGTCGGCATGCAGGCGGGTGGCGATGATGCCGGGCGCCGCGGTGCCACCCTCGCTTTCTTCCGCTTCCAGAACGAGAGCGCCCGCCCCGTCGCCGAACAGGACGCAGGTCGTGCGATCTTCCCAGTCGAGAATGCGGCTGAAGGTTTCCGCCCCGATCACGAGCGCGCGCTTCGCCATGCCGGCCCGCAACATCGAATCGGCGGTGGCGAGCGCGTAGAGGAAGCCGGAGCAGACCGCCTGCACGTCGAAGGCGATGCCGCCATTGGCGCCCAGCGCAGCCTGCACCTTCGTGGCGGAGGCGGGGAACGTCTGATCGGGGGTGGAGGTCGCGAGTACGATCAGCCCGATATCGCTGCCCTCGATCCCCGCATCGGCGAGCGCGGCGCGCGCGGCGTCGGTCGCCAGCGTGGCGGTGGTTTCCCCCTCGCCCGCGATATAGCGCTGGCGGATACCGGTGCGCTCGACGATCCACTCGTCGGTGGTATCGACCCGCTCGGCCAGTTCGGCATTGGAAACACAGCGTGCCGGCAGGGCGGAACCCGAGCCGCGAATGACGGAGCGGATCACGTGGCCTCCGCCTCGACGCCGTTCGCCCAGCCGGCATCGCCCAGCTGCGCCAGATCGTCCGCTACGCGCTTCGTCAGATCTTCCTCCAGCAAGCGCGCGGCGACCGCCACCGCATGGGCGACGCCCTTCGCGCTGGCACTGCCGTGGCTTTTGACGACCACGCCGTTGAGGCCGAGGAAAACCGCGCCGTTGTGATTGTTGGGGTCGAGATGGTGCCGCAGCAGCTCGGTCGCGGGCCGCGAAACCAGGAAGCCGATCTTGGACCGCAGCGAACTGGTGAAGGCATTGCGCAGCAGATCGGTGACGAAGCGGGCCGCGCCCTCGATCGCCTTCAGCGCGATATTGCCCGAAAACCCGTCGGTCACGATCACGTCGACCTGCCCGCGATTGATCTTGTCGCTTTCGATGAAGCCGTCGAAGCTCAACGGCAGGTCGGTCGCCGCCTGCAGCGTGGCGGCGGCGTCGCGCAGTTCGGGCGTGCCCTTCATTTCCTCGGTACCGATATTGAGGAGGCGCACGCGCGGCGCGGTGAAGCCGTTGACGATGCGCGAATAGGCCGCGCCCATGATGGCGAACTGGACCAGGTTGCGCGCGTCGGCCTCGGTATTGGCGCCCAGATCCAGCATGACCGCGTCGTGATCGGCCAGCGTGGGCAGCAGTGCAGCGAGCGCGGGGCGATCGATGCCGGGCATGGTGCGCAGGGCCAGCTTGCTCATGGCCATCAGCGCGCCCGTATTGCCCGCGCTGACGGCGGCGCCGGCGCGCCCTTCCTTCACCGCATTGACGGCCAGACCCATGCTGGTGGACTTGGCCCGGCGCAGGGCCTGGGTCGGCTTCTCGTCCCCGCCGACGACATCCTCGCAATGGAGGATTTCGGAGGCGGCCGCGAGCTTGGGGTGGTTTTCGAGAGCAGCCTCGATCCGCGCACGGTCACCGACCAGCAGGAATTCGAACCGGTCGTGATCGCGGCGGGCCAGCGCCGCGCCCGCGATCATGACGCGCACGCCCTCGTCCCCGCCCATCGCGTCGACGGCGATACGCGGCAAACTCATGGCGCTCTCCTGCAAATGGGGCCGGGGCCCCGGTTCGTCAGAGGCTCGGCGCGAGAACTTCGCGACCGTTGTAGAAGCCGCAGTGCGGGCACAGATTGTGCGGGCGCTTCAGCTCGCCGCAATTGTTGCATTCGTGGAAGGCTTCGACCTTCAGCGAATCGTGAGAGCGACGGTTGCCGCGACGATGCGGCGATACTTTTCTTTTTGGGACAGCCATGGCGGCACCTGTTCCTGCGAAACGTGTCTAAATCAGTGTCGTGGGCCGCATAGGCGAAGGCCGGAGCGCGCACAACCCATCGAGGTCGGGCGCCCGCGGTGTACCCAGCCAAGCGGGGAAGCAGCGCCCTATAGCGGGATTTGGCGGGGATGCAACCGCCTCGGGTGCAAACCGATGGAGACACGGGCACGCTACCCCGCCAGGACGGCGTCGCCGACGAAGGGATTGCTCTGCCGCTCGCGCCCGAACGTGCTGGTCGGGCCGTGGCCGGGCAGGAACGTCACATCGTCGCCCAGCGGCCACAGCTTGCCCGTGATCGCGTCGATCAGGTCCTGGTGATTGCTCATCGGGAAATCGGTGCGCCCGATGCTGCCCTGGAACAGGACGTCGCCCACGATGGCGAACTTGCTGGGTCGATGGACGAACACGACATGGCCGGGGGTGTGGCCGGGGCAGTGGAACACGTCGAGCGTCAGGTCGCCGACCGTGACCTGGTCGCCGTCTTCCAGCCACCGGTCGGGCTCGAACGGTTCGCCCGGCGTACCGAAGCGGGCCGCATCGTCGGCAAGGCGCGCGATCCAGAACCGGTCCGCTTCCTGCGGCCCCTCGATCGGCACGCCCAGCTCCTTCGCCAGCACGCCCGCCTGACCGCAATGGTCGAGGTGCCCATGAGTGATGAGAATTTTTTCCAGCGTCACGCCCGCGCGCTGCACCGCCTCCTTCAGCCGGTCGAGATCGCCGCCGGGATCGATCAGCGCGCCCTTCATGGTGCGGGTGCACCAGATCAGCGAGCAGTTCTGCTGCAGCGGCGTGACGGGGACGATGGCGGCCTTCATCGGCGGCTGGGTAACGGTGTCTGACATGGGGTCACGATGTGGCGGCTGCGCGCCGCGGATGCAACGACTTGCGCAAGGCGGCGCGTGCTAGATTCGTCCGCCCTTCCACACCACCCGGCCGATGATTTCGAGATCGCCGAGCGCCACCTCCACCGGGGGATAGGCCGGATTTTCGCTCAGCAGCGCCACGTGCCCCCGCCCCGCCAGCGCGAGCCGCTTCACGAGCAGCGTATCGTCGAGCCGCACGACATGGATGCCGTCACGCGGCGCGGCGGGCGAACGATCAACCAGAATGTCGTCGCCCTTGCGCAGCAACGGCTCCATCGAATCACCCTCCACCGTCACGACCGACAGGCGCGCCCGCTCCAGCCCGTTGTCGCGCAGCCAGCGGGCGGAAAACCCGAAATGGTCGAACGGTCGCTCGCTGTCGGCGAAGCGCCCCGCCCCCGCCGCCGCCGAAATCGGCAGCCGGGGGATCGCCACGAACCGACCGGCCGTCAAATCCTCCGAAACATAGGATTTTTCCTCTTCCGCGCCGAGTTCGTGCTCGGACACGCCGAAGAACTCGGCCAGTCGGCGCCGGTCGCCTTCTTCCAGCTTGCGCGGGCTGCGCTTGCGGATGAACTGCTGGAGATAGGTGGGATTGCGGCCCAGCATCTGTGACAGGCCGGTCAGGCTGACGCGCCGCTCCCGCGCCAGCTGGAGCAGGCGGTCGTGCGCGTCGCCGGGGGGAGATGTCGGTTTCTTCACCCCACCATCCTACAGATAGGAAAAATCCTAGACAAGTAGGATTTCGGATGGAACGAATCGGAACATAGCAAGAACATACAGATTCGCAGCCATCGGAGAAACCCATGCTGATACGCCGTATCGAGCGCTTCCTGCGGGAGTTCGACATGCCCGCCACGCGCTTCGGACGCCTCGCCGCGCACGATCCGCGCTTCGTGCTGGATTTGAGGAACGGGCGCGAGCCGCGATCCGGCACCGTGTCCCGCATCGAACACTTCATGTCCGAATGGCGGAGGCAGGCCCATGCGTGAGAAGCGAATCGCCACGCGCACCCGCCGCACGCCCGCCGATCGCCTGCGGGCCGCGCTGCTCGCCCTCGCCGGGGAAGGTGCGCAGATCGTGCGCCATCGCGAAACGCCGTGGGCCAGCATCACCTTCGCGGGCACGCGCCATCGCGTCGTGCTGGAATTTTCGGGTATCGGGGCGGTCGAAACGGGGGAAGCGTTCATCGCGCAGTTACCCGAACACGAATTCGCCATCGCGCGCCAGCTCGTCGCCGATGCGACCGTGGTCGCGGTCGATCAGGTGTGGCTCCCCGCCCCGCGGCTTACGGTGACGGCCGAATTGCTTCTGCTGGAGGAGGTGTGAGCGCGCTCAGTAGCCCAACGTCAGGTCGAAGCGCGGCGCGACCGGCTCGCCCGCCACCCAACGATGGCAATTGTCCACGAAGCAGGCGGCGGCGCGCTGGAACATCTTCGTCTGGGCGCGCCCCGACAGATGCATGGTGAGGTGAGCCCGCTCCACATTCCACAGCGGGTGATCCGCCGGCAGCGGTTCGGGCGTCATCACATCGAGGAAGGCCCCGCCGAGCCGCTTCGCCTCCAGCGCCTCGATCAGGGCCGGCTGGTCGATCACGCTGCCGCGCGCGATGTTCACGAGGACGGCGGTGCCCTTCATCGCCGCCAGTTCATCAGCGCCGATCATCCCTTCGGTCTCCGGCGTGGCGGGCACGGCGAGGACGATCCAGTCGAATTCGCCGAGCCTGCCGCGCCATTCGTCGGGCCCCAGCGCGCCTTCGCCGCCGGAGCGGCGCACGACGCTGACCTCCATGCCGAAGGCTTGCAGGCGCGGTTCGATCAGCCGCCCGATCGCACCGTAGCCGAGCAGCAGCACGCGCCCGCCCTCCAGCTCCATCTTGCCCGGCGAATCGGACAGCCACTCGCGCCGGTCGCGCGCGCGGACGACGTCGTCATAGCCCTTGGCGTGGACCAGCATCCCCATCACGACATATTCGGCGATGGTCACCGCGTTGATCCCCGCCCCGTTGGTGACGACGACGCCGCGCTGGCGCAGCAGGTCGAGCGGCAGGAAATCGAGCCCGGCATAGATCGAGCTGAGCCATTCGAGTTTCTCCGCGCGCCGCACCGCCTCCAGCATGATGGCGGGATCGTTATGGTCGAACCAGCCGATCTCGGCCTCTGGCGCCAGCGCATGCATTTCCTCGACCGAGGTGAACCAGCGCGGCTCGATCCCGGACGGAAGCTGCGGCTCGACCAGCGGGCGCACCAGCGCGGAAAGAACGGCGACGGTCATCGGTTGCTCCCCTCCCGCCTGCGGGAGGGGCCGGGGGTGGGGCTGATCTGCATATGCCGAGCTATGCCCACCCCTTACCCCTCCCGCAAGCGGGAGGGGGACCGCTCAGCCCAGCTTCCATTCCCAGCCGAGGGGGTCACCGTCCATCACCTCTACGCCCTTCGCCCCGAGTTCGTCGCGGATCGCGTCGGAGGCGGCGAAGTCCTTCTCCGCCCGTGCGGACTTGCGCTGCTCCAGCGCATCCTCGATCTCGGCTTCCGTCAGCTGCGCGTCCTTTGGACGGATGCGAAGATCACCGCGCGCGAGGTCGAGCAGGCCCAGCCCCAGCACCGTATCCATCCGCTCCACCACCGCGCGCTTGGCGCCCGCATCGACCTTCTTCGTCGCCAGCGCTTCTTCCAGCGCGGTGAGCGCGATGGGGGTGTTGAGGTCGTCTCCGATCGCGGCGTCGAACTTCGCCAGCGCGGGTTCGAATTTCGGCAGCGCCGGATCGCCTGACGGCATGTCGCGCAGCGGGGCGACCTGCATCACCATCCGCTTCAACCGGGTCAGCGCAGCGCCCAGCCCCTCCCACGAGAATTCCAGCTCACTGCGGTAGTGCGCCTGCAGGCACATCAGGCGATAGGCGAGCGGGTGGTAACCCTTCTCGATCAGGAGCGGCAGGCGCAGGAACTCGCCCGAGGATTTGCTCATCTTCCCCGTCCTGTCGACGAGAAAATTGTTATGCATCCAGATGTTGGCGCCCGAATGTGAGGCCACGTCCAGTCCGCCGCAGCCGCAGAAGGCCTGATTCTGCGCGATCTCGTTGGGGTGATGGATCTCGCGATGGTCGATCCCGCCGGTGTGGATGTCGAACGGGAAGCCGAGCAGCTTGCCGCCCATCACGCTGCA